>NZ_JAOWGE010000030.1:0-701790 GCF_030333295.1 Citrobacter sp. CK198 | reverse complement strand
TAGACTGGCCCCATGAATCTCCAGACAGTTGGTATCACTTAAATTAGTGATAGTCTTAATACTAGTTTTAGACTAGTCGTTGGAGTCCGAATGATTGATGTTCTAGGTCCAGAGAAGCGCAGACGGCGCAGCGTTCAGGAAAAAATCGCCATTGTTCAGCAGAGCTTTGAGCCCGGAATGACCGTGTCGCTGGTCGCCCGTCAGCATGGCGTTGCTGCCAGTCAGCTGTTCCTGTGGCGTAAGCAATATCAGGAAGGCAGTCTCACTGCGGTTGCCGCGGGTGAACAGGTTGTACCCGCGTCGGAGCTGGCATCTGCAATGAAGCAAATTAAAGAGTTACAGCGCCTGCTGGGCAAAAAAACCATGGAAAACGAGCTGCTGAAAGAAGCCGTTGAATATGGCCGACAAAAAAAGTGGATAGCGCACGTGCCCTTGTTGCCGGAGGATGGCGAATAAGCCTTGTCAGTCGTTGCCTCCGGGTCTCACGTGCGCAACTGCATGCCATGGCCCGTCGGTCGAAGGGCTGGCAGGATCGTCGGTGCAAGCGCAAGCCTGATGATACTGAAGCGCTGGCTCGTATCCATACCGTTATCGACGATCTGCCCACCTATGGTTATCGTCGTGTATGGGCACTGCTGCGCAGACAATCAGAAACTGACGACATGGCGGTGATCAATGCCAAACGCGTATACCGCATCATGCGTCAGAATGCGCTGCTGCTTGAGCGTAAACCGGCAATACCGCCCTCGAAGCGGGCGCATAGAGGGAAAGTGGCCGTTGGAGAAAGTAACCAGCGGTGGTGCTCCGACGGCTTCGAGTTCAGCTGTGATAACGGTGAAAAACTGCGGGTCACGTTCGCACTGGACTGTTGCGATCGCGAGGCACTTCACTGGGCGGCAAGTACCGGTGGATATGACAGTGAAACCGTGCAGGACGTCATGCTGGGTGCAGTAGAGCGTCGCTTCGGTAACAGGCTGCCGACATCCCCCGTTGAGTGGCTGACAGACAACGGTTCAGCCTACCGTTCTCATCAGACGCGTCAGTTCGCCAGAATGGTAGGACTGGAGCCAAAACATACGGCGGTACGTAGTCCAGAAAGCAACGGAATGGCGGAGAGCTTCGTGAAAACGATGAAGCGCGACTACATCAGCATCATGCCAAAACCTGACGGGTTAACAGCGGCAAAGAACCTTGCGGAGGCCTTCGAACATTACAACGAATGGCATCCGCACAGTGCACTGGGATATCGTTCGCCACGGGAATATCTGCGGCGGCGAACCAGTAATGGGTAAAGCGATAAAAAGTGTCTGGAAATATAGGGGCCAATCCACTTCCTATTCTGAGATCTTATCCAGTCCGGATTCTTCGACCACGCGAATAGTATATTACTTACTGCGGTTCCTAAAGATTAGGCTTTTTCTCTGAAAATAAAGGGGGGTCATTTTAGGGGTCTTGACTGGAAGGGATTTCTACTCTAGCCTATTTATCAGCCACATACTGGCAAAGGCGATCCCAGTCAGAGGAGCCAAATTTAGAAAAGCCCGCTTTTTAGCGGGCTTTTTGCTTTCCGTCATCGGCATTCAGTTCTTTCAGTGCCCGGCACGCCGGACGCTGATCGACAAACGTTGATTACCACATCAAATCATCAGGCACTTTAAAATCAGCATACGGATCTTCTTCGTCCTGCTCTTCCTGACTAAGCGCACTATTTAAGACGATACTGTTAGCATCTCGCTGTGCAATTTTATCGGCTACGCTTGCGGGGATAATCGCGTATTCACATTCCCCACCGTTATCAACAACCAAACGCGCAATGGCGAGACGACCATTAATCAACTGGGCTTGCGTCGCCTTATCCACATCTATTTTTTTAATTAAGTTATTATCTGTGAAGTTAAAACCAATATCGCCTTTTGAAATGCTGATTCTATTCATTTCAATAAGTTGCTTCACCTGCGCTTTATATTCTTTAGATAAAGCCGCTTGTTTTTGTTGCTCGCTTAGCTGTTTATCACGCTCAAGTTGCGCTTTTTTATTTTCTTCCACAGCCTCTCTTGCTTCACGCGCCTGAACTCGTGATTTTTTAGCCGTTCTCTGGACTTTGGCCATTTTTTTACTGGTTACTAATCCCGCTTTTAGCATCTGCTCTTGTAAGGTGAGTTTTGTCATCTTCGTTTCTGAAACCGTTGAATAATGTATGTGATTATACCCGTAATTTTTGCGTCTGTACCTGGCGCACGCGAGCCGGAATTCTGTTTATAACTGGCGCAGTATTCCGGCACGGGATTCAGATGAATTACTTGAGCAGTTTCACCGTGGCCTCTATGTCTATCTCATCTTCTGAGAAGATTAACGTCGTTCCCTGGAAGGTGGTGATTGCCAGTTTTCTCAGCGAGCGCATTTCACCGGGCTTTGCGGCTGATTTGGGTCTGATACTACTCATCAGCACGCCCACAGACAGCACCGCGTTTTCTTTATCAATTCGGGTATCGGCTGGCACTTCTTCGCTGTAAACCAGATAAGACTTGATCGACGTGAGCTTCAGGCGCTCGCCCGCGATATAGATATATTTGCTTTCCGGGATGACTTTCACAGCATAAGCGGATAAGCCTTTGTTATTGGTGGTGGGTTCAAAAATCACCGCCGCGTCTTTCTTAATCAGCTCAGGGTTGGCAACCTTAATCACATGAAAATAGCGGTTATCACCGTTTTCATCTTTGATAAATCCAAAACCTTTATCTTTAAACCACGTTGTGATTGTTCCGTTCATCGCCTTACCGCCTGGTTAATCGTTTATCTACTCAGTTTTTACAGCGCGCAGTGTAAAGCACAATGCCCACGCAGACCATGTCTTTGGCTTAAGTTTGGGTGATAAATGTCCATCAGACCAGGGGGCTGTTGGGGGAGGGGAAGTCGCGATTGCATTTGGCCGATGGTCAGGGATGGAGAGAACGTCTACTTCACAACCCAGTTCACTGTTACATTCCATTAATGCAATTGAGTGCCATTCTCATCTATCATGATCTGCGACTCACACGATCTATGGCTACTGCAACAAGGGAGGTCGTCAGTGCTACTGGCTATCAGGTACGTCTTTGCGTCATGCCCACTTCGTATTACCGCACTTATCGTCGTTGTGTTGCTTCAGGGGCTGATACCGGCCCTCAACATCTTTATGACCGGCCAAATAATCAACACGCTGCATGCAGTGCAAACCACCGATGGCGATCTGATGCTGAACGTTGCGGTCTGGTGTGTTTCACTCCTTGGCATGCAGCTTATGCAGCCTCTGGTCAATCTTGTTCAGGGGGATGTCACGGAGATTTCGACCAATCACTTCAGCGCTAAGATTATGTGCCGTATGAACGACTCCTTTTCCCTGAGCCTGTTTGATAATAAGGAGCGTTACGAGCAACTGGAATATTTGAAAAAAGAAGCGGCGTATCGACCGCTTAATTTCATCATCTGTATCATTTACGTTATCCGGGCAATCGTCATGGCCGGCAGTCTGCTGCTGGTTCTGATCAACTATTCAGGAGCAGGGGCGGCCATTTGCGCGCTTTCCGCCATACCGATGATTGCCATCAATATGCGTATCCAGCAGAGATATGTGCGGGATTTATTCTTCACGTCTAAAGATGCGATTGCGATGCGCTACGTATATGGCGTCAGTATGGACAAGAGTTTTTTGCAGGAGATCCGGCTTTACGGTCTTGGTAAATATCTGCTGACTAAATTCAATGCGTCCGCTAGCAATACCTATAATCGCATGCACAAACAGCGCATCCGCGCGCTAATCACGCCTGTGCCGGCCATGATGCTGAGCCTGACTATGCTGTTCGTCGGGGTAACTCTTTTTTTAAACAACTTACGCACCAGTGATATTGCCGTGAGCGCGCTGGTGATGGTGTTTCAGTCCATTGTGATGATGAAATCGCACCTCGACGAGATAGCCAATTATGGTTCGAATCTCGTCAGCATGAGCAGTTTTTTCACCCGCTACCATGCGTTTATGACGGATAAGATTGAACCGGTGAAAAACGGGCACCTTACCTTACCCGCCGAAACACCTTTTGCCCTCAGCATTCACAAACTTCGGTTTCAGTATGAGGGGCGTAATCATCCAGCCCTGAATGGGGTTAACCTTGAAATTGCCCCCGGTGAAAAGGTCGCTATTCTCGGTGAGAACGGCAGCGGAAAAACAACTCTGATTAAAATGATCCTGCGCATGTACGCCTTCAGTGAGGGGGCGGTGTCTGTGTCAGGCGTGCCGCTCGACAGGTTGGATATTGAAAGTTACCGGAACCAGATAGCCACCGTGTTTCAGGATTACGGAAAGTACGAGTTCACGGTGGGCGAAAACATTGCCCTGAATAATTATGATGCAGAAGCCCCGTCGTCAGCGGTTGATGAATTGCTGAAAAAGGTAGGATTTCCGTATGACCAGCACACCCGGCTGGGCAAGCAGTTCGGCGGCGATGAACTCTCCATAGGGCAGTGGCAGCGGCTCGCGATTGCACGGGCGCTATACCGAAAGGCCAATCTGTTTATTTTTGATGAGTTCTCTTCATCACTCGATCCTGAAACTGAGCACCGGCTGTTTAATGATATTCTTGCCCTGAACACAACTGTGATCGCAGTGACGCACAGGCTCGGTAATATAAAAGAGTTCGACAGGATTATCGTGATGTCTGCTGGAGAGGTCATCGAAAATGGGGACTTCACTGCGTTGATAAGCCGTCGGGGAAAATTTTACGACATGTGGCATGCGCAGTTTAAATCGGTGATGACTCAGGCAGTTTAATACTATGGGAATGGTACGCAGGTATTTGCACGTCATTCCAGATGTAACCCATCCAAATATATCGTCATTGCCCCTGGTGTACGCCGGACAAGAGGCTCTGCATAACCATGTCCGATTTGAGCGAAAACCAGATATCAGTAATTTTCGCTCACGACAAAAAGGCTCCAGTGACAACTAATCCTCGCGTTTTTCCGCCCATTTCAGCATTGCATCAAGGGCCGGGCACAGTTCTTGCCCCCACTCGGTCAGGCGATATTCCACTTTCGGCGGCACCTGAGGGTACACCGTGCGTGATACGATGCCGTCGGCTTCCAGTTGTCGCAGTTGCTGAGCCAGCATCTTCTGTGAAATACCCGGGATCAGTTTTTCAAAATCAGAATAGCGCTGTACCTTTCCATCGAACAGATGAAAAAGAATAATTAATTTCCAGCGACCTTCCAGCAGTCGCAGCACATGCTCCACGCCGCTTGCGGCAGATTCTGGAGTGTATAACTTACTCATAATTCAGTTGCTCACTTTTTCGTGCGTACTTGTCAATTTCACAGTCTATGTTGAAAATTCCTGTACTGTAAACAACGGGAGTAAAGCGCCATGTCATTAGCCCTACCGCACGCTATTTCTGACTATTTTGCGATCAGCAACGGAGCAGATATTGCCAACGTTAAGCACTGTTTTACCGCCGATGCTGTCGTGACAGACGAAGGTAAAACGCATAAGGGACACGCAGCGATCGAGGCATGGCAACGTGCCGCACAGGCCGCGTTTGACTACAGCGTTGAGCCGGTTCAGTTCCTCACCGAAGGCCACCGGGTGACAGTCACCTCAAACGTCGTCGGTAATTTTCCCGGCAGCCCGATAGTGCTTAAGCATGCTTTCGGCCTGGTCGGCGGCAAGATCAACACACTGGAGATTATCTGATGTTGTTAGATCTTGATTTTCAGGACAAACGCATACTGGTTACTGCCGGCACCAAAGGCGTCGGCAAAGCGGTCGTTGGATTATTAAAGCAACTGGGTGCCAGGGTGTTAACCACCGCGCGTCATACGCCCACAGAATGTATCGCCGACGCCTTCGTGGCGGCGGACCTGACCACGGTCAACGGGTGTGCTTCAGTAGCTGAAGCCGTTCAGAAGCATCTGGGCGGTGTCGACGCCATCATCCATGTTGCGGGCGGTTCTACCTCACCTGGAGGTGGTTTTGCAGCACTGGGCGAAACGGAGTGGCAGCAGGAACTCAACCTTAATCTGCTGCCAGCGGTACGCTTAGATCGTGCGCTGCTGCCAGGGATGCTGGCGCAGGGCAGCGGGGTTATCATTCACGTCACCTCTATCCAGCGTGAACTGCCGTTACCGGAATCGACCACCGGTTATGCGGCGGCAAAAGCTGCGCTGTCGGCGTACAGCAAGAGCCTGTCGAAAGAGGTATCCCCGAAGGGGGTTCGTGTGGTTCGTGTTGCGCCCGGCTGGATCGAAACCGAGGCTTCGGTAGCGATGGCAGAGCGACTGGCGAAGCAGGCGGGAACGGATTACGAAGGCGGTAAGCAAATCATCATGAATGCACTCGGGGGTATTCCTCTTGGTCGTCCGTCAAAGCCCATTGAGGTGGCGAAGCTCATTGCTTTCCTCGCGTCGTCTCATGCTGCCGCCATCACCGGCACCGAATATGTGATAGATGGCGGCACCATCCCGACGGTGTAATCATGTATCTTAATCGGCCCGAATTATGAGCCGATTAAGATCGCCAGAGGCAGAAAATGGTTAATCGTGGCGTCCGTTTTGACGCAACACAGTCTGACGTAAGTGAACAGTCTGCTATGAGCGAGAAGCGGACATTGGCCTTATAAGGCATCTGAGCTGTTCTCCGGAAATCCTCTGAAAGCGAATTGTTCGGTTAAGCAGGATGCTTACAAGGCAAGCTTAGCGTGTTGTCTTGGGATAGGTTGCTTAAACCTTTTGTGAAGGTCTTATTCTATCAAAAGATAATTAACTGAGGTTGTTATGTCATACATTCGCGTCGAGAAAGATGACCTTCAGTATTAAGCAGATTATTTCTGTGAAGAGGATATGGTTACAGTCTTTAGAATTAGGGGATTGTAGTCCAGTGTGGTTGTTAATGGGATGGCAGAAGTAACTGCTGTTCGTACTGCGTTGCGAAATCTTATTAGAGAAAATCGGGTTGATCCTCTAACTGATTGAATATACATTTCTATAACTCACGAGGTGGAATGTGCTGTGACTCTTTAGTAAAAATTAGCTTTAAATTTAACTTTAAGACAATTTTATGATCACATTAAGGTGTAAGAAGGATATATGAGCGGAGAAGTATTTCATAAAAGATTGTTTCCCGTTGGCCAGGGTGGATTTAGTTTAGGAGGACTGAGGGGAAGGGATGGTAGCTTGCTTTACAGTTATGTGTATGACTGCGGAAGTGACCAATTAAATGCGTTGCGTAGGGAGATGGATGTGGCTAAATCTCTCTTTAATATTGATGAGAAACATATTGATGTGGTATACATCTCTCATTTGGATTCAGACCATATAAATGGATTTGACCATTTATGTCAGCTTGTAGATAACAAAATACGCAAGGTTGTATTACCATACCTAGATATCCATGATAGCTATTACTTAATTGCATCGGAGCTATGTTCTAATTCGACGTCAGGTCTTTTTATGGAGTTTCTCGTTGATCCTGTCAAATGGGTAAAATCAAGGTTGCCTGAGGCAGATATATCTTTACTTTACCCCAGTGATATTGATGATAATTTTGACCCCCCTATGTTTAATAGTGAAAACATTAAGGATAGCGCTGTAAGCTTACCAATGAAAATATCTGACTCCAAAGGAGATGTTGAATGTAACCGTTGGTTGGTTAAAAGGATAGGGGAAAACAAAACTGATACACTAATGTCATTTATTTCTTGGATACCGCCCCGTTCACGTAAGAAAATTGAAATTTTCAGTCAGCAGTTAATTGAAAATGGCTTTTCTGAGTTAAGTAAGAAAAAAATACTTAAAATATTAACTAGCACGGAGGAAAGAAAGAAATTACGCGAGTGTTATTTAAAACTTGCTGGCGATCATAATGTAATATCAATCAATCTCTTGATTATTAATAATCAAGAAGCTGAGATGGAAGTTGTTAATGAGTCTTGTCGTGAGCGGTTTGGTTTTAGAAATAGTCGGGTTGAGCGATATTTTCTCTTTGATAGAGATAAAGGAGTTAGATCTGTTTTATTAACAGGTGACTCAAAGCTTAAGACATCATTGTATTATAATAAATGGGCTGAATTCTATTCAAAAGTGATTAAAACGGTAAGGGTGATGACATTACCTCATCATGGTTCGGAATTAAATTTCAATCAAAAAATAATTGCGGATTTTGATAATGTTTTGTTTATAGCTCAGTCGGATGGTCATTCACATGGACATCCATCACAATCAGTAATCGATGCTATAAATTCAAGTTATGGACACAGCGTTACTTTAGTTGACAATGATGCAAAAAATTGGGTTGATATAAAATATATATTTTAAACATTAGTTGTATTAATAGCATTTAAATAAATTAAGTTTGTTGGCATGTGAAAAGTTTTTGTTAGATAACTAGGTCTTTTTTGACCGATGATATAGTCTTTGTTCCACGGTGACGTTTTCATACTCAAATCTCCTGTAATATGAGAGATTTGAGTATGCTTGTCCCTCAAGAGTGAGGAGCGGACCTAATATTATTATGTTATTGAATAATAAGAGACGGTCAGTTGGCTGTAAGTCTGTCTTAGTTATCCAAAACAGCTTTTCTTTGTATTATTGTTCTAATAAATGCTGCTGATATATGCAACACGAATTCAGCATCGTATTCCAAGACAGAAGAAACCTTGTTGCTACCATGTCTTACTGCTGGCTCTGCATTTGTATATGCGTAAAATTTTTCTATTACAGTTAATAGCATAGGTGAGATAGTGTTTTCTTTTCTCATCAGTTTTAATACCTCGCCCAGGGTTGAGGCTGACGGATAATAAGTCCGACACATGCTTTCTATTGCACTTATCGATTCTTTTATGGAATTTTCTGGATCCTTATGCGCACCTAATGCAAAAGCCCGGGCTTTCACATAGTGCCTCCTTGCAGGTTCAAACTGGTCTTGCAATAAGTTATTAGTTTCATCGATTTTTTGTTCTAGTTCATTTGGTAATGGTGTTTCTAACCTACCAGCAGAATTCATTTTCCAGTCAATATTTCGAGATGCGAATAACTCGTTCAATTTCTGACGATATGATGTAAAAGTAATGTCTTCTAATACCTTCTTACCCCAAGTATGGCCTCTCTCTACATCTCTTTTTCTTAATAGATCTCCAATGATCTCAACAGCATCGTAAAATTGAAACCAACGCATATGTTGCAAACGTGCTTTCAAAGCATCATGGCAGTACCATGAATCGAAATCCTCTTGATCTGTTTCTTGACCATTCTCTGCGCAAAGTCGCTCGATCAAAGCCTTAATACCCAAAGGCTTGTTCTCATCATTCGCAATGCGGCTATCACCATCAATGTACAAAAAATTATCGAGGACAGTTACAAAAAATAAAGAGCGAAGCCACTCTGGAGCATCTTCCCGTATCGGCTTTTTACTATACTCAGGATCAAAACCATGTCTGTGCGAGAACTTCATCCCACATCTCCCATTCAACTGTATGAATATTAGGTAATTATATAACCAACATAAACCCCTTTGCGAATACAAAAAATTACAACGAATTTAAGAACTGATCGTTTATTTCTCCTATGGATGTCCGCTTCTGGCACGGAGCGGACGGCGATCGCCAGTGGGTGGTCACCACAGTTCCCAGACTACCTTGCTGTGTCGATTGACTGTGCGTTAAAAAGTGTTAAACGCTGGCGACGACCGATATAACCATTACTCCTGCTTATCAAAACGCATCTCGTTATATCTTATCCAGCGACTGCGAGTGGTTATCTTATAGCCCGTCCATAACACCAGAAATATCGGAATACCGATATAGGTGGACGCCACTCCGTACCAGTCGATTTTGTCATGCAAAAACGCTTGATAGTTCTGGCCTGGTGTTACTACCAGGTAGAGTAAGAAGGCAAAGATAGTCCCCGTAGGGAAAAACGCTGAACGATAAGGCAGGATGTCAACGTTATGGCCCTGCTGTACATATCCACGTCGAAAACGGTAGTGTGGCTGACGGCAATCCCTAACCAGGCAATAAAGCCAGTCATTCCCGTCATGTTCAGTAACCACATATAGACAGATGCGTTATCAAACATCGACGATAAAAAACACAGTGCCGACACCATGGCAGTTGCCAGCAAAGCAAGCAGCGGCACGCCGTTACGTGTCAGATGGGTAAAAATGCAGGAGCCTTTCCTTCACGCGCCAGGTTAAAGAGCATGTGGGTTGAAGCGTATAGCCCAGAGTTACCGGCTGAGACCACGGAGGTGAGGATAACCGCATTCATGATCGCCGCGGCGGATAATAACCCTGCATTCTGGAATACCAGTGTAAACGGACTCATGCTGACGTTATCTACATCGGATTGCAGCAGGTGCGGATCGGTATAAGGCACAATCAGGCTGATCACCAGAATCGCAAAAACGTAGAACAGCAAAATTCGCCAGAAAACCTGGCGCATGGCGCGCGGAATGGCTTTCTCTGGCTCTTGAGCCTCACCTGCGGCAATACCTATCAGTTCAGTCCCATGGAAAGAAACACCAACAACCATCGCCACGCCGATCATACTGAAGATATTGCCTGCAAATGGCCCTGAACCTGTTTGCCCGTTATGCAACCCGGCGTCAGGTGCCCCACGCAGGATACCGGTAATGATCAGTAATCCCAGCACAATGAAAATTACTACCGTAGCGACCTTATAGAACCACCAATAGCGATCATCGAAAGGTGGCGTGTACGCAGGGTACGCTTAAGCATCTGCCGAGAAGTTTGAGTATTTTGCATAAAAAAAATCAGGTGAGGAGGCGCTGACAACCACAGCAAACTGTCAGCGCAAACCGGAGATGAACAGAAAAAGAGTCGTGTCTGGATCGTTAAATCAGAGGGTCATCATCATTTCATGCCAGGCCATTCCACCGTGGTCTGATTCTGACGGTTTTATATACTGGTAACCAAAATGGGCATACAGATCGACGTGGCGATCTTTACACAACAGGTGAATGGTTTTTTTGTTCATTGCTTTCATATGCGCTACGAATTCACGCATCAGCAACGACGAGTATCCTTTGCCCTGGTAATCCGGGTGAACCACGACAGACATAATCACGGCATTGGGTGCATCCGGATCGTGTCCAACCAGTTCTTTAAACTCTTCATCAGACATCACGACTTCCCATGCGCAGCCTGCATTGATGAAACCAATAACGTCGCCGTTCAGCTCCATACACAGGAAACCTTCCGGATAGCGGTTAATACGGGTGGCTATTTTCTCGCGCGTTGCGGCTTCATCCCCTTCGTAGGATGTGATTTCAATATCATAGCAACGATCGACATCGGCGGCAGTGGCCTGACGGAATACAGGGGTAGACATAGTTTTGCCTCTTCAGAATCATTTTGTTGGAAATATACTATCTTTTTTTAATCATGCTTTCGCTGCATTTTATGCAAAAATAAAATGTATAATATTCATTAATCGCTGTTTTCAAATTTGCCCCGGAAAAAAGAACCATGATGTCGACGTTGCGCAAGACCGATCTGAATTTATTGCTTATCTTCGATTCTCTTTATCGGCATGGGAGCGTAACGGAAGCAGCTAACGAAATGGCGCTAAGTCCATCGGCGCTGAGCCATGCGCTCAATCGTTTACGTGCCTCACTGGATGATCCCTTATTTGTGCGCACCGGCGGACGCATGGTGCCAACGTCAAAAGCAGAGAGCATTGCCGCCAACGTTTCCGCCGCTCTGAGCAGTCTCTCGACTTGCCTGCATGAGCCTGAACACTTTGAGCCGGAAAAAAGCCGGGAGACGTTTACTTTTGCCGCCACGGACTACACTGCCGCTGTGATTCTGCCTGGCCTGATCGCGAGAGTTAACAGCCTCGCGCCGGGCATTACCATTAAGCTTATCTACTCACGCGATTTTAACGCCGATGAAGATCTGCTTTCGGGTAAAGTCGATTTTGCCCTTGGTTTTGAAGAAGAGCAGAAAAACCCCCGACGAGGTATTGAGTCCATTACCTGCTTTACTGATGATTACGTGGTTGCTGTGCGACGCGGTCATCCTGAAATTCATGATTCCCTTACCCATGAGCGCTATCTAAGCGCCGGACACGTGGTGGTACGCCCATGGCTGGAATCCCGTGGGGCTATCGACCGTTATCTGGAAAGTCAGCAGGTACGCCGCCGAATTGTTGTTGAATTGCCAAGTCTGATGATTGCCCCGCTCATTGTTTCAAATACTGATCTGGTCATCACGCTTCCCAAGCGGGGCATCTCATCTGTTTTTGATATGAAAAATCTTGTGGTGTTTGCTCCTCCATTCCCGACACCCCAGTATATTCTGAAGGCTTATTACAGCCCACAGCTCAGTAACTCACCTGGACATTTATGGATGAAAGAGCAAATTTTGCAGGTTTGCGAGCCGCAAAAACCGATTACGTCAATGAATGCAGCCGATTAAGCCCCTGACGCAGATCGATGATCAGGTCATCCGGATCTTCCAGGCCAATCTGGAGCCGGAGGGCTTCTCCCTTCTTGTTCCAGGTTGTCGCAGTTCGATATTCCCGGCAGTCGAAAGGAATAATCAGGCTTTCAAAACCGCCCCAGGAATACCCCATTCCGAACAGCTGCATGTCATTCAGCATGCGTGTTACCGCCTGTTTGCTGAATACGGGATCAAGCACCACAGAGAACAGCCCTGACGATCCCGTAAAGTCTCGCTTCCATATTTCATGTCCCGGACAATCCGGCATTGCGGGGTGGAGTACAGTTTTGACTTCAGGTTGTTCTGCAAGCCAGTGAGCAATTGCCAGTGCCCGTGCTTCCGCTTCTTTCAGGCGAATATGCAACGTTCTCAAACCACGTAAGGCAAGGAAACAGTCTTCTGCACCCGGTAACATGGCCATACTGTCATAGGTGGCACGTAGCGCAGGCCAGGTCTCGGCATTAGCGCTCACCATCCCCATCAGCAAGTCAGAATGTCCACTAAGGTATTTGGTCCCGGCTTCCACAGAGATATCGCAGCCGTGTTGATGTGCCTGGAAGAACAGCGGCGTTGCCCAAGTGTTATCGATGATAGTCTTAATATTCCGGCTACGTGCAATGCGGGTAAGCAGCGGGACGTCCTGAATCTCAAAGGTTTGCGAACCGGGAGACTCCAGAAATAGCGTGCTGGTTTCAGGGCGGATCAGTGCGCAGATATCTTCTCCCACCATCGGGTCGTAATAAGTGGTTGTGACGCCAAATTTTTGCAGAGTGAGATCGCAAAAATTACGCGTTGGGCGGTATACGGAGTCCGGCATCAGGAGATGATCTCCTGCCTTGAGTGTCGTCATTAGCGCCAGGGCCACGGCGCCCAGTCCAGAAGGTGACATCACTGTGCCAGCAGCCCCTGCAAGCTCCGTCCATGCATCTTCCAGATTTTTAATAGTTGGCGTGCCCAGCGTACCGTAAGCAAAGGCCGCTCGATTGTTTTCGAGATCTTCCACAGTTTCAAATACAACGGTTGAACCGCGATACACCGGGCTGTTCACAAAACCGTGCTGTTCGCGAGTATCCCGCCCCATTTGTGTTAAGCGGGTTGATAATTTCAGGAATTGATTATTCATATACACATCCATAATTTATGACCAGGTCTGTTGGTCAATTTTATTCAACAAATTTTAAAAAGGGCGAGATGCAAAGAAGAACGCCATAAAATGCAACATAATAATTTTTACCGGCTCGCAGGTTGTCCAGCGCCGAGACTCTTTTCACCAGATAGAATGGTATTAAACAAGCTACCAGTCCAAATACTGGGCCAGAAATTTGCATGAGCAGCATCACTGAAAAATCAAAACTGACCCAAACCCAGAGAAATACGACAATCGCTACGGCAATAATGATTGAAAGCAACCTGCGGTTAATGTTTTCGCTGCCTGAGATGCGGGATATCATATTAACCGTTAGTCCCATAATGGCTTCTTTGAACCCCAGATAAATACTGAAGAATGCCGTTAATATTGCAAAGATATTCAGTGTTACTGAAAGTATGCTCACTAAATTTCCCGGCATGATTTGTGATGCCAGCGCCAGAGCAGAGATATTTTGTTCAAGGGCTGACGCTGCCTCCTCTTTGGTAATAGAGAAACTAAAGGAGAAGGCGAAGAACAGCACGCTGACGACAAGTACGATGTAGGCAATGCGCGTAGCACGGATCGCTCGTAGTGAAGCAATAACCGGGTCGGACTCCAGTTTGCGATACGCGATGTTCATTGGGTTGAGGATCTGAACAAACAAAATTGAAAACAACGTAAATGGCAGCGTTAGCAAAACATCCCGTAGAAAGCTCATGACAGGAGGAAAAGCAGAGATATTGCTGATACTCCAGTACGGGGTCATTACCGCGCCAAGAAAGACAATCACGGCAAGTTTAAAGAAAATCATCGGTCCGGAGATACGAAACAACCATCTTTCACCCTGGTTAGCAATCAACACCATCACACCTAATAAAATCAGGGGATACCATGCTGTTTTGGATAAAAAATCGTCGGTAATGTGGTAGCTATGCAAATACGCAGCGCTGTCGTTTACCAGACTCATGGCATAATTCAAAATACCCATTAGCAACATTAAAAAGTAAGCGACGCCTAATAATCCTCCCCAGTTTTTACCAAGATACTGGGTTATAATTTCTGCATAGCTGTCACAGGCTGGGGTCTGGGTTAAGGTTTTAAGGTACAAGTCTTGAAGCCAGTAGATTGCTGGATAGCTTAATGAAATAGAGGCAACAAATACCCATATTCCCTTTACACCAGCCTGAATCGGCATGTAGATAATACCTGCGCCTATCGCCATGCCGATGCACAATACTACCCATCCGAGATCGTAGGTGGTGAATGGGATTCTATGTTTAATCACTGCATCTTCACTGTTTACCATCATTTTCAACCTCTTAAAAGAGACTTATATTTTCTGGCTTTCTGTCGAACCATAAATATGTGTGTAGGGTTTTAGTCATTACAGAATCTATTTCTGTAAGATCATCTTTTAACGAAGATGTTGGTAAAACAATATTGTCCCGATGACAGCATCGCTGAATTGTGATTCGCAGTGATATATAACAATAACTGTGAATGTTATTCACAGATAGTGTCGTCAATGATCAACGCGCCATCACATTTTTTCCCGTAATACAGTCTTCAGAAAGTCCAGGAAATGAATAATAGTTTTGTCCTCCTGTACTGAAGGCGAGACAATGGCCTGCAAACGATGTGTGACGCCAGGATCGTGAGCTGGCAACACACGTATTAACTTCCCGGAATCCAGATAATGGCTCACCAGATAATCCGGCAGACAGGCAACCCCACCATGGGCTAACGCTCTTTGCAGCAATAGCAGGCTGGAATTACACGAAAAATAGGGCATTACTTTTACCGTTTCACTCTTGACTCCGTGGTGAAATGTCCATCGTCCCTCGCTGGTCATTTGCGGGTAGACCAGACACTGATGAAAACGTAAATCGGCGGGGGTGTAAATCGGCGGATGACACTTCAGGTATTCCGGAGAGGCGCAGTAGAACCAGCTGATATCCATCAGGCACATATCATCTTCTTCATATTGTGCCGCTTCCGAAGAGATCCTTAAGGCGATATCAAACTCATCGCGCGCCAGATTAATCAGACGGTCGTCAAGTGTGACGTTAATGCACACACCAGGGTGTAACTGCTGAAAGGCATTTGAAATATGCGGAATGTGGGTGCAACCAAACGCCACTGAACAGTTGATACGCAGTGTTTCAGTTTCTACGCTGGCAGCCAGTCCTTCAATGTCAGCAATCACCCGTCGTGCCACCTGAAGTATTCGTCTCCCGCTTGCCGTTAACTGAATTGGACGCGACTCGCGAGAAATCAGCGCATTGCCAACAACCCCCTCAAGTTGGGTAAGGCTCTTGCTGACAGCTGAAGGGGTCAACCCCAGTTCTCTGGCTGCCCTTGATTGATTACCTGTTTCTGCCACTTTGATAAGCACCTGAAACTGGTTGAGATAGCTTGAAAGTTTGGGAGTATTCATCTCTTTTCCAGCTTCCAGTCTATAGATTTAAGCAATGGCCATGACGCCAGTTCCAGTATCGAAAATAAACAAAAGGAAAACGCGCCCATGACTAACGCTGAACTCAGGAGATGAAACAAAAATATCGAGCAGAGAAAAGGAGGGTTATCGTGAATAGTTTTCACTACTACAAGTGCAGTAAACAAAAAGACAAAGATATTTAACAAACGCATGGTAAGTCCTGAGATCAGGCCGATGACTGGTATGTGTTCAGTTTACTTGCGCTATCATTTGCCTGCGCTGCATTTAATTCATTATTAAAGTGTACAATTTTCATTTCTTATCTTAGTTTTCAGAGCAACGGAGGCAGGTAGGGAGAACACGTTGATGTAACGATGAAGTTCGCAGAGTTGCTAAGGAACTGAAAACGAGATACTAGAAATACCAATGTCCACTCCTGGCACAAACCCGACCCTCTACCCAAAAAGCCCACTTTTAGCGGGCTTTTGGTTTTCAGCATACAGGGTTAATTTGCGCGCACCCGTATGGGAGCGGTGGCGGCGAACAGCCACGGGCGGGCGTTGCTTTCTACGCGAGGGGATAATGTTTCTCTTACCTGCTGATGGTACTCATCAATCCACAGTTTTTCTGCCTCGCTAAGCAGATGCAATTCCACGAGACTTAAGTCGATCGGCACCAGCGTTAGTGTGGAGAATTTGCAGAAACCAGGGCGGCTTTCGACAATTTCGACCTGATTTTCAATGCGGATACCGTATTGTCCGGCGAGGTAATAGCCCGGCTCTATCGTAATGATGTTGCCTGCCACCAGCGGCCAGGGGTTCACTTTTTTGGCGATACGGTGCGGCTGCTCATGAATCAATAGCTGATGGCCTACGCCGTGTCCCGCACCGTGATCGTAATCCAGACCAAGATCCCAAAGCGCCCGGCGGGTAAAGGCGTCAAGCTGGTGTCCCTGAGTTCCGCTGGGGAATTGCAGGGTAATCAGCGACAAAAAGCCCTTCAACACAGCGGTGTAGTGTAACCGACGCTGCGGCTCCTGCGGCCCAAATGCGAGGGTACGGGTCGTGTCTGTCGTACCGTTCTGATATTGACCGCCCGAATCGTTCAGGTACATCTCCTGGGTTGTGACTGGCGCGTTTGTTTTCTCGCTTGAATGATAGTGGCACATGGCGGCATTGCCTGCCGATGCAGAAATGGTGTTAAAGCTCTGCTCAAGAAATCCCGGTTGTTGCTGGCGATAAGCCCGCTGTTTTTCCTGGGCTTCCAGCTCCGTTATTGGATTGCCTGCGGCTTCACGCAGCGGCACTTCGTGCGCCAGCCAGGCGAGGAAATTAACCCAGGCGGCGCCGTCCTGCTCATGGCATTCGCGGTATCCTGCCAGCTCGGTTTCGTTCTTGTGCGCTTTCATCAGCGTAATCGGATCTGCTGACCAGATGACGTCACCGCCATGCTGCTCAATGGCGAAGCGCAGGGCGACCGGGGCGAAATCTTTATCAACCAGGAAACGCTTTCCGGCCGCGCGTTGCTGACAGCGTGCAAGGAACTCACCCGGCGGGGAAATGGTCAGCGTGCTGAGCAAACTTGCAGGTAACTGCTGAGTTTTCTTTTCATCAACGAACCATTCCAGTTCGCCCGTGTGGTGCAATAACGCAAACGAGAAAGGAACAGGCACCATGTTGAGGTCGCTGCCGCGCACGTTCAGCATCCAGGCGATATTATCCGGCAGGGTGATCGGCAGGTAATCCGCCTGCTGTTTTGCCAGTTCGTCGAGAATGCGCGCGCGTTTCTGCGCGCTGCTTTCACCGCTGATTTCAACGGGCATTTCCCGGATGATGCCGCAGGGGGCGGCGGGGCGGTTTTGCCATACAACGTCGAACGGATCGCTGTCTAACGCCACCAGTTCGCAGTGGGTAGCTGAGAGTGTCTCAAACTGGCTGTTGACCATCAGCAGAGGTTCGAAGGCAATACGTGCGCCGGAGGCAACCTGTTCCTGCAAATACTCCGCAAGCGGCTCGTTATGCAGGTGATGAATTTCAAAATCATTACGATCGACTTCGGCGCGGGCCTGAACCTGGTAGCGGCCATCCACAAACAGCAATGCGCGGTCGCGAAGCACTAACGCCAGTCCGGCAGAACCGCTAAAGCCCGTTAACCAGGCCAGTTTATTATCGTGTGGCGTGCAGTCCTCGCTTTGATGAGCATCGGCGCGAGGAACGATCATGCCATCCAGCCCCTGCGCAATCAGGAGATTACGCAGGGCGGAAAGGGGAGTTGGGTTGCTCATAGACACCTTCATGCCTTAACGGAACGGCGGTTCGTTGAATGTGCGCAGTTTACGTGAGTGCAGGCGATCGCCTTCTGCGCGTAACAGATCAATGGCGCGGATGCCGATTTGCAGGTGCTCCGAAATCGCACCTTCATAAAAACGGTTAGCCTGGCCGGGAAGTTTAATCTCACCGTGCAACGGTTTGTCGGAGACGCACAATAGCGTGCCGTAAGGTACGCGGAAGCGATAGCCCTGGGCGGCAATTGTGGCGCTTTCCATATCAATGGCGACGGCGCGGCTCAGGTTGAAACGCAATGCGGAGGCAGAGTAGCGTAACTCCCAGTTACGATCATCGGTGGTGACGACCGTACCGGTACGCAGCCGCTGCTTAACCTCTTCGCCAGGCATGCCGCTCACCATTTTTGTGGCGTCATACAGTGCGCGCTGAACTTCTGCGATGCTGGGGATGGGTATATCGGGCGGCAGTACGGCATCGAGCACATGATCGTCACGTAAGTAGGCGTGCGCCAGCACATAGTCGCCAATCGCCTGGCTTTCACGCAGGCCGCCGCAGTGACCAATCATCAGCCAGACGTCCGGGCGCAGTACCGCCAGGTGATCGCAAATAGTTTTGGCGTTTGACGGCCCGACGCCAATATTCACCAGCGTAATCCCCTGGCCGTCAGCCGTAATCAGGTGCCAGGCTGGCATCTGGTGTTTTTTCCACGCCAGGTCGGAGATGGCTTCTTCGGGAGCCTCGGTTTCTGCGGTGATCCAGATCCCGCCAGCACAGGAAAGTGCGATATAGGGACTGTCCGGGTCCAGAATCTGGCTGCATCCCCAGCGCACAAATTCGTCTACATAGCGGGTGTAGTTGGTAAACAGAACAAAGGGCTGAAAATGTTCAACCGGCGTCCCCGTGTAGTGGCGCAGTCGCGCCAGCGAGAAATCGACACGGCGCGCGTCGAAGTGAGAAAGCGGATAAAACTCACCGGGGTGGAACAAACCGTCTGCGGTCTCGTCGCCAATCTGCGCCAGTTCAGTGGTGGGGAAAAAGCGCGTCAATCCGGCGCTCATGGAGCGGTCAAGCGACAGCTCGGAACCGTCAATGACATAAGGATACGGAATTTCATGATGGGACGGTTCAACCGCGATATGCGCGCCATAATCCTGATACAGCAGCGTTAATTGCTCTTCAAGGTAAGGGCGAAACAGCGCAGGACGGGTGATGGTTGTGGTGTAGCAGCCAGCATGGGTAAATCGGCCATAGGCGCGGGTCTTGGGGGGATTCGTCGCATTGCCGCTCCAGGAGACGGAAAGCGATGGGTAAACAAAAAGGCCATTATTTCGGGCTGTAATGTCTGGAAGTTCCCCGTTTTCAACATACTTGCCAATTGCGTTACGCAGAGCCTGAACCGATTGCTCGTAGAGTTCGTCCAGTTTATCCAGCGCCTGAGACGGGGTCAGGCCGGCGCCCTTATTATTCATGTCTGTCTCCTTGTTCCACAGGTGTACTGCTCTCCCGATAGTATGTCACAGGAATGTGAAACAAAAGTCAGACATTGCGTAAGAACAGACGGAGGCCAGACGGCCCCCGTACAGGGATTAGACGTGTGGTTTATTTTTCATCAACAGCGCCGTAACGGCAGAGATCAGGCAGCCTGCCAGCAGGTAAATGGCAACGCTGTGCCAGTTCCCATCGGAGAAGGTGACCAGTGCGGCGGCGATAAAGGGAGTGAACCCGCCGCCCACGACGCTGGCGACCTGGTAACCGACTCCGGCACCGCTGTAGCGATAACCTGCACCGAACATGCCGGTAAACATCGGCTGCTGTACGCAGACCACCATATCATGAGCAATATTGGCCAGCATGATGGAGAAGAACACAATCCAGAAGATTGACTGGGCTTCAAGCGCCATAAAAAACGGGAATGCGCTGAGCGTACCGATTAAGGCACCTGTAATATAGACGCGCCGACGACCGAAGCGGTCCGCAAGCCAGGCAAAGCAGGGGATCGTCAGGCAGCTTAGTCCCCCCACCAGCAGACCGATATTCAGAAAAAGCTCACGCGGAAGGCCCAGATTTTGGGTGGAGTAGTTCAGGGCGAACGCGGTGACGATATACATCGTCAGCAGCTCGCACAGGCGCAGGCCGATGATTTTCAGAAATGCGCCAGGGTGACGGCTCAACGCCTCCATGACCGGCAAGCGTTTTTTCGCCGGTGGTGTTTCCTGTTTTTGCTGTTCAAATTCGGCGGACTCTTCCATGCCATTGCGCACCCATAAGGCGCCAAGCACCAGAATAATGCTAAACAAGAATGGGATGCGCCAGCCCCAACTCAGAAACTGTTCATCGGTCGTCAGCGTGCTGATCAGCGAGACCAGACCGGTCGAGAGCAGCAGCCCTACGCCATAACCCACCTGAACGCCGCTGCTGTAAAACGCTTTTTTGTTCTCCGGCGCGCTTTCAACCGACAGCAATGCCGCGCCACCCCATTCGCCACCGACGGCAAAACCCTGAACAGCCCGTAATATCACCAGTAATACCGGCGCCCACCAGCCTATAGTGGCGAAAGAAGGGAGGATGCCAATCAGTGCGGTAGCGATACCCATCATCCATACGGTCAGCATCAGCATACGCTTGCGGCCCAGACGATCGCCGAAGTGGCCGAAGATCACACCCCCCAGCGGGCGAAACAGAAAGCCAACGCCGAAGGTGGCAAACGCCGCGAGTGTGCCCATCGCCGGGCTGATTTGCGGGAAGAATTCACGATTAAACACCAGGGCTGCGGTGATGCCATAGAGCAGAAAATCGTACCAGTCGACGACTGCGCCAGCGAAGCTTCCTAATGCGGCGCGGCGCGCGCGATTAAGCGAAGGCGTCTCATCCTGGGGACGCGTGGAGATGAGGGTGGAATCCATAGTTATCCTGTCTGTGCTGTTTTTTTAGTTATTAGTATGGAGAAATGATGACTCATATTGCTGCCGACATATTAACGGCCTTTATGAGACTACCGCGACAGACGGAAAGAGAAAATGATTTTATCCGTCACGCGCAGACAAGATGAAAAATAGTACGGAGCCCCGGTTGAAATCGCCTTGTATCTCAGGGTTGTTAACGTCAATTGTTATGATATAACATATCCAATTAATGATTCAATCATGGAAGAGGTTAAGTATTGTGCAATTCGTCGCATCCAGTGATAACCCGGCGAGTGCTCTAAGCGTCAATATTGCGTCGCTACAGCGACCCGGAGGCGGAGAACTGCTTTGTGCAATTCGCTTTGAGGTTGAGGAAGGGAAATGCCTGGCTGTTATTGGGCCTAACGGCAGCGGTAAAACGTCTTTACTGAGGGCAATAAGTCAGGAACTCCCCCTTCAGAAGGGCGATATTCAACTACTGGGCCGGTCTGTTTCGGCGCTGTCGCGGCAGCAGCGGGCAAAGCAGATCGCCGTTCTGGCGCAAAATGATACGCCCGATCTGAGGCTGGCTCTTGAGGATTATGTGGCGCTGGGGCGTATCCCGCACGCCCAGGATGCACTACGCGACAGGCATGATGCCATCGTGACGAAGGCCATTAAAGAGACGGGATTACTGGCGTTGCGAAAGCGGTCGCTGTCTGCGCTTTCTGGCGGAGAAAGGCAGCGGGCGGCGCTGGCGCGGGTGTTAGCTCAGATGCCGAGCCTGGTGCTGCTTGATGAGCCAACCAACCATCTGGATCCCTCCGGTCGGGTGGAACTGCTTTCGTTGGTGAAAAACAAGGGGATAACGGTGGTGGCGGTATTGCACGATCTGTCGCTGATTGAATCTTTTGCTGACCGCGTTCTTCTTCTGTCGCAGGGAAGAATGGTGCTCTGCGACACACCGGAGCGTGTGCTGGTGTCTGAAAACCTTTATCCCGTTTTTGGGTTGACCTGCTTTACCGTACCACACCCTGATACGGGGAAAGCGCTGCGTATTTTTGAAGTTCCTGGCTATGCATAATAAATATCTGAGGATTGTGATGAAAAAATTGCTTGCAGGCATGGTTGCTATTTTGTCGGTATCGGCAGTAGAGGCTGCGGATTTTCCTGTCACCATAGAGAGTTGTGGAACACCCGTGACGTTCACGGAAGCGCCAAAGCGAGCGATTATTAATGACCTTAATATGTCTGAAATGGCGTTCGCTCTGAATTTACAGGATCGTATCGTCGGTCTGACCGGTATCAGCGGGTGGTACAAAATGACGCCGGAATTTAAAAAAGCAATGGGGTCGATCCCTGAACTGGCACCGAAATATCCCTCTCTGGAAACATTGCTGGCGGTTAATCCAGATTTCTTTTTCGCAGGCTGGAATTATGGCATGAAAGTAGGGGGGGAAGTGACGCCTTCTTCACTCAATAAATATGGCATCAAGACTTTTGTTCTGAGCGAAAGTTGCGTCTTTACTGCCGCGCATAAGCGTAAAGCCAGTATGGATCTACTTTATAATGACGTACTGACGCTGGGGAAGATTTTTGGTAAGCAAGATGACGCTCGGGCGCTGGTTAATCGCTGGAAAAAGACGCTGGAGGCGCTGCCCAAACCGCCGAAAGGAACCCGACCATTAAGCGTGTTTGTTTATGATTCGGGAGAGGATAAACCTTTTACCAGCGGGAAATACGCGATGCCTGACGCCATTATCGAAGCGGCTGGTGGTAAAAATGCGATGGAGGCGCTGGATATCAGTTGGGGCACAACTTCCTGGGAAAGTGTGGCTGCCACTGAGCCGGACTTTATCATTCTGCTGGATTATCAAACGGGAAGTGGGGCTGATGAGCTTCGTCACTTCCTGGAAAATCACCCGTTGATGAAACTCACGCCAGCGGTGAAACACCAACGTTATCTGAAGCTGCAATATGCTGAACTGACGCCAGGCCCTGCGAATGTCAAAGCAGTAGAAAAACTGGCTCGGGCCATGTATCAGACGGCTGCACAATGAGTTTCACTTCGTACCGTTACCACTGGGCGATGTGGAGCGCGGTGGTGGTACTGGCAGGATTAATGTTACTCAGTATTGCCAAAGGCGCTGTTTCGTTATCGCTGTTGCAGGTGCTGGGGGCGATAGGGATTGCAGATGTGCCGGTATCGGATATGGTCAGCAGAATTGTGATTGACTTACGCGTGCCGAGGACGCTGCTCTCTGTACTTACAGGGGCAGGGCTGGCGATAGTGGGCGCATTGTTGCAGACCACCACACGTAATGATCTTGCCGATCCGTTTTTATTCGGGTTGTCATCGGGCGCATCGGCGGGCGCGGTACTGGTCATTACCCGATTCGGCAATCAGCTTGGCACGCTGACGCTCCCCGTATCGGCATTTGTTGGTGGGATCTGCTCCGCTATGGCAGTGATGTTACTGTTCCACTTCAAAAAGCAACGCGGGGCTGAGCAGTTAATTATCAGTGGGCTTGCTATCTCCTTTCTGTTTGGCGCGTTAACCAGCTATTTCATTTTTTCTGGCGATCAACGTGCCGCCAGTTCCGTGCTGTTCTGGTCACTGGGCGGCCTGGGATTAGCCAGTTGGGGCAATCTGCCTTTCGCCTTACTGAGCCTGATATTACTGAGCGCTTTTATTCTGCTGCGATGGCGTGCGCTGGATGGCATGCTGGCCGGTGAGCAGACGGCGTTATCGCTGGGGATTAACGTCAGCCGCCTGCGGATGGAAATTTTCCTGTGCTGCGCGCTGGCGACCTCTTTCTTAGTGGCACTGACGGGAGTGATCGGCTTTGTTGGGCTGATGGTGCCACATCTGTGTCGGTACTTTTCTGGCGTTAAGCATCTGCTGTTGCTGCCTCTTTGTGGTGTCTGGGGAGCAGTGCTGTTGTGCGGCGGCGATATTGTCAGCCGAACGTTGCTGACCTCGCAGGAACTGCCTGTCGGCATTATTACGGCGGGTATTGGCGGTTTGTTTATTATTGTGTTGCTCGCCAGAACGTCGTCAATATGACGGCCAGAAACGGTAAGCGGCTGGAACGTATACCTGATTGTGGTTGTTCGGAGTACAGAAAAGCAAAAAGCCCGCTAAAAAGCGGGCTTCTCTAAATCTGGCTCCTCTGACTGGACTCGAACCAGTGACATACGGATTAACAGTCCGCCGTTCTACCGACTGAACTACAGAGGAATCGTGTGAACGGGGCGCATATTAACGACGCCCACGAGCATTGTCAAAGGGTGAAATGCGATTGCGCGTTCATTTGCTGACAAAATCAACAAAGCGATGATCTTTCATTCTGCCGCTATTTTGCGCCATTCTGGTGCAAACGTACCTCTTATGGGGCAGATCGGAAACTGTTGTTAACGTTAAAAACGTTGTCTTGTAATCACATTCTCTTATTTGACAGCAGGTTAGCATAAAAATTAGCGTCGGCCAGAAACTGGCAAGCCTTTTGCAAAATCCTCCATAACATGACAGCCAGTATCATGACTGGTATTCCTGACAGGAGGCAAAATGAACTTCAGACGACTGAAATACTTTGTGAAAATCGTCGACATCGGTAGCCTGACGCAGGCCGCGGAAGTATTACACATTGCGCAACCCGCACTCAGCCAGCAGGTCGCTACGCTGGAAGGGGAACTGGATCAGCAATTGTTGATTCGGACAAAGCGCGGCGTGACGCCGACTGAAGCAGGAAAAATCCTGTATACCCATGCGCGAACGATTTTGCGTCAGTGTGAACAGGCACAGCTGGCGGTTAATAACGTCGGGCAAACGCTGAGGGGGCAGGTGTCTATTGGTCTGGCGCCGGGAACGGCTGCCTCGTCGGTGACGATGCCGCTGCTACAGGCCGTGCGGGCGGAATTGCCAGAGGTGTTGGTCTACCTGCATGAAAACAGCGGGGTGGTACTGAATGATAAATTACTCAGTGGCCAACTTGATATGGCGGTTCTTTACGAGCGTTCTCCGGTGGCCGGTATTACCAGCCAGCCGCTGCTGAAAGAAGATCTTTTTCTGGTGGGAACCCGGGATTGCCCTGGGCCGAGCGTGGATTTAACGGCGGTTGCGGAGATGAATCTTTTCCTTCCTCGCGACTATAGCGCCGTTCGTTCGCGCGTGGATGAGGCCTTTTCCTTACGCCGATTGACCGCAAAAGTGATTGGTGAAATCGAATCCATCGCGACATTAACAGCGGCTATCGCCAGTGGGATGGGGGTGACGGTGTTACCGGAGTCGGCAGCCCGATCGTTAAGCGGCGCGGCAAATGGCTGGATGGCGCGTATCACCACGCCGTCGATGAGTTTACCGCTGTCGCTGAATATGTCGGCGAGGGGGAGTCTGACGCCGCAGGCACAGGCAGTGAAAGAGATCCTGATGTCGCTGGTGAGCCGCCCTATGCTGGAAAACCGTGAGCTTCTGCTGGTGAGCTAAGCGTTATTCCATCGCGGTATAAGATGCAGGTTTTTATTATTTGTTATGCCGGGCTTCAGACTTTAACAATAGCGTCATGTCTGATGTCTTCGGAGCGAAGCGTGAATTTCCAGCAACTTAAAATCATCCGCGAGGCGGCCCGTCAGGATTACAACCTGACTGAAGTCGCCAATATGCTTTATACCTCTCAGTCGGGAGTGAGTCGGCATATTCGCGAGCTTGAAGATGAGCTCGGTATTGAAATTTTTATCCGGCGCGGCAAGCGCCTGCTCGGGATGACAGAACCGGGTAAGGCGCTGCTGGTCATTGCCGAGCGCATCCTGAATGAGGCCAGCAATGTTCGCAGACTGGCCGACCTGTTCACCAATGATACATCTGGCGTACTGACCATTGCCACGACGCACACCCAGGCGCGATATAGTTTACCGGAAGTGATCAAAGCCTTTCGCGAGATTTTCCCGGAAGTCCGACTGGAGCTTATTCAGGGCACGCCGCAGGAGATAGAGGGGCTGTTGCAAAACGGTGGCGCGGATATCGGCATTGCCAGTGAGCGTCTGAGTAATGATCCGTTGCTGGTGGCCTTTCCCTGGTTTCGCTGGCACCACAGTTTATTAGTACCTCGCGATCATCCCCTGGTGCAGACCTCGCCACTGACGCTGGAAGCGATCGCGCACTGGCCGCTAATCACTTATCGCCAGGGCATTACAGGGCGCTCCCGTATTGATGAAGCCTTCTCCCGCAAAGGGTTGTTGCCGGATATTGTCCTGAGCGCTCAGGATTCTGATGTGATCAAAACGTACGTTGCTCTGGGGCTGGGGATTGGATTGGTCGCCGAGCAATCCAGCGGCGAGCAGGAAGAGGGGGCGCTGACGCGTCTTGATACCCGACATTTATTTGATGCCAATACCGTCTGGCTGGGGCTGAAGCGCGGACAGTTACAGCGCAACTACGTCTGGCGGTTTATTGAGTTGTGTAATGCGGGGCTGTCTGTCGAAGATATTAAGCGGCAGGTGATGGAGTCGGATGAGGCGGTCATTGATTATCAGATATAAAGCAAAAAGCCCGCTAAAAAGCGGGCTTTTCTAAATTTGGCTCCTCTGACTGGACTCGAACCAGTGACATACGGATTAACAGTCCGCCGTTCTACCGACTGAACTACAGAGGAATCGTGTGAACGAGGCGAATAATACTGACCGCGCTGTAACGTGTCAACAGTAAAATTCGCACGTCATTTCAATTGGTTAATTAATCTTCAAAACCGCGATTTAATGGACGTGTGATGTCGGTATATTGTCCTCTTCTGGGTTATCACGCAGTCGCAGTAAGGGGTCCTGGCGATAAAACTGACAAAAACGTTGCCACAATGCCGGGAAACGCGGGGCGAACAGTTCCGGGGCGCTGAAGAAGTATTCTGACAGAACCGCAAAGCATTCAGCAGGGTCGGTTGCTGCGTAAGCATCAATGCTGGATGCGGTTTCGCCCACAAGATCAATTTCATCCTGAATATTGTTCATGGCCGCGTGGAGATCGTGCTCCCAACTGGCCACTTCGCGCAGAGGAATCAACGGGATGCCGCTGGCCCGGTCGCCATTGCGCATATCAAGTTTATGCGCCACTTCATGGATAATCAGATTGAAGCCGGACGCATCGAAGGAGTCCTGGATATCAAGCCAGTTCAGAATTATTGGGCCTTGCTGCCAGCTTTGCCCGGACTGGACAACGCGCTGGTTATGCACCAGACCAATATCATCTTCCCATTCATCATCCACAACAAAAGGCACAGGGTAGATCAGCACTTCATGGAAGCCATCGAGCCATTCGATGCCCAGCTCCAGCACCGGGAGACAAAAAAGCAGCGCAATACGCGCGCTTTTCAACGCATCCAGTTCAAATCCCTGAAGAGCGACCAACCTTTTTTGCTGTAAAAAACGCTCGGCCAGCGCAATTAATCTGGCTTGCTCTTGCGCGGTCAGGTTGACCAGAAGGGGAATTGCCAGGGCGTCATCCCACGGCAAGGCTGCATTCTGGTCTGTTTCGTGTACTTTCCAGGGCCACTTAATCATCGTTTTGCTCGCAAACTCGTCACTTGAACAAAATTGCAGGAACAGGGTCTGTTAAAATGCCAAATTACCTGGCATCATGGCAACCACCAGAACGGAGAGATGCCGGAGCGGCTGAACGGACCGGTCTCGAAAACCGGAGTAGGGGCAACTCTACCGGGGGTTCAAATCCCCCTCTCTCCGCCACTATTCAAGCACTTAGTTCACTCCCTTTCAACGACCCCCGTCACACTTGGTATAGTGTTGGTATATTCACCGGGTATGCTTCTCGCCATCATCCTCCTCCGATTTTTCCAGAACAGGACAATTCAGCGTCGTGGAACACTTACGCTTTGCGATCGGCAACAAACCTCTGGCTTTCCGTTCTATGATCGGAGAATAACGGCTTCTCTTTGCCGGGTTCGCCGCAAATTTAACCGGTGATCTTATTTGGCAATATTGGTGAAGCACTGACAGGCAGTACAGAGAGAAATTGTAGAAGTTTTAAGATAGCAATATGCCATTGAGTGGATTTTTCTATTTTTCAGGTGAGGATTAATAGGTGTAATCCTGTTAAACGGCCTCAATCAAGATATGAAAAAATGTATATTTGACTCCGAAATAGCATTCTTTGACGCCGACAGCATCAACGAGTTTTTATCGAGTTCGTTTTTGATACCTTAAATATAGCAGCTTCCGGTCAGTCGAAGTTTCTATTAACAGTCGCACAAGTAAGAATCGCATATCGCTTCTGATTTTTGTGTGAACTCACTGTTTGCTCATTGATACTTAATTCACTCTGACAAGGAAATGGCAATGAAAAAGGTTCTTCTCTCTGCTGCAATCGCGACTGCATTTTTTGGCATGGCTGCGGCAAATGCTGCTGATACTAATGTCGGCGGCGGTCAGGTTAATTTCTTCGGTAAAGTTACCGACGTATCTTGTACTGTTTCCGTAAACGGCCAGGGCAGCGATGCTAATGTTTATCTGTCTCCGGTAACGTTAACGGAAGTTAAAGCTGCGACTGCGGATACCTATCTGAAACCAAAATCTTTCACCATCGATGTTTCTAACTGCCAGGCGACGAATGGTGATCCACAAGATGACGTGAGCAAACTGGGTGTGAACTGGACCGGCGGCAACCTGCTGGCGGGCGCTTCCGACAAACAACAGGGCTACCTGGCCAATACGGAAGCGGCTGGCGCGAAGAATATCCAGCTGGTTCTGTCTACCGACAACGCCACCGCGCTGACCAAGAAAATCATCCCGGGCGACGCCGCTCAACCGAAAGCGACTGGCGACGCGACTGCCGTTCAGGATGGCGCGCGTTTCACTTACTATGTTGGTTATGCCACCAGCACGCCTGACAGCGTGACAACCGGTGTGGTCAATAGCTATGCGACTTACGAAATTACCTACCAGTAATATCGACTGAGAGATAAAACCGCCTCGCGCCGGGGCGGTATAAAACAATAATAAAGCGGCCGCTGCTGCCGCTTATTTTTTTATTCAGAGGTCAGCATGAAGCTTATTGCCCTTTTTTTCTGTTTCATTTTTAGTTTTGCGGCTAATGCTAATAACATTATTGTTAATGGCACCCGCTTTATTTATCCAGGAAATGAAAAAGAAATAACGGTGCAGCTCTCTAATACCGCAGATCGTCCGGCACTGGCACAAGCCTGGCTGGATAACGGTAATGCCGATGCAACGCCGGATACGATTACTACGCCATTTATTATTACACCACCTATTTCCCGCGTTGACGCTAAAAGCGGTCAGACTTTGCGTATTAAGCTCGGCAGCAATGCAGGGCTCGCTAAAGATAAAGAGACATTATGGTGGCTGAACCTTCTGGAAATTCCGCCGGTAGAGGCTAACCAGAAAAATGAAGGGCAGAATATTCTGCAACTGGCGATTCGTTCTCGCTTTAAGTTTATCTATCGTCCGAATGGATTAGGCAACCGTGATGCGGCGGCGGAAAAGTTGGTGCTTTCCGCCAACGGCAGCAGCCTGTCCGTCAACAATCCCACGCCTTTTTATATCACCGTAAGCCGTATCTCTCGTGACGGCGGCAAAGCGCTGAACAGCAAAACGGTGATGTTTGCCCCACAGTCCAGTCAGACTATCGCGCTCTCCTCGACAGTGAACAAAGGCGAGACCCTGACTGTTAACAACATTAATGACTATGGCGCAGATGTCGCAGTGAAAGTTGCCGTTAAATAAGGGAAACGATCATGAAGCAGAGGTCAATCCGCCCGGAAAGATTAAGTACGGCAATTGCGATTGCACTGTACTGCTTTCCGCCATTTTCAAGCGGCCAGGAAAACCCAGGAACGGTTTATCAGTTTAACGATGGCTTTATTGTCGGCAGTCGCGAAAAGGTCGATCTGTCGCGCTTTTCCACGAGCGCTATCTCCGAGGGCGTTTACTCACTTGATGTGTATACCAATGGTGAGTGGAAAGGCCGCTACGACCTGAATATCACCCGTGGAAAAGACGGCAAAATGGGCGTCTGCTACACCAAAGCGATGCTGATGCAATACGGTATCTCGCCAGAAAAATTTAACCCACAGCTTAGCGCGAAAGAGGGCTATTGCGGACGACTGCAAGAGTGGCGTAACGAAGAAAATGTCAGCGACAACCTGATTCAGTCCTCTCTGAGGCTGGATATTTCCGTACCGCAAATCTACGAAGATCAGCGCTTTAAGAATTTTGTCAGCCCGGAGTTCTGGGATAAAGGCGTTGCGGCGCTGAATTTAGGCTGGATGGCTAACGCCTGGAACAGCCACACGTCATCGGCCAACGGGTCAGATAACAGCAGCGCCTATCTTGGCGTTAACGCGGGTCTTTCCTGGGACGGCTGGCTGCTCAAACACATTGGTAACCTGAACTGGCAACAGCAGCAGGGGAAGGCGCACTGGAACAGCAACCAGACCTACCTGCAACGTCCGATTCCGCAAATTAACTCGATTGTCAGCGGTGGGCAGATTTTTACCAACGGTGAGTTTTTCGACACCATCGGCCTGCGAGGGGTAAATCTGGCGACCGATGACAATATGTTCCCGGACGGTATGCGTTCCTACGCCCCGGAAATTCGCGGCGTGGCGCAAAGTAACGCGCTGGTGACGGTACGTCAGGGCAACAATATTATCTATCAGACCACCGTGCCGCCGGGACCGTTTACGTTACAGGATGTTTACCCTTCCGGCTATGGCAGCGACCTTGAGGTTTCAGTAAAAGAAGCCGATGGCTCGGTACAGGTGTTCAGCGTGCCTTATGCCTCGGTAGCGCAATTACTGCGTCCGGGGATGACCCGCTATGCGCTCTCTGCCGGTAAGGTTGATGATAGTTCGCTGCGCAATAAGCCGATGCTCTACCAGGCGACCTGGCAACAGGGCTTAAATAACCTGTTCACCGGCTATGCTGGCGTGACCGGTTTTGATGACTATCAGGCATTCCTGCTGGGAACCGGGATGAATACCGGCGTCGGCGCCTTGTCATTCGATGTCACCCATTCGCGGTTGAAGAGCGATACCCTTGACGAGCATGGTCAGAGCTACCGCGCCACCTTTAACCGCATGTTCACCGAAACGCAGACCAGTATTGTCCTGGCGGCGTATCGTTACTCCACCAAAGGCTACTACAACCTGAACGACGCGCTGTACGCCGTCGATCAGGAAAAGAACCACAACAGCAACTACACCGTGTGGCGACAGAAAAACAGCATGACCTTTACCGTAAACCAGAACCTGCCGGACGGCTGGGGCGGTTTCTACTTAAGCGGTCGGGTTTCGGATTACTGGAACCGTTCAGGCACGGAGAAGCAGTATCAGCTCAGCTATAACAATATGTTCGGTCGTCTCTCATGGTCGGTCAGCGCTCAGCGCGTCTATACGCCGGACAGCTCCGGTCATCGTCGCGACGATCGCGTTTCGCTCAACTTTAGCTACCCGCTGTGGTTCGGCGAGAATCGCACCGCGAATCTGACGTCAAATACCTCGTTCAACAACTCGCACTTCGCCATCTCGCAGATTGGCGTCAACGGCTCGCTGGACAGTGAAAACAACCTCAACTACGGCGTATCGACCACCACCGCGACCGGAGGTCAGCACGATGTGGCGCTGAACGGCAGCTATCGTACCCCGTGGACCACGCTGAACGGCAGTTATAGTCAGGGCGCAGGGTATCGTCAGAGCGGTCTGGGCGCCAGCGGGACGCTGATTGCCCATCAGCACGGCGTGGTGTTCTCGCCGGAAAGCGGCACCACGATGGCGCTGATCGAAGCGAAAGATGCCGCAGGCGCCATGTTGCCAGGTTCGCCGGGAACCCGCATTGACAGCAACGGCTACGCCATTCTGCCGTATCTGCGACCTTACCGGATTAACGCCGTTGAAATTGACCCGAAAGGCAGTAATGACGATATCGCTTTCGATCGTACCGTGGCGCAGGTTGTGCCGTGGGAGGGGAGCGTAGTCAAAGTTGCCTTCAATACCACGGTGCAAAACAACATCACGGTGCAGGCGCGCCAGGCGAATGGCCTGCCGTTACCGTTCGCCGCCACGATTTTTGACCCGAGCGGAAAAGAGATCGGTGTTGTGGGGCAGGGCAGCATGATGTTTATCAGCGACGCCAGCGCGTCAAAGGCCACGGTTAAGTGGAATGGCGGGCAATGTACGGTGGATCTGAGTCAGGCAAAAACAAAGGAAACGCTATGTCGCTGAGTAAAAGACTGACGCTTTTTATTGGATTAATGGCGCTGGGGACAACGTCGGCATGGGCTTTCTGCTCGCGCCTTTCACAGCCGACGGTGACATTAGACATGGCCATCGGGCGAGTGGTTGTTCCGCCGGATCTGCCGGTGGGCTCAGTGATTGTGTCCCGTGACTGGACAATGTCGGCGTCGGGTGGCGCAAGCTATAGCTGTTCAGCCGGTACTAACCGTTTTGCGGCGAAAATTGTCGTGCCCGGAGCCACCGACCTGGGGAATAAAATTTATTCGACAAACGTAGACGGCATCGGCTTGCGTTTTAGTCGCGGTGGCGCAACGGTCAATATTGTCTACCCGGATGTCTACTCCTCCTATGCCAACAGGCAGACCAGTTATTCACTGGAAGGTTCCCGTTTTACGCTGGAAGTGATTAAAACTGCGAGCGTGACCGGCAGTGGCACCCTGGCGGCGGGGAAATATACCTCTTATGACTGGGAAAACGGCAGTAACCCGATCCTTGAAACGTTCCTCAGCGCCAATGCCATCACCGTCGTCTCGCCCTCCTGTACCGTGTTAAGCGGTAAGAATATGAACGTTGATATCGGTACGATTAAGCGCAGCGATCTGAATGGCGTTGGCACCACGGCGGGAGGTAAAGATTTTAATATCCAGTTGCAGTGCAGCGGCGGCGTAAGTGAATCCGGTTTCGCCAATATCCATACGACATTTTCCGGCAACCTGGCGACAAGCACCACTGCCGCTCAGGGCGTGCTCATCAACGAAAAAAGCGGAAACGCTGCGGCGAAAGGGATTGGCGTCCAGGTACTGAAAGATGGCACCCCGCTGGAATTTAGCAAGAAATATAATATCGGCACCTTGCAGACCCAGGAAACCCGTTACATTACATTGCCTTATCGTGCACGCTTCTATCAATACGCATCGACCACAAGTACCGGTGAGGTGGAGTCGCACATGATCTTTAACCTGACGTACGATTAATTCGGGAGGTGGGTATGCGTGATTCAGCACAGTATAAAAATATCAGACGACTCACTCAGTTGACCCTGATAAGCGGAATGCTTGTCGCCTCTTCAGCGTGGGGATTTGAAACCAATTACGATAGCGGACGGGTGGACTTCGCAGGGCGAGTGACGGATATTTCCTGTAGCGTGGCGCTCAACGGGGGCAACAATGCGGGCAGCGGTAGCGTCTGGCTGGCTCCGGTAAGCCTGGCGGAAGTACATGCCCGTGGCGCGGGCGCATTTATGAAACCGCAATCCTTCACCCTGGAATTGTCGAACTGTCAGTTACGTCATGATGGTGGCGCTGCGAATAACGATGAGATCAGCACGGTAAGTGTGCGCTGGATTGATGGATTCACAGTCAATACCGTCGGCAACGAAAATGCCGGTTATCTGGCGAATACACGAGCGGATGGGGCCAGCCATATTTTTCTGGCGCTGTCGACCAACGACAATAATACGCTGGATAAAAGCAATAAAATTGTTCCGGCTGACCCGCAGCAAAACCGGGTGCCTTTGGTGGAAAAAGCGGTAAGCGGCGGTGTGTTTACTTATTACATCGGTTACGTTACGCCAGCGCCGGAGAAAGCGACTAGTGGCCCGTTGACCAGTTGGGCAACCTGGGAGTTAGTGTATAACTGATTTCTTGCGTGTGAAGGTTGGTTTTGATGCCGGAGTCTTCCGGCATTTTTTTCTCTTTTTTAAACCGTAATCTCTTCTTTGACCAGTTGTTCAATACTGACTTCTTTCCAGTAATGCCCCTGAATGGCAAACCACTCCATACCCTGCAACCATTTCTTATGCGCTTCGCTTTCGACGCCTTCAATAATCACATTATGCTGGTTACGGGAAAGGAAGGTGACCAGCGCATCCATCAATGGCCGACCAGACTCTTTTTGCATTAAATGCCAGAAGAAGTTTCTGTCGATTTTGACATAATCAAAATGATAGCCGCGAATCGCGTTAATTCCCGCGTAGCCAGCGCCAAAGTCATCGAGCCAGAGTAAGGAGCTGTGGGAATCAGACCAGGCGGCGAGAGAGTTATTCAACAGTTCGTTAGAGTTTTCCGTGAGTTCAAAGTGAACGCAGCCCAGTGCTTTGACTTTCGCTTTCACTTCTGGCCGTAGCAGGACGCTGAGTATATGGTCGTCAACGTTAATCGTGGCAGAAACATTGTTTTTTATAAACCACGCTTTATGTTTTTCTATTAACGCCAGTTGTTCCATAAAGATACTTTCCCGTAAGTCCGCATTGGCATAACGAAATAACTCTTCTGGAGAAACAGGGATATGGTCAAAGCGGCTCAGGCACTCAACGGCGACAAGCGCCCCGAGAGGTGAAAACATTTTTTGGAAGACATATCGAACGGATATATCGCTACGTGACAAATTATGATTGAAAAACATAAGTGCGTCCATTATATCTCGTCAGAAATCAGGTCAACGGTGAGAGGGAGGTGGTATTAATATAAGTGATATTTTTGCCGGTGAAAATGATTGACAGGGGGCTGGTTAACAATTAATTATCGGTTTTTGATTGGTCATCTGCACATTTAATATGTTTAGCACCGAAACATATTGACGATTCTTTTGTTCATCACTTGCGAGTTATTCATGCCTAACTTTCTCATAATACTCGCCCTGTGAGTGTGGGCTGTTTTATAGTCAATGTTGAGAAGCTCTGCTATTTGTTTATTGTTATGGTTGGCAATCATTAGCGCCAGCACCTGCTGCTCCCTGGTAGTGAGTTTTCGCCGGGTGTATAAGCGCTGATATTCGCGGGCCGTTAAAGGATGTTTGAAGATGGCCGAGAGATCGGAGCAAGACGCGTTTTCCGTCAGAATCAATACATTTTCAAGATCGAGAAGTTCACGGCATAAGCTGGCGAGGTCGCTTTTTACAATCAGAACGAGCAGCGTGCAGTGCGTGAGATACATTCGTAATCTATTGAGCAAGGCGACCGTCCTGGCCGCAGAGATATCCTTATGAATGACATTGATAATAATCGTACCCGACTGAGGGGCACAGGTTCTCCCGGCGATCTCCTGATAGCCCAGCGTGGTAATATTTATCTCATTGTCCACCATGTAATGCAGGATTGATTGCCCAATGAGATTATCATCAGTGTAAAATAATAAATTACTCAATGTTTTCCCGGTCCGTTAAACTAAAAAAATCTTATTTTTAATTTTATTGTCAATAATTAATTTGACGATAACATTCTCTATGTAATGTTTATAATCGTCACTTTTATGCTGAAACATACAAGAGATGCGGAAATCTGCTTCTTCATACGATTTTTCGCTATGGAGTTCTGTTACGCTGATGATTTTTAAGTTAGTCATTACGCTGCCATATTCACCAAAACTCATCTCAACATTTTCTAACACATTATCTTTACGCATAAATTTAAGTTGAGATTGGGTGGATATGAAAGAACACCCGCCGTCAGAGACATCATTTAACGTATGTTTAAAAGTAACGCCATTTTTATAACGACCAGAACAACAGAATTGATAACTCTCTCTTGTCTTAAGTCGGGGGGACGATCGCCGTTGCAGTATGTTTATGCTCTCAGGAATGGCAAAGCGGAAAATATTATCCGGGCTATTGTGCTCAGTGTTTATCTGCGCGGTGGCAAACTCAATCCTGCCAAGTTTACTGTGGATCTGAAAACAGACATCGTCGTTTTCAGATAACGAAGGCTGAAAAGAGGGAGGGAGATCGATATAAAAAGATGAACTGTCAACTTTTCGTAAATCTGATTGCCAGCTCAGATCGTTAAAACTAAAATCCAGTTTAGACTTAACCCTGAATTCTTCTCTCAGGATAGCAATAATTTCATATCTGGATTTTTTCGAAACTCCTTCTGACATACCATCTCTCTAAAATACAATGTCCTTTCAGATTATTATCCCATGTTGCGATCGCCTGTTTATTAAAAATAAAAGGATGCGGCCTATTGTTGAATTTTCAAAAATAGTTCAATGCTATTGATTGCGTATTGACATTCGGTGAATTTGCCCGGCATGTGCCGGGCAAGGAGGGCAGTTTAGAACAGAACTGAGTAGTTCAGACCAAAGGTGCGGCCACGTCCTTTGTAGTCATACAGGGAAGCGGGGCCGTAACCTGGGCTGTAATACAGCGGCGCGCGCTGCCCCCAGACGGTGGTGTAGTCACGGTCGAAGAGGTTTTCAACGCTGAAGCTGAGTTTACCCACCGGAAGCTGATAGCTGCCGAGCAAATCGACGGTGGTATAGCCATCAATGCTGTAGCCTTCTGCATCGCTCACATCGAAGGAGGTGGTGCTCTGTACGCGCAGGCTCCACGGGTCCGGCGCCCAGCCAATGTAAGCTGTCGCTTTCGATGGACTTGCCACCTTCACGTCATATTTCTGCCAGCTACCGTTCACTTTCGACTCGGTTTTCAGCACGTTGAAGTTCGCACCGGTACTCCAGTCGGTATCTGGAATCAGGTAGTCCACCGCGCCTTCCACGCCGTAAATGCGGCGTTTGTCGTCCACCACGCTGATGGTCAGATCTTTATTCGCCACCACGCTCTTATCGGAAATCGAGTAGTAGGCCGCGATTTGGGTGCGCAGGTTGTCGCCGGTAAAGCGCCAGCCCAGCTCATAAGAATCGACCTTCACGCCTTCCAGCTTGCTGTCGCCAACGTTCACGCTGTTGGTCAGGGGAAGGTGACCGTTCACCGCTGCGCCATAGGTGCCGCGACCGTAGTATTTACCCGGGTCCGGCAGCTCCACGCCCTGGGAGAAGTTGAGCCATGCCTGCTGGCGTTCGGTGATGTGCATCAGCAGACCGGCGTTGAACAGGAAGTTGTCGTAATCGACCGAGCCGCCTGGAATGGCGTCGGCGGATGTCGCCTTCCCGGCGGCAATCTGCTGTTGTTGCGCGTAGCCGATGAAATCATCAATCTTGTTCTCAGTGTACTGATAGCGTACGCCGCCGCTGAGGGTAAAGATATCATTGATGTCATAGCTTGATTGCAGGAAGGCCGCCAGGTTGGTGATGTCATACGACGGATAGCGCCCGGTGGTGTAAATCTTCTGGTTGTTCAGCCCCCCGGAAGCGCTTGCCTGGGCCAGATCGAAGAACATCTGGTTGGAGGTAAAGCGCTCGTGGTCGGCATCCAGCCCGTAGGTGATTTGCCAGCCGTCCAGTGGTTTGCTGTTCAGGGTCAGTTTCATGCCGTACTGGTCGGTGTCCTGCTGTGACGAGGAGAAAGCCGTCGCCTGTTTGTTCGCATTTACGGTCGGGAACGGGTAGAACAGCAGTGACTCATCGCGGTAGTAAACCTGGCCGACCAGCTCCTGACCAAAGAAATCGCTGTTGGAGTACTGTAGGCTGATCAGATGACGCTCGGTGCCGGGAATACGGTCGGAATTCAGCCCCTTACTGACGTATGGTGTGCTGGCCCCGCTAATGGCGGAGAAATCTTTCCCAAGATTCAGCCCGTAATCGTCGTCGCCCTGGCTTTTATAGTACTGCGTGATCAACTGAAGCTGCTGGGTTTCATCGATGTTCAGCGTACCGGTGCCCATGATGTCCAGGCGATCGGAATACTGTAGGCCGGTCTGGGTGTTATCGAGCAGGGTGGCATCGCCGTTACCGTCAAACCAGCCGCCAAACTTCTGGTACGCCACTGAAACACGCCCGGAGACATGGTCATTGCCGCCGGAGATGGCGCTGGCAATGCGCTCATCGTGATCTTTACTGCTGTTAAAGCCGCTTTTGGTGCCAGCCTCAAACTCCATCTGGGTTTCCGGCTGGCCTTTTTTGGTCACGATGTTGATCAGACCACCGGTACTGCCGCCGCCGTACAGGGCCGTCGCGCCGGAGATCACTTCAATATGGTCGATATTGAAAGGATCGATAGAGTCCAGCTGTCGGCTGTCGGTGCGTGAAGAGTTGAGACGCACGCCGTCAACCAGCACGACCAGCGGGCGGCCACGCACGTTCATACCGTAGTTGGTGCGGCTCTGGCTGCTGACGTCAAGGCCAGGGATCAGCTGAGCCAGCGCGTCTTTCAGCTCTTTGCCGCCCTGAATCTGCTGTTCCAGTTCGGCGTTTTCGATAACCCAGGTGGTTTGCGCCATCTCCGCTACGGTGCGATTGCTGCGGTTGGCAGACACCACGAGCGTTTCATCATCGGTTTGTTGAGCGACTGCTGGCGCCATCATGGCGAGAAGCAGTGGGTTGAGAGCCCAAAGCGTATACTTTTTGCTTATCATCATTATTCCTTCACACGGGCGGAAAAAATCAGCCCAAAGATGCTGTGTAGCGAGTTAAAGAAGCAGCCTCCGGCTGCGGTTTTTCCCGGCTGCCGCTGCGCCATTGAATCAGGGCGGGCGGCATACTGAGATCGAATAAATCACGCCCCAGCGCGCGATTAAGAATACGGGCGGAGCGCCAGGCCATCAGGCTGAGCTGTGGTTCGGCGATGCCGTGGGTTTGCATACTGGCGTTGACCGCGAAGATGTTGTTCTCTTTCGGGCCGTTCCACTCCAGGGTGAAGTCGTCGCGTACTTTGAAATTGCACTCATCGCGCATGGCGATTCGCGACATCAGCGGTGAAAGTATCTGCGGCAGCGCGGGACGGTAGCCGGTGGCGAAAATCACCACGTCGCTTTCCAGAGTGTCATAGCCGTTATCCAGATGATGCTCCAGCAGCAGTTGCCAGCTCTGGCCGCGACTTTCCAGCCCGCTGACCGAGCGGCTTGGCAGCAGACGGGCGTTACGCGGTTGCCTCAGTACCTCGAAGCGGTGATACAACTCGCGATAGATGGTCAGTAGCGAGTCGGCTGTGATGCCGTCGGAGGTCATTTTCTGCTCGTCGAGCATCTTCTGGCGCGCGCTTTCATTCAGACCGACGAAGCCTGAAACGTACTCAGGCGTGAAGTATTCGTTGGCGAACGCCGCCTCATCCAGCGCGTTAAAGTTATTGCGGCGCGAGACCCAACTGATCTCTGCAACGTCGCCCCATTCTCCGCGCAGCGCATTGAGGAACAGGTCGGCGCCGCTTTGCCCGCCGCCAACCACGGTGACTCGCTTGCCGCCGAGGTCTGGCTGGCGCAGGCTCATTTCACTGGCGTGGAAGCAGGTTTGCGTCGCCGTTTTTACGCAAGGCGGCAGGTGCGGTTGCTTGCCAATGCCAAGGCAGATATTGCGGGCAACGCTTTCGCCCTGGCTGGTCTGCACCACAAACCGCTGGCGTCTCTCGTCGAAATCAATACTTTCAACGGTATGATTGAAATGCAGATTGTTCATCCCTTCGGCGGCCCAGCGCAGGTAGTCGGAAAACTCATCGCGGGACACGGTACGCAGTTCGGTGGTCAGGAAGCGGTAGAATTTTTTGCGCTTCACCAGATAGTTAACAAAGCTGTACGGGCTTGTGGGAGCCACAGCGCTAACCAGATCTTTCAGGAACATGGTCTGCATATGGCAGTCCGGCACCAGCATGCCGGGATGCCAGGCAAAATGCGGGCGGCCGTCAAAGAAGCGGCTGCTTAATCCTTCGGCCTGATGAGACAGCGCCGCGATGCTCAGGTTGAACGGGCCGATGCCTACGCCAATAAAATCTACAGTGTTTGTCATGATTCAGTCCCTGGTTGCCAGCCACAGCGGGTTTTGCAGATCCTCAAGGTAATTCGGCAACATGCGGCTGCCGCCGTCCTGGTCGGGCCAGGTCAGTTTTACCGGGTTCAGCACTACGCGAATAATTTGTGGCTTGAAGAGTGAGAAAAGCGCAAAGCGCGCTGACATTTGTGGATGTTCCTGCATGTAATCACTCAACACTGCTGCCAGCAGTTGATAAAAACGCCTCTCCGGTACGCCAAGGCGAGCCATCAGCGGCGAAACAAAGCGCAGAACCGTCACGAAGTGGCCGGTCTGCAAATCATGAATTAAGTAGTCGGCGCTCAGGCGAGCGGTGACGTCACGCACCTCCTGAGGCAGGGAGTCCATCTCCGGGAACGCATCTTTCACCAGCCGCATATCGCCCTGGAAGTCTTTCAACAGCACGCGCTGCGGTACGCCCTCTTTCATGGCGAGCGTTATATTTTGTCCGTGGGCGATAAGCGCGACGCCGTAGCGGCAGAGCAGGTGATACAGCGGAACTACTACCACCCGGAACAGCTGCGTAAGCCAGGTTTCAGCGTCCAGCCCGGAGCGGTCGATATATGCGCCTATCAGCGGCTGATTGTTTTCATCGCACTCCATCAGTGTCGCCATCAGAATCGGACTTTCGTCCGGCTTCAGCCAGCGACACGGATTCTCACGCCAGATAACGCCGAGCATCTCCTGGTAGCGGTAGGGGGCCTGGGCAAGCGCGGCATAGCCTTCATGGGACACATAGCCCGCCGCCGGTTCACCGAGGATCACCGCGCCGCTTTGCTTAAGCGTGGCGTCGGTCGCAAAAACCTGTTGCAGCCAGCGTGAGGCCAGCGGCCCGGCGGCGATGTATTTGCCCGGAATCCCCCGGTAGCAGGAGGTGTTGTAGATGGTCAGCGGCAGCTTGATATCCAGCCCGCCCTGGCGACTGGCGTTGGTCAGGGTGCGCAGCGACTGCTGGGCGAGCCACAAGTCGCCAAACTCGCCGAGAGAAACCATCCTGCCTTCGGCAAGATCGGCGATGAAGTCGAGGGCGATTTTTTGCTGCCACTGCCACGGATGTACCGGCAGTGGCAGCCAGTCGTTATCCAGCCCGTTTTCCTGCCAGACCTGATTGAAGCGGGCAAACTCCTGCGGGTCCATCGCGGCCGCCAACAACTGCTGAATATCCAGCTCGCTGTCGCAGCGCCAGACCATATGCTCACGTTTTACCGCCAGCCAGTGCAGTCTGAAGGTGTTGGCGTACTCTGGCGCATATCGCTCCAGCGCCTCTTTGCCCCAGCCCCGGCGGCCTTTATTAAAAGCGAATTTAGGATGGCCGCTTAGCAGGCATTGCAGGCGGTCGGCATTAAGATCAATCAGGTCACTGGCGCTCAGCCCGCGACGAGCCTTCAGCAGTTGCAGGTCGCCCAGCAGCGTGGCATACAAATCCTGCATATGCTCAGCAACGGTGGCATCGCTCATCGATAGCACCGGTTTTAGCTGCATCAGTAGCGTTTGCGCCAGAACGGGCTCGTCCGCACAGCGCAGCGTTTGAGCATCAATCCACAGCCAGCCCCAGATGCCGCGTTCAGCGCTGAAGCGCCATTGCGCACCCGGCAGGTTAATGCAGTAGCGGCCATCGCCCTGAGATTCCGCGTGGAAAACCTGCTCATACTCCAGCTCGGCCAGCATTTTTGCCACCAGCTGGCGGTTAACAAAATCCCAATCCTTGTGATTCATTACAGACCGACCTCCGTGAAGAAATGATGGCGATCCGCCATCACCATGCGCGAGCGCTTGTGCGGGAAGTCGAACTCTTTAATTGTCCGGTATCCCGCAGGCTCAAGGTGGCGGAACAGGCGCTGGTTATCGGCGCGTGGCTCAAGTACGGTACGCTGCGTGCGGGGCTCATCCAGCAGCAGGTAATGCGTCAGCCCGCGCAGCCAGCTTTGTACGTAGTGGGCTCCGCGCCATTGCTGTTCACCAACCAGCAGATGCAGGCCACGGTCAAAGGGTTGCCATGAATAGTGGCGGCCAATGCGGTCTTCCGCCGCCCAGTAGATTTCGAAATAGCTAAACGGCCGATCGTCGAAGCAGCCGATCAGCGGGAACGCATGTTTACTGGTGAGTTGGCGCTCCAGATAGGCGGTCTGTACCTCCAGCGAGCCGCTTTGCTCCCAGAAATACTCAACGCGCGGATCGTTCATCCAGCGGGTGAAACGTTCTGCATCAAGAACGGGATCGGCAACGCGGAAACTCAGCGTCTTGCGAACGCGTGGATCGTAACGGCGATAAACCTCGCCCTGCGGACGGGGCGGGCGCAGCGGGAAATAAATCTCACGCTCTGCATCAAAAACCATTTCGCCGGAGGCCCGGTTTGCCGGAGAACTCAGCCATAGCGGTAACTGCCAGAAGGCGGCGCGATGGATGATGTCGCTTTTTACCTGCCCGAAAAGCGTCAGCGCCTGTGGCTCCTCGCGCCATTCGGCCCAGGGGAGAACCACCGCTGAAAGTTGCGGTGCGGCGATAAATATCTGATCCAGCGCGTCGCGCAGCCACCCCGGCCAGCGCAGCACCGCGCTATTGTCCAGCCCCCAGCTAAGATTCAGAGGCTTGTCGAGTTTTTCACAGCGCAGTCCATATCCGCTGTGAACGATGTTTGCCTTAGACATTTAGCCCTCCTGAGCCAGCAGCGGGTTGGCGAAATCGAAGTAGATCACCGAGGGATCGACGATGGTGTTCTCGTTGTGGTCGTTCAGATAACAGAAAAAGTTACCTTTTACGTTCCAGTACGGATTTTCCAGCACGTAGTTGAGACAGGTTTTATGAGTCACCTGATCACGCACTTCAGCCAGCAACGTTCGTACGCGAGCCATCAGATTCGCTTCACTGTCCAGCCCGGCGGCGCCCAGCGCGGCGGTCACGGCAAAAGTGGAGTTAACCAGCAGGTAATAAGGGAAGTAGCGCAGCAACTGCTCACGGGTGAAGACGTTTTCCGCCTGCGCCTCGCCAATGGTGTCGAGCCAGCCTGCTGCGTGAGGCATAAACGCGCTGCCTTGGCAGTCACGGTAGATAAGCCCGACTGGCAGATCCCCAAGCATCTGAACCAGAATATTTTGCTGATGCGCCAGCAGCACCAGGCCGTAATCCGCTTCAGCCGTAAACAGCGGCTTCAGCACCTGCTGACAGTAAGCATCGACCCATGCGTGGGCGGCCTGTTGCGCAGTGATGCCGAGGCGATCGCTCAGACGTTTTACCGCCGCAACCAGCAGCGAATCACCGCCATCCGGCGCAGCCTGAGTCAGGGAGACCAGTACGTTAGTCTGGCTTTGCGGCTGATCCACCAGCAGGTTTTCACGCAGGGCAAACAGGCTTTCCTGCATGATGTTGCCGTGGAGATCGCGCAGCCCGGCCCAGCCGTCTTCCTGCATCACCCGGAAAGTCGGGAAGCGGGCCTGTAGCATCTGCCAGTCGTCGGTTTGCGCCAGGCGCGCCAGGCGCATTCCACGCTTCACTTCTTTCACTGACAGGGTACGGACGGAGTTGGTCAGGCGCACGCTCAGGGAGAATTTGATCATGTCGCGGCTGGTGGCGCAGTAGAGCGAGCGGGAAGAGGTGGTCGGTAGCCACGGCGCGCCGGCTTCGCCTAAATCTTTAATCAGCCCTTTAGCGACAAGCTCCTGGCACCACTCCTGCTGCAACAGATACTCCCCCTGCCACGGGTGCAGCGGGAATAGCCATTGATTGTCGCTTAATTCATTGAGTAACTGCGGCGCATTCTCTGCGGCAAATCGCGTCAACCGCTGTTGCAGGTTGAGATGCAGGCTTTCACCGGCGATCTGCGTTTTGTCCACCGCAAACCACCGTAGCGGGAAGTGGGGCGCGAAGTCCGGCAGGTAGCGTTCGGCCTCCTGCTGGTTAAACGGTTCATGAGACTTAGGCGCCGGGTGGAAGGCGTGCCCGACCAGCAGAGCCTGCTCCGCCTCGCCAAAGTTCAACGCCTTTTCACGCAGGGCTGCCCAGTCATGGCGGGCATCAATCGCCTGCTGCGTATGGGCGTGGCTTTCCATCACTCGCTGGTGGAAGGTTTCGCAACTGGTCGCGGGCAGCAAGAGTTGGTGCTGGAGCTTATCAACAATAAGCCGGGAGAGGGTGGCGAAATCGACGGGGTGACTGCCGGAGGCCGTGACCAGACGCGCCGGAAATTCAAAGCGGTGATGCTGGGTGGGGGAAAAATAAGCCACTCTGAAATGGAGCGCCTGCTGTTCGCCCAGCGGGATGATCAATTCGGTTGGCTGGTATTCCGTCAGCCGCCAGTCTTTGGTTTCACGAACCAGGGAATTCAGGAAGCACTGCGCAGCCACATCCAGGGCTGACGTTTTAGTTGGCAAAGTCATAATCAAACAGATCCCACTCGTTATGATAATGCGAATTTTGCCGATAAGGTTTCTCATTATCAATAACAATTGTTAGAATCGGTAAAATTAATTTTACAAATAAACACAATTAATACATGGAATTGCAACATCGTGACGTCTCTTGAGAGCGCGGAAACGCCGCAAAAACCATTGTCCTGCTGGCCGCTTGCGTTCAGTGCGGGGTTACTCGGTGTCGGGCAAAACGGCCTGCTGGTCGCGATCCCTGTACTGGTGATTCAGACAAACCTGAGCCTGTCGATTTGGGCGGCTTTGCTGATGCTTGGCTCAATGCTGTTCCTGCCGTCTTCCCCGTGGTGGGGAAAGCAAATTGCCCGTGTGGGCAGTAAGCCTGTGGTGCTGTGGGCACTGGGGGGATACGGCGCAAGCTTTACTCTGCTTGGGCTGGGAAGCATGCTGATGGCGACCGGCGCCGTAACAACAGCGGTGGGGCTGGGAATATTAATCATCGCGCGGATCGCCTACGGGCTTACCGTGTCGGCGATGGTGCCAGCCTGTCAGGTCTGGGCATTGCAGAGAGCGGGGGAAGGGAATCGCATGGTCGCTCTGGCAACCATTAGCTCCGGCTTGAGCTGCGGCAGACTATTCGGGCCGTTGTGCGCGGCGGCGATGCTGGCAATTCACCCTCTGGCGCCGATGGGGCTGCTGATGGCAGCGCCACTGCTGGCGCTGGTGATGCTGCTGCGGTTGCCTGGCACGCCACCGCAGCCCGCAGCGGAGCGCAAGAGCGCCAGCCTGAGGCTGGATTGCCTGCCTTATCTGCTTTGCGCGCTGTTATTAGCCGCGGCGGTGAGCATGATGCAGCTTGGTCTTTCGCCCGCCCTTACTCGCCAGTTCGCCACGGATACCGCCGCCATTAGCCACCAGGTGGCGTGGCTGTTGGGGCTGGCCGCGGTCGCCGCGCTTATCGCACAGTTCGGGGTGCTCCGCCCGCAGCGCCTGACGCCGATGGCGCTGCTCTTGAGTGCCGGAGCGCTGATGATTTGTGGCCTGGCGATAATGCTCGCCGAACAGCTATGGTTGTTTTACCTCGGCTGTGCGGTGCTGTCGTTTGGGGCTGCTCTGGCAACACCCGCTTATCAGCTTTTACTGAATGATAAGCTGACAGACGGCGCAGGCGCGGGCTGGATCGCGACCAGCCACACGCTTGGCTATGGGCTTTGCGCATTGCTGGTGCCGCTGGTGTCGAAAACCGGCGCCGCAGCGGCGCTGATTGTGGCGGCTTTTTTCGTCGCTGTGTTATTTACCGTGGTGTCTGGCTTTATCTGGCGCAGCCGCTACCGTTCACGTCATTCCGCGATTTAAGCGTAAGGAAAAGTTATGGCTGGAGTTCAGGGCTACCGCCTGTTCAACGTTCAACTGGCGCGTAAGACGGAGGTTTCCCCTTCGCTGCTGAGCCTGGTTTTCAGCGGGCAGGAGGTGGCGCAGATGAAATGCGACTCGCCGGATCAGCGCATTAAGATGTTGTTTCCGTCTGAAGACGGGACGCCGCCGTCGTTGCCTGCCGAAGGGCACTGGTATCAGCTTGTACTGGGGATGCCAAAAGAGAAGCGCCCGGTTATCCGTACCTATACGCTGCGACATGTCGATCCTGCTCGCCAGGAGGTCACCGTGGAATTTATCAATCATGGTACAGAAGGACCGGCTTCGGCATGGGCGATTAACGCCAGACCCGGCGACGCCATTCAGATGGTGGCGCCTGACGCGGCGTATGCTGAAGACAGCGGTGGCTATGAATGGACGCCTCCCCAGGGACTGCGGAATGCGTTAATCATCGCTGATGAGACGGCACTCCCCGCCGCGCGCGGTATCCTTGAGATGCTGGCGAGACAGACCAACCCGCCACAGGTTCAGGCGTTCTTTGAAGTTCCTGAACAGGGCGACTGCGCGAATTTAAGCGAGTTTAAGTTCGCCGACATTTTTTGGTTGCCGCGTAACCCCACAGCGGCGAAGCACGGTGAATGCCTGATTCAGGCCGTAAAAACGCATGCCAGAGTACCCGAAAGTCGCCATCCCGATACGGTGGATACGGTGAAAGAAGAAGCCGAAGGGGAGCTTCTCTGGGATAAGGCCACGACCAGCAGCACGGCGTTTTATGGGTGGGTGGCCGCAGAGTCCACCGTCGTCAAACTGCTGCGCCGCCATTTAATTGGCGAGCGTGGCGTTGAGCACAAAGCGATTAACTTTATGGCATATTGGTCTAAAGGGCGCGCGTGATAATAAAAAGCCCGCATCATGAAATTATTCCATTATGCGGGCTTAGTGCAGTGTCTAATGAATATTAGAACTGGTAAACCAGACCGACGGCTACGATATCATCGGTTGCGATACCGTTGTCTGCGTAGAAGCTATCGTCTTCATCCAGCAGGTTGATTTTATAATCAACATAGGTGGACATATTTTTGTTGAAGTAATAGGTCATACCCACATCAACATATTTCACCAGATCTTTATCGGTGTAACGCCAGTTGCCACGGCTATCGGTATCCTGACCACCTAAATCTTTGCCTTTAGATTGCAGGTAGGCAATAGACGGGCGCAGACCGAAGTCAAACTGATACTGTGCAACAACTTCAAAGTTCTGCGTTTTGTTGGCGATACCGCCTCCTGTATTATCACCTGCACCATAGTAAGTCATATTACGGGTTTCAGCGTACATGGCGGCGAGGTAAACATTGTAGGCGTCGTATTTTGCACCAACGGTCCAGGCTTCGGCGGTTTCACCACCCGCCATTTTATTGCCATGAGCACTGTCACCCAGACCATGACCTACCTGAGCATCGGTACGATCGGAATTGGCGTATGCCGCACCCAGGCTTAAACCGAAGTCGAAGTCGTAGGAGGTGGACATACCGAAGCCGTCGCCGTTTTCTTTGGCCAGCTTGCGATTAGTACTGTTGCCGGAACCTTCCTGACCAAAATCGGTGCCTTCATTATTACCCTGATACTGGAGCGCAAAGTTCAGACCATCAACCAGACCAAAGAAGCCGTTATTACGGTAGGTTGCTACGCCGTTAGTACGGCCTAACATATAAACGTCAGTCTGAGTGTAAGTATCGCCGCCGAATTCTGGCAGCATATCGGTCCAGGCTTCTACGTCGTAAACCACGCCGTAGTTACGACCGTAATCGAAAGTACCGTTTTGACCAAAACCTAAACCAGCGAAGCCGAGACGAGTCCAGGAGTCACCTTTATCACCTTCAGTACCGTTGGCCTGAATGTTGTATTCCCACTGACCGTAACCGGTTAACTGCTCGGCAATTTGCGTTTCGCCTTTAAAACCCAGACGGGCATAGGACATGTCGCCGTCGCTGCCTGCATCGTCAGAGAAATAACGCAGGCCATCAACTTTACCGTACAGGTCCAGTTTATTGCCGTCTTTATTATACACTTCAGCCGCATTTGCAGCGCCTGCAATTAATAAAGCAGGGACAAGCATCGCCAGAACTTTTCTTTTCATTATGTATTCCCTATAATAATAATTGATATGAATAAGTGATCGAATCCTGAAGATCACTGTTGAATACTATTCCAGGAAGTTCATTCTTTTTTAAATATTACATGTAACAAATGTATTTAAAATATTTCTAATTGTTTCTTTGGGTGTGATTATAAATAATTTAATATGTATTTATTGCTTTATATTTAACTGTGTTATGTTTTTCTTTTAATAAATTATGATTTGCGTTTTTGGAATTTATTTTGTGAATATTTTATCGTAATTAGCGCTATTTTAACGTCGTTCGGATTTTCTTTTTATTCCATTTATTGCCTTCGTTAACTTGTCTGATACCTCCTCCCGTAATCATTGAGCGTGAAGACTAGGCGGAATATTGCTAATGTTGCTTTCTGATTCAGAGGAGGCAGCGTGGATTTACACTACTGGCAATCGCAGTTCGAAGCGTGGTTGGGCAAAAATCACCACGAGCAGGATAGCGCCCATGACATTTTTCATTTTCGTCGCGTCTGGGGAACGGCACAAAAGCTGTCGACGGATGAGGATGTTGACTGGCTTGTTGTGCTGACCGCGTGTTATTTCCACGATATCGTCAGCCTGCCGAAAAATCATCCCGATCGCCATCGTTCATCCGTGCTGGCCGCTGACGCGGCACGTCGCATATTAATGAACGATTTCCCTGCGTATCCTGAAGAGAAATTAGCGGCAGTCAGTCATGCGATTGAGGCGCACAGTTTTAGCGCCCACATTGCGCCAATGACCAGCGAGGCGAAGATTGTGCAGGATGCCGACCGGCTTGAAGCACTGGGCGCAATCGGTCTGGCGCGCGTGTTTGCCGTTTCCGGCGGGCTGGGCGTTTCGCTATTTGATGCTGAAGATCCCTTCGCGCAACGTCGCCCGCTTAACGATAAGCAATTCGCCCTCGACCATTTTCAGACAAAACTTCTGACCTTGCCGCAAACCATGCAAACCGCGCGGGGAAAGCTGCTGGCAGAGCATAACGCCGACTTCCTGGTAACCTGGATGGCGAAGCTAAGCGCGGAGCTAAGGGGGGAGTACGACTCGTTGGATCAGACGGTAATTCAGGCTTTTAGCTGCGATAAGTAGCAACCATACCCAAAACGTAAACGCGTTCATTTTGTGTTAACCTGTCGAATATCAATTTCGCCGGTTAAATGTATGCAGGAAAATCTTTCAGTAACAGGTTTCCAGGATCTGATGACGGACAATGCCGGGGCTGCCGTACAGGCGCTGCTGGGCAAACTGCTGGAAATCTATGATGTGAAAACGCTGGTGGCGCATCTGAATGGCGTTGGGGAGAACCACTGGAGCCCGGCTATTTTTAAACGCGTCGTGGCGAACGCAACGGCGTGGCATCGTCTGAGCGAGAGCGAATATACGCACCTCAGGACATTGTTGCCAACGCCTCCGGCACACCATCCGCATTATGCCTTTCGTTTTGTCGATCTCTTCGCCGGGATCGGCGGAATTCGCCGTGGCTTTGAAGCGATAGGCGGGCAGTGCGTGTTTACCAGCGAATGGAATAAACACGCGGTACGCACCTATAAAGCCAATTATTACTGCGATCCGCAACGGCATCATTTCAATGAAGATATTCGCGATATTACGCTGAGCCACCGCGACGGCGTGAGCGATAGCGAAGCGGCGGAGCATATTCGCCAGCACATACCGGAGCACGATGTTCTACTGGCCGGTTTTCCCTGCCAGCCATTCTCTCTGGCAGGGGTATCAAAGAAAAACGCGATGGGACGGGCGCATGGTTTCGCCTGCGATACGCAGGGGACGCTCTTTTTCGATGTCGTGCGGGTTATTGACGCCCGACGCCCGGCGATTTTTGTGCTCGAAAACGTCAAAAACCTGAAAAGCCACGACCAGGGAAAAACGTTTCGCATCATTATGCAAACGCTTGACGAACTGGGGTATGACGTCGCCGATGCTGCGGATAATGGGCCGGACGACCCGAAAATTATTGATGGCCGCCATTTTTTACCCCAGCATCGGGAGAGGATTGTGCTGGTGGGATTCCGCCGCGATCTTAATCTGAAAACCGATTTTACGCTGCGGGATATTGCCACCCGCTATCCGCAGCAGCGCATCACGCTGGCGGAACTGCTTGAACCGGCGGTTGAAGCGAAATATGTGCTGACGCCGGTATTGTGGAAGTATTTGTACCGCTACGCGAAAAAGCATCAGGCCCGGGGTAACGGTTTCGGCTATGGGATGGTCTATCCTGCGAATCCCGGCAGCGTAACGCGCACATTGTCGGCGCGTTACTATAAAGATGGCGCGGAGATACTGATTGACCGTGGCTGGGATATGGCCGCAGGAGAGGCGAATTTCGACGATCCGGTGAATCAGCAGCACCGTCCACGCCGGTTAACGCCCAGAGAGTGCGCGCGGTTAATGGGATTTGAATCGCCGCAGGGATATCAGTTCCGCATTCCCGTTTCAGACACCCAGGCCTACCGTCAGTTTGGTAACTCCGTCGTGGTTCCGGCATTTGCCGCAGTAGCAAAACTGCTGGAGTCGAGAATTAAACAGGCCGTTACATTGCGCCAGAAAGAGAGCCAGCATGGCGGACGTACACGATAAGGCGACGCGCAGCAAGAATATGCGGGCGATAGCCACGCGCGATACGGCGATAGAAAAACGCCTTGCCGGTCTGTTGCAGGAGCAGGGGATGGCGTTTCATGTGCAGGACGCCACGTTGCCCGGACGCCCGGATTTTGTCGTGGATGAGTATCGTTGCGTTATCTTCACGCACGGCTGTTTCTGGCATCATCATGACTGCTACCTGTTCAAAGTTCCCGCCACGCGTACCGAGTTCTGGCTGAACAAAATCGGTAAAAATGTGGAGCGCGATCGGCGAGACATGCTGAGGCTTCGCGAGCTTGGCTGGCGTGTGCTGATTGTCTGGGAGTGTGCTTTGCGTGGCCGGTTGAAACTCAGCGACGCCGCACTGGCGGAACGGCTTGAAGAGTGGATCTGCGGCGGTGGCCCCACCGCGCAGATCGACACGCAGGGTATTCATTTACTGGAGTGATTTTCCGATTCGCTCGCTGCGGTCGCGGGTCTGGCGGGAAACAAATATTTCCCCAGCGTCACCAGGACGACAGCGAAAACAATTACCCCTAATGCCAGCCACTCGACGGAAGAAAGGCTTTCTCCCCCCAGACCTGTTCCCAGCAACACCGCCACTACCGGGTTGACGTAGGCGTAACTGGTTGCCAGCGCCGGGCTGACATTACGGATCAAATACATATAGGCGTTAATGGCGATAATGGAACCGAATAGCGCCAGATAACCTACCGCCATGAAGCCGGAGAGCGTCGGCATCGTCGTCAGCTTTTCCCCGGCGATAAAGGAAGCGAACATCAGCACAACACCGGCAGCCAGCATTTCAATCGCTCCGGCCATCATCCCTGTCGGCAACGCGATGCGGGCGCCGAACACGGAGCCGAATGCCCAGCTCATCGAGCCAATCAGGATCAACAGCGCGCCCCAGGGGTTGCCGCTCAAATTTCCGCCGCTATTGAGCATGATGATCCCCGCCAGGCCGATGGCGATGCCTGTCCACTCCAGTTTTCGCGTTTTAATGCCAAAGAAATGGCTGAAGCACAGCGTGAAGAGTGGGACCGTCGCGACCACCACGGCGGCGATGCCGGACGGTACATCCTGATGTTCCGCTACGGTAACCAGACCGTTCCCCACCGCCAGCAGCAGAATGCCAATCAGCGCGGCATTGAGTAATTGACGCAAAGGGGGCAGTTTATGCCCACGAAGAAGTAAGAATGTTGTTAACAAAATCCCCGCAGACAGAAAACGGACGCCCGCCATCATCAGCGGCGGCCAACTCTCAACGCCAATACGAATAACGAAGTACGTGGAACCCCAAATGATATACAGCGCGAAGAGTGCGCTAAAAAGTGGTAGTAACTGCCTGAAACGCATAATCCCTCACGGCGGAAATAAAAAGGTGCAACATAGTAAACGTCAAAACTATCGCGCTGGCGAGCGTTATAATTGCACTCTTTTGTTAAATTTTTGTTGACGATTGCTACCCGTTTCGGCATTACGTTTTTTACTTCATACTTACCTCTTCAAAAGAAAAATATTGAGGGATTTATTTTGGCAGGAAGTAGTTTGCTGACGTTGCTCGATGATATCGCCACGCTGTTGGATGATATCTCGATGATGGGAAAACTGGCCGCGAAAAAAACGGCAGGCGTATTGGGTGATGATCTGTCGCTAAACGCGCAGCAGGTGACGGGCGTGCGGGCGAACCGCGAACTGCCGGTCGTCTGGAGCGTGGCGAAAGGGTCGTTGATCAACAAGGTCATCCTGGTGCCTCTGGCGCTGCTGATCAGCGCTTTTATCCCGTGGGCGATTACACCGTTGTTGATGATTGGGGGCGCTTTTCTCTGTTTTGAAGGCGTAGAGAAAGTTTTACACACGCTTGAGGCCCGAAAGCACAAAGAGAGCCCGGAGGCGCGTCAGCAGCGTCTGGCTGCGATCGCCGCACAAGATCCTCTCACGTTTGAGAAGGAGAAAGTGAAAGGGGCTGTGCGCACCGACTTTATCCTTTCTGCGGAGATCGTCGCGATTACGCTGGGAATTGTCGCGGATGCGCCGTTGCTCAATCAGGTTCTGGTGTTGTCCGGTATCGCGCTGGTGGTGACGATTGGCGTTTATGGTCTGGTGGGACTCATCGTAAAACTGGACGACATGGGGTACTGGCTGGCGGAAAAACGCAGCGTACTGGCTCAGGCGGTGGGCAAAGGGCTACTGGTTACGGCGCCCTGGCTTATGAAGGCGCTGTCCATTGTCGGCACACTCGCGATGTTCCTGGTGGGGGGCGGGATCGTGGTGCACGGCATCGCGCCATTACACCACGCGATCGAACATTTTGCTCAGCAGCAGAATGGTCTTATTGCGCTCACGCTTCCCATGTTGATTAATCTGGTGCTCGGTTTCATCATCGGCAGCGTGGTGGTGGGGCTGGTAAAAACTGTTGCCAACGTTCGCGGTGGTTCGCACTAATTTATGCCTCGCCGGATTATGCAAAAAAGCCCATCGTCGTCTAAGGTGAAAAAGTTTCACTGGATACAGGAGGCAGGTATGGTCTTTTTTGTCAGTGAGGAAGTTATCGCAAAAGAAGGTGGTCCACGCATGATCGTAACCGGTTATTCCAGCGGCATGGTGGAGTGCCGTTGGTATGACGGTTTTGGCGTCAAACGGGAAGCATTCCACGAGAATGAACTTATGCCCGGTGATGGCAGGCGGTTGCGGGAAGATGTCTGATAAAGGAACGCCCGGTTAATGCCGGGCGTTTTGTTACCCCAGAAAATAGCCGTTGAGTCGCGACACATAGTCCAGGAATAAAAGTAGGGAGCCGTCAGGTGCCGCATGAAACAACGCCAGGAAACTGGAGCCGGCTGAGAACGTTAGCACGACGCTTTGGGCCAGGCCATGTCGTAAATATCTGTTTTCTGGTTGTGATGATTTGTTCAACATTGCTGACCTGGCGTGAAGTGGTCGTGCTGGAGTCGGCATACCGGGCCAGTCAACGTAACCATCTTGAAAACGTCGCTAATGTGCTGGACAGGCAGCTGCAATTCAGCGTGGATAAACTCTTGTTTCTGCGCAACGGTATGTACGAAGCGCTGGTCACGCCGCTCGATTTTGCCGACCTGCACGATGCGGTGGCGCAATTTGCGCAACTGCGCGGCAAAAGTTTCTGGCAACTGGAGCTCGACAGACGGCGAACGTTACCGCTTAACGGCGTCTCTGACGCGTTTGTTAACCGTACAACGCTTCTCACGCGGGATAACGATGCGCTGGCAAACGAGTTAAGCGCCGCGCTGGAACTGGGGTATTTGTTACGGCTGGCGCATTCTTCTACCATGCTGGCGCAGCGGACAATGTATGTTTCGCGTTCAGGCTTTTATGTCTCAACTGAACCCACAACCAATGGCGGCGACATTATGTCCCGCTATTACCAGTATGTGATCCAACCCTGGTTCAGCGGGCAATCCCAACGACAAAATTCAGCGCGCGGCGTGCGCTGGTTTAGCTCGCCGGTGCCGGGCGGCGAAGTGCAACAAAAAGTCACCGTGAGCCTGTCGCTGGATAACGAAAGACACTGGTATGGCGTGCTGGCAATGGATATTCCCGTGTCATCCATGAAGCGTTTCCTGGAGGATGCGGTCGAAAAAGATTCTGAAGGGGAGTACCAGCTCTACGACTATCAGCTCAGGCTACTGGCGACCTCAACGCCGGAAAAGCGTCAGGTTAATACCTTTGATGACCTTGAACTGGCGTTGCTCGCGAATGACATCGAACATGATACGCATGGCGGTATCCGTATGGGCAGCCGCTATATCAGTTGGGAAAGGCTGGATCATTTCGATGGCGTGCTTTTGCGTGTTCATACCCTGAGAGAAGGCGTGCAGGGGGCTTTTGGCAGTATCAGTATTGCGCTTGGTCTCCTGTGGGCGCTTTTCACGATGATGTTGCTCATCTCATGGGTTGTTATCCGCAAGATGGTCAGCAATATGTTTGTGCTGCAAAGTTCCCTGCAATGGCAGGCCTGGCACGATCCTTTGACGCGGCTGTATAATCGTGGCGCATTGTTTGAGAGGGCGCGCGTACTGATACAGCGCTGCCATGAGCAGCGACAGCCGTTTTCCGTTATTCAGATCGATTTGGATCACTTTAAGAGCGTCAATGACCGTTTCGGCCATCAGGCGGGAGATCGGGTGCTCTCCCATGCCGCCGGGCTTATTAGCGGCACAATACGTTCGCATGACCTTGCCGGGCGCGTAGGCGGCGAAGAGTTCTGTATTGTCTTACCGGGGACGACGCTGGTGCAGGCAGCACAGATCGCAGAGCGGATACGCCAGCGCGTGAACGACAAAGAAATCCTGATCGCAAAAGGCACGACCCTGCGCATTAGCGCATCGCTGGGCGTAAGCGGGGCGCAGGAGAACGGAGACTACGATTTTGAACAGTTGCAGTCGCTGGCGGATCGTCGGTTGTATCTGGCAAAACAGGCCGGGCGCAATCAGGTTTGTGTCCGTGACGACCATCCCGCGCCGTCGCCTGATACACGCTGAACCATTAGCTGTATTAATCATTTCTGCGAGAAATATTTGCTTGTCATACAAAAAAATTGCAGATAAGGTAAAACGCACATCAGATTTTCTGGTGTAACGAATTTTCAAGTGCTTCTTGCATAAGCAAGTTTGATCCCGGCTCTGCGAGCCGGGATTTTTTTCACCCCAGATCAGCGATTGATTTCCGTGACGCTAAAATCATGAATATCGAGTTCAAACGCATCCGCTAATTCATGCCATGTATGATAATCGCGGCCATCCACACTGACTTTCTCAGGATCATCAGCGCTGCGATGAATTTCGCTCTCGCTGATTTCATTGATCGCCGCGAGCAGGGCGTCAACATCAACGCTGACTTCGCGCTTGGCCGTTTCGCTGTACTCTTTCGCGGTTTTCATCTTCAGTACCTCATTTAACCGTGGCATCTGTAAGTATAGACCGTTGAGAAAACCAGCAATCACGCGCGGCAGACGCTGCCAGAAAAAGGAATTTGTTCTACACTGGCACAAAGCCACAGGAGGATAATTGATGAAGGTGAATGATCGGGTAACAGTCAAAACAGACGGCGGCCCTCGTCGGCCAGGCGTTGTATTGGCGGTTGAAGAGTTTAGTGAAGGTACGATGTACCTGGTTTCGCTGGAAGACTACCCGCTCGGTATCTGGTTCTTCAATGAGTCAGGCCATCAGGATGGGATCTTTGTGGAAAAAACAGAGTAATGTGATTTTCGTCGCTTTTATCCTGACTGGTGGAATATCCACCAGTCAGGGGGGCTCATCGCATGTTAACAAAAATTCCGTTTGTCACGTTATCCGTCAGCCGCACGACATGATAGATAACCTGTTTATTATGCGTTTTTATCTTCCGTTTAATATTCCCTTTGTGGGATGACACCGTCTTTGCCTTGATATTCATTTGATCTGAAATCTGTATTGTTCCCTGTCCATCCATCCACATTCGCAACATACTGGATTCAGTACGGCTTAAAGATAACGTAGGTAAATTTACTACTCCTACAATATCCGTCTCTTTTTTCAGAATATCTCCAAGAATATCATCCAGAGAATCGGGTTTAATTGATTTTGAACTAATCAATAAGTTTTTTCTTACTAATAAGTATTCATCAAAATGCACATTAGCAATTGCCATAAAAACAATAAATAACGTGTTGGGATGCTGATTAATGATCTGCTTTATTTGCTGACTGTTAGATGGATCATGGATGAAACAGTCCTCATTAATAAACACCACAGAAGGCTGCTGTGAGTCACAAGCGATGGCGAGTTCGTCAACGGTCTCAATGTCGTTGATTTCCCTTTTTTTCACCCCTCTGCTTACCAGATACCCGGTCAAACCTAGCCGGGTGTAACTGCATAAATCCATAATAATCGTTGACATGGCATACCCTCACTCAATGCGTAACGATAATTCCCCTTACCTGAATATCTCATCACAACCCAACGGAACAATAATAGTGACCTAAGATGACGCTTTCGCTGTTTTCAGGCGAACTTACTATCCCGTAAAGTTACGTATAATTTGCCAGGAATCTTCTCAAAGTAAAGTAAATGTTATGTTATGTGAGTAAGGTAAAAACAAATAAAGCGCAGCAGATATATCCTGGTAGATGTTTTTAGATTTTAAATTTAGGAAAATCCTTAGTAAGGCAGGATAAAAATTATGGGTTATTGGTTGTCGGCATTTCGCTAACGATATCAGCAAGCAAATTGAAAATTTCACCGAATAAGTGCTCACAGAAAGGGGCAATTAATGGCATGAGCGCGGTTATTAACAAAATGCCGACGGATAAGGTTAACGGGAAGCCAATAACAAATACGGATAACTGCGGAGCCATACGGTTTAATAGCCCGAGCGACAGGTTGAGTGTGAGCAGTAACGTAATGACCGGCAAGGCTAACATGAGTCCGTTGAGGAAGATCAGCCCACCTGCCCGGGCAAGCGCCAGAAACGCATTGCTGTTGACCGGGTCGCCGCCGATAGGCAGCGTATGGAAGGTGTCTACCAGCAGCGAGATCAGCCACAGATGGCCGTTAAACGTAAGAAACAGCAGCATGGCGAGCATGTCGAGGATTCTGGCGAGTACCGGCATATTGAGGCGGCTGCCCGGGTCAACAAACGTGGCGAAAGAGAGACCCATTTGCAGACCGATGAATTCCCCCGCCGTACGCACCGCAGCAAAGGCAAACTGCATGGTAAACCCTAGCGCAATGCCGATCATGATTTGCTGCATGGCGAGCCATAAGGCTTCGGTGGAAAAAACAGGCACATTATTCGCCGGGAGTGAAGGGGCGATAATGAGAGTGATCATAAACCCCAGCCCCAGCTTTACCCGTTTGGGAACCGTGCGTTCACTGAGGATCGGTGCGGTAGAGATCAGCGCCAGTACACGTAACAGCGGCCAGAAGTAGAGGTTAAGCCAGTATAACCATTGATCGCTTGTGACCTGCAACATCGCGTCTTATCCGATGATATACGGCAAGTTACTGAACAGCGTACGCACGTAATCCAGCAGCAGGTTAAGCATCCAGGGGCCCGCCACAATAATCGCCGTAAATACCGCCACAATTTTCGGGATAAATGACAGCGTCATTTCGTTGATCTGGGTGGCGGCCTGTAAAATACTGATGATAAGGCCGGTAAACAGCGCAACCAGCAGAAGAGGCGCGGCAAGCGCAAGCGCGACCTTCATTGCCTCCGTGCCTATCATCATGACCGATTCGGGTGTCATTTCGCGCCTCTAACTGTAAAAACTTTGGGCAAGAGAGCCAACGAGCAACTGCCAGCCGTCGACCAGGACAAAAAGCATAAGCTTAAACGGCAGCGCAATGGTGGCCGGCGGCACCATCATCATCCCGAGCGCCATCAACACGCTGGCGATAACCAGATCGATAATCAGGAAGGGGATGAAAATCGTAAAACCGATCTGAAAAGCGGTTTTTAACTCGCTGGTGACGTAGGCCGGGAGCAAAATTCGCATCGGCACGGCTTCCGGCCCCTGTAGCGGGCCGCTGTTTGCCAGACGCGCGAACAGGCCCAGGTCAGCCTCACGGGTCTGCCGCAGCATAAACTCCCGCAGCGGCTGAGCGCCTTTTTCCAGCGCTTCCTGCATGGAAATCTTCTCTTCGCTGAAAGGCTGCCAGGCATCCACGTAAATTTTGTCGATAACCGGCGACATAATAAAAAACGTCAAGAACAGCGCCAGCCCGAGAAGCACCTGGTTTGGCGGCGCAGAGGGCGTTCCCAGCGCGTTTCGCAGCAAGCCGAAGACGATAATGATGCGGGTAAAGCTGGTCATCATCAGCAAAATGGCGGGCAGGAACGTCAGTGACGTAATAAAGACCAGCGTCTGTACCGGCAGGGACCAGCTTTGCCCGCCGCCGGGTAGCGGTTGGCTGACCAGTCCGGGTAATTGTGCGAACGCGGCAGGGCTGATAAACCACAAAGCCATCAGCGTGAGGGATAACAAACGGCGCATCAGGATCTCCCGGAACGCTTCAACAAACTCTTCATCATGGCCTGGAAATCCGCAGGGGCGGCCGGTTTTTCTTCTGCAACGACAGGCGCAGGGGGGAGGGTATGCAGCACATTGACTTGCGTGGCCGTGACGCCCAGTACCAGCCGAGCGTCTTCAACATCGACAATGACCACGCGCTCACGCGGGCCCAGCGAGGTGCTGGCTGACACTTTCAACCCTCGCGTACCGGCGCCTTTGGGCGCAAACCCCAGGCGTTTAATGACCCAGGCTGCGACCAGAATCAACACGATGATCCCAAACAGCGCGCCGCTCACCTGAACTAACGGCGAGCCTGATACGGCAGAGGGCTGTGAAACGGTAGCCTGGGTTTTCATGCTTAACGGCTCAGACGACGCATACGTTCAGACGGCGTGATGATATCCGTGATGCGCACGCCGTATTTATCGGCGACCACCACGACTTCACCCTGGGCAATCAGGTAGCCGTTAATCAGAATATCCAACGGCTCGCCTGCCAGTCCGTCCAGCGCGACCACTGAACCCTGCGTCAGGCGCAGCAGCTCTTTGATGGTCATGCGCGTGCGACCCAGCTCCACGGTCAGCTTGACCGGAATATCCATGATTAAATCGATATCCTGTAGGTTTCCACTGACGTCGCCGCCGCCCAACTGCTGGAAGACGGCATCGGCCGCGCTTTTGCTGGTCGTTGTTTTTTGCTCGTTTAACGCGTCAGCCCACAGATCGTCCAATGCGCCGGTATTCTCATCGGACGGATTATTCATGTCACTCATTTGGGCTGTTCCTCATTCAGCGAATTCAAAATCGGGTTGATCAAATGCTCTACGCGCAACGCATACTGACCGTTCACGGTGCCATACTGGCTGGTCAGTACAGGTACGCCGTCCACATGAGCAATAATGCGGTCGGGTTTTTCAATCGGCAGCACGTCGCCGGGTTTCAGCTTTAATATCTGGGAAAGGCGCAGCGGGATGTCCGCAAAGTTCGCCACCAGCTCCAGCTCTGAATGCTGAACCTGACGCACCAGATTGTCGCGCCAGTTCTGATCTTCATGACGCGAGTTTTCCAGCGGCGGGTTCACCAACAGCTCCCGCAGCGGCTCAATCATGCTGAAAGGCAGGCAGATGTTGAACTCGCCTGTCAGGTTGCCAATTTCGACGTGGAACGGCGTGTTCACCACAATGTCGTTCGGAGAGGTGGTGATATTGGTGAATTTCACCTGCATCTCAGAGCGAACGTACTCCACTTCCAGCGGGTTAATCGCTTTCCACGCGTCGCTGTAGCTTTCAAGCGCCAGCTTCAGCATGCGGTTGATAACGCGCTGTTCGGTATGCGTAAACTCACGACCTTCCACTTTGGTCGGAAAACGCCCGTCGCCGCCAAACAGGTTATCCACGGCGATAAACACCAGACTCGGCGAAAACACCACCAGACCCGTACCGCGCAGTGGCTTCAGATGGATCAGGTTCAGGTTGGTCGGTACGGGTAAATTACGCGCAAATTCGTGATATGGCTGAATGCGGATCGCGCCTACGGTAATATCCGGGCTGCGACGCAGCAGGTTAAACAGTCCCATACGGAATTGACGCGCGAAACGTTCGTTAATGATCTCCAGCGCCTGCAAGCGCTCGCGCACCACGCGACGCTGTGTATTGGGATCATAAGGACGAATATCATTGTCGCCCACGCCGCCAGGGGTGGGTTCGTCTTTGGCCTCGCTGTCGCCGTTGAGCAGCGCATCGATTTCAGCCTGAGAAAGAATACTATCGCCCATGTCTTTACCGCAGAATGAAAGCTGTATAAAGAACGTCGGTGACTTCCTGTTTCGGTTGTCCAGCAACGAGCGGAGTAGAGAGCGTTTCTTTGATTGCCGCGATCAGCGTCTGCTTCCCGGCTTCCGTCGAAAGCGCAGTGGCATCCTGACGCGAAAACAGCAGCAACAGACGGCTGCGCACTTCTGGCAGATATTCGCTCAGACGCGCGCGCGTCACTTCGTCCTTCAGGCGCAGCGTAATCCCGATATACAGCACGCGATCGGCATCGCCCAGATTGACGGTAAACGTATCCAGCGCGAAAAATACGGGCGCTGGCGGCGGTGGCGGGGCCGCGCTAGCGCTGGCGGTCGGGTGCTCCTGCATCCGCCAGTAGCTATAGCCGGCGGTTGCGCAGGCGGCAAGAGTAATCAACACCAGCAAAGGGATCCAAATTGAGCGTTTGCTCTTTCTGTTAATCGCGGAGTCAGTCATCAGATACGGGCTTCCTGTTTCGGTACAGCTTATTGGCTGATTATCCCGTGTCCTGTCCACGGCAAAGCGTGGAAAAGACGCGGATAATCATGCTACCTCTGGCGTTAGGCGAAGATATCCACCGCGCCATCGCCGCGAGCGGCAGCCTGGAGTGAGCCCGGCGTCGTCAGTGCGATGTCATCTTCGGCGGCAAAAGCCTCTTGTCCCTGTGCGCGGGAAGCGTGCTGCTGCTGGGATGACGACTGCTGCTGTCCGGCGAAACTTTCACTGCTGATACTGCTTTGTCCCAGCTGGATGCCGTTTTCCGCCAGTTGGGTACGCAGTACGGGTAACGCGGCTTCCAGCGCGGCGCGAACGTGGCTATGCGCTGACACCATTTGCAGTTGCGCCTGGTTATCATCCATTTTGAGGGAGATTTGAATCTGCCCCAGTTCCTCCGGGTGCAGACGCAGTTCCGCGCTCTGCTGCCCCTGGCGGGTAAACAGCGTCACATGCTGGCTTAATGACTGCTGCCACTCATGGCTGCCCAGCGGCGCGCTGAGCACCGGGGCGGCTGCGACAGGCGCGGGTTGCGTCTGCGTCGTCATACCGCCAGGCGTGGTCATGGCGCCAATGGTCGTGACCGGAGAAGGCGTGCTTTCCATGTCGGCTTTAGCGGCAGCGGCGGCGACCAGCGGCGTTACCGGCTGGTTGCTTGCTGAGTTTGCGGTGACGTCAGGCGCGGCATCGACTTTCCCTTTTTTCAGCTCGCCCGTCGTCAGCCCGGCAACCGCATCCTGCATAGCGGCGCGTGTATCGCCACGCAGCGATGCCGGGGCGGAGAGTGCGCCTTCAGCCGACGCGGTTCGCGTGGTTGGCGTCAGCGCCGGCTGGCCCGGTAACATGGCGAAGAGCGCGCTCAGATTCGCGAGATCCTCATCGCTCAGCGCCGGTGCGTTGTCGTCCTGCCGGGCAGTCTTACTTAACGCGTTCAGGGCGTTGCTTTTCAGCGAAGGCGTCAGCGTGGACAGCAACTGCTGTGCCTCGGTCAGGTCTGCTGTGGCGTCATCCGTCAGCAGATCCTGGCGCGCCAGAAGATCGGCCAGCGCTGTCGTCTGCGGCGTATCGCCATTTTTTTGCAGCAATCCTTTTTGCAGTTTGCCGCCTGCCGCCTGGAGATCGGCAAGCGAAAGCGGGGCATCTTTACCCTGTGCGTCGCCCGCGCCCAAAGCACCGGCTAACAGCGCCAGAAAATCCTGGGCTGAATCGGCTGTTTTACCGGCCTGAAGGCCTGTCGTTACGTCTGTGTCGGTCGTGATCAGTTGGGGCAAGGTGATCATTCGGTTTTCCTCATTGCAGCACGCTGAGCAAATTCATCCATTTTTTTCTGATCCAGGCGGTTTTCAGCCAATAACGCTGCCGCACTTTGTCTGTCCTGTAAGGTCTGCCAGGCCTGAAGCCGTTGTTTCTTTTCACGCCAGCTGTTCAGCGCCACGTCCACTTTTTGTGTCCACTGCGTCAGCTGCTGGCGATGCTGCTCAATGGCCTTCTCCAGCGTCTGAATAAATTGCTGATAGTTAATCCAGCGGTTGCTGGCAATCCCCTGGCCCATATCGGCATTGAGATTGTTGCGATACTCATGCTGATAATCGATCAGCATTTTCAGTTGTTCTTCCGCCTGCTGGAATCCGCGTCGCATTTCCCCTAATAAGAGAGCGGCATCATCCACTTCTTTCTCGGCCAGATCTTTTAATGTTGCCAGCGCACCATGTTGTGCCATGACCTATGCCCTCCTGCTTCATCACACCGTCGGGAAAATCAGTTCCAGCGCCTGGAGAGAATCTTCCCAGTCGGCTCGTTCGAAAATACCTTGTTGCAAAAACGCCTCCAGCTGCGGCCACAGCGCGATGGCTTTATCCAGCATGGGATCGCTGCCTTTGGCATACGCGCCGACGCTCACCAAATCGCGGTTACGCTGGAAACTGGACAGCAACTGTTTGAAATTCCGTACGCGTGCATAGTGTTGCTCGGTGATCAGCGACGTCATCGCACGGCTGATCGACGCTTCAATATCAATGGCCGGGTAGTGACCGGCTTCGGCCAGACGACGGGATAACACAATGTGTCCATCCAGGATCGCACGCGCCGAGTCGGCGATTGGGTCCTGCTGATCGTCGCCTTCGGTCAATACCGTATAAAACGCGGTGATGGAGCCGCCGCCGTGAATGCCGTTCCCCGCACGTTCCACCAGCGCAGGTAATTTTGCGAAGACCGAAGGCGGATACCCCTTGGTCGCAGGCGGTTCGCCGATCGCCAGCGCAATCTCACGCTGCGCCATCGCGTAGCGGGTCAGGGAGTCCATGATCAGCAGTACATGCTGCCCGCGATCGCGGAAATCCTCGGCAATACGCGTGGCATAGGCCGCTCCCTGCATTCGCAGCAGTGGCGAGACATCCGCAGGCGCGGCAATCACCACCGAACGCGCGCGCCCGTCAGCGCCCAGAATGTTTTCGATAAAATCTTTAACTTCGCGGCCACGTTCGCCAATCAGCCCGACGACGATAACGTCCGCGCGGGTATAGCGCGCCATCATGCCGAGCAGAACGCTTTTACCCACGCCGGAACCGGCAAACAGCCCCATACGCTGTCCGCGTCCGACGGTAAGCAGCGCGTTGATGGGGCGGACGCCGGTATCCAGCACATGCTCAATAGGCGTTCGCTGCAAGGGGTTGAATGGTTGAGTGATTAACGCGCCGGTTTCCGTGGTGTCTGGCGCGGGAAGACCATCCAGCGGCTTGCCGCCGCCGTCCAGCACGCGCCCCAGCAGGGCAGGGCCGAGCGGCAGCTGTTTTCCGCTTTGCAGACCTTCCCCGGCAATATTTTTTGCGTAAACGCGTGCGCCGGGAAGAATGCCTTCGACCTCTTCCAGCGGCATTAAAAACAGCCGCTGGCCATTAAAGCCGACGACTTCGCTTTCCACTTCGCGTGTTTCCGTCCCGTCCTGCCGTTCAATGACGCAGGTCGCGCCGAGCGGCAGCTGCAAGCCAGTGGCTTCCAGCACCAGACCGGTGGCGCGGGTCAGCCGCCCGTAGCGACGTACCGCCGGGAGCTGCGCCATTTTGGCTTCGAAGTTATCCAGCGTATTCAGCCAGCGGGTCAGGCGCGTAGTCATCAGACGACTCCGGGAGCCGCCAGGCGGCAGAGTTCTTGCCAACGCGTGGCGACGCTGGCGTCCAGATCGCCTTCATCGGCGGACACTTTACAGCCGCCATGATGCAGCGTGGGATCGCCGCGCAAACGCCAGCCGTGCAGGCTGAGCGTGGCCCCGAGCATCTCTTCGACGCGCTGTAAATCATCCGGGTGAACGCGTAATTGCGGTTTCCCGCTGAACAACGGTTCCTGTTGCAACAATTGCTGGATCTGTTTAATGAGCGCGGAGTTGTCCACCGCTGGCGTCTGGCCGATCACCTGACGAGCGGCTTCCAGCGCCATTTGCATCAGGCGCGAGGCAATCACGCTGTCCAGCGCGTCCAGCGTATTCTGAAACTCGCTGACCAGTTGCTGCATTCGGGCATTCAGCGGCGCCTGTTGAGCGCGCGCCTGCGTCTGGCCTTGCTCCAGCCCTTGCGCTAATCCTTCCTGATAGCCCTGTTCGTGGCCTTTCTGGCGACCTTCGGCGAGGCCCGCGTTATACCCTTGCTCGTGCGCCTGCATTTTCAGCTGCGCCAGTTGCTGCTCAAGCTGCTGTTCGGCACTCAGCTCCGGTTCGTCATCGATGGCTATCGGTTCGTCGCGGTGCTCCATTGGCACAAACTCGGCCAGGGGAGGGACGAGATCGTCCGGTGTCCAGATCTGCCACGGCAATTCGTTAGACATAGGTATCCTCGCCGCTGCCGATTACCATTTCGCCGGTTTCCGCCAGACGACGCACAATAAGCAGAATGGCTTTCTGTTCGTTCTCCACCTGAGACAGACGTACCGGGCCACGGTTGGCGAGGTCGTCGCGCAGAATATCGGCAGCACGCTGCGACATGTTGCGCAGGAATTTCTCGCGTAGCGGCGGCTCGGCGCCTTTCAGGGCGATCAGCAACGACTCGGAATCCACTTCCTGCAACAGACGCTGGATGCTGCGATCGTCGACTTCCACCAGATTTTCGAACAGGAACATTTCGTCGATAATTTTCTGCGCCAGCTCGCCGTCGAATTCGCGTACGGCGCTGATAACCGCCTCTTCCTGCTGGGTTTTCATCAGGTTGATGATTTCTGCCGCGGTTCTCACGCCGCCCATTTTGCTGCGCTTGAGGTTCTGACCGTCGAGCAGACCATTCAACACTTCGGTCAGTTCCGCCAGTGCGGCTGGCTGTACGCCGCCGAAGGTCGCGATACGCAGCATGACATCGTGGCGCAGACGTTCGTCGAACAGCGCCAGAATATCGGCGGCCTGGCCGCGTTTGAGATGCACCAGGATGGTGGCGATAATCTGCGGGTGTTCGTCGCGGATAAGGTCGGCGGCGCTTTGCGGCTCCATAAAGTTGAGCGTTTCAATGCCGCTGGCGGTATCCCGCGTTTCGAGGATATCTTCCAGCAGACTGGCGGCACGTTCTTCACCCAGCGCTTTAACCAGCACGGAACGCAGGTATTCGTTGGCGTTGATGTTGAGTGCGGCAAACTGTTCGGCTTCTTGCTCAAATTCCGCCAGCACATCGGTCAGCTGTTTGTTGGAAATCTGGCGCACGTTCGCCATTGCCGAACTCAGGGTTTGCACTTCGCGCGTGGAGAGGTGCTTAAACACCTCTGCCGCACGGTCTTCGCCAATGGTCATCAGCAGGATGACGCTTTTATCGGTGCCGGTAAGTTTATTGCTCATGATCGTTATTCATCCACTGGCGAATGACCAGCGCCACGACGCGCGGATCGTTATCTGACATTTCGCGAATACGCTGGCTCATCACTTCTGCGCCCAGACGCTGGTTCGCCCGGCGCTGCTGGGTCTGTTCGTCTTTGCTGAGGCGAACTTCTACCGCTTCTTCGGTTTCCTGACGAACCTGCGCCTGTTCCTGCGCGACTTTCGTCTCTTCAGCGCGGCGAGCAAGCTGCGGTCGAACCGCTTTGCGCCACAGAATCCAGGCAACCAGCAGAACCAGGAGCCAGCGACCTGCGGAGATCAACTGCTCAATAAAGGCTTGCTGTTTCCAGAATGGCAGCTCGCCGCCCTGGTCGTCCGTTGCGGTAAACGGTGAGTTCACCACGTTAAGGGTATCGCCGCGTTTGTCGGAGAAGCCCATTGCTTCGCGGGTCAGATCTTCGATCTGCTTCATCTGTTCCGTGGTTAACGGCAGCGGTTTGCCGTCCGGCAGGGCGCGGTAGTTCACCACGACCGCCACGGAGAGTCGCTGCACATCGCCCACGTTCAGTTTGGTGTGGCGAATGGTGCGATCCACTTCATAGTTACTGGTTTCGTTGCGCTGCGTATTGCGCGGCACATTGCTGTTCGCATTGTTGGTCGTCTGCGTGTTCTGCGCGTTTTGCTGATTAGCAGGCGGTGTGCTGATCGGCGCAGCATTCGCTGGCGCAGGCTGATTCGACAGCGCACCCGGTACGCCGCCTGGATAGCCGGAGCCGATTTGCTCGCTTTCATTAAGCTGGCGTGAGCGCAGCACAGCCTGCGATGCGTCGCCGTTCGGACGGTATTGCTCTTCCGTCTGCTCTTTGTTGGCAAAATCCAGCTGCGCAGTAACCTGAGCATGGACGTTGCCATTGCCGACGATTGGCGAAAGGATCGATTCGATACGGCGCTGAATGCGTCCTTCCACATCGCTGGCGTATTTCAACTGCGCGTCGTTCAGATCGCGGCTGCTGGTATTGGACTGAGTCAACAGATGACCGCCCTGATCGACCAGCGTGACGTTACCTGGCGGCAGACCCGCAACGGCGCTGGATACCAGATGCACCACCGCGCTGATTTGCCCTTCATCCAGCGCGCGGCCTGGTTCAAGATTGACCGTCACGGAAGCGGAAGGGGATTTCTGCTCGCGCACGAACAGAGAAGGTTTTGGCATCGCCAGGTGGACACGGGCGCGTTTTACCGGCCCCAGGGTTTCGATAGTGCGGGCCAGCTCGCCTTCCAGCGCGCGCTGGTAATTGACCTGCTCGCTGAACTGGCTGATGCCGAATTTTTCCTGATCTAACAACTCGAAGCCGACAGCGCCGCCTTTTGGCAATCCCTGTTGCGCCAGGCGCAGGCGAAGCTCATGCACTTTATCGGCAGGCACTTCAATCGCACCGCTTCCTTCGGTGAAGCGGTAAGGGATGTTCATCTGGGTCAGCTGCGTGACAATGGCCCCGCCATCCTGATCGGAAAGGTTGCTGAACAGCGTGCGATAATCTGGCGCTTTCGCCCACAAAACCATAGCAACGATGATGGCAACGGCGGCTGATCCCGCCACAATCAGAGGAATTCTGGGATTCGCGCGCAGGCGATTAAGCCACTCGAGAGGTTTAGGTTGGGTTGCAGTCGATGCAGTCGCACTCATCTCGCACCTCGTGACTGATCGTGGACGGCGTTTTTTGCAAAGTGGAACAAGACTCACTCCCGGGTCAGCAAACTCGAAAAATTGACGGTCTCATTATTTGCGGTTTCGAATTTTTCTATGCGCCAAAAACCGAGGTTTTTTATCGCTATTTAGCGCCTTTATCTTATTGACAAACTGGTAATCTCTGCTGTGTAAAAAATCATCCAGGGGATTAGCATGTCAGCAATACAGGGGATTGAAGGGGTCATCAGCCAGCTACAGGCAACGGCGATGTCCGCACGGGCGCAAGACGCGCTGCCGCAACCAACCGTAAGTTTTGCCGGTCAACTGCATGCGGCACTGAATCGCATCAGTGACACGCAAACCACCGCGCGCGTACAGGCAGAAAAATTTACTCTGGGTGAGCCAGGCATTGCGCTTAATGATGTGATGACCGATATGCAAAAAGCGTCTGTCTCAATGCAGATGGGTATTCAGGTACGCAACAAACTGATGTCGGCGTACCAGGAAGTGATGTCGATGCAGGTGTAGCCAGACCTGCTGAATGCATCATACAGGCCGGATAAGGCGCTTGCGCCGTCATCCGGCAAATGATTACTTCTGAATCAGATAGCGAATCGTTGGGCCATCCTGCTGAATATCCAGCACCGTATAGCCGTGATTGCGCGCATCCAGCGGAATATTATTGATGGATTGCGGGCAGTCGCTCACCACTTCCAGAATTTCTCCCTTTTTTAACTGCGGCATCGCTTCCAGCGTGGCGACGGCCGGGTAAGGGCAGGGCTCGCCGACCATATCAAGACGGTAATCAGGAACGATATTTTTCATGCGGATTCCTTAGCAGGGGTTAACCCGGAGCGACGGAAGAAACGTTTTTCCCAGCCGATTATCAGCATCAGCGCGGTAAACAACAGCAGATAAGTGACCAGCAGGCCGCCCAGCGGACCGAAGGTGTCGAGCAGATTCACTTTGTCCCAACGGGTTGCCAGCGCCGGGGCAAAATCATCCCAGTAATATGCCAGAATAGTGGAGCCGATAACGTTGCCGAGACCTACCCACCAGTAGTGCACCTGACCTTCCACGGCGCGGTACATCCAGCCGGTTTCACACCCGCCCGCCAGCACGATGCCAAAACCAAACAGCAGACCGCCGATAACGGCGTTCGGGCCAGCCCACATAATCTTCGCTTCCACGCCTAACTGTACGTAGCTGAAAATTCCGATAGCGCTCACCGCCATCCCGAAGATGATGGCTTTCGCCATATGGGTGCGACCGGTGATCCACAGGTCACGGAAGGCCGAGGTGAAACAAATTTGCGCACGTTCAATCAGCAGACCAAAACCCACGCCGAACAGCATGGCCAGCCCCAGTTTTGGCTGGTTCATCGCCGTCAGCAGCGCCCAGCCGATCATGCCGATAAAGACCAGCATCCCCAGACGGAAACGGCGGCGTGCCTGATCCGGCTTCTGCGTCAGCGGCGAGGCAGCGGAGACTTTCTGCATTTTGACCGGGATACGGAATATGGGCAGTAGCGTGAAGCGCGCGCCGAACCAGGAACCGATGGCGGTTGCCAGCGCAAAGAACCAGGCATGAAGAGAAAACTGCGGAATACCGGTGAAGAAGGCCGCCAGATTGCAACCCATCGCCATGCGCGCGCCAAAACCGGCAATCATCCCGCCGATAATCGCCTGCATAATGCGGATACGGCTGCGCGGCATACGTAATTTAACGTTGTTGGCCCACAGTGCCGCGGCAAAGCAGCCGCCGAACATGCCGAGGATCATCATCCCGTCGATGCGGGTAAGAGGGGAACCTTCCAGATGGATCAGCTTGTAGTAACCCCACTCTTCAGCATGAACGCCAAACAGCTGGAGGATTTGTCCACCCCAGCGGGTGAATTCGCCCGTAACAGCCCAGAACGTACCGGTGATACCGAAATAATAAGTGGAGAGAATACCTGCTGCGATGACCGCAGGAACAGGCGCCCAGAATTTAACTAACCAGGCTTGTTTGAATTGTTGCCATGACATGCTTTCTTAGCCTCTGAACTCAGAAGGAAAATAAAAGAAGAGCGGATAGTACACCGATCAGATTTTTTGCCTACTACTAATAAGAAGTAATATCGACTGGATCAATATTACTTGTTGGCCCTGAAAGGCTGGCGACATCAGGGCTTTAATGCCACAATCCTGTTTTCTTCGCATGCAGGATGAATGATGAAAAAAATAGCGATCGTTGGCGCATTTCTGGTCCTTACCGGGTGTGCAGAGGTACAGAATTATAACGATGTGGTGAAGACGCCAGCGCCAGCCGGTCTGGAAGGGTACTGGCAGTCAAAAGGCCCTCAGCGCAAACTGGTGAGCCCCGAGGCGATAGCCAGTCTGGTGGTGACCAAAGAAGGAGATACCCTGGATTGCCGTCAGTGGCAGCGGGTGATTGCCCTGCCGGGTAAACTGACGCTGCTTTCCGGTGATTTAACCAACGTTACGGTGAAGCGCGAACTCTATGAGATTGAGCGTGAAGGGAACACGCTGGAATATGATGGTATGACGCTGCAACGCGTGGACCGACCCACGACCGAATGCGCCGACTATTTATCGAAACATCCGCTCGCGAGTCAGTTACCGTAAACATTTTCGGTAAACGCTGGCGGTAATCATGTTGTTGCCGGGTGGCGCTAACGCTTACCCGGCCGGTGTTCTCTCCTGTACTTACAGCACATCTTCAATGATCCATACGCTGACGCAGCCACCGTTGCAGGTAAACGTGGCCTCACCCTGTTCATCGGTGGTTACGCGCTCTTCCCGATTGCCTAAAAAATCACGCCAGGTCTTGTTGGCGTAATTTTCACCTAGCGTAATGGTCTTCTCGCCGTCATCGCCGTTGGAAAGTACGACCACGCAGCCAGGATCGTCGTCTGTACCGCTACGGCTAAAGGCAACGCAGTTGGGGTGGTCGAAAAAGAGCGTCTGGATGCCGTGGGCAAAACGCTGGCGCGCGAGAATCAGTTGATCGAGCTGTTCGATAACGGGCATATCAATGGTGTAGGTTTCGCCGTCGCCACCCGTATCTTCGTAATGTGCGCCGTAGAGATCAGGGTAGAACACTGACGGTACGCCGTTCTCCCGCAACAGGATCAACGCATAGGCCAGCGGCTTAAACCAGGCTTCAACGGGCGCTTCAAGCGCCTGTAACGGTTGGGTATCGTGATTTGCCACGAGCGTTACGGCATGGAAAGGATCGGCTTCCACCAGCGTGTCGGTGAAAATCTGGCTCATATCGTAATCACGCCCCTGACGAGAGGCTTCGTGGAAGTTCATCTGTAGCGGCGCGTCGAACAGCATGGTTTTTCCATCCACCTGATCGATATAGGCTTGTAGCTTGTCCACTTCATGAGACCAGTACTCCGCCACAATGAACAGCGGCTTTGGCGCAACCTCCTGGACGTGTTCTATCCACTCTTTATAAAACCAGGCCGGAATGTGTTTGACCGCATCCAGGCGGAAGCCGTCGCAATGGGTTTGCGCCATTACCCAACGCGCCCAGTATTTGATCTCCTCGGTGACCGCATGGTTGCGAAAGTCGATGTTTTCGCCCATCAGATAGTCGAAATTACCCATTTCATCATCGACCTGGTCGTTCCAGCCGTCGCCAGTGTAGTCGTTGACGATCTTAAAGATGCCGTCTTCGTCCGGGTTTTCGATGTGATCAATACCGCTGAAACATTTGAAATCCCAGATAAACTGCGAATATTGACCGGCGCGGGCAGGGAAGGTGTAACGCGTCCAGCCTTCACATTCGATGATCTCGTCATCGATTTGCGTGCGATCATCTTCATTGACCCGCTGTACGCGAATGGCCTCTTTTTCATCCGCGCCCATTTTGTGGTTGACGACCACGTCGAGCAAAACCGCAATGTCATTTTGCTTTAGCGCCTCAATGGCGGCCAGCAGCTGCGCTTTGTCGCCATATTTTGTGGCGACAGATCCTTTCTGATCAAACTCACCCAGATCAAACAGGTCATACGAGTCATAACCTACGGAATACCCGCCGGACGCGCCTTTATAGGCGGGCGGTAACCAGACCATATTAATGCCGATATCATTGAGGCCGCCAGCGCGCTCAGCCAGTTCTGGCCAGAGCTTGCCGCCGTCAGGGTAATACCAGTGGAAGTACTGCAATAGCGTGGGGTTTTTCATCTTCCGTGCTCCAGAAGCCGTCAGGCTAACTTCTGGAGTATGGATGAGAATTGCAGATTGGGAAAAATTATTGATTCAGGTTACTGGGGAACAGAATATTTCCCGCCAGGTTCCCGTATGTCGTGGAGACGGACTGCTGTTTTCCAGTCTGGTCTATAAGCTGACGTAGTTCTTCCATACGGTGCTGCAACAGCGTTTTTAACTCAGCCTCGTTACGGAGTACGGCATTCAGGATCTCTTTTGCCTGGTTTATCAGAAACGTATCGTCGGGAGTGATGGGGTTACCAGCGATACTCTCCACCAGTTGCACATAATTCATCTCCTGCTCAATCAGTTCATCCCATTTTCCTGAATGAGCAAGATTCAGCATTGTGATACTAAGGGCATGCAGGGCATGCCAGTTGGTAAGCGACGAGATGCAGTTAGTCATCAAAGGGTATCCTGAACGGGTGAAACCGATGAACCGATCTGTTTCCAGGCATCAGCGATATTGGTTAGCAATCCCTCTACTTCAATGATAGCTTCAACGTCGTTATGTAAGTTGGCCAGTAACAAACGGCGTACCATGTAATCGTAAAGTGATGCCAGATTGCGGGAAAGCTCTCCTTCAACTTCCATGTTGAGTCCCGCCTTGAGGCCGTTATCAATAATATTGATCGCTTTTGACAGCGCCTCACCTTTTGATAACAGTTCTCCCTGCTCCAGGAATAGTCGTGCCCTGACGAGAGCACTCAGTGCCCCGTCAAAAAGCATAACAACCAGTTGGTGTGGGTCGGCACTCATCACCGCACTTTCCACCCCAACTTTCTGGTAGGAAAGGACACCACTTTTACTATACATATCAATTCCTTAACTGCTTGATGAGCTAAACTGCTGAGTCAGGTAGTTTGCAGTATTGTTCATCTGACTGATCAACTTATCCAGCGAGGTGAACTGTGCTTTGTAGCGCGCCATAGTTGCTTCTATGGAGGCTTCCATCGCGTCATAGCGCTGTTCTAATGTCTTGAGCGTTTTGTTAATGCCATCCTGCGCATTTTTAATTACCCCAGTGCTACCAGAAGTGGTATCCAGCATTTTGGTCAGGGTGTTGTTCATCTGAGTGGCGAAACCGGTCGTTTTGCCATCACCGATAAAGTATTCCTGCACAGCTTGAGGATTATCTGTCAAGGCTTTGGTTAATTTAGTTGTATCAATCTTCAGGTTGCCGGTGGAGCCGTCAGAGCCGACAGTTGGATCCTGAGTAATACCTAACTGCGCCATAATGGCGTAAGTTCCACCTTGTACATCCGTAAGCAGGCTACGCAACTGGGACTGAATAGAGCGAACATTAGTATCGCCTAAAAGCGCGCCATTGTTGCTGGACTGACTAGAGGAACCTGTGTCTGTTTTGACGTATTTTGTCACGCTAGCGATAGTAGACTGTAATGCATTATAAGCCGTCACCCAGTCGCTGATAGCCTTATTGTTCTCCTCCGTAGCGCGGGTAATCTCTAGCGTCTCATCGGCTGTGCTTTTTGCTTTCAGTGTCAGTGTGAGCCCTGTCACTGCATCTGAAATGGTATTACTGGAGCGAACGATTTTTACGCCATTAACCGTTACTTCGGCATTTTGCGAAGCTGTCTGTACGTTCAAACCCGATGATGTCGCATCGTGTCCGATTTTTTGCTGTAGCGTGTCATCCCCGGTAACGGTAACAGTCATATCATAATCTGTACCCGTTGATTTCGAGGTAAGCATCAAACGGTAATCTCCGTCTTCTGCCTTAATCACTGTCGCGGTGACATTACCGTTTGCTTTATTGATCGCGCTGGCAATGCCATTCAAACTGGTATCAGAATCTGACAGTGTGATTTCCAGCGGATCTTCGGTTCCCGGCTGGGTAATCGTAATGGTGCGTGTTCCGTCAGTCGTTGTCCCTCCCAGCTTTTCAGTGCCGCTGGTAAAGCTATCGGACATTAATACCTGTGCTTTTGCTACCTGGCCGACATTAATACTATAACTGCCTACGGCTGCATCACTGGTAGTTGTGGCGCTGAACGATGTATTAGTGCTACCAACTGTCGTTGAGTTCCAGGTCGCTGTTTTGCCAAGTGCTGCTGTTGCAGTTTGTAGATTAGTTAACGCACTTTGTAGTTTTCCGTATGCGCTTAACTGGGCGTTGTAGGTGGTCTGCTGAGTTGTAATTGCTGTAAGCTTCGTTCTTTCAGCTGTCTCCAACTGGTTATACAACGTCGTTAAATCCAGATTAGAGCCAACCCCCAGGTTACTAATAGTAGCCATGTTTATTTTCCTTGAGTCTTGGGTATGTCTGGATTTGTTATCGGACAGAATACAAAAAAGTTTACACATCAGGATTAAAAATAATCGCCAGAAAAGGGGGGGCTGTTACTTTCATATAGAGGGATTGTTTGAAAGAAAACTTATTGTTCAGAGGGTAAATATCAGAGGTTTAGCTATGGTTAACGAGATTATTTCCTTTAAAAATAATAAGTTGAAAGTTTTTATTGTTTATTTCTAAAGTCCTTTGAAGAAGCGCCGATACCCTTGTTGACGGTGAGAGACGCTGTGAGTGTTAGGCACCGGACCTAAAATCCAATTTTTGAAGGAAAGAAAATTATGGCAGTTATCAATACTAACCTGATGTCCCTGACTACTCAGAACAACCTGAACAAATCTCAGTCTGCACTGGGTACGGCTATTGAGCGTCTGTCCTCTGGTCTGCGTATCAACAGCGCGAAAGATGATGCGGCTGGTCAGGCAATTGCAAACCGTATGACCTCTCAGATCAAAGGTATGAACCAGGCCGCCCGTAACGCGAACGATGGCATCTCCATGGCGCAGACTGCTGAAGGTTCTCTGAACGAAATCAACAACAACTTGCAGCGTATCCGTGAACTGGCTGTTCAGGCAAGCAACGGTACTAACAGCGAGAGCGATCTGCAGTCCCTGCAGGATGAAGTTACTGCTCGCCTGGCTGAAATCGACCGTGTTGCAGGTAAAACCGACTTCAACGGCATCAAACTGCTGGATGGTAGTGCGGGTGCTGCTGGGGTTGTTAAAATTCAGGTTGGTGTGAACGACGGCGATACCATCGAGCTGGATCTGAATGGGGCTAAAGCGGATAGCGCTGAACTGGGTGTGAAAACCATTGATCTTAAAGCTCTGACTGGAAACGAACTGGAAACTATCGATGATGCTATTGCTAAGGTTGATAGCGCACGTAGTGGCCTGGGTGCGGTGCAGAACCGTTTCGAGTCCGCTATTAATAACCTGAACAACACTTCTACCAACCTGTCTGCGGCACAGTCTCGTATTCAGGATGCTGACTACGCAACTGAAGTTTCCAACATGAGCCGTGCGCAGATCCTGCAGCAGGCTGGCACTTCCGTACTGTCTCAGGCGAACCAGGTTCCGCAGACTGTTCTGTCTCTGCTGCGTTAATCCTCTCGTTTATAACCCCGCTACGGCGGGGTTTTTTTATCTCTTACTTTTGAGAATCAGCTTATGAAACAGATCATTGTCACCCAACCGAAACTGGTCGCAGACTTTTCCTGCGTGGGCGGGGAATGTCGTGAGCATTGTTGTCAGGGCTGGACAATTGTATTTGATAAGTCTTCTGTTAATCGCTATGTGAACAGCAGAGATAGTTCTATCCGCCGTATTGCGAAAACAGGGATTAAAATTACAAAAAAACACTATCAACACTGGGGGGAAGTTATCTTTCAGACGGAAAGCAAAGGTTGTCCGTTTATGGATGCTGAAAGGCTTTGCTCTATTCATAGCACAATGGGGGCCCAGGCATTAAGTCCTACCTGCTCGACATTCCCTCGTACGAGCAGAATCTATAAAAATGAAGTTGAAAAATCACTCAACCTTTCATGTCCCGAAGTCACGAGGCTTCTTCTGAGTGATAAAGATTCGATGTCTATGATGGAGTCAACAGGCGTTCAGCAGGATTATAATAACGCGCCATTACTTGACATGAAGATTAAGGTTATCAATCTCTTTTGCCAGAATATATTCAATGTGACAGATGTCAGTGTTGAAGAGCAAATTTACACTATGGTGAAATTTCTCATGGTGGCTGAGAAAGTTGACAGCATTGAAGAAAGCATTAGTGACCTGGAGAATGTCTATTGTGCTCTGGTTAATGAACTGGTTAGCGGTAAGGTACTGACCGAGTTACAGAATTTCAATCAAAACTATGGTCTTAAGTTTGCACTGATCTCACTAATGCAAGGTTACTTCACGAAGAAAATGTCGAGTCGTGGTGGTCGGGTGTTGAACCATTATTTCACGCAATTATACGGGCAGTTTGACGCGACGGGTGATACGGTTTCCGCTGAGTCAACAATGAGAAAAATTGAAGCTGAATGGTGTGATGTGGCGGGAAATTATCTTAAAGATAATGAGCACCTGTTTAAGAATTTCTTCAAATACAAGCTGTGGCAGCAGGGGTTTCCGCAAAATAATGGCCGTAGCATGCTGAATAATCTTTATTTAATCGTTGCTGAATTCTATTTCATCAAAACGTTACTTGCGGGCCATGTAATGGCGACGGGGGAAATTGAACAAGATAATGTTGTTGATGTTATTTACAGTTTTCACTCTCTTAGCCAGCATAATCAGGATGTTCAACAGTTGTTTCATCAGCAAATAGAGAGTGTAAGATTGGGAGATGATCTCTCATTGTTACAATTGTTAATTTAGCGAAAAAACAGTCCTTGTAATAGGCAAGCCCAGAATAACCTCATTTTATTCCCCTTTTTCATCCAATTGAACGCCCTGCAGAATCGGATAATCATGCCGATAACTCAACTAACGCAGGGCTGTTTATCGTGAATTCACTGTATACCGCTGAAGGTGTAATGGATAAACACTCGCTGTGGCAGCGTTATGTACCGCTGGTGCGTCACGAAGCATTGCGCCTGCAGGTGCGTTTGCCGGCGAGCGTGGAACTGGACGATCTGCTACAAGCGGGCGGTATCGGGTTATTGAATGCAGTTGACCGATATGACGCTCTGCAAGGAACGGCATTTACCACTTACGCAGTGCAGCGTATTCGTGGAGCGATGCTGGATGAACTACGCAGCCGTGACTGGGTGCCGCGTAGCGTCCGGCGCAATGCTCGCGAAGTGGCGCAGGCGATGGGGCAACTGGAGCAGGAATTAGGGCGCAACGCGACGGAAACTGAGGTGGCGGAGCGGCTGGCTATTCCTGTGGAAGAGTATCGTCAGATGTTGCTTGATACCAATAACAGCCAACTCTTCTCTTATGACGAGTGGCGGGAAGAGCATGGCGATAGCATTGAGCTGGTGACGGAAGAACACCAGCAGGAAAACCCGTTACAACAGCTCCTTGAGAGCAATTTACGCCAGCGTGTGATGGATGCGATTGAATCGTTGCCAGAACGCGAGCAGCTGGTGTTGACGCTGTATTACCAGGAAGAGCTCAATCTGAAGGAGATTGGCGCGGTGCTGGAAGTCGGCGAGTCACGGGTAAGCCAGTTGCACAGCCAGGCCATCAAACGTCTACGCACCAAGCTGGGTAAGTTATAAAGGGCGATCGTCGTCGCCCCTTAATAGTGCCGCACAACGTATTGACTACCAGGAGTTCTCATGACGGTGCAGCAATCTAAAAGACGGCCACTAAGCCGCTACCTCAAAGACTTTAAACACAGCCAGACGCATTGCGCTCATTGCCATAAATTGCTCGACAGGATCACGTTGGTTCGCCGGGGGCAGATTGTCAATAAAATCGCGATTTCCCGCCTGGATACGCTGATGGACGATGCACAATGGCAGGAGGAGCAGAAGGAGTGGTCGGCGCTGTGCCGTTTCTGCGGCGATCTGCACTGCAAAGAGCAGAGTGACTTCTTTGACATCATCGGTTTTAAACAATTCTTGTTTGAGCAAACCGAAATGAGCCACGGCACCGTGCGTGAATATGTCGTGCGCCTGCGTCGCCTGGGCAACCATCTCACCGAACAGAACATTTCTCACGACCTGCTACAGGAAGGTTTTCTTGATGAAAACCTGGCCCCGTGGTTACCCGAAACCAGCACTAATAACTATCGGATCGCGCTGCGTAAGTACGAACAGTATAAAACGCATATGCATGCCGGACAGATGCAGAAATCATCCCGGATGGCTACTTCTGATATATATTAAAAATGAATAACATGTAGCGGAGTCGTGTTTGTGATTAGCAGCAAACCCTCTACACTACGGTCATTAATGACAACATTCGGGGTAACTATGAAATTAGCACTTCTGGGACGTCAGGCTCTGATGGGTGTGATGGCAGTTGCACTTGTCGCCGGGATGAGCGTGAAGAGTTATGCAGATGAAGGTCTGTTAAACAAAGTAAAAGAGCGCGGCACGCTGCTGGTAGGCCTGGAAGGGACTTACCCGCCGTTCAGTTTCCAGGGTGATGACGGCAAACTGACCGGGTTCGAAGTGGAGTTCGCAGAAGAACTGGCGAAACACCTCGGCGTAAAAGCCTCGCTGAAACCGACCAAATGGGACGGTATGCTGGCGTCGCTGGATTCCAAACGTATTGATGTGGTTATCAACCAGGTCACCATCTCCGACGAACGTAAGAAAAAATACGATTTCTCAACACCTTATACCATTTCTGGTATTCAGGCGCTGGTGAAAAAAGGCAATGAAGGCAGCATCAACACGGCGGCTGACCTGAAAGGTAAGAAGGTCGGCGTCGGTCTGGGAACAAACTACGAAGAGTGGTTGCGCCAGAACGTACAGGGTGTAGACATTCGCACCTATGATGACGATCCGACGAAATACCAGGATCTGCGCGTAGGCCGTATTGACGCTATTCTGGTGGATCGCCTGGCCGCATTGGATCTGGTGAAGAAAACCAAAGACACGCTGGCCGTTACCGGCGAAGCGTTCTCCCGTCAGGAAGCCGGTGTGGCGCTGCGTAAAGGCAATGAAGATCTGCTGAAAGCGGTAGATGGCGCCATTGCCGATATGCAGAAAGACGGCACGCTGAAAGCGCTGTCTGAGAAATGGTTTGGCGCAGATGTGACTAAATAATCGTCATAATTGCAAAAAAAGGCGCTTTAATACGGCGCCTTTTTTATTTCATCCGTTTGAACGTGCATAATAAAAAGAACATCACAACAATGAATACCGGAGGCTTTATGCCACTGCATAATTTAACGCGGTTCCCACGCCTGGAATTTATTGGCGCGCCAACGCCACTCGAATACCTGCCGCGTTTATCTGATTATCTGGGTCGCGACATTTTCATTAAACGCGATGACGTAACGCCGATGGCAATGGGCGGGAATAAACTGCGTAAGCTTGAATTTCTGGCTGCCGATGCGCTGCGTGAAGGCGCGGATACGCTGATTACGGCGGGCGCCATCCAGTCGAACCACGTTCGCCAGACGGCGGCGGTAGCGGCAAAACTGGGATTACACTGCGTTGCGTTACTGGAAAATCCCATCGGTACGACGGCGGAAAACTACCTGACCAACGGCAATCGTCTGCTGCTGGACCTTTTTAATACGCAAATTGAGATGTGCGACGCGCTGACCGATCCTGACGCCCAGCTACAGGAACTGGCGACCCGTATTGAGGCGCAGGGTTTCAGGCCGTATGTGATTCCGGTCGGCGGCTCCAGCCCATTAGGCGCAATGGGATACGTGGAAAGCGCGCTGGAAATCGCCCAGCAGTGCGAGGGCGCGGTACAGCTGTCCTCCGTGGTGGTGGCGTCGGGAAGCGCCGGTACGCACGCCGGGCTGGCGGTAGGTCTGGAACAATTGATGCCAGATGTTGAGTTGATCGGCGTGACCGTGTCGCGCAAGGTTATCGATCAGAAGCCTAAAGTGGTTACGCTGCAACAAGCGATTGCTAAAGAGCTGGAACTGACCGCCTCGGCGGACATCCTGCTGTGGGACGACTATTTCGCGCCGGGATACGGAACGCCGAATGAAGAGGGGATGGAGGCCGTGAAGCTGCTGGCGCGCCTGGAAGGCATTCTGCTTGACCCGGTCTATACGGGGAAAGCGATGGCGGGCCTGATCGATGGCATCAGCCAGAAGCGCTTCAAAGATGAAGGTCCGATTCTCTTTATTCATACCGGTGGGGCGCCAGCGCTGTTTGCCTACCATCCTCACGTGTAACTTCCGGGTAGAAAAACACTCATGCAAGAAAGTATCCAACTGGTGATTGACTCGCTGCCGTATCTGCTTAAAGGTGCGGTGTTTACGCTACAGCTGAGTATTGGCGGGATGTTTTTCGGCCTGCTGCTGGGCTTCATTCTCGCGCTGATGCGTATGTCGCCCCTGCTGCCTGTCCGCTGGCTGGCGCGTTTTTATATCTCCATTTTTCGCGGTACGCCGCTGATTGCCCAGCTTTTTATGATCTACTACGGCCTGCCGCAGTTTGGCATTGAGCTGGACCCGATCCCGGCGGCGATGATTGGCCTGTCGCTGAATACCGCAGCCTACACTTCGGAAACGCTGCGTGCGGCGATCTCTTCTATCGACAAAGGTCAGTGGGAAGCCGCGGCAAGTATCGGTATGACGCCGTGGCAAACGCTGCGTCGCGCGATTTTGCCGCAGGCCGCCCGCGTGGCGTTGCCGCCGCTGAGCAACAGTTTCATCAGCCTGGTGAAAGATACCTCCCTGGCCGCCACGATTCAGGTGCCGGAACTGTTCCGTCAGGCGCAGCTGATTACCTCGCGTACGCTGGAAGTCTTTACCATGTATCTGGCGGCATCGCTGATCTACTGGGTGATGGCGACGGTACTTTCCGCGCTGCAAAACTATTTTGAAGAGCAGCTTAACCGCCAGGAGAGAGAGCCAAAATGAGTGCGATTGAAGTTAAAAACCTGGTGAAAAAGTTCCACGGTCAGACGGTGTTGCACGGCATCGACCTGGAGGTGAAACCTGGTGAGGTGGTGGCGATTATCGGCCCCAGCGGTTCCGGTAAAACAACGCTGTTGCGCAGCATTAATTTGCTGGAGCAGCCTGAGGCGGGCACCATCAAAGTGGGCGACATTACCATTGATACCGCAAGCTCGTTAAACAAGCAAAAAGGGCTAATTCGCCAGTTGCGTCAGCATGTGGGGTTCGTATTCCAGAACTTTAATCTGTTTCCGCACCGTACCGTACTGGAGAACATCATTGAAGGGCCGGTGATTGTGAAAGGCGAGCCCAAAGCCGAAGCAACGGCATTAGCGCGGGAACTGCTGGCGAAGGTAGGACTGGCCGGGAAAGAGACCAGCTATCCGCGTCGTCTGTCCGGTGGGCAGCAGCAGCGTGTGGCGATTGCCCGCGCGCTGGCGATGCGCCCGGAGGTGATTTTGTTTGATGAACCGACTTCCGCGCTCGACCCTGAGCTGGTGGGGGAGGTGCTCAGTACGATACGCCAGCTGGCGCAGGAAAAGCGCACGATGGTCATCGTGACGCATGAAATGAGCTTTGCGCGCGACGTGGCTGACCGGGTGATATTTATGGATCAGGGGCGCATTGTGGAGCAGGGCGCGGCCAAACCGTTATTTGCCAATCCTCAGCAACCACGCACGCGTCAGTTTCTTGAGAAGTTCCTGATGCAATAAGTGTTTTCGCGCACTCGCCTGAAATAATCCCGTTTTGGGCGAGTGTATTTAAATAAATATCAATAATACCCGCCTGATTATAGCCGTAATCCCTTTGTGTTCTCCCGCCGGGTGAAACACACCTCAAGTAATTCGCCATCTGACCGATATTTTCTACATATAAACTTCATTTATGTGTTAGCTTGTTTTAAACATTATAATGATTATCAATCTCAGGGGTGTTACCGTTTAGTATGCAGGAAAATGATTTCTTCACCTGGCGACGGAGTATGCTGGTACGCTTTCAGGAAATGGCGACGGCAGAAGATGTCTACACTGAATTACAACATCAGACACAGCAGCTTGAATATGATTATTATGCGCTGTGTGTTCGCCATCCCGTCCCGTTTACGCGGCCAAAAATCTCCGTTCACACCACGTACCCGCAAGCGTGGGTGGCGCATTATCAGTCTGAAAACTATTTCTCTATTGATCCGGTATTAAAGCCGGAAAATTTCCGCCAGGGGCATCTGGCATGGAATGATGCCTTATTTAGCGAAGCGCAGTCGCTATGGGACGCGGCGCGCGCTCATGGTCTACGCCGGGGGGCGACGCAATGCCTGATGCTGCCGAATCGGGCGCTGGGCTTCCTCTCTGTCTCCCGGGCGAGCGCCCGCCATGCGCCGTTTGCACATGATGAAATTGAACTCCGGTTGCAACTGCTGGTGCGTGAGAGCCTGTCGGCGCTGACGCGGCTGGAGGATGAAATGGTGATGACGCCAGAAATGCGCTTCAGTAAGCGAGAGAAAGAGATCCTGAAGTGGACGGCGGAAGGAAAGACGTCATCAGAGATCGCGATGATTCTGTCCATCTCAGAGAACACCGTTAACTTTCATCAGAAAAACATGCAGAAAAAGTTTAACGCGCCGAATAAAACGCAGATTGCCTGCTATGCGGCCGCGACGGGCCTGATCTGAAAAAACGAATGTTCTGCGCGCCAGACGCAAAACCGGCTGAAAGTTTCACTCTCAGCCGGTTTCCTGTTACTGGCGGTAAGCTTGTTTAATTTGCTTAACAGTGCTGGAAAATACCGCGGCCTGCGTTTCATCTTCAATCTGCGCGATCTGTTTTTCCATCTTAAGAATCACGCGCCCTGCGTCGGCTTGCCCCATTGCCTGTAGCATCAGGGTCAACATGGCTTTCAGGCAGGTGACTTCATTGGCCAGTTCTTGATTATTCTCGGCAGTGGAAAAATCAGGCGTACTCATTTATTTTCCTCGTTATGTTTCAGTGAAAAAGTGCGATGGCAAATGTTAAGGCGGCGGAGTATACCATAAGCTGCGCCAAAAATAGCAGTGGTTGTTTTTTGATCGCAAATCAAACCAGCGCCATTAAAATAAACAACGCCTTGCGAGGCATATATTTTCCTCATTTTTTTGTTTACCTCGCGTATTTCGCGCGTTAATTATTGTTACAAACTTGCTTGCCTATTTAGCATTTCGACGGAAGTGAGTGAATTTTTTGTCACTATTCTGAAACTATTATGCAGAAATAGAGGGTAAAAAAAGGCCGTTAGCTGTGGGAGTTTCCACGAAGCGTACAATCTAATTTCCAAAAACGAGAGCAAAATCGAATGCCCCACGTTTTTTACGTTTCAAAGTTGAGATAAAACCCGCTAATATAGGGTCGATTAACTATCAGTAGCGTTATCCCTATTCTGGAGATATTCCTTTGATCAACGTTCTTCTTGTTGATGACCACGAACTGGTGCGCGCAGGGATACGACGCATTCTGGAAGATATAAAGGGCATAAAGGTTGTCGGTGAAGCCTGTTGTGGCGAGGACGCCGTAAAGTGGTGCCGCGCGAACGCCGTCGACGTTGTGCTGATGGACATGAACATGCCCGGAATCGGCGGTCTTGAGGCGACGCGCAAAATTGCCCGCTCAAGCGCTGATATTAAAGTGATCATGCTGACGATCCATACGGAAAACCCGCTACCGGCGAAAGTCATGCAGGCCGGAGCCGCAGGGTATCTGAGTAAAGGCGCTGCGCCTCAGGAAGTGGTCAGCGCGATTCGTTCGGTTTTTTCCGGGCAGCGTTATATTGCTTCAGATATCGCTCAACAGATGGCGCTGAGCCAGATTGAGCCTGAGAAAACAGAAACGCCTTTTGCCAGTTTGTCTGAACGCGAGTTGCAGATTATGCTGATGATCACCAGGGGCCAGAAGGTTAATGAGATCTCAGAACAACTGAATCTCAGTCCTAAAACGGTGAACAGCTATCGCTACAGAATGTTCAGTAAACTAAACATTCATGGTGATGTTGAGTTGACTCACCTGGCAATTCGCCACGGCCTGTGTAATGCGGAGACGTTAACAAGCTAGTGAGTGTTCTGTTTGATGCGAAAGCATTTTTAAAAACCGTGACCAGCCAACCCGGCGTTTATCGTATGTATGATGCCGGTGGTACGGTTATTTATGTCGGTAAAGCGAAAGACCTGAAAAAACGGCTTTCCAGCTATTTCCGCAGCAACCTTGCTTCGCGAAAAACCGAAGCATTGGTTGCGCAAATTCAGCAAATTGATGTCACGGTGACGCATACCGAGACCGAAGCGCTATTGCTCGAACACAACTACATCAAATTGTATCAACCGCGCTATAACGTGTTATTGCGCGATGATAAATCCTATCCTTTCATCTTTCTCAGCGGTGACACCCATCCACGCCTGGCAATGCATCGCGGGGCGAAACATGCCAAAGGTGAATACTTTGGCCCGTTCCCGAACGGGTATGCCGTGCGTGAAACCCTGGCCCTGCTGCAAAAAGTCTTTCCCATTCGTCAGTGCGAAAACAGCGTCTACCGCAACCGCTCGCGTCCTTGTCTGCAATATCAGATTGGCCGCTGTCTCGGGCCGTGCGTAGAAGGGCTGGTGAGTGAAGATGAGTATGCGCAGCAGGTGGAGTACGTTCGGCTGTTTTTATCCGGGAAAGACGATCAGGTTCTGACCCAATTGATCGCCCGAATGGAAAAAGCCAGCCAGAATCTGGAATTTGAAGAGGCCGCGCGCATACGCGACCAAATTCAGGCTGTGCGCCGCGTTACTGAGAAACAGTTTGTCTCCAATACCGGCGACGATCTGGACGTTATCGGCGTGGCGTTCGATGTGGGTATGGCCTGTGTGCATGTGCTTTTTATCCGCCAGGGCAAGGTGCTGGGCAGCCGTAGCTATTTCCCGAAAGTGCCGAACGGGACGGAACTGGGCGAAGTGGTGGAAACGTTCGTCGGCCAGTTCTATCTGCAAGGCAGCCAGATGCGCACGCTGCCAGGAGAGATCCTGCTGGATTTCAACCTGAGCGATAAAACGCTGCTGGCGGACTCTTTGTCCGAACTGGCCGGGCGGCGCATTAATGTGCAGACCAAACCGCGCGGCGATCGCGCTCGTTACCTGAAGCTGGCGCGAACCAATGCCGCGACGGCGCTGATCAGCAAACTGTCGCAGCAATCGACGATCACGCAGCGTCTGACCGCGCTGGCAAGCGTGCTGAAGCTGCCTGCGGTGAAGCGGATGGAGTGTTTTGACATCAGCCACACGATGGGAGAACAGACGGTGGCCTCCTGCGTGGTTTTTGACGCTAACGGGCCGCTGCGTGCGGAGTATCGTCGCTACAACATTACCGGAATTACGCCGGGCGATGATTATGCGGCGATGAATCAGGTTCTGCGCCGACGCTATGGCAAGGCGATTGAAGAAAGTAAGATTCCTGACGTTATTCTGATTGATGGCGGTAAAGGCCAGCTTGGTCAGGCGAAGACCGTTTTTGCTGAACTGGATGTGCCGTGGGATAAAAATCATCCTTTATTGTTGGGCGTTGCTAAAGGCGCCGATCGTAAAGCCGGTCTGGAGACGTTGTTCTTTGAACCCGAGGGGGAGGGCTTTAGCCTGCCGCCGGATTCGCCTGCGCTGCACGTTATTCAGCATATCCGCGATGAATCGCACGATCACGCCATTAGCGGGCACCGCAAAAAACGGGCGAAGGTGAAAAACACCAGCACGCTGGAAACTATCGAAGGCGTCGGGCCAAAACGTCGACAAATGCTGTTGAAATATATGGGCGGTTTGCAAGGACTACGTAACGCGAGTGTTGAGGAAATTGCAAAAGTGCCGGGTATTTCGCAAGGTCTGGCAGAAAAGATCTTCTACTCGTTGAAACATTGAGGTCTCTGTAGCAACATAGGGGTAATTTCTCTGACAACAGATAGTTACCCGTCACTATGCAATTTAATATCCCTACGTTGCTCACGCTGTTTCGCGTCATTCTGATCCCATTCTTTGTATTGGTGTTTTATCTGCCATTTACATGGGCTCCCTTCGTTACCGCGCTAATCTTCTGTATCGCCGCCGTGACCGACTGGTTCGACGGTTTCCTGGCGCGTCGCTGGAACCAGAGTACGCGTTTTGGCGCGTTCCTTGATCCGGTGGCGGATAAGGTGCTGGTGGCGATCGCCATGGTGCTGGTGACGGAGCATTATCACAGCTGGTGGGTGACGCTGCCTGCCGCGACCATGATTGCGCGTGAAATTATTATTTCCGCGCTGCGTGAATGGATGGCCGAGCTGGGCAAACGCAGCAGCGTGGCGGTCTCCTGGATCGGCAAAGTGAAAACCACCTCGCAAATGGCGGCGCTGGCGTGGCTGCTGTGGCGTCCAAACATTTGGGTGGAATATGCCGGGATCGCGCTTTTCTTCGTTGCTGCCGTGCTGACGCTGTGGTCTATGTTCCAGTATTTGAGCGCTGCACGCGGGGATTTGCTTGATCAGTGATCGTTTCGCCGCAAATTTCAGCAAACGATCGTGGGTGGCGAAAAATATCGTTGACTCGTTGCGTCAGGTAAGTAGAATGCAACGCATCGAACGGCGGCGCAGGTTGCCAGACGATAACAAAATCAAGTGATTAACAAAGTTACTTGATGATGCGGGAATAGCTCAGTTGGTAGAGCACGACCTTGCCAAGGTCGGGGTCGCGAGTTCGAGTCTCGTTTCCCGCTCCAGTTTAAAGACATCGGCAATAGCGGGTGTCCGGCTGAAAAGCCTGAAGAATATGGCGCGTTAGCAAAGCGGTTATGTAGCGGATTGCAAATCCGTCTAGTCCGGTTCGACTCCGGAACGCGCCTCCACTTTCTTCCCGAGCCCGGATGGTGGAATCGGTAGACACAAGGGATTTAAAATCCCTCGGCGTTCGCGCTGTGTGGGTTCAAGTCCCACTCCGGGTACCATGGGAAAGACAAGAATAATCAAAGCAATAAGCAGTGTCGTAAAACCACCTCCGGGTGGTTTTTTTGTGTCTGTCATCTGTTCGCTGATGATCTTGTCTGCCATTCCTTCCCCAATAAGTATCCCTTACTTCGCCAGCCATGTAAGATAATTGCGGGCGAGAGTATTTCACTGAGGAAAAGCGTTATGAAAACAGGACCGTTAAACGAAAGCGAGCTGGAATGGCTGGATGATGTACTGACAAAGTACAATACCGATCACGCGATTCTGGATGTGTCAGAGTTGGATGGTTTACTGACGGCTGTACTCAGTTCGCCGTATGAGATTGAGCCAGAGCAATGGCTGGTCGCGGTATGGGGTGGGGCGCAGTATGTTCCGCGCTGGTCCTCTGAAAAGGAGATGACGCGTTTTATGGAACTGGCGTTTCAGCATATGGCGGATACGGCAGACAGGCTTAATGAGTTCCCGGAACAGTTTGAACCGCTGTTCGGTCTGCGTGAAGTCGAAGGTCATGAGCTGACCATCGTGGAAGAGTGGTGCTTTGGCTATATGCGCGGGGTCGCGCTCTCTGACTGGTCCACCTTACCGGATACGCTACAACCCGCGCTGAAAGCCATTGCGCTGCACGGTACGGAAGAGAACTTCGCCGTGGTTGAAAAAATGTCACCAGAAGCGTTTGAGGAGAGCGTTAACGCGATTCGTCTGGCGGCCCTGGATTTACACGCGTACTGGATGGCGCACCCGCAGGAAGCGCCGGTGCAGGTGCCGGTAAGAGCGGAAGTAAAGGTAGGGCGCAACGATCCTTGCCCCTGCGGCAGCGGTAAAAAATATAAACAGTGCTGTCTGCACTAAACACAAAAAAGGGGCTTAGCGCCCCTTTTGTTTTATCCCACTTCAGGCAGCAGCCCGGCGGCGATACAGAACTGTACGCCGATCACCACTATCCCACAGGTAAAGACGAGGGCTAATGCCGGAACGCCGCCCGCTACGCGATACGTTGCCTGCGGATTATGCTTCCTGCTTTGCCACGCGAGCAGGGAAGGGATCAGCAACGCCAGCACTGCCAGCGCGACGCCAGCGTATCCCAGCGCCATCACAAAGCCGCGCGGGTAAAAGAGTGCGAACGCCAGTGGCGGCAGGAAGGTAATCGCGCCGGTTTGCAGACGCCCGGCGACGGTGTTGCGTCGCTGGAACAGATCTGCCAGATAATCAAATAATCCCAGCGCCACACCCAAAAACGATGTCGCCAGCGCCAGGTCGGCAAACAGATGCACCGCCAGTTCAACGTGCGGCGAGGCAACCACCTCACGCAAGGCCTGCAACAGGCCATTTAACCCGGCATGATCGGCCAGCAAGCCCATAAAGGTAGAGGAGTTGATACTGCCGAGCGTGGCAAGCTGCCAGAAAATGTATGCCACCAGCGGGATTGCGCTACCGGTGATAAATACCCATCGCAGTTTGCGAATATTACCGTTCATATAGCTGACGATGCTGGGTACGCTGCCGTGAAAACCGAACGACGTAAAAATGACCGGAATTGCTGATAATGCCAGACCCTGTTGCAGCGGCAGCGTAAGCAGATTCACTTTATGAATATGCGGCATCAGCAGCGCCAGCATAGCGATCAGGAAGATAATTTTGGCACTGAAGAGAAAGCGGTTGAACAGATCGACCAGCGAGGTTCCGACGCACACGACGCCACCGGCAACCACGGTGAACAGCAAAACGCCCATCGCCGGAGACATATCGGCGCCCGTCCAGTCGCTGATGCTTGAGGCCAGCAGTTCGCCAGCCCCGCTGATATAGGCCGCTGTGAGCGCATACATCAGAAACATCATGCTAAAGCCGGTGATCCATTGCCCATAACGTCCGAGGTAGCGTTTTGCCAACGTTCCTAACCCGGTATCTGCCGGAACGTGCTGATATACTTCCAGGAGCAACAGCGCGGTGTAGCACATCAATGCCCATAACCCAATCAATAACGCCAGTGTGACGCTGAAACCAACGCCAGCGGCGGCTAACGGCATCGCCAGCATACCGGCGCCGATAGTGGTGCCCGCCACGATAAAAACACTACCCAGAGTTCTATTTTTCACGCTTTCCTCTGTCCCAGAGATAATCAACGGTTATATCTGCGGCGCAGGGTAAGGCATAACATTATTTTCGTCAAATGACCGTTACAACATGTGTATACCATTGTTTACGAAAATTGGCATGAAGGCGTGCGCCACCACGATTGCATCGGCTGTGCATGTAAACCTGCGTTAGCGCAAAGCACTATTCACCGGCTCCCGGTAGGCTACAGGCTTTATTGAGGAGGATGTATGGATTCTATTCACGGCCACGAAGTGCTGAATATGATGATTGAGTCAGGCGAGCAGTATTCGAATGCCAGCCTGGAAGCGGCGATTACGGCGCGTTTTGGTGAACAGGCGCGTTTTCATACCTGTTCGGCTGCTGATATGACGGCGGCGGAGCTGGTGGCGTTTCTGGCGGCGAAGGGTAAGTTTATTGCGAAGGATGACGGCTTCTCTACGCACGAAAGCAAGATCTGCCGCCATTGAGCGTAAACGGTGAGGGGGCCTCACCGTTTAATTTTAGTTTTGGGTATCAAGCGTAGACAGTTCTTTATCGATGAAGTACAGACCTTCACCGCTTTTCCCTGCCAGCGTTAATTTATCAATAATAGATTTAAATAACTTCTCTTCTTCATGCTGTTCAGCGACATACCATTGCAGGAAGTTGAATGTCGGATAATCCTGGTTGGTCATCGCGGCATGCGCCAGTTCATTAATTTTCTGCGTAATTAATTGTTCGTGTTCGTAGGTGGCGCGGAACAGTTCATCCAGTGAAGCATATTCGGCAGCAGGCGAAGAGATCGTATTGATGCACGGTAAGCTACCGGTATCAGTCAGATAATCGAACAGACGCTGCATATGCGTCATCTCTTCCTGCGCGTGACGACGCAGGAACGCTGCCGCCCCTTCAAAGCTATGGTAGCTGCACCATGCGCTCATCTGTTGGTAGAGCAGAGAAGAATATAATTCAAGGTTCATTTGCTCATTCAGTTTGTCGATCATTTCTGTTTTCAGCATGGTTCCGCTCCACAAAGAATCATTATACGTTGATGTGGCGTCACTATAATTTGTTATTTAATTATTTGCAAAAGGTAAAATAATAAATTTAATTATTAAAAATGCGAATGGGAATAAAACGCATTAACGCTATTAAATATAAAAATATGCAATGAGAATAATTAAAGCCAGCAGCGTCATGCTGGCTAAAGATATTAATACCCGCCAACGGATATTGGCTGGATGGCTACGCCCTGACACTGATAAGACAGCGTGATTCTGGTGTTCATACACAGCGAACCGGCATAAACGCTACAGGTTGACACTGGCTGACCGAATGCGATGGCGTTGGCGTATCCCATCTGCTGACATTCGCGTGTCGCCGTACCGTGCGCAACATAATCATCCGCGCGCGCCGTTTGCATCATCGCCTGGTTATAACTGAGGCGGACAATCCCGCTTGTCGGGTTGGTTTCACTGACCTGCGCTTGTTTGGTGAGGGTACATCCCGTCAGGGCTATGAGTGAGAGGCCAAGGATAAAGGTTTTCATAATATCGCTCTGAGAATCCGGTGACAGCACATCCTATCTTGAACAGTAGACATTCAATGGCCTGAATAGCTTAAGAATTGCCCATGATTAATCCCAACGACACCGGCTCTTTGTGCGATACGGGAAAAGTGTGAGCACATCTTAATTTTTTAAAACCATTTTTCACTAAATTTGAAAGTATGTTTGCGAGATAGTAATGTGACGTATACGTCAACGACTCACGGCGGGATTTCCCGCGACGCATTCAGGAGAAGACAGAATGAAAATTGCACTGATGATGGAAAACAGCCAGGCAGGTAAAAATGCCACCATTCATCGCGAGCTTAAAGCGGTAGCGGATGAAAAGGGATTCCCTGTTTTCAACGTCGGGATGAGCGATGAAAACGACCATCATCTGACTTATATCCACCTTGGTATTATGGCCAGCATTCTGCTTAACGCCAAAGCGGTGGATTTTGTTGTGACGGGTTGCGGCACCGGGCAGGGCGCGCTGATGTCGCTGAATATTCATCCGGGCGTGGTGTGCGGCTACTGCATCGACCCGGCGGATGCGTTCCTGTTTGCGCAGATTAACAACGGTAATGCGCTTTCTCTGCCATTCGCAAAAGGCTTTGGCTGGGGTGCGGAGTTGAATGTGCGTTTCATCTTTGAAAAAGCATTCACCGGCCGTAACGGGGAAGGGTATCCACCAGAACGTAAAGAACCGCAGGTACGTAACGCGGGCATTCTGAACCAGGTGAAAGCGGCGGTGGTGAAAGAAAACTATCTGGATACGCTGCGCGCCATCGATCCTGAACTGGTGAAAACGGCGGTCTCTGGCCCACGTTTCCAGCAGTGTTTCTTTGACAATTGCCAGGATAAAGAGATCGAAGCGTTCGTTCGCGGCATTCTCGGTTAATGTGTCATGTAAGCCGGATAACGCGGCGTTTATCCGGCTTACCGCGTTTGCTTTGCTACCGTTTCTTCTCCTGAATGGGTACTATGGCGGCCTTTCTATAAGGAGCTTACTATGTCCCAACCACTGAACGCCGATCAGGAACTGGTCTCTGACGTTGTTGCCTGCCAGTTAGTTATCAAACAGATTCTGGATGTTATTGACGTTATTGCCCCGGTTGAAGTTCGGGAAAAGATGTCCAGCCAGTTGAAAAACATCGATTTTACCAGCCACCCTGCCGCAGCGGACCCGGTTACTATGCGGGCCATTCAAAAGGCGATTGCGTTGATTGAGCTGAAATTCACGCCGCAGGACGAAGCGCACTAAAGTAAAGCGACTGTGTAACAGCCTCCCGGTACGGGAGGCGTAACGTCGTGGCAATATAGCGGTTAGTGGTGTTGATAGTTGACGACGTTGAGTAAGTGTTTGTCCGTTTGCACCATACACAATCCCGCGCGTTTTGCGCTGCGAACTTCATCGAGAATCGTCTGTAACAGAACGCCATCCTGCTGCTGATCTTTTTCCAGGTCGTGGAGAAAGTTGAGCGTTGGCGCGTCATTCATTGCTTTGGCTTCGTCGGTTAAGCGTGAGAGCGTGCTGGCGCGTTGCTGATACTCATCCAGCGTTTTTTGAAATAACTCTTCAAGACAGGTTAACTCTTCGCCGGGAACATCAATGGCTCTCACGATGGGGTTGGCGCCTGCGTTCTTCATAAAATTGAACATGCGCATCATCTGGGTCACGTTTCCCTGCGCCTGGGTACGAAGAAAAGTCGCCGTACCGGTCAGACTGTGGTCAAAACACCAGTCGCTCAGGTGGAGGTAGAGGTTAGATGCGTAAAACTCAAGGTTCATTTGGGTGTTGAGCTTATGAACCATTCCAGCTGTCGCCATATCAATATCCTTATTTCCAGAAAGGGTGATGCGCGTTACTCATGTATGCGCAATGAATACTGTTAGCAGAATAAATCCGTTCTGCCGGTCCTTTATGTGATCAAAAAGCTGATTCCGTTGCCGATCGAAAATAAGCATAGCGCCAGTACGGCTATAAGAAAATCCTTAAATCCCAATGTTTATATTTTTTTACAGTTTGCTGAAGGTATATCGCTGACGGCGAATGTAAGAATATAACGGATGTTGATATACATGATTGATTTTACGTGATTTTAATTTGATATTTATTTTTGAAATGATGTTTCATATCACAAAAGAAAATACACCGGCGTGTTAGGATCGAATAATTAGCGGGCGAAACAGTTCTGGCCGAAATTATCGACAACGTTTTTTGCGCCAGATCATTTTTGCCCATTTTTTAAATATAACCGAATGAACAATTTGTCATTTCGGTGTGATTAACACGAGTAAAGCGAGGAGTCGTAAATGAAAAAGGTCGCTGTCCTGCTGGCGCCAGGATTCGAAGAAGCAGAAGCCGTGGTCACTATTGATATTCTGCGTCGCCTGAATATTGATGTTGAAACGCTGGCCTGCGCGGAATCTCGCGCGGTAGTGAGTTATCACGACATTCCAATGGTTGCGGACAACACCCTCGCCGGGCGTCTGGACACGTTGTATGACGCTATCGTCTTGCCCGGCGGCCCGCAGGGGAGCGCTAATCTGGCCGCCAGCGCACAGGTGATCGACTTCGTTTCCCGCCATGACGCTGCGGGTAAACTGATCTGTCCGGTCTGCTCCGCCGCAGCGCGTGTGCTGGGGGGCAATGGTCTGCTGAAAGGACGCCGTTACGTCTGCTCTGGCGACCTATGGGAAAATGTGACTGACGGTGAATATGTTGATGCGCCGGTGGTGGAAGATGGCAATCTCTTGAGCGGCAAAGGGTTAGGGCATATTTTTGATTTTGCGCTGACGCTGGCTGCTCGTCTGTCAGGGGATGACGCTTCTGTTCGCGATCATGCCGATCATATTTACTATACCTGGTAAAGCATATGTCCCCGGATGCGCCTGCATTCGGGGACAAGGATTTGCTGGCTGATGTTATGGACTAATCTGCTACCCCTTTTTTATTTGTCTGACAAAACCTTCTTTTTTTATGTCATTTTCCGCTGAATTTATGTACGCAATTACTGTAATTCTGCGGTGTGATGCCGCTCTCCTATGGAGAATCAATTTCCCGCTACAACTAACACCAGCACGGGTATCAATCCTTGGCTTTTAAGGTAATACCTTGTTTTACGGCTAAATTACAAAGAATCGTTCGATTTTACCCTACATAAAAGAACGCTAAAGCTGGAGTTAACCATGCACAAATTTACTAAAGCGCTGGCAGCCATCGGTCTGGCTGCCGTTATGTCACAATCCGCTATCGCGGAAACCATGAAACTCGGTTTTCTGGTGAAACAACCGGAGGAACCCTGGTTCCAGACAGAATGGAAATTTGCCGATAAAGCCGGGAAAGATCTGGGTTTTGAGGTCATTAAAATTGCGGTGCCGGACGGTGAGAAAACCCTGAACGCCATCGACAGCCTGGCGGCGAGTGGGGCAAAAGGCTTCGTTATTTGTACCCCGGACCCGAAACTGGGTTCAGCGATCGTTGCAAAAGCGCGTGGGTATGACATGAAGGTAATCGCCGTGGACGATCAGTTCGTCAACGCGAAAGGTAAGCCAATGGACACCGTACCGCTGGTGATGATGGCGGCCACGAAAATTGGCGAGCGCCAGGGGCAGGAGCTGTATAAGGAGATGCAAAACCGCGGCTGGGATGTGAAGGAAACGGCGGTGATGGCGATTACCGCTAATGAACTGGATACCGCGCGTCGCCGCACATCCGGCTCGATGGAAGCGCTGAAAGCTGCGGGCTTCCCGGAAAAACAGATCTATCAGGTTCCAACGAAATCCAATGATATTCCCGGCGCATTCGATGCCGCTAACTCTATGCTGGTTCAACACCCTGAAGTGAAACACTGGCTGATTGTCGGCATGAATGACAACACCGTGCTGGGCGGCGTGCGCGCCACCGAAGGTCAGGGCTTTAAGGCGGCGGACGTTATCGGCATCGGCATTAACGGTGTGGATGCGATCAGCGAACTGTCAAAAGCGCAGGCGACAGGATTCTACGGCTCGTTGCTGCCCAGCCCGGACGTACACGGCTATAAATCCAGTGAAATGCTCTACAACTGGGTAACCAAAGATGCGGAACCGCCAAAATTCACTGAAGTGACCGACGTGGTGCTGATCACCCGTGACAACTTCAAAGAAGAACTAGCGAAAAAAGGTTTAGGCGGCAAGTAACACAAATGCCGGATGGTGACGCGAAAACGGCTTATCCGGCCTGCGAATTGCGTATTCAGTAGGCCGGATAAGGCAACGCCGTCATCCGGCAAAATCCTGACTCACGGAGACGTTATGCAACAGCCCACCCCATATCTCTCATTTCGCGGCATCGGGAAAACGTTCCCTGGCGTTAAGGCGCTGACGGATATCAGTTTTGACTGTTATGCCGGTCAGGTGCATGCGCTGATGGGCGAAAATGGCGCCGGGAAGTCCACACTCTTAAAAATTCTCAGCGGCAACTATGCGCCAACCACGGGATCGCTGGCGATCCGTGGGCAAGAGATGACCTTTGCCGACACCACGGCTGCACTGAATGCCGGTGTCGCCATTATTTACCAGGAACTGCATCTCGTGCCGGAAATGACCGTTGCGGAGAATATCTATCTCGGCCAGCTCCCGCATAAGGGGGGGATTGTTAACCGGACGCTGCTCAACTACGAAGCCGGTCTTCAGTTACAACATCTGGGGATGGATATCTCCCCGGATACCCCGCTGAAATACCTCTCGATTGGCCAGTGGCAAATGGTGGAGATTGCGAAAGCGTTAGCGCGTAACGCCAAAATTATCGCTTTCGATGAACCGACCAGCTCGCTCTCCGCCAGGGAGATCGAGAACCTGTTCCGGGTAATTCGCGAACTGCGCAAAGAAGGGCGCGTCATTCTGTATGTGTCGCACCGTATGGAAGAGATCTTTGCACTGAGCGATGCCATTACCGTGTTTAAAGATGGCCGCTACGTTAAAACGTTTACCGATATGCAGCAGGTTAACCATGACGCGCTGGTTCAGGCGATGGTTGGGCGCGATCTCGGCGATATCTACGGCTGGCAGCCTCGCGCCTGTGGCGCAGAGCGGCTGCGGCTGCAAGAGGTGAAAGCGCCGGGCGTTCGCGCGCCTGTCAGCTTATCCGTACGCAGCGGCGAAATTGTCGGCCTGTTTGGTCTGGTTGGCGCCGGGCGCAGTGAATTAATGAAAGGGCTGTTCGGCGGAACGCGCATCACCGGAGGGCAGGTGTTCATTGATGAGCAGCCCATTGATATCCGCAAACCGGCGCACGCGATTGCGGCAGGCATGATGCTGTGCCCGGAAGATCGCAAAGCGGAGGGGATCATTCCTGTGCATTCGGTTCGCGACAATATCAACATCAGCGCCCGACGTAAGCATGTGCTGGGCGGGTGCCTGATCAATAACGGTTGGGAAGAGAGCAATGCCGAACACCATATTCGCTCCCTCAATATAAAAACGCCAGGTGCTGAGCAACTCATTATGAATCTCTCCGGGGGGAATCAACAGAAGGCGATTCTGGGACGCTGGTTATCGGAAGAGATGAAGGTCATTTTGCTTGATGAGCCGACGCGCGGTATCGATGTCGGCGCAAAACACGAGATCTACAACGTTATTTACGCGCTGGCGGCGCGCGGTGTGGCCGTGCTGTTTGCCTCCAGCGATCTGCCGGAAGTTCTTGGTGTTGCCGACCGTATTGTGGTGATGCGTGAAGGTGAGATCGCCGGTGAATTACTTCACGAACAGGCGGATGAACGGCAGGCCCTGAGCCTTGCTATGCCTAAAGTCAGCCAGGCTGTCGCCTGAGTAAAGGAGAGTAAGATGTCTTCTGTAACTACATCCGGTTCTGGCGCACCTAAGTCGCCGTTTAGCTTCGGGCGTATCTGGGATCAATACGGCATGCTGGTGGTGTTCGCCGTCCTGTTCCTGGCGTGTGCGATCTTTGTGCCTAACTTTGCCACGTTCATCAACATGAAGGGGCTGGGGCTGGCGATTTCGATGTCGGGTATGGTGGCGTGTGGGATGCTGTTTTGTCTGGCGTCCGGCGATTTTGACCTCTCCGTCGCCTCGGTGATTGCCTGTGCTGGCGTCACCACCGCCGTGGTCATCAATATGACCGAAAGCCTGTGGATTGGCGTGGCGGCCGGGCTGCTGCTGGGCATACTCTGCGGACTGGTGAACGGTTTTGTTATCGCGCGTTTAAAGATCAACGCCCTGATTACCACGCTCGCCACGATGCAGATTGTCCGTGGTCTGGCCTATATCATCTCTGACGGTAAAGCGGTAGGGATTGAAGATGAGCGCTTCTTCACCCTCGGGTATGCCAACTGGTTTGGGCTGCCTGCGCCGATCTGGTTAACGGTAGGGTGCCTGGTTATCTTTGGTTTATTGCTGAATAAAACCACGTTTGGCCGCAATACGCTGGCGATTGGCGGGAATGAAGAAGCGGCGCGTCTGGCCGGGGTGCCGGTAGTACGCACGAAGATCATTATCTTCGTTCTCTCCGGGCTGGTATCGGCGGCGGCGGGGATTATCCTGGCATCGCGCATGACCAGCGGCCAGCCAATGACCTCCATTGGTTATGAACTGATTGTGATTTCAGCCTGCGTATTAGGCGGTGTCTCCCTCAAGGGCGGCATCGGAAAAATCTCATATGTGGTCGCGGGGGTGTTGATCCTGGGGACGGTGGAAAACGCCATGAACCTGCTGAACATTTCCCCCTTTGCACAGTACGTCGTGCGCGGCTTAATCCTGCTGGCAGCGGTAATCTTCGACCGTTACAAACAAAAGGCGAAGCGCACCGTTTAATGAAATAAACCGTAACTATTCAGTTTAGCTCCTCCCGATAGCCAGCCGCTACCCCGGCTGGCTATTGTCTTTCTAAATGGCGAGCAGCGTCACACTGTCTATACTTACATGGCTAATGGGGCCGATCCGCGCGCCTCAAAAACGATGATTAAGGAGGAGAACAGGGTGGCAGAACCGTTAACCGTATCCCCCGAACTGTCCGCAAACTATGCTTATTTTTTCGATCTTGATGGGACGCTGGCGGAGATTAAACCACACCCGGATCAGGTGGTGGTGCCGCACAATATTCTCCAGCTGTTACACCGCCTCTCGACGCATAACGCAGGGGCGCTGGCATTGATTTCAGGGCGCTCAATGGCTGAGCTTGATGCGCTCTCAGCCCCCTTTTGCTTTCCCCTTGCCGGGGTGCATGGGGCGGAACGCCGTGACATCAATGGTAATACCCATATCGTGCGCCTTCCGCAGGCGATAGCACGCGATGTCAGCGCGCAGCTGCACGCCGCGCTGGGAAATCTTCCAGGGGCGGAACTGGAAGCGAAAGGCATGGCCTTTGCGCTGCATTACCGGCAGGCGCCGCAGCATGAGGCGACGTTGCTGGCGCTGGCGCAGCACATTACGCAGAAATGGCCGCAGCTTGCGCTTCAGCCGGGTAAATGCGTGGTGGAGATTAAACCGAAAGGCGCGAACAAAGGGGAGGCCATTGCCGCGTTCATGCAAGAAGCGCCATTTGCAGGGCGTATCCCTGTCTTTGTGGGCGATGACTTGACGGATGAGGCGGGCTTTGACGTCGTCAATAATTTGGGAGGGATTTCAGTCAAAGTGGGTGCCGGGGCGACCCGGGCAACAGGACGTCTGGCAGGCGTTCCTGAGGTCTGGCGCTGGCTGGAAGAAATTAACAATCCACAAAAAGAAAAAAAATTAATGAATGACAGGAGAGATGGCTATGAGTCGTTTAGTCGTAGTATCTAATCGAATTGCTCCCCCGGATAATAAAGGCGGCGCGGGTGGCCTGGCAGTTGGCGTACTGGGCGCGTTGAAAGCGGCGGGCGGATTGTGGTTCGGCTGGAGTGGCGAGACGGGCAACGAGGATAAGCCGTTAAAAAAGGTCACACGAGGCAATATGACCTGGGCGTCTTTTAATCTGAGCGAGCAGGACTACGAGGAATATTATTGCCAGTTTTCGAATGCGGTCTTATGGCCTGCCTTCCATTATCGACTCGATCTGGTGCAGTTCCAGCGCCCCGCGTGGGAAGGGTATTCACGGGTGAATGCGCTGCTGGCGGATAAGCTGCTGCCCTTACTGAAAGATGACGATATTATCTGGGTTCATGACTATCATTTATTGCCGTTTGCCAGTGAATTGCGCAAGCGGGGCGTGAATAATCGCATAGGCTTTTTCTTGCATATCCCTTTCCCGACGCCGGAAATTTTCAATGCCTTGCCGCCGCACGATACGCTGCTGGAACAACTGTGTGATTTTGACTTACTGGGATTCCAGACGGAAAACGACCGCCTGGCGTTTCTGGACAGTCTGTCAAGCCAGACCAGAGTAACCACGCGCGGCAGTAAGAGCCACTCGGCATGGGGGAAATCCTTCCGCACTGAGGTCTATCCTATTGGCATTGAACCTGACGAGATCGCACAACAGGCTTCCGGGCCGTTGCCGCCGAAACTGGCGCAGCTAAAAGCGGAGCTGAAAAATGTGCAAAACATTTTTTCCGTCGAGCGTCTGGATTACTCCAAAGGATTACCGGAGCGTTTCCAGGCGTATGAAGCGCTGCTGGAGAAATACCCCCAGCACCACGGGAAAATTCGCTATACGCAAATAGCGCCGACCTCGCGTGGTGAAGTGCAGGCTTATCAGGATATCCGCCACCAACTGGAGACGGAAGCAGGGCGTATCAACGGTAAATATGGACAGCTTGGCTGGACGCCGCTCTACTATCTTAACCAGCACTTTGATCGCAAGCTGCTGATGAAGGTGTTCCGCTACTCGGATGTCGGGTTAGTGACCCCGCTGCGGGATGGTATGAATCTGGTCGCGAAAGAGTTTGTCGCCGCGCAGGACCCGGCAAATCCCGGCGTTCTCGTTTTGTCACAGTTTGCCGGTGCGGCGAATGAGTTGACGTCCGCGCTCATTGTTAACCCTTATGATCGGGATGATGTGGCCGTAGCGCTCCACCGCGCGTTGACCATGCCGCTTGCCGAACGCATTTCACGCCACGCGGAAATGCTTGAGACGATTATTAAAAATGATATTAATCACTGGCAGCAACGGTTTATTCGCGACCTAAAGGATGTCGCGCCACGTAGCGCAGAAACGCTGCATCGCAATAAGGTCGCCACCTTCCCAAAGCTTGCCTGACGCCCGCTAATCACCGGCAAGCGGAACCAGCAATACATCAACTTCACTGGCGCTAACGACACTTTTCGCTGAGCAGGACGCTCGCGAAAAGAAGCTGTGATTATGATTGCCGCAAATGACCAAATCCACCTGCTGCTTACGACACACATCCAGAATATGCGCGCTTAACTCCCCGTAAGTAATGAATGTTTGTTCAATCGGGTAGTCTGCCTTCGCACTCAGTTTGTCGAGAAAATCCTGCGTCTCTTCATGCATCACCTCCCGCAAATCTTCCAGCATGGGGGCGGCGAATTGATTATACAGCTCGGGATCAGAGGCGAGGGTAATCAGGCTAATGCGGGCATTGACGGGACGAGCAATGGAGACAGCTTTCGCTAACAGCTGCTGACTTTCGGGGGTAACGGCGACGGCGACAAGAATATGCGTATAGCTCATAACTCGCTCCTTATTGCAAGAATATGAGGTTTCTTCTTCAGCTTTACTCTGTTTAGTCGAATTCTGCAATGTTTTCCTGTGACGATAGTGTGAAGGTTATCATAATAATTCATTAATTATTCTTATAAATGGAATAGTGGCATAACGCACATTGTAAACGTTATTGCGCGCTTTAACTTAAATCGACCAATTATGAAAACAAAATGTTAATTACGATGTAACAAAAATTAACTTGTTATGCATCATAGATACCGTCTATTGGTTAACCCTGCTTAATATTTAAGTGGTTGTTTAGAAACGATTAAATTATTTTACGTCCCCGACAGGAATATTCAGGAAGGGGGATATTTTCAGATGTTATTTTAACGGTGCTAAACATAACGCATGAGTGATTATTTACGCACATATTCGTGTATCTGGAATAGAAAAACTGAACGAAAGGCTAAAAAATAATCAAAATAAAAGTTCAACTGATGGATTTATGTTAAGTATTTGGATGATTTATGTGATCTGGATCACATATTTCTCAAATTCGCAGCCCGGCTCAGTTGTATGTGTTCGTGCTGACGAGTAGAGTTGCGTCGAATTAGGAAAAATCTTAGGCATTTTGTAATAAATCATGTAAACGTGTAAAAACCTGACACCCCATTAAGGGGGGTTTTACTGTATGCATCGGTGCCTGGGCGTGGCTATGCATTTGACCTTTTTGCTTTTTTTACCGGGGATTCCCGGCGACATCACGGGGTGCGGTTACACCGCATAAAAATAAAGTTGGTTATTCTGGATGGGAACAATGCATACATCCGAGTTGCTGAAACACATTTATGACATCAATCTGTCATATTTACTCCTTGCACAGCGTCTGATCGTTCAGGACAAAGCATCCGCGATGTTCCGCCTTGGTATCAGTGAAGAGATGGCGAACACGTTGGGTACTCTGACTCTTCCACAAATGGTTAAACTGGCCGAAACGAACCAGCTGGTATGTCATTTCCGTTTTGACAACCACCAGACAGTTACCCAGCTGACCCAGGATTCTCGCGTTGACGATCTTCAGCAAATTCATACCGGTATCATGCTTTCAACACGCCTGTTACACGATGTGAATCAGGCCGATGATGCGGCGCGTAAGAAAAGGGCTTGATGATGAGTGAAAAAAGCATTGTTCAGGAAGCTCGCGATATCCAGTTAGCGATGGAATTGATCTCTTTGGGCGCCCGTTTGCAAATGCTGGAAAGCGAAACGCAGTTAAGTCGTGGTCGCCTCATCAAATTATACAAAGAGTTACGCGGCAGTCCTCCGCCAAAAGGTATGCTTCCTTTTTCAACGGACTGGTTTATGACATGGGAGCAAAACATTCATGCCTCCATGTTTTGCAACGCCTGGCAGTTCTTACTCAAAACCGGTCTGTGCAGCGGCGTGGATGCGGTCATTAAAGCGTACCGTCTGTATCTGGAACAGTGCCCGCAGGCGGAAGACGGGCCATTGTTGGCGTTAACACGCGCATGGACGCTGGTGCGTTTCGTGGAAAGCGGGTTGCTTGAATTATCGACCTGTAATTGCTGTGGCGGGAATTTTATTACCCATGCGCATCAGCCTGCGGGAAGTTTTGCCTGTAGTTTGTGCCAGCCGCCGTCCCGCGCAGTAAAAAGACGTAAACTTTCCCAAAATGCTGCCGATATTATTCCACAACTGCTGGATGAACAGATCGAACAGGCTGTTTAACCGATACGGTGTGGACAAACACTCCAGCAGCGGTAAGTAATTACCGCTGCTTTTTTTTGCCTTGCCGACGTGTTATTCGCCCGACTGTACATCCTGTTTTAGTCAACAGCGGAAGGATGATGTCGTGCTTATCTTATTAGGTTACCTGGTAGTTCTCGGTACAGTTTTCGGTGGTTACATGATGACCGGCGGACACCTTGGAGCACTCTATCAACCGGCTGAATTCGTCATCATCGGTGGTGCGGGGATCGGGGCATTCATTGTCGGTAACAACGGCAAAGCGATCAAAGGGACGTTAAAGGCGATCCCGTTACTGTTTCGTCGTTCGAAATACACAAAAGCGATGTACATGGATTTGCTGGCGTTGCTCTATCGCCTGATGGCCAAATCGCGCCAGCAGGGGATGTTCTCGCTGGAACGTGACATTGAAAACCCGAAAGAGAGTGAAATTTTTGCCAGCTATCCGCGTATTCTGGCCGACGCGGTCATGCTTGATTTTATCGTCGATTATCTGCGCCTGATCATCAGCGGCAACATGAATACCTTTGAAATTGAGGCGCTGATGGATGAGGAAATTGAAACCCACGAAAGCGAGGCGGAAGTTCCTGCCAACAGCCTGGCGCTGATGGGCGATTCATTACCGGCATTTGGTATCGTTGCGGCGGTCATGGGGGTTGTCCATGCGCTGGCTTCCGCCGATCGTCCGGCGGCTGAACTGGGGGCGCTGATCGCCCATGCGATGGTGGGGACATTCCTCGGGATTTTATTGGCCTATGGGTTTATCTCGCCACTCGCCAGCGTGCTGCGTCAAAAGAGCGCTGAAACCACCAAAATGATGCAGTGCGTAAAAATCACACTGCTTTCTAACCTGAACGGTTATGCGCCGCCGATCGCCGTCGAATTTGGTCGTAAAACATTGTATTCCAGCGAACGACCTTCGTTCATTGAGCTGGAAGAGCACGTACGCGCAGTGAGAAACCCGAACCAGCAGCAGACGACGACCGAGGAAGCATGAAGAATCAGCCCCATCCAATTATCGTCGTAAAACGGCGGAAACATAAGGGTCACGGCGGGGCGCATGGCTCCTGGAAAATTGCTTACGCCGACTTTATGACGGCGATGATGGCTTTTTTCCTCGTCATGTGGCTGATTTCTATCTCCAGTCCTAAAGAATTGATTCAAATTGCCGAATATTTCCGTACGCCGCTGGCAACAGCGATAACGGGCGGACATCGCATCGCGAACAGTGAAAGTCCGATCCCCGGCGGCGGCGAGGACTACACCCAGCAGCAGGGTGAAGTGAACAAGCAACCCAATATTGATGAACTGAAAAAGCGTATGGAGCAGAGCCGTCTGAGCAAATTGCGCGGCGACCTGGATCAGCTGATTGAGTCCGATCCCAAACTGCGCGCATTGCGGCCGCACCTGAAGATTGACCTGGTTCAGGAAGGGCTGCGCATTCAGATTATCGACAGCCAGAATCGCCCGATGTTTAAGACGGGCAGCGCGGAGGTTGAACCTTACATGCGTGACATTCTGCGTGGTATTGCGCCGGTGTTGAACGGTATTCCTAACCGCATCAGCCTTTCCGGTCATACGGATGATTTCCCGTACGCCAGCGGCGAACGGGGATACAGCAACTGGGAATTGTCGGCCGACCGCGCCAATGCCTCGCGTCGCGAGCTGGTGGTTGGCGGTCTGGATGATGGAAAAGTATTACGGGTGGTAGGCATGGCCGCCACGATGCGTCTGAGCGATCGCGGTCCTGATGACGCCATCAACCGCCGTATAAGTCTGCTGGTGTTGAACAAGCAGGCAGAAGAGGCCATTTTGCATGAAAACGCTGAAAGCCAGAATGAGCCGGTAAGTGTCTTACAACAGCCAGCGGCACTCCCGCCGGTAAGCGTTCCCACATCGCCACCAGCCAATCCGAGGTGATAGCGTGAGCATGGATATTAGCGATTTTTATCAGACATTTTTTGATGAAGCTGACGAGCTGTTGGCTGACATGGAGCAGCACCTGCTTGATTTGGCGCCTGAAGCCCCGGACTCTGAGCAACTGAATGCCATTTTTCGTGCGGCGCACTCCATTAAAGGCGGTGCAGGTACTTTCGGCTTTACCGTTTTGCAGGAAACAACCCACTTGATGGAAAACCTGCTGGATGAAGCCCGGCGCGGTGAGATGCAGCTCAATACCGACATTATCAACCTGTTTTTGGAAACGAAAGATATTATGCAGGAACAGCTCGACGCCTATAAAAGCTCGGAAGAGCCGGATGCCGCAAGCTTCGAATATATCTGCAACGCGTTACGTCAGTTAGCGCTCGAGGCGAAAGGGGAAACCGCTCCGGCGGTGGTTAACGCTGCCAAACTGAGCGTCGTCGACGGTACGGCGATACAGGAAGAGGCAGTCGCACAGGAAAACAGCGCGGAAGAGAGCAAACTGCGCGTGGTTCTTTCGCGCCTGAAAGCCAATGAAGTCGATCTGCTTGAAGAAGAGTTGGGCAACCTGGCCACCTTAACGGATGTGGTGAAAGGCGAGGATTCGCTGTCCGCGACCCTCGACGGCACGATTGCGGAAGATGACATCATTGCGGTGCTCTGCTTTGTGATTGAAGCCGATCAGATAGCCTTTGAGACGGTCTCCTCAGCCCCGGTCGCGCAGGTCGAAGAGCCTGTTGCCGTGGCAACAACGCCGCAACCGACCGCAGTGGTACCTGTTGCCAAAGCCGCCGCCAGCGAACCGCAGTCCGGGCGCGCCGAGCGTGAAAAGCCGGCCCGTGAGCGAGAGTCGACCAGTATTCGCGTGGCGGTTGAGAAAGTAGACCAGTTGATCAACCTGGTCGGCGAACTGGTGATTACTCAGTCAATGCTGGCCCAGCGTTCTAATGAACTGGACCCGGTTAATCATGGCGATCTCATCACCAGCATGGGTCAGTTACAACGTAACGCCCGCGATCTGCAAGAGTCGGTGATGTCGATTCGTATGATGCCGATGGAGTACGTCTTCAGCCGCTTCCCGCGTCTGGTGCGCGACCTGGCGGGGAAACTGGGCAAACAGGTTGAACTGACCCTCGTCGGCAGCTCGACGGAACTGGATAAAAGTCTGATTGAACGCATTATCGACCCATTAACCCACCTGGTGCGCAACAGCCTCGATCACGGTATCGAGATGCCGGAAACACGCCTTGAAGCCGGGAAGAATGCGATCGGTAATCTGATCCTCTCCGCTGAACACCAGGGCGGCAATATCTGCATTGAAGTGACCGATGACGGCGCGGGGCTGAATCGCGAGCGCATTCTGGCGAAAGCTGTCTCTCAGGGGATGGCGGTCAACGAAAACATGACCGATGAAGAAGTGGGCATGTTGATTTTTGCACCGGGCTTCTCCACCGCCGAGCAGGTGACGGATGTTTCCGGTCGCGGCGTGGGCATGGACGTGGTGAAACGTAACATCCAGGAGATGGGCGGCCACGTTGAAATCCAGTCGAAGCAGGGGACGGGCACCACCATTCGCATTCTGCTGCCGCTGACGCTGGCTATTCTGGACGGGATGTCCGTCCGCGTGGCGGGCGAAGTGTTCATTCTGCCGCTGAATGCGGTAATGGAATCGCTGCAACCGCGTGAAGACGATCTGCACCCGCTGGCCGGAGGCGAGCGCGTACTGGAAGTGCGCGGCGAGTATCTGCCGCTGGTGGAACTGTGGAAAGTCTTTGATGTCGTTGGCGCCAAAACTGAAGCCACGCAGGGCATTGTGGTGATCCTGCAAAGCGGCGGTCGCCGTTACGCACTGCTGGTTGATCAGCTTATTGGACAGCACCAGGTGGTAGTGAAAAACCTGGAAAGCAACTATCGCAAGGTGCCTGGCATTTCTGCGGCGACGATTCTGGGCGACGGCAGCGTGGCGCTGATCGTTGATGTCTCCGCATTGCAGGGTTTAAACCGTGAACAACGTATGGCGATCACAGCCGCCTGATTGAGTGAGAAAGGTAATTATATGACCGGTATGAGTAATGTAACCAAACTGGCCGGCGAGCCGTCAGGTCAGGAATTCCTGGTATTTACACTGGGAGATGAAGAGTACGGTATCGACATCCTGAAAGTGCAGGAGATCCGTGGCTACGATCAGGTCACGCGCATCGCCAACACGCCTTCTTTTATTAAAGGGGTGACGAACCTGCGCGGCGTGATTGTGCCGATTGTCGATCTGCGCGTGAAGTTTTGCCAGGGCGACGTTGAGTATAACGATAACACGGTGGTCATCGTGTTGAATCTGGGACAACGCGTGGTAGGGATTGTGGTGGACGGCGTGTCTGACGTGCTGTCGCTGACGGCGGAGCAAATTCGCCCGGCGCCGGAGTTTGCCGTTACCCTGTCTACGGAATATCTGACCGGTCTGGGCGCGCTTGGCGAACGTATGTTGATCCTGGTGAACATTGAGAAACTGCTGAACAGCGATGAGATGGCGCTGCTTGATATCGCCGCTTCCCACGTTGCATAACCGTTGACTGCCTGTGCCGGATGGCGCTTTGCTTATCCGGCCTACGGGTGAGGCGCTCTCTGTTTGTGCCGGATGACGCTTCGCTTATCCGGCTTACACATGACTCATCACTGTATGTAGGCCGGATAAGGTGTTTACACCGCCATCCGGCAAATACATTACCCCACTAACTGCTGCGGAACGCGTTCTTCCGCGTCCTCTTCCAGCAAACCTTCATTCTGCGCCAGCATCGCGGTAGCAATGCCGTTTCCTAACACGTTAATGGCGGAACGTCCCATATCAAGAAAATGGTCAATCCCCATCAGCAACAAAATGCCCGCCACTGGAATATTGAAGCTCGGAATCGTGGCGGCCAGCACCACCAGCGCAGAACGCGGTACGCCTGCAATTCCTTTTGACGCCAGCATCAGCGTCAGCATCAGCACCGTAATTTCCGCAAAAGAGAGATGAATATTATAAGCCTGCGCGATAAACATCGACGCGAAAGAGCAGTACACCATTGAGCCGACGAGGTTAAAGGAGTAACCAATAGGCAGCACAAACGACACGATGTTACGTGAGCAGCCAAACTTCGTCAGTTGTTCCAGCGTTTTCGGGTAAGCGGCTTCAGAGCTGCTGGTAGTAAAGGCGACCAGCACCGGATCTTTCAACATGCTGACTAACCGGAACACCTCTTTTTTCAGCACCATATAGCCCACGGCCAACAGCACCAGGCAGGTCAGCAGGATCGCCACATAGTAGCCGCCGATAAACGACGCGTAGTTAAGCAGAATCCCCAACCCCTGGGTGGCGATCACCGAGGAGATCGCGGCAAAAATGGCCAGCGGCGCAACGTACATCACGTAGCCGGTCACTTTCAGCATAATATGTGAAACCACATCCAGGGCGGCGACCAGCGGCGCGTTGAATTTCTCGCCAAGCGACGCGCCGCCAATACCGAAGAACATGGAAAACACGACGATCTGCAAAATTTCATTATTGGCCATCGCCCCGGCAATGCTGGTCGGAATGGTGTGCGACAGGAATCCTTTTAAGCTCATGCCGCCCACTGCAAGCCCGGTGTCGACCGATTCTGCCGGAATTGCCAGATTCAGACCGCTGCCCGGATGCTCAATCGTCACGATAAACAGCCCCACCAGAATGGACAACACGGAAGAACTGATAAACCAGACCATCGATTTACCGCCAACGCGGCCGATAGTGGCGGTTTCGCCCAGACGCATGATGCCCACGGTTAGCGTGCTGAAAACCAGCGGGGCAATCACCATTTTAATGAGCCGTAAGAAAATATCGGTGAGGAGCGTGATGTTATCGGACCAGGCGGCGATCGCCTCCTGTGACGCGTAAGAGTGAATCACCGCGCCTGACAGGATGCCTGCCAGCATGAAGATCACGATAAATAACGTGAGTTTGTTTGCACTTGCCACTGAAAAGCCCTCTGGCTGGATTTAACATGTTGTTGTCAGTAACGCTTTTGTTTTATTTATTGAGTCGCACTGAAATATTCATCATATAAATTGAATTAAAGCGCAGGGGGATACAACTATTTTTTATTATTTATTCATTTTGTTGTGTTCTGACGGCTGTGCTTATGTGATCAGAGTCACATAAGAATCGTTTTTGTCGGCAAAATGCAAACTGTCCAGGAAGGTGATGAATGTTAATATAATGATAATAATGATGTTTTTCTGTCAATGTCTGGTTGCCGCCCCAAAACCGCCAGCCGCGATCCGCCAATCGCGCTTCCTGCTTCTATTTCCTTTTCGCAAATGTAAAGTTCTCTTCTCTGGTGCCGATAACGTTGATAACTCGTTTTCAGGAAGGTGCCTTATGTTTAACCGTATCCGCGTTGTCACAATGCTGATGATGGTGCTGGGGGTTTTCGCACTGCTACAGCTTGTTTCCGGTGGTCTGTTGTTTTCGTCATTACAGCAGAACCAGCAAAGTTTTGTTATTTCAAATGATTTACGCCAGCAGCAGAGCGAACTGACCTCGACATGGGATCTCATGCTGCAAACGCGTATTAACCTGAGCCGTTCTTCGGCCCGCATGATGATGGATGCCTCTAATCAGCAGAGCAGCGCGAAAAACGACCTGCTGAAAAACGCCAAAAGCACGCTGGAGCAGGCGGCAACGCATTATGCCAACTTCAAAAATATCAATCCGCTGCCGGAGATGGCGGAAGCCAGCGGCAATGTGGATGAAAAATACCAGCAATACCATGCGGCGCTGGCGGAACTGGTTCAGTTCCTCGAAAACGGCAACATGGATGCCTACTTCGCGCAGCCAACCCAGGGGATGCAGAACGCACTTGGCGAAGCGCTGGGCAAATACGCTGGCGTGAGCGAAAAACTGTACAGCAAGGCGTTTGATGAGAGCGCGCGTGACTACCATTTTGCCCAGTGGCAATTGGGTATTCTGGCGGTTGTCCTGGTGCTGATTCTGGTTGTGGTGTGGTACGGCATTCGTCATACCTTGCTGAATCCGCTGGCGCGAGTGATTGCCCATATTCGTGACATCGCCAGCGGCAACCTGACCAATACGCTGACCGTCTCCGGGCGCAATGAGATCGGCGAACTGGCGGGAACCGTTGATCATATGCAGCGTTCGCTGATAGAGACGGTGACTCAGGTACGTGAAGGGTCTGACGCCATCTATTCCGGCACCAGCGAAATCGCTACGGGCAACACCGATCTTTCCTCCTGCACCGAGCAGCAGGCGTCGGCGCTGGAAGAAACGGCTGCCAGCATGGAACAGCTCACCGCGACGGTGAAACAGAACGCCGACAACGCCCGTCAGGCGTCGCACCTGGCGCAAAGCGCCTCCGACACCGCGCAACACGGCGGGAAAGTGGTGGATGGCGTGGTCAACACCATGCATGAAATTGCCGACAGCTCGAAGAAGATCGCCGACATCATCAGCGTTATCGACGGCATTGCATTCCAGACCAATATTCTGGCGCTGAACGCTGCGGTTGAAGCCGCGCGCGCCGGGGAGCAAGGGCGCGGGTTTGCGGTGGTGGCAGGGGAAGTGCGTAACCTGGCAAGCCGCAGCGCGCAGGCGGCGAAAGAGATCAAAGCGCTCATTGAAGATTCCGTTTCGCGGGTGGATACCGGCTCCGTGCTGGTGGAAAGCGCCGGTGAAACGATGAGAGACATTGTCAACGCCGTAACCCGCGTGACGGACATCATGGGTGAAATCTCGTCGGCTTCCGATGAGCAAAGCCGCGGGATCGATCAGGTGGCGCTGGCCGTCTCTGAGATGGATCGCGTCACGCAGCAGAACGCCTCGCTGGTGCAGGAGTCGGCGGCCGCAGCGGCCGCGCTGGAAGAGCAGGCCAGCCGTTTAACGATGGCGGTATCCGCGTTTCGTCTGGCATCTCGTCCATTAACCGTAAAAACAGACCTGAATACAACCACAGCGGCGTCGCGTACAGCGCAACCGCGCCAGCTTGCAACTGAACAAGATACTCACTGGGAAACATTTTGATCGTCTTTTAATCGTGGCCTTTGCCGCCTAATGGGAGCGTTGATGTTTAATCGTATTCGAATCTCGACCACGCTGTTTTTAATCTTGATCCTCTGCGGTGTTTTGCAGATTGGCAGTAATGGCTTGTCATTTTGGGCATTTCGCGATGGTTTTCAGAGTCTGAACCAGGTCGAGCAGAGTAATCAGCAACGCGCAGCATTGGCGCAAACACGCGCCGTTTTATTACAGGCCAGTACCGCGCTGAATAAAGCCGGAACGTTAACCGCGCTGAGCTATCCACCCGAGGATATCAAACAGCTGATGATCACCGCCCGGGAAAGCCTGGCGCAGTCCGGCGTTGTGTTTAAAGGTTTTATGGCGACAGAGGCGAGTACGGAAGAGGGGAAAGCGTTACAGGCCGCCACGGAAAAAAGTTATACGCAGTGGTATAGCGATCTGGAGCATCAGGCCACCTGGCTTGAAAGCAACCAGCTGTCGGATTTTCTGACCGCGCCGGTACAGGCATCGCAGGACGCCTTTGACGCCAACGTCACTACCTGGCAGCAGAATATCAACCATGTTCTGGAGACGGCCAGCGAACAGGGAAAAGACAATTATCACCGCTCGGCGATCATTTTTATCACGATGGTGATCGTCGCAGCGTTGTTAACCACCGGGGCGCTGTTCTGGTCACGCAAAATGATTGTTCAGCCGTTGGCGATTATCGGCAGCCATTTTGACAGCATTGCGGACGGAAACCTGGCGCGGCCGATCGCCGTGTATGGGCGCAACGAGATTTCCGCTATTTTCGCCAGCCTGAAGGCCATGCAGCAGGCGCTGCGCGAAACGGTCAGCGACGTGCGGCAGGGCAGTTTAGCGATGCATACTGGCATTTCGGAAATCGCGATGGGCAATAACGATCTGTCGTCGCGTACCGAACAGCAGGCGGCGTCGCTGGCGCAAACCGCAGCCAGTATGGAGCAGCTAACGGCAACGGTCGGGCAGAACGCCGATAACGCCCGTCAGGCCTCCGGTCTGGCGAAAAGCGCGGCGGATACCGCGAAAAAAGGCGGCGACCAGGCTTCGCGTATGGCCAGCACAATGCAGGATATTGCCGCCAGTTCGCAGAAAATTGGCGACATCATCGGCGTTATCGACAGCATTGCGTTTCAGACCAATATTCTGGCGCTGAATGCGGCGGTCGAAGCGGCGCGGGCCGGTGAGCAGGGGCGCGGTTTTGCCGTTGTCGCAGGCGAAGTGCGTAACCTGGCGAGCCGTAGCGCACAGGCGGCCAAAGAGATTAAAGGATTGATTGAGGAGTCCGTAAACCGTGTGCATCAGGGATCGCAACTGGTGGACACCGCCGCGAATACCATGACGGAGATCGTCAGTTCGGTAACCCAGGTGAACGACATTATGGGCGAAATCGCCTCGGCCTCCGATGAACAGCGCAGAGGAATTGAGCAGGTGGCGCAAGCCGTCAGCCAGATGGATCAGGTGACGCAACAAAACGCCGCGCTTGTCGAAGAAGCCGCCGCCGCCACCGATCAGTTAGCGAACCAGGCAGACCATCTCTCTGCCCGTGTCGCGGTATTTAAGCTTGAAGAGCAAGTCGTAACACAACAAGAGTCGGCGCCGCCGCAAGCGGTACCCGTTGTATCCTGAATGTGATTGAGAAGGCGCTATGACATCATCGCTGCCCACCGGGCAAACGTCATTATTGTTACAGATGACACAGCGCCTCGCGCTGTCTGACGCGCATTTTCGTCGGATATGTCAATTAATCTACCAGCGCGCGGGAATCGTGCTGGCGGACCACAAGCGGGATATGGTTTACAACCGCCTGGTCCGTCGCCTGAGAACGCTGGGGCTGGATGATTTCGGCCGTTATCTCAGCATGCTGGAAGCCAACCAGAACAGCGCTGAGTGGCAGGCTTTTATTAACTCATTGACCACTAACCTGACGGCCTTCTTCCGTGAAGCGCATCACTTCCCGGTACTGGCGGATCACGCGCGTCGCCGCAACGGGGAATACCGTGTGTGGAGCGCGGCGGCCTCTACCGGAGAGGAACCCTACAGCATCGCCATTACGCTGGCGGATGCCTTAGGGATGGCGCCGGGGCGCTGGAAAGTTTTCGCCAGCGATATCGACACCGAAGTGCTGGAAAAGGCGAGAAGCGGGATTTACCGTCAGGACGAGTTGAAAACGCTGTCGCCACAACAGTTGCAGCGTTATTTCATGCGCGGTACAGGCCCGCATGAAGGGCTGGTGCGCGTGCGACAGGAACTGGCTAATTACGTTGAGTTTTCCACCCTCAACCTGCTGGATAAACAGTACAACGTTCCCGGGCCATTCGACGCGATATTTTGCCGTAACGTCATGATCTATTTTGATAAAACAACGCAGCAGGACATTCTGCGTCGTTTTGTTCCACTCCTTAAGCCTGACGGACTGCTGTTTGCGGGTCACTCAGAAAACTTTAGCAACCTCGTGCGCGACTTTAGCCTGCGCGGACAGACGGTGTATGCGCTAAGTAAGGACAAAGCATGAGTAAAATCAGGGTGTTGTCGGTTGACGATTCAGCGCTGATGCGCCAAATCATGACCGAAATTATTAACAGCCATAGCGATATGGAAATGGTGGCGACGGCGCCCGATCCGCTGGTTGCCAGGGATTTAATCAAAAAATATAACCCCGATGTGCTGACGCTGGATGTGGAAATGCCGCGCATGGACGGTCTCGATTTCCTTGAGAAACTGATGCGTCTGCGTCCGATGCCAGTGGTTATGGTCTCCTCTCTGACCGGGAAAGGTTCAGAGGTGACGCTGCGCGCGCTGGAACTGGGGGCGATTGATTTTGTCACCAAGCCCCAGTTGGGCATTCGCGAGGGGATGCTGGCGTACAGCGAGATGATCGCAGAGAAAGTCCGCACCGCGTCACGCGCTCGCCTGGCGGCGCATAAGCCAATGGCTGCGCCTGTGACGCTAAAAGCGGGGCCGCTGCTCAGTTCTGAAAAACTGATCGCGATTGGCGCCTCGACGGGGGGAACCGAAGCCATACGTCATGTGCTGCAACCGCTGCCGCTTTCCAGTCCGGCGGTGATCATCACCCAGCATATGCCGCCCGGTTTTACCCGTTCGTTTGCCGAGCGGTTAAATAAGCTCTGCCAGATTAGCGTGAAAGAGGCGGAAGACGGCGAACGCGTGCTGCCAGGCCATGCCTACATCGCCCCCGGCGACAAGCATATGGAGCTGACGCGCAGCGGGGCGAACTATCAAATCAAAATTCATGACGGGCCGCCGGTTAACCGCCATCGCCCGTCAGTGGATGTGCTGTTTCATTCGGTCGCAAAACATGCGGGGCGCAATGCGGTAGGGGTCATCCTTACCGGCATGGGCAACGATGGCGCGGCCGGAATGTTAGCGATGCACCAGGCTGGCGCCTGGACTATCGCGCAAAACGAAGCAAGTTGTGTGGTGTTCGGCATGCCGCGCGAGGCCATCAATATGGGTGGCGTGAGCGAAGTGGTCGATCTTAGCCAGGTAAGCCAGCAGATGCTGGCGAAAATCAGTGCCGGACAGGCAATACGTATTTAACGAGGAGTATTTTTTTATGGCGGACAAAGAGCTCAGATTTCTGGTTGTGGATGACTTTTCCACCATGCGTCGCATCGTGCGCAACCTGCTAAAAGAGCTGGGTTTCAATAACGTCGAAGAGGCCGAAGATGGCGTTGACGCACTGAACAAATTGCAGGCAAGCGGCTTTGACTTCGTAATTTCTGACTGGAACATGCCCAACATGGACGGTCTGGAACTGCTGAAAACGATTCGCGCTGATGGCGCAATGGCGTCATTGCCGGTGCTGATGGTGACCGCAGAAGCGAAGAAAGAGAACATTATCGCGGCTGCGCAGGCGGGCGCCAGCGGCTATGTGGTGAAACCGTTCACTGCGGCGACGCTGGAAGAGAAACTCAACAAAATCTTTGAGAAACTGGGCATGTGAGGGTCTGAGTATGATGCAACCACAAATTAAACCTGTTGATGAGCATTCAGCAGGGGACATCATTGCGCGCATCGGCAGTCTGACCCGAATGCTGCGTGACAGCCTGCGTGAACTGGGGCTGGATCAGGCGATAGCAGAAGCGGCGGAAGCGATTCCTGACGCGCGCGATCGTCTGGACTATGTTGTACAGATGACGGCGCAGGCGGCGGAACGTGCGCTGAACAGCGTTGAAGCCTCTCAGCCACACCAGGATGAAATGGAGAAGGGCGCAAAAGCGCTGACCAAACGCTGGGATGAGTGGTTCGAAAACCCGATTGAACTCGCCGACGCCCGCGAACTGGTTACGGATACGCGTAAATTCCTCGGTGATGTGCCGGGGCATACCAGCTTCACCAATGCGCAACTGCTGGACATCATGATGGCGCAGGATTTCCAGGATCTCACCGGTCAGGTTATCAAGCGCATGATGGATGTGATCCAGGAGATTGAGCGTCAGCTGCTGATGGTATTGCTGGAAAACATCCCTGAGCAAAATTCACGTCCGAAACGCGAGAATGAAAGCCTGCTCAATGGCCCACAGGTCGACACCACCAAAGCCGGCGTTGTCGCCAGCCAGGATCAGGTGGATGACCTGCTGGATAGTCTCGGGTTCTGATGCGGTAAGGTATCCTCAGGTTGTGCCGACAACCTGAGGAACGTTTAGCGCAGATCCATTTTTACCGTCACATTGCCCTCAAATTCGCCGGGCGCTGGCGTTGCGCTGGTCGTGCTCACCGGTGCGGCTTTGATGCGTACCGCGCCGTTACCTTGCTCATCCATCGTCACCGGAAATTCAAAGGTGCCGTCCAGCGCAACATTTTGGTTGTCCTCACTAAAGATTCTCACTCCCAGGTCGTCTCTGCCGAGCATTTTGGCTATCAGGGGATCGCTGCTGTCTACAACCCCCTGGTCGGCGCTGAGCGTTAGCTTGATTCTGTCGGTATTTCCCACGGCGTTGCCGTCGCAGTGGTAAGAGATATCAACGTTTTTCAGGGCGTAGCCTTCGGGAGGCTGACCCCTGGTGACAAACTGTTTACTCACAATTTTCCCCAGATCAACCTCAATGGTGCTTCCGGCATTAATCGTACAGCTCAGCGGGGCAGAGAGTGAGCCACTCAGCCAGATATTTGATACGTGCTGTGCGCTGCCAGCGTCGCAGCTTCCTGAGTCAAAATAGAGACAGGCGTAGTTTTGCACGAGTATCGTTGGGGGAATGACTTCGATACCGAGAATGGGCTTTTTGATATAAAACGTGGCGGCGATAACATTCCATCTGAACGTTCGCTTCGCGGGGGCGGGCGCGCCAGGATGGGTGCTGTCGCTACAGACGCTGGCGGAACCTTCGGTGGGTTTCATTGACTCGATCACTTTCCCCATCGACGACACCGGCGTCGGATACTGGTTAATGCTGATCTGAATCAGGCCGGTACCGTCCAGAGAATTAACGGCATCGCTATAACCTGCAACATCAATATCTATGTTTTCAGTCAGATAACCGTACCCGGCGATACCGGCATTAAGCGGGCTTCCGGCCAGCGTCAATTCCATTATTGCCGTTGATTCAAACACATTGCCAGGGCATGTGCAGTTTGCCTCCATTTCAACGCCGTTCCCGACAATATGCTCATCAAATTTAACAATATTGTTGGCCGTGTTGTCGTTTGCGTTGATTTCGTTGCTGAACGTGACGCTGTAATACTGTGGCGCGGTAAAGCAGTCACGCAGAATGGTCGCGGCCTGGGCTGTTGCGGACGCCATCAGGCAAAGACCTGCTGCGGACAATGAAAGACGTGCGTATTTTCCCATTTTACTTAACATTTTGCGGTTCCTGCTGACAAGTCGCGCTGAGGTAATGGATGCCGGTCGGGCTGACCGCGTGGTGTTCGCTATTCAGCGTGATGTGGGCTGTGCATTGTTGATCCTGTGAATTTCCCCATTTGACGCTTAACTGAACGTCGTCGGCGACCCCGGCCAGGTAGAGCGTGCCCGTATCATCCACGATGCCGCTGATGGCGAGGGCGTCGACCGTCGCCATCGCGCCAAAAGGCACCGTCATGCCATTCGGGCGGGTTAATTTTATGAGCGTGCGATAACCGACATGCGCATCAAAAGCGGCGGAAACGGCGGCATTGCGCGAAGGAATCACCGTCACGGCGGTTTCACTGGTATCAACGTCCTCCGGCAGACTGCTGGTGTCGACGCGAATCCGGTTTTCCTGATAGGGGCTTAATGACGGGATGATGGCGTTGCCTTGCCAGTCAGTCTGAATGCCGCGCTGGTTTTGGAAGCGTACGCCCGATGCGCCGTTGGCGTTGACGATAGCAAACTGACTGCCTAAAGGCTGAGCCAGCGTGACGCCGTGTGGATGGGCGACAATCGCACCGCTGACGCCGTAACTCAAGCGCTGCGTATCGTCAGAGGAGGTGTAGTAACCCGCATTGAGGTTGGCGTATTGTGAGCGATAGCTACCGTATACGCTGCTGGTGTCTGCGCCGTCATGGTTGGAATGGCTCTGCTGGAAGGCGTAATTCAGGCGTTCATCGTCCAGCAGAGTACCGTTTAACCCGATATTTTGCTGGGTGTAGCCATGCTTGTTATTGCTGATGTTATAGCTGCTCCAGGCCCCCGGTAGCCACTGACTTAACGGCACGCTGAAGCCGAAGGCGATCATCTGGTCGCTCTCTTCGCCGTTGCTTTTGCTGTAGGTATAAGCAAGGTGGACGCTGATATTTTTAATCGTGGTATTCAGGCCCGCCGAAATACTGCGCTCTTTGTAGGCGGTGCCCCAGTAATCCTGCTGATAACCGTTCAGGTAAAGGCTGGCGCCGGACACGTTCTGGCTTATGCTGGCCTGAATCCGGTTGCGTTTGTTAAAGCGAAACAGCAGATCATCTTCATGATCGTCGTACTTTTGATTCGCGTCGGCGAAACTGTAATAACCACGGGTAGAGTAGCGGTAGCTGGCCAGCGTAAAGTTTGTCTCCGTGGTATCAATTTTCCCTGAGTAGAGCAGGCGATAAGACTGGCCGGTGTGCTGAGTGTCATCATCAAGCCGGGTTTTCGCCAGCGTCACATCGGCGGAAAGCGACCCGACGATGCCAAGGGAGAGGCCAGCTCCGCTGTTCATCGCCTGATAATCCGGCGCGGCAGTCACGCCGCCGAACAGCGTGACGCTATTGTTCAGGCCATAAATGAGGCTACCCTGCACGAAGTCCGGTTCATTTTGTTCGCTCCCGCTGTCTGCGCGATAGCGACCCGCAGTAACTTCATATTTCATATGCCCAGGACGCTGCATCACGGCGACGCTGGAATAAGGCTGGGTAAAGTGGCGCTCTGTGCCATCGGCCTCTTTTACCGTGACTTCCAGATCGCCGCTGTTGGTCGTGGAATAAAGGTCGTTAATTTCAAATGCGCCGGGCGCGACGTTTTGCTGATAGATGAGATAACCGTTCTGACGTACCGACACTTCGGCGTTGGAGCTGGCGATGCCGCGAATCACCGGCGCGTAACCGCGCTGGCTGTAAGGCAGCATCTCTTCATCAGAGGCGATATTGACGCCACGGTATTGCAGACTGTCAAAAACGTCGCCCCGGGTGTTGCTTTCTCCCCCGGTAAACTGCGCTTTCAGGGCGTCAATATCGTGCTGCAAATAGGTGTTGATGGTTTCCCAGTGATGGCTGCCGTCAGTGTCGCTCCAGGTGGCGTAATTGCGCAGCCGCCAGCCGCCGATATTGGTGCCGCTGCGCATATTCAGGTACTGGTTAGTGGTGTTGTTTTGCGTGTCGTCCTGGTTTTGTGAACCGGAAAAGGCGTAGTCGACAAAGGCGACGGGGACGCCGTCATCCCAGCGTGACGGATCAATATAGCCTTTACCCGTGCCGGCAATGGCGGCCTGCGGGATGCTAAGGCGCAGCGTCATAACGGAGAAATCAAGCGTTGCCAGCGCCTGCGGGATATACGCGCTCAACGGTTCAGGCAGTGGCTTCGCCGCATTGAGTGCGGCTAATTCAGGATATTTATCGACCGCCACGCCCCATTTTCTTAGCATATCCGGCGTGAGCTGCGGCGTCAGTTCGCCGCCAGGCGTGCCGAGGTAGGTGATATCCGCATCATCCAGGCGCACATCGTTAATCATGACCCGGGAAGCGTAGACGCCGGGCAATTGCGCACTGGATTTAGAAAATAAGGAAAGATCGATATCCTGCTGCGTCAGCATATTCCCCTCCAGCGCAGAAGGCGAAAAGCGATACTCGCGCGCGTTCGCGACACAGGAAGAGACCAGCAACATACCGCCAAGGCAACGCACCAGTGGGGTGAGACGCTGACGTAAAAGAGGTGGGCCAAAAGCCATAAGGTGGTTTAATCCCGAGCCAGAGTGACAGTATATTTGTCAGAGGCGTTGCCGTAATCCGTAATGCAACGCCAGCTAACGGTGTTTCCCGAGGCGCTTTTCGGCACCGGGATTTGCACGCTGGACCTGGGAGTGACCATATCGGCTTTCTCAAGTCTGGTGTTGCCGAGCAGCAGACTGTCAAAGATGCTGTGAAACGCGCCTTCATTGACCACCGTTAACATTTCGCCGCGACGAACAAAATGCAGGTTCTTGCAGGTCTCGGTGGGCGTACCTTGCAAGCCCTTCGGACGCCAGAACAATTTCAGACGCGTTTTGTAAATCAGACGCAACACGTTTTTATCATCGTCTTCTTTGGCTGTACCGGGAATTGTGCGCACATTCATGTAGAACAGGGATTCCCGGTCTGTGGGAAGCGCGGTTCCATTCCAGGCAATACGCAGGCTTTGTTCTTTCTGCGGGTCAAGACGGAACAGTGGCGGCGTGACAATAAAAGGCCCACGCGTTTTACCGTCGCCGGTATCGGACCATGACTGGATCAGCCACGGCAGTTCCTTCTCTTTATTGACCAGCGGAAGGGCGACCTCTTTTTTCCCTGCGTCATAAATAATGCGCGTGCGGCCAACCTGAATTCCAGCGGCATGGCTAAATGATGTTAATATTACAGGGAGGCATAATAAAACCTGAGATACAGTACGCATAACCTTAACTTATATTAAGTGGACATATAAAAGCGGGGGAGATAATAGTCCGGGTCCATTTTCGGACTATTATCAGATTCGCCTTCCTGAAATAAATCTGTTAATGCCAGAAGATGCTATGGATTTTATCAATGAGTAAAGTCAGGTTATTAACGATAAAGTATATTTACGGTCATGTCCGCATCGGCCGGGCCCGCAGTGACGGTTTGCGCGAATGATTTATAACGGGCATTGAAATTCGCCTGAACAGAGTCGCCCGTCAGAGTGGGTAATTCGATAAACACCTGTCCTTCTCCACCATCCATTGTAATGAGTTGCGTGTCTTTATTTTCCGGGCTAACGGCAATACCGACCCCTGTTGCCGCCGTATCTCCGGCGGTAGTGATTTTACTGACATCCAGTAATGTCGAAGAACCTGTCAGGGCGGTTGTCCCGTTAAACGTTAACTGAACGGCGGGCAGACCATCGCTTTTAAGTGGGCAATCCACTAATACAATGGAAAAGGGGGCAAGCGTTGATTCAGTTCCTGGAGTGGAAAAAAGCGAGGTGGGGTAAGTACCTAATGGCACGGTGCTGTTCGTTCCATCATCGCCCTGAATCTCACAACTGGGTTCGATAATTTGTCCTGTGAAGTGAATCGTACCGGCATTCAGTTCGGCGGCGAAGGTTCCCGTTGACGCCAGTGCCAGCAGTGCGCCTGATATAATATGTCCTCTTGCGTTCATAACTGTAGTTCCTTAACGGTGATATCCATGATATGAAATTGTTCAGTCTCAGATGGGATGAATTTATTGCAAATAGAAAACGGGGTCAATATTAAATTATATCTATATGTGTGAATTTAAAATATATTCTGTGAATCAATGAAGGCTATTATACCGTCAGTGTCGCCTGCTTTCTGTGCATAAATATTGTAATAAAGTATTTTTTCTCTGGTGAAAAGATAAATTGAAGAAATGAAAACCAGGTAATATATTTTAAAGACTTCTTTAATCTTGATGACAGAAAGCGAAATTAACCTCCGTAATACAGGTTTATATAAATGCTCATTGTATTTTATGTCAATGAAATGTGATCCCACTTCCCTTATTCCGAAAATAAGACGCCTGACCGGCAGAGAAAATCCGCTTGCTGACAAACAAGACAAAAAGAGGGCGTTATGGGGGCTATTCCGCCTATTGACTGCGGCGTGTTCTGGCATGATCGATGCAACGTAATGGCAGCAGGCGTATGCAGTGGCAGAAGAGAGCGACGACGACAAAACAGAAGCCCCCACACCCCACCGACTTGAAAAAGCGCGGGAGGAAGGGCAAGTCCCCCGATCGAAGGAGTTGACCTCACTGCTGATTTTGCTGGTGGGCGTTTGCATTATCTGGATCGGCGGTGAGTCGCTGGCGCGTCGCCTGGCGGGGATGTTGTCGGCTGGGCTGCGTTTCGATCACAGCATGGTGAACGACCCCAATTTGATCCTCGGGCAGATTATTTTGCTGATTAAAGAGGCGATGATTGCGTTGCTGCCGCTCATCACCGGCGTTGTGCTGGTCGCGCTGATCTCGCCGGTCATGCTCGGCGGCCTGATTTTCAGCGGTAAATCACTGCAACCCAAATTTTCAAAACTGAATCCGCTATCGGGGATTAAACGCATGTTCTCCGCCCAGACCGGCGCGGAACTGCTGAAAGCAATCCTGAAATCGACGCTGGTGGGAAGCGTGGCGGGGTTTTATCTCTGGCACCACTGGCCGGAGATGATGCGCCTGATGGCGGAATCTCCGGTTACGGCGATGGGCAATGCGCTTGATTTAGTCGGGCTGTGCGCGCTTCTGGTTGTACTGGGCGTGATTCCGATGGTGGCGTTTGACGTCGTCTTTCAGATCTTCAGTCACCTGAAGAAACTGCGGATGTCGCGTAAAGATATTCGCGATGAATTTAAAGAGAGTGAAGGCGATCCGCACATCAAAGGGAAAATTCGCCAGATGCAGCGTGCGGCTGCGCAGCGGCGCATGATGGAAGATGTGCCCAAAGCGGATGTCATCGTGACTAACCCGACGCATTACTCGGTTGCGTTGCAGTACGACGAAAACAAAATGAGTGCGCCAAAAGTGGTCGCCAAAGGCGCGGGACTGGTGGCGCTGCGCATTCGCGAAATCGGCGCGGAACATCGGGTGCCGACCTTAGAAGCGCCCCCGCTGGCGCGCGCCTTGTATCGGCATGCTGAAATTGGTCAGCAAATCCCCGGCCAGCTCTATGCCGCAGTGGCAGAAGTGCTGGCATGGGTATGGCAGCTCAAACGCTGGCGTCTTGCCGGTGGACAACGTCCTCCACAACCTGAAAATCTTCCTGTGCCTGAAGCACTGGATTTTATGAACGAGAAGAATACTGATGGCTAATCTGGTCGCGATGCTGCGCCTGCCCAGCAACCTGAAATCCACGCAATGGCAAATTCTTGCCGGGCCGATCCTTATCCTGCTGATTTTGTCGATGATGGTGCTGCCGCTGCCCGCCTTCATCCTCGACCTGCTGTTCACCTTTAATATCGCGCTGTCGATCATGGTGCTGTTGGTGGCGATGTTCACCCAGCGCACGCTGGAATTTGCCGCATTCCCGACAATATTGCTTTTCACCACGCTGTTGCGCCTGGCGCTGAACGTGGCGTCAACCCGTATCATCCTGATGGAAGGGCATACCGGCGCAGCGGCGGCGGGGAAGGTGGTCGAGGCGTTTGGTCACTTCCTGGTCGGCGGCAACTTTGCGATCGGTATCGTGGTGTTCGTCATTCTCGTCATCATCAACTTTATGGTTATCACCAAGGGCGCCGGGCGTATCGCGGAAGTGGGCGCGCGTTTTGTGCTGGACGGGATGCCCGGTAAACAGATGGCGATCGACGCCGACCTGAACGCTGGTCTGATTGGCGAAGATGAAGCGAAAAAACGTCGTGCTGAAGTGACGCAGGAAGCGGATTTCTACGGGTCAATGGACGGTGCGAGTAAGTTTGTGCGCGGGGATGCCATCGCCGGTATCTTAATCATGGTCATTAACATCGTGGGCGGCCTGCTGGTGGGGGTTCTGCAACACGGGATGGACATGGGGCACGCGGCGGAAAGTTACACCCTGCTGACGATCGGCGACGGCCTGGTGGCGCAAATCCCGGCGCTGGTGATCTCTACGGCGGCGGGCGTTATCGTCACCCGCGTGAGCACCGACCAGGATGTGGGCGAACAGATGGTGGGGCAACTGTTCAGCAACCCGAGCGTGATGCTGCTCAGCGCATCGGTTCTCGGCCTGCTTGGTCTGGTGCCGGGGATGCCAAACCTGGTGTTCCTGATGTTTACGGCGGCGCTATTGGGCCTTGCCTGGTGGCTGCGCGGGCGTGAACAAAAACCACCGGCAGAGCCGCAGGCCGTCAAGATGCCGGAAAATAATTCAGTAGTTGAAGCCACCTGGAACGATGTACAACTTGAAGATTCGCTGGGCATGGAGGTGGGCTACCGCCTGATCCCGATGGTGGATTTCCAGCAGGACGGCGAACTGCTCGGGCGAATCCGCAGTATTCGTAAAAAGTTTGCCCAGGATATGGGCTTCCTGCCGCCGGTGGTACACATTCGCGACAATATGGACTTACAGCCAGCGCGCTATCGCATTCTGATGAAAGGGGTAGAAATTGGCAGCGGCGACGCCTATCCGGGGCGCTGGCTGGCGATTAACCCTGGCACGGCGGCGGGAACGCTGCCGGGCGAACAGACGGTTGATCCCGCTTTTGGCCTGGACGCCATCTGGATCGAAAGCGCGCTGAAAGAGCAGGCGCAGATTCAGGGCTTCACCGTGGTGGAAGCCAGTACCGTCGTGGCGACGCATCTTAACCACTTGATTGGTCAGTTTGCCGCAGAGTTGTTTGGTCGCCAGGAGGCGCAGCAACTGCTGGATCGCGTATCACAAGAGATGCCAAAGCTGACGGAAGATTTGGTGCCTGGCGTTGTAACGCTCACGACCCTGCATAAAGTGTTGCAGAACCTGCTGGATGAAAAAGTGCCGATCCGTGATATGCGCACAATTCTGGAAACGCTGGCGGAACATGCGCCGTTGCAGAGCGATCCGCATGAATTAACCGCCGTGGTGCGTGTGGCGCTGGGCAGGGCGATTACGCAGCAGTGGTTCCCGGGCAATGACGAAGTGCAGGTGATTGGGCTGGATACTCCGCTGGAGCGCCTGCTGTTGCAGGCGTTACAGGGCGGTGGCGGCCTTGAACCGGGGCTGGCCGATCGCTTGCTGGCGCAAACTCAGGAGGCGCTGTCCCGTCAGGAAATGCTGGGCGCGCCGCCGGTTCTGCTGGTGAACCACGCGCTACGCCCGCTGCTGTCGCGCTTTTTACGCCGGAGTTTGCCGCAGCTGGTGGTGTTGTCGAACATGGAGCTTTCTGATAATCGCAACATCCGTATGACGGCGACAATTGGAGGGAAATAATGCGTAAGTTACTCGGTTTATTGTTATTTCCGCTGGCGGTACAGGCCGCCGGAGAAGGGGCATGGCAGGCCAGCAGTATCGGCATTACCCTGAACCATCGTGGGGTGTCGGCGTCGTCTGCTCCATTGTCGTCAGGCCAGCCGGTGTCCGGTTTAATGACGCTGGTCGCCTGGCGCTATGAACTGAATGGCCCGACGCCGGCGGGGCTTCGGGTGCGTTTGTGTTCACAGTCCCGTTGCGTGGAGCTGGACGGACAGAGCGGAACCACCCACGGGTTCGCGAATGTGCCTGCCGCTGAACCGTTGCGCTTCGTGTGGGAGGTGCCGGGCGGCGGGCGACTGATTCCCGCATTAAAAGTGCAGCGTAATCAGGTGATTGTAAACTATCGTTAACTCCCCGCGCCAACAGCAGCCAGCAGACAACGTGCTGGCCGCCTCACAATTTTGACCCCATCTTTTGATTCAATAGAAACGCTGTTTTATAAATCGGTGACGCGCGTTGCCAGACTCTTTGTATTTTTGCCATCTCGTCTGATGGCGTGGCAAAAATGAAAAGGTTTCACTTCCTGTTAGCTTTTACTGTGGCCGTGTAAAAACTCCCTTTGGCGAAGCCAATATGCCGGGGGTCTCCCAACAATTTGCAGGGTTAACGGCATGAAAACACGTAAAATTGGATTGGCGAATTATTTAGCCTATGGTTCGGGCGATTTTCTGGGCGCAGGAACCACTGCATTAACCGCCGCATGGTTACTCTATTTCTACACGACCTTCTGTGGCCTTACGCCGATTGAGGCGACATTCATTTTCGCTGCCGCGAGGGTTCTGGATGCGGTCGTCAGCCCGCTGATGGGCTTTCTGACCGATAACTTCGGTTCGACCTGGTTCGGCAGACGCTTTGGCCGTCGTAAGTTCTTTATTCTGCTTGGTATTCCATGCGTCTTTAGCTACTCGCTCATGTGGGTTGGCGATATGGGATTCTGGTACTACCTGCTGACTTATCTGCTGTTCGACATTGTCTACACCATGATTCTTGTCCCTTACGAGACGCTGGTGCCGGAAATGACCGATGACTTCAAACAGAAGACCCGGTTCTCCGGGGCGCGTATCTCAATGGCGCAGATGTCCGCGATTCTGGCCTCGTTCCTGCCGGGCATCCTGCTGACTGCCTTTGGTAAAGACAACCCCATTTCTTTTTTCTATGCCAGCCTGGTGTTCTCGGTGCTGTGCGCGCTGATGCTGACTTTTGTGTGGTTCTTTACCTGGGAGCGCCCGCGCGAAGAGTGGACGGAGGCGGCGCTGCGCGCGGAGGAAGAGAAGAAAAGCCTGACGTTCAGCCAGAGTATGAGCCGTTTGTTTGTTGAGCTGAGCTCGACGCTGCGCATCAAGATTTTCCGCCAGCATCTGGGGATGTATCTTGGGGGATATATCGCACAGGACGTCTTTAACGCCGTCTTTACCTGGTATGTTGTTTTTGTCCTGATGCAGGAAGCCTCACTGGCGTCGAGTCTGCTCGGTACGATGGCTATCTTCCAGTTCATTGCGGTGATTGCCATGATCCCGCTGTGCATTCGCTTCGGGCCTGCGCCGTCATACCGGATGGTCGTGGTGCTCTTTGGTCTGAGTTCTCTCTCTTATGCCGTTCTTTATTATGCGGGCTTAAGCGATGTTTATTCGCTGCTGCTGCTGATTTCAGCGCTGGCGGGGCTTGGTCGCGGCGGGATCAACTATGTGCCGTGGAATACCTACACCTATATTGCCGATGTTGATGAGGTGATTACCGGTCAACGGCGGGAAGGGATCTTCGCGGGCATCATGACGCTGACCCGTAAAGCCTCTCAGGCCGGGGCCGTCATGCTGGTCGGGATTGTGATGCAGATGTCTGGTTTTGTCTCAGGGCAGAGCATACAGCCTGAAGCGGTCAGTTATACCATTCTGCTGATTCTGAGCTGCGGCACGCTGTCCGTGCTGGCCTTTGGTTTCCTGGTTTCTTTGCGTTTCAAACTGAATTTGCAAACGCACGGCACCCTGCGTGAAGAGACCGCCAAAATGCGTGAGTCGGGCCGGGTGATGCCGGAAGCCATCACGCCGCAGGCGCGTGCGACCGTCGAGATGCTCTCCGGTATGCCGTATGAATCACTGTGGGGTAACAACAATATTGGTTATCTGAACCGTAATAAACCTGCGGCGCCTTCGCTTCAACAGGGCGCTGCGCTGAATTCGACATTGAACAGAGGTTAAGGATATGAAAGTTTGGCCCGTCAAACACAGCCCATTATTACGTCAGCCGGAGCGATTTATCTCCCGGGAAGCGCTGCAAGCCTTGATTCAGACGGTGACGAACAATCTGGTCAATATCAGGGATGAGAGCGGACAATTTCTGCTGCGCCTGGACGATGGCCGGGTGATTGATACCAAAGGCTGGGCAGGATGGGAGTGGACGCATGGCGTCGGTCTGTACGGTATGCATCAGTATTATCAACAGACCGGTGATGAGAAAATGCGCGACATTATCGATAACTGGTTTGCCGAGCGTTTCGCCGAAGGCGCGACCACCAAAAACGTTAACACGATGGCGCCGTTTTTGACGCTGGCGTATCGCTATGAAGAGACGCGTAACCCGGCGTATCTGCCCTGGCTTGAGTCCTGGGCGGAGTGGGCGATGAATGAGATGCCGCGCACCGATCATGGCGGTATGCAGCACATGACGCTGGCGGAAGAAAACCATCAGCAGATGTGGGATGACACGCTGATGATGACGGTGATGCCGCTGGCGAAGATTGGCAAACTGCTCAACCGCCCGGAGTATGTGGAAGAGGCAATTTATCAGTTCCTGCTGCACGTACAGAATCTGATGGATAAAGAGACCGGTCTGTGGTTCCACGGCTGGAGCTATGATGGACATCATAACTTTGCCAGGGCTCGCTGGGCGCGGGGTAACAGTTGGCTTACCATCGTGATTCCAGATTTCCTGGAACTGGTCGATTTGCCGGAGAAGAACGCGGTACGCCGCTATCTGATTCAGGTTCTGAACGCGCAGATCGCCGCGCTGGCAAATTGTCAGGATGAGAGTGGGCTATGGCATACCCTGCTGGACGATCCTGATTCCTATCTGGAGGCCTCGGCAACGGCGGGGTTCGCCTACGGCATTCTGAAAGCGGTGCGTAAACGCTATGTTGGGGCGGAATATGCGCAGACGGCTGAAAGCGCGATTCGCGGTATCGTGAAACACATTTCGCCGGAAGGCGAGTTGCTGCAAACGTCCTTTGGCACGGGAATGGGGCACGATCTGGATTTCTATCGCGACATTCCGCTGACATCGATGCCGTACGGGCAGGCGATGGCGATACTGTGTCTGACGGAGTATTTGCGTAAGTATTTTTGAGGGGGACGCCCGATGGCGCTGCGCTTATCGGGCCTACGGTTCGACGCAGTTTGTAGGCCGGATAAGGCGTTACGCCGCCATCCGGCATGTTGGCCGGTATATTCACCGTAGGCCGGATAAGGCGTTACGCCGCCATCCGGCATGTGCTGTTATTGCGGCGCAAAAAGGTGATCCATGATTTGCCGCATCACCGGCGCGGCGGTCACGCCGTCGCTGCCGCCGTTTTCCAGAATCAACGCCACCGCGACTTTCGGGTTTTTATACGGCGCGAAAGCGGTGTAAAACACATGGTCGCGCAGACGGATGGGGATCATTTTCGCATTATAGGTCTGGTTTTCTTTCAGACTGAACACTTGCGAAGTGCCGCTTTTGGCTGCAATACCGTAGGGCGCGGTGTGGAAGAATTTATAACCGGTGCCGTTCGGCGCATTCGCCATACCAAACATCGCCTGTCGCACCAGCCCCCAATAAGGCGAGGCGGCATCGGCAATCTGCGTTTCCGTCTGAGGTGCCTGCCAGGGCATGACGGTCTTGCCGGACACTTCACTCTGAAGCAGGTGAGGGGCGATCACTTTCCCGTTGTTGATCAGCGCTACCATCGCTTTCACCATCTGGATCGGCGTGGCAATCCAGTATCCCTGGCCGATACCGACTGAAATCGTATCCCCCTGATACCAGGCTTTTTTATGTACTCTCTCTTTCCACTCGCGGCTGGGCAGCAGGCCGTTATACTCTTCATCCAGATCGATACCGGTGGGCTTACCGTAACCAAATTGACCGAGCATGGTGTTAATGCGATCGATCCCCATCATCCAGGCAACCTGATAGAAAAAGGTGTCGGCGGATTCTTCAATCGCTTTGGTGACATCCAGCATACCGTGGCCGGTTTTTTTCCAGTCGCGGTAATGGCGTTGCGTGCCGGGGAGCGTCCAGGTCGGCGCGCCGAAGAAGGTGGTTTGCGGCGTGATAACGCCGTTTAACAGCGCAGACATCGCGATATAAGGTTTCACCGTGGAGGCGGGCGGGTACAGCCCCTGGGTGACGCGGTTAATCAACGGCAGATCTTTATCATACAGTAACCTGCCATAGTCCTGATGGCTGATGCCCTTCACAAACGGGTTTGGGTCATAGCTGGGCGTGGAGACCATCGCCAGCACTGAACCGTCGTGGGGATCTTCGACCAGCACTGCCGCGCGCTGACCGGCAAGCAGGCTTTCTATATATTCCTGTAGATGTAAATCCAGCGTCAGGTGGATGTCTTTGCCGGCAACGGGCGGGACATTTTTTAACAGGCGCACGATGCGTCCGTGGTTATCCACTTCGACCTCCCGGTAGCCCGTTTTGCCGTGCAGATCATTTTCGTAATAGCGTTCAATGCCCTGCTTACCGATGTTGTGATCGGCGGCATAGTTTTCAGCCAGACCTTTTTCATCCAGCGCTTTCAGGTCGCTGTCGTTAATCTTCGACACGTAACCGAGCACATGTGCCAGCTCCGCGCCGTAGGGGTACTGACGGTCTTCATAACTGTTGATCGTCACGCCGTTGAAATGGAACTGGTTAACGGAAAAGCGGGCAATTTCGACGTCCGACAGCGCGTTTTTCAATACCACCGGGCGATAGCGGCTGCCTGATTTCAACGCATGGTGAAAGGCCGCAATATCATCAGGCGTGAGATCCACGAGAGGGGTAAGCTGACGTAACAGCGCGTCCATGTCGGCAATTTTGTATGGGGTGACGGAAATATCATACCAGGTGATATTACGCACCAGCGGAATACCGTTGCGATCGTAGATGATGCCGCGCGTCGGGGCGACGGGCAGCATTTTGATGTCATTTTCGTTTGAACGGGTTGTGTAATACTGATGCTGACGGATTTGTAAATCGTAGAGATTGACAATCAGGACGCCAAAGCAGACAACCACCAGGCCAAAGGCCACTATCACGCGTCTCAGAAAGAGTTTTTCTTCCGCAGCAAAATCTTTAAACGTCATTGTCCACACCCGATAAATTCGCCGCCTAATAATACGGAGGCGTCACCGGCATGACAGACAAAAGATGTTCCATCTCTCTACGGAAATGTGTCATTCCTTGTGAGTCGTTACAAATTACAGTTAACGTAGCCGTTTCTCGTAGGCTGGATAAGGCGTTTGCGCCGCCATCCGGCAAGGTGCGCCTTACCGCCTGATGGCGCTTCGCTTATCAGGCCTACGAGGGCGGTCATTCGGGAAAATAAAAAACCCGCGACATAGCGCGGGTTTTCACATCACTCGATGTGATTACATCCGTTCTACGGTCTCAATACCCAGCGTATCCAGACCCAGTTTCAGCGTTTTCGCGGTCAGTTGCGCCAGTTTCAGACGGCTGTTACGAACCTCTTCGTTTTCCGCGCTGAGGATCGGGCAGTGCTCGTAGAAGCCAGAGAACAAACCGGCAACGTCATACAGGTAGGCGCACATCACATGCGGCGTACCTTCACGCGCGACTACGGTCAGCGTTTCTTCAAACTGCAACAGGCGAGCAGCCAGCTGGGCTTCGCGATCTTCACGGATAACGACCGGCGCGCTGGACAGGGCGCTCTCGTCAATCTCCGCTTTACGGAACACGGACAGCACGCGGGTATAGGCATACTGCATATATGGCGCGGTATTGCCTTCGAACGCCAGCATGTTGTCCCAGTCGAAGATGTAGTCAGTAGTGCGGTTTTTGGAGAGATCCGCATATTTCACCGCGCCGATACCAACCGCGTTAGCCAGTTTTTCCAACTCGTCGGCAGGCATATCCGGGTTCTTCTCGGCCACCAGACGGCGTGCGCGTTCCAGCGCTTCATCCAGCAGATCGGCCAGCTTCACCGTACCGCCCGCGCGGGTTTTGAACGGCTTGCCGTCTTTACCGAGCATCATGCCGAACATATGGTGTTCCAGCGGCACGGAATCCGGCACGTAACCGGCTTTGCGTACGATGGTCCATGCCTGCATCAGGTGCTGATGCTGGCGGGAGTCGATGTAGTACAGCACGCGATCCGCATGCAGCGTTTCATAGCGGTATTTCGCGCAGGCGATGTCGGTGGTGGTGTAGAGATAGCCGCCATCTTTCTTCTGAATGATCACGCCCATCGGTTCGCCTTCCTTGTTTTTATATTCATCAAGGAAAACAACGGTTGCGCCTTCGCTTTCAACCGCCAGGCCCTGAGCTTTCAGGTCGGCGACGATGCCAGGCAGCATCGGGTTATACAGGCTTTCACCCATCACATCGTCACGGGTTAACGTAACGTTCAGGCGATTGTAGGTGATCTGGTTCTGCGTCATGGTGATGTCGACCAGCTTGCGCCACATGTCGAGGAAGTACGGGTCGCCGCCCTGTAGTTTCACCACGTAGTTACGTGCGCGCTCGGCGAACGCTTCGTCTTCATCGTAATGTTTTTTCGCATCACGGTAGAAACCTTCGAGGTCGGCCAGCGCCATTTCACCTGCGTTTTCCTGCTGCTGTTTTTCCAGCCAGGCGATAAGCATACCGAACTGTGTTCCCCAGTCGCCGACGTGGTTAGCGCGGATAACGTGATGGCCGAGGAACTCCAGCGTGCGCACGGCGGCATCGCCGATGATGGTGGAGCGCAGGTGGCCGACATGCATCTCTTTCGCGACGTTAGGCGCGGAGTAGTCGATAACCACGGTCTGTTTCGCAGGCTTAGCCACGCCCAGACGTTCAGAAGCCAGCGCCTGTTGAACATGTTCAGCAAGAAATGCCGGGTCGAGGAAAATATTGATAAAGCCAGGACCTGCGATTTCAACCTTGCTGGCGATGCCGTTGAGATCCAGATGAGTCAGCACCTGCTCTGCAAGTTGTCGCGGCGCCATACCCAGTTTTTTAGCAACTGCCATCATGCCGTTGGCCTGATAGTCGCCGAACTGTACTTTTGCTGACTGACGAACCTGCGGTTCGCAATTTGCAGGCGCGCCTGCAACAATCATGGCCTGACTAACTTTTTCTGAGAGAAGAGCCTGAATATTCACCGGAATACCTTACGTGTAAGACGCGGATTAACTGAGTCCGCGCCAGTTTAAGAATTTAGGGCGGGAGTATACTGCAAATGCCCGTTGGCGTCAGCATTACGCGCGCGCCGTATCGCTGGAAATATGCGCAATAAAATTATGCATAAGCATTCATTTTATATTCAAAGAAATCAGCGGTTGGTTGGCGATGCACAACAGAGTAAATTAGCGACTTTGTACACCGATAAGAGTTTTGATTATGGCGAACTGGCAGACTATTGACGAACTGCATGATATTTCCGCAGATTTACCGCGATTCACTCTGGCGTTCAGAGAACTTTCCACTCGCCTCGGTCTGGATTTCGCACCGCTTGAAGCCGATCACATTTCTTTGCGCTGCCACCAGAATGCGACCGCTGAGCGCTGGCGTCGCGGATTTGAACAGTGCGGCGCGCTGCTGTCGGAAAATATCATCAACGGCAGGCCGATCTGCCTGTTTAAGTTACATGAGCCTGTTTGCGTCGAACACTGGCGGTTTTCGATTGTTGAATTGCCGTGGCCGGGTGAAAAACGCTACCCGCATGAAGGCTGGGAGCATATCGAAATTGTCCTCCCGGGCGAGCCGGAGAGCCTGAACGCGCGGGCGCTGGCGCTGTTGTCCGACGAGGGGCTGAGCCAGCCGGGCATTGTCGTGAAAACCAGTTCGCCGAAAGGGGCGCGCGAGCGTCTGCCGAACCCGACGCTGGCCGTGACCGACGGCAAGGTGACCATTAAATTTCATCCCTGGTCAATTGAGGCCATTGTGGCAAGCGAACAGTCAGCCGACTGACGTGACGCGCGAAAACGCTAAAAAGGAGTGAACATGGCGTTACTGGAGATCTGTTGTTACAGCATGGAATGTGCGCTCACCGCGCAGCAAAATGGCGCGGATCGCATTGAATTGTGCGCGGCGCCGAAAGAGGGGGGACTGACGCCGTCGTTGGGCGTGCTGCGCACGGTTCGCCAGCATGTTGCGATTGCGGTGCATCCCATTATTCGTCCTCGCGGCGGCGACTTCTGTTATACCGATGGTGAATTTGCCGCAATGCTTGAGGATGTGCGTACCGTCAGAGAACTGGGATTTCCCGGTCTGGTTACTGGCGTGCTGGATGTCGATGGCAATGTGGATCTCGCGCGAATGGAGAAAATAATGGCCGCCGCCGGGCCGCTGGCCGTCACCTTTCATCGCGCGTTTGATATGTGCGCTAATCCATTCAATGCACTGAAGAATCTCGCGGATTTGGGTGTCGCCAGAGTGCTCACTTCAGGGCAAAAATCAGATGCGGTGCACGGTTTGCCAATAATTATGGAACTTATTGCGCAGGGTGATGCTCCAATCATTATGGCCGGAGCAGGGGTACGTTCAGAGAATCTGCAACGTTTCCTTGATGCCGGGGTGCAGGAAGTGCACAGCTCCGCTGGAGCGTGGCAAGCCTCATCAATGCGTTATCGCAATCATGGATTGTCCATGTCAACTGACGCACAAGCGGACGAGTATTCGCGCTATGCGGTAGACGGGGCGGCGGTTGCTGAAATGAAAGGAGTCATTGTGCGCCATCAGGCCAATTGATTTTTACCGTTGCATCATGTCGCCCAATATGATGCTTGCTCGTACCAGGCCCCTGCCATTTCAACAGGGGCCTTTTTTTGCGCTTTTTATGCCTGATGGCGGCTGTGCCTTATCAGGCCTACGGGGTTTGTAGGCCCGGTAAGCGTAGTGCCACCGGGCAATCAATTACGGCTTGCGCGCAATTAGCACCGCGCGCAGCGGGGCAGGGTAACCTTCGACGGTTTTACTGTGGTCATTCGGATCGAGGAAATCAGCCAGCGACTCGGTGACCATCCACCCGGTGCGACGCTGCTCCTCGGTGGAGGTCACGCAGACATCGGCAATCCGCACATCGACAAAACCACATTTCTCCAGCCAGTTTTTCAGCGCCAGCGCGGAAGGGATAAAGTAGACGTTGCGCATCTGCGCATAGCGGTCGCCTGGCACCAGCACGGTGTTTTCATCGCCTTCCACCACCAGGGTTTCCAGCACCAGTTCGCCGTCTTTCACCAGTTGATCTTTCAACTGCCAGAGATGTTCCAGCGGAGAACGACGGTGGTAAAGCACGCCCATTGAAAAGACGGTATCAAACGCATTCAGCGCCGGAAGCTGCTCAATACCCAGCGGCAACAGATGCGCGCGCTGGTCGTTGCCCAACAATTTTCGTACCGCTTCAAACTGACACAGGAACAACTGCGTCGGGTCGATTCCCACGGCAAGATGCGCGCCCGCGCCAATCATGCGCCACATGTGATATCCGCTGCCGCAGCCGACATCCAGAATGGTGCGGCCGGTCAGATCGGACAGGTGCGGCAAAACGCGATCCCATTTCCAGTCGGAACGCCATTCGGTATCAATATTGATGCCATACAGAGAGAACGGGCCTTTACGCCACGGCATCAGGTTTCGCAGCAGGGTGTCGATACGCTTAAGCTGGCCTTCGCTCAACGGCGTTTCGCTTTCGGCAGTGACGCTGTGCAATAAATCCAGACGGTACGGCGTTAATTCCGGCAGGAACTCCACCGCGTTCGACCACTGCTTAAACAGACCATGCTGATCGCGCTGCCAGGTCGCGATTTGCGCAGGCAGGGTTTCCAGCCAGTGAGAAAGCGGGCTTTTGGCAATCAGCTGATAAAAGTTACCGAACTCGATCATGCGGGCACCCCGGACTTCAGCGCCACCAGCGAACCAAAGTTGAAGCACTGGAACCACAGTTCGCTATGCTCGAAACCAGCCTGATGCAGACGCGCTTTGTGGGTTTCAACCGAGTCGGTCAGCATGACGTTTTCCAGCATACTGCGCTTCTGGCTGATCTCCAGTTCGCTGTAGCCGTTGGCGCGTTTAAAGTCATGGTGCATATTGAACAGCAATTCGCCAACCGTTGTGTCTTCAAAGCTGAACTTTTCCGACAGCACCAGCGCGCCGCCCGGATTCAGACCCTGATAAATCTTATCCAGCAAGGCCTGGCGCTCAAGCGGCTCAAGGAATTGCAGGGTAAAATTCAGCACCACCATTGAGGCATTCTCGATGCTGATGTCGCGAATATCGCCTTCCACAATCTCAACCGGGGTCGGGGCTTTGTAAGCGTCGATATGACGGCGGCAGCGTTCAATCATCGCCGGGGAGTTGTCGACGGCGATGATTTTACAGTTGGCATGATGAATATTACGACGCACCGAGAGCGTCGCAGCGCCCAGTGAACAGCCTAAATCGTAGACCTGCGTATTGGGTTGTACGAAGCGTTCGGCCAGCATGCCAATCATGGAGATGATATTGGAGTAGCCGGGAACAGAGCGCTGGATCATATCCGGGAAGACTTCAGCTACCCGTTCATCAAAGGTCCAGTCGCCCAGACTGGCGATAGGCGCAGAAAAAAGCGTGTCGCGGTGAGACATAACGTAAAAATCCGGGAAAAATAAAGTGGCGTATTGTGCGCTAATGCAAGGAGAAAACCAACTCCCAGGGCATATACCAAAGATTCGCCAGCACCATCAGCAACAAGGCGCACCAGGTCGCACTCATCCCGGAACGCCGCCAGCGAAACAGACGGTGGTGGAAACCGTAATAATGCATCAGCCGACCAGCGATTAAAATAATCCCGCAGATATGCACCATCCATGTTTCGGCGCCGTTCATTTCCATAAACAGCAGCAGCGCGACAGCGATAGGAATATATTCCACCGCATTACCGTGAATGCGGATGGCGCTTTGCAGTTCGCTAAAACCGCCGTCACCGTAGGCAACGCGATACAGCATCCTTAGTCGGACAACATCAAAAGAGAACTTCATCAACAACAACGCACCTAATACGGTATATAGCGCGCTTACCATACAAACTCCCTTTAAAATGCCTGATGGCACTGTCTATGATAGGTGGCAATTTCAGAAAAGAGAAGATTGCTGTGGAATAGACGGTGCGGTTCCAATGCCGGGCAAGGCCGCGCGTAAATCTCCCCATAATGTATTCACTAACTCGGGAGCCTGCGCGATATCTGGCGTGTGTAGAAAAAGATACGGCGTAGAGGTCGTTTCCCACTGCGGGAGTTTCGCCAGCCAGTCGGCAAAAAATGTCTGATTCTGCACCATATTGTCGCTGCCGATGAACCTGATCAACGGATGCTTCGCGGTCACGATGGCATGGACCGGCACTTTAGGTTTTTTGCGTTGCGCTTCGCGAATGGCCTGGTTATGAGGATGCGCGGCATGTACCGGGCGGCTGTCGAGGATCACCCGATTCACCTCGCGTTCAACCAGGCCGCGATTGAGCTGTTGTTCTTCCTCGCCTTTGGCGAAAAACACGGGATGGCGCACTTCGACGCCATAGGTGAATGCCTTTGGCAACGCGTCAAGAAAGCGCCAGAGCGCAGGGAGGTCGCGCGGTGAAAACGTCGCGGGGAGTTGCAGCCAGTACTGACCAATTCTTGCTTCCAGCGGCGACATGCGGGTAAAAAATTCCTGCACAAGATCGTCGCAGTTACGCAGCGCGGCCTGATGCGAAATCGTTGCGGGGAACTTAAAGCAGAAGCGAAAATCGTCCGTTGTTTGCGCATGCCAGCGTTCGACAATTTCTGCTTTCGGCAGCGCATACAGGGTGGTGTTGCCCTCCACACAGTTAAAGTGGCGGGCATACTCTTCAAGACTGGTGATACCCAGACGCACCCATTTAGGATGCGACCATTGCGGTAATCCGATGTAGATCATAACGCGTTAAGGATCTCCTCCACGCTGCGCACTCTGGCGATACGCGGAAAAATATGTGTCATGCTGCTTTGATGCTGTTCCGTGCTGGCGGCGCTACAGGCATCTTCGGCGATCACCAGACCAAAACCCAGCTCCCAGGCGTTACGCGCGGTGGATTCTACGCCGATATTGGTGGAGATGCCGCACAGCACGATGGTGTCGACTCCCCGGCGGCGTAATTGTAACTCAAGATCGGTGCCATAGAACGCGCCCCATTGACGCTTGGTGACTTCCAGGTCACTGTCGCCTTTACCGAGCGCCGCCGGGTAACGCCACCAGTTTTCCGGCAGCGCGTTGGCTGGCGCCCGGGCATCGACGGGTTGCTTTAACGCGTCGGCATAATCGTCGGACCAGCCGACGCGAACCATCACCACCGGCGAGCCGTTTGCCCGACATTTTGCGGCCAGTTTCGCTGCGCGGGCGACAACATCGCTTGCCGCATGGGGGCCGCCAGCGAAAGGTAAGATCCCTTCCTGTAAATCAATAACGACCAGGGCAGTGGTTGCGGCGTTCAGTTCCAGCATGATGACTCCTGTAAAATAGATGATTCCGCTACACCTTAAGCGCGTTCCCGAAGGAAAGTGACGACAAATATTGTTAATTTTTGTGAGAATACGCAATAACCGCGTAGCAAACACGCGTACAGTCAGTATCGGACTTATCGTGCGGCAGAATTTCCAGTATAATAGCCGCCTTTTTTCATTCAGTTGTGACATTCAGCTAAAGCTGCGACAACGTCGCCTGTAAAGCAGGCAACAATCCGCCAGCGGCTAAGTTAAGGGATATCTCATGCGTACAGAATATTGCGGACAGCTACGTCTGTCCCACGTGGGGCAGCAGGTGACTCTGTGTGGTTGGGTCAACCGTCGTCGTGATCTTGGTAGCCTGATCTTTATCGATATGCGCGACCGCGAAGGTATCGTACAGGTCTTCTTTGATCCGGATCGTGCGGATGCGTTAAAGCTGGCTTCTGAACTGCGTAATGAGTTCTGTATCCAGGTGACCGGCACCGTGCGTGCGCGTGACGAGAAAAACGTCAACGCCGACATGGCGACGGGCGAAATCGAAGTGCTGGCGTCCGATTTGACGATCATCAACCGTGCAGATTCTCTGCCGCTTGACTCTAATCACGTCAATACCGAAGAAGCGCGTCTGAAATACCGTTATCTGGATCTGCGTCGCCCGGAAATGGCTCAACGCCTGAAAACCCGTGCCAAAATCACCAGCCTGGTGCGTCGTTTTATGGACGACCACGGCTTCCTCGACATCGAAACCCCGATGTTGACCAAAGCGACGCCGGAAGGCGCGCGTGACTACCTGGTGCCTTCGCGCGTTCATAAAGGTAAATTCTACGCGCTGCCGCAGTCTCCGCAGTTGTTCAAACAGCTGCTGATGATGTCCGGTTTTGACCGCTACTATCAGATCGTAAAATGCTTCCGTGATGAAGATTTACGTGCTGACCGTCAGCCTGAATTTACCCAGATCGACGTCGAGACCTCCTTCATGACTGCGCCGCAGGTGCGTGAAGTGATGGAAGCGCTGGTACGCCATCTGTGGCAGGAAGTGAAAGGCGTGGATCTGGGCGACTTCCCGATCATGACCTTCGCCGAAGCCGAACGCCGTTACGGTTCCGATAAACCGGACCTGCGTAACCCGATGGAACTGGTGGACGTTGCCGACCTGCTGAAATCTGTAGAGTTCGCCGTCTTTGCCGGCCCGGCTAACGATCCGAAAGGTCGCGTAGCGGCCCTGCGCGTGCCGGGTGGCGCAAGCTTAAGCCGTAAGCAGATCGACGACTACGGCAATTTCATTAAGATCTACGGCGCGAAAGGGCTGGCTTATATTAAAGTCACCGAACGCGCGAAAGGTCTGGAAGGCATCAACAGCCCGGTGGCGAAGTTCCTGAATGCGGAAATCGTGGAAGCGATTCTGGATCGTACCGCTGCACAAGACGGCGATATGATTTTCTTCGGCGCCGACAACAAAAAAGTGGTTGCCGATGCGCTGGGCGCGCTGCGTCTGAAAGTGGGTAAAGATCTGAACCTGACCGACGAAGCCAAATGGGCGCCGCTGTGGGTTATCGACTTCCCGATGTTTGAAGATGACGGCGAAGGCGGCCTGACGGCGATGCACCATCCGTTCACCTCACCGAAAGACCTGACCGCCGCCGAGCTGAAAGCCGCGCCGGAAAACGCGGTTGCTAACGCCTATGATATGGTGATCAACGGTTATGAAGTCGGTGGTGGTTCCGTGCGTATCCACAGTGGCGACATGCAGCAGACCGTGTTTGGTATTCTGGGCATTAATGAGCAGGAACAGCGCGAAAAATTCGGCTTCCTGCTGGATGCGCTGAAATACGGTACGCCGCCGCATGCGGGTCTGGCGTTTGGTCTGGACCGTCTGACTATGCTGCTGACCGGCACCGACAATATCCGTGACGTTATCGCCTTCCCGAAAACGACTGCCGCTGCCTGTCTGATGACCGAAGCGCCAAGTTTCGCGAACCCGGCAGCGCTGGCTGAGCTGGGTATTGATGTCGTTAAGAAGGCCGAGAATAACTGATATGGCATACAAACAGCCTGTCTCGGTGTTAGTCGTGATTTATGCAAAGGACACCGGGAGAGTGCTGATGTTACAGCGACGCGACGATCCTGATTTCTGGCAGTCGGTTACCGGCAGTCTGGAAGAGGGCGAAACCGCGTCGCAAGCCGCTATGCGCGAAGTAAAGGAAGAGGTCACAATAGATGTTGCAGCAGAGCGACTGACCTTAATTGACTGTCAGCGCACGGTGGAATTTGAGATTTTTTCACATTTACGTCATCGCTACGCGCCGGGAATTGAGCGTAATACTGAATCCTGGTTTTGCCTGGCACTTCCCTCTGAACGAGAGATCGTGTTCACCGAACATCTGACCTATCGTTGGGTTAATGCGGATGAAGCCGCGCAGTTAACCAAGTCGTGGAGTAACCGGCAGGCGATTGAAGAGTTTGTAATTAACGTCGCCTGAGAAGGCGCGCTTTTTGGAGATATTATTTATGGCAGGTCATAGTAAATGGGCCAACACCAGACACCGTAAAGCAGCGCAGGATGCTAAACGCGGTAAAATTTTCACCAAAATCATTCGTGAGCTGGTGACGGCGGCCAAACTGGGCGGCGGCGACCCGGACGCTAACCCGCGTCTGCGTGCGGCAGTCGATAAAGCGTTGTCGAACAACATGACCCGCGACACGCTGAATCGTGCGATTGCGCGCGGCGTCGGCGGCGATGATGATGCGAACATGGAAACCATCATCTATGAAGGTTACGGTCCTGGCGGCACGGCTGTGATGGTTGAGTGCCTGTCTGACAACCGTAACCGTACCGTTGCGGAAGTGCGTCACGCTTTCAGCAAATGCGGCGGCAACCTGGGTACTGACGGTTCCGTGGCTTACCTGTTCAGCAAAAAAGGGGTGATCTCCTTCGAACAGGGTGACGAAGACACCATCATGGAAGCTGCGCTGGAAGCCGGTGCGGAAGACGTTGTGACCTTTGATGACGGCGCGATTGACGTCTACACCGCATGGGAAGAGATGGGCAAAGTGCGCGACGCGCTGGAAGCTGCGGGTCTGAAAGCGGACAACGCTGAAGTGTCCATGCTCCCGTCCACCAAAGCGGATATGGATGCGGAAACCGCGCCGAAACTGATGCGTCTGATCGATATGCTGGAAGACTGCGACGACGTGCAGGAAGTTTACCATAACGGTGAGATCTCTGATGAGGTTGCGGCTACGTTATAATGACGTGGTTTAATTCCGTTCTAATCGGAGGCGCGTGATGTCTATTATTCTCGGTATCGACCCGGGTTCACGCGTCACGGGTTATGGCGTGATTCGTCAGGTGGGCAGGCAACTGACTTACCTGGGCAGCGGGTGTATCCGCACGAAAGTGGATGATTTACCGTCTCGTCTGAAGCTGATTTATGCGGGCGTGACGGAAATCATCACCCAGTTCCAGCCGGACTATTTCGCGATTGAACAGGTGTTTATGGCGAAGAACGCGGACTCCGCGCTTAAGCTGGGTCAGGCGCGCGGCGTGGCGATTGTCGCGGCGGTAAACCAGGATCTTCCGGTGTTTGAGTATGCCGCCCGTCAGGTGAAGCAAACCGTTGTCGGGATCGGCAGCGCCGAGAAAAGCCAGGTACAGCACATGGTGCGCACGTTGCTGAAACTCCCGGCAAATCCCCAGGCGGATGCGGCGGATGCGCTGGCTATCGCCATCACCCACTGCCACGTTAGCCAGAACGCGATGCAAATGAGTGACTCGCGGCTCAATCTGGCGCGTGGGCGGCTACGATAATGACAAATGAGGCTGGATATCTATCCAGCCTTTTTTTATGATACCACTTTACTTTTTCGGCCCCAACGCAGGAGCGCAATGTGATAGGCAGACTCAGAGGCATTATTCTGGAAAAACAACCCCCGCTGGTATTACTTGAGGTGGGCGGCGTAGGCTATGAAGTCCATATGCCGATGACCTGTTTTTATGAGCTCCCGGAATCTGGAAAAGAAGCGACCGTATTCACCCATTTTGTGGTGCGTGAAGATGCGCAATTGCTGTACGGGTTTAACAATAAACAGGAGCGAACCCTGTTTAAAGAACTGATCAAAACGAACGGCGTTGGGCCGAAACTCGCGCTGGCGATCCTCTCCGGGATGTCGGCTCAGCAGTTTGTGAATGCCGTTGAGCGCGAGGAGCCCGCCGCGTTGGTGAAACTGCCGGGTATTGGTAAAAAAACCGCAGAACGCCTGATCGTTGAAATGAAAGATCGCTTCAAAGGCCTGCACGGTGACCTCTTTACGCCGGCCGCCGACCTGGTGCTGACCTCTCCGGCAAGTCCGGCAACGGATGATGCGGAGCAAGAAGCGGTTGCTGCGCTGGTGGCGCTGGGCTATAAACCACAGGAAGCCAGCCGCATGGTGAGCAAAATTGCCCGCCCTGACGCCAGCAGTGAAACATTGATTCGCGAAGCACTCCGCGCCGCGTTATGAGGTAAAGGATGATAGAAGCAGATCGCCTGATTTCAGCAGGTGGAACCCAGGTGGAAGAGGTTGCCGATCGCGCCATTCGCCCGAAGTTGCTGGAAGAGTACATTGGTCAGCCTCAGGTGCGTTCGCAAATGGAGATCTTTATCCAGGCGGCAAAGCTGCGCGGCGACGCGCTCGATCACCTGCTGATCTTTGGCCCGCCGGGGCTGGGGAAAACGACGCTGGCTAATATTGTCGCCAATGAAATGGGCGTGAACCTGCGCACCACGTCTGGCCCGGTGCTGGAAAAGGCGGGCGATCTGGCGGCGATGCTGACCAACCTTGAACCTCATGATGTGCTGTTTATCGATGAGATCCACCGTTTATCACCGGTGGTGGAAGAGGTGTTGTATCCGGCGATGGAAGATTATCAGCTGGACATTATGATTGGCGAAGGGCCTGCTGCGCGTTCGATAAAAATCGATCTGCCGCCTTTTACGCTGATTGGCGCCACCACGCGAGCCGGGTCATTGACGTCGCCGCTGCGTGACCGTTTCGGTATTGTTCAGCGGCTGGAGTTTTATCAGGTGCCTGACCTGCAACACATCGTCGGGCGCAGCGCGCGGTTTATGGGGCTGGAAATGAGCGATGAAGGCGCGCTGGAGGTTGCCCGCCGCGCTCGCGGTACGCCGCGTATCGCCAACCGCCTGTTGCGTCGCGTACGTGATTTTGCCGAAGTGAAACATAACGGCGCCATCTCTGCGGATATCGCCGCTCAGGCGCTGGATATGCTGAATGTCGATGCGGAAGGGTTTGACTATATGGACCGCAAGCTGCTGCTGGCCGTAATTGATAAATTCTTTGGCGGCCCCGTCGGTCTCGATAACCTGGCCGCAGCCATTGGCGAAGAGCGTGAAACGATTGAGGACGTACTGGAACCGTATTTGATTCAGCAGGGCTTTTTGCAACGAACCCCGCGCGGGCGAATGGCGACGGTGCGGGCGTGGAATCATTTTGGAATAACGCCGCCGGAAATGCCTTAACTTATGTGAGTTAGGCCGGATGGCGGCTGCGCCTTATCCGGCCTGCCGTAGGCCCGGTAAGCGTAGCGCCACCGGGAAACAACACGCTTAGCTCGCCTGCTTCTTCATCATGCTGAAAATAAACAGCAGCGCGGCACACAGCACCACTGACGGGCCTGCCGGCGTGTCGTAAAACGCAGAAAACGTCAGACCGCCTGTAACCGCTATCATACCCATTCCTACTGCGACACCCGCCATCTGCTCCGGGGTGCGGGCAAAGCGACGCGCCGTGGCGGCAGGAATAATCAGCAATGAGGTGATGATCAACGCGCCAACGAACTTCATCGCCACGCCGATAGTCAATGCGGTGACCAGCATCAGCAGGAGCTTAACGCGCTGTAACTTCACGCCATCGACAAAAGCCAGATCCGGGCTAATGGTCATCGACAGCAGATTACGCCACTGCCAGAAGAGGATCGCCAGCACGATAACCACGCCGATGGCGATGAAAATCAGGTCTTCCGGCGTCACGGCCAGCAGGTCGCCAAACAGATAAGCCATCAAGTCCACGCGAATGTTGGACATCAGGCTGACGACCACAAGACCTAACGACAGGGCACTGTGCGCCATAATGCCGAGAAGCGTGTCGATAGCGAGGTGAGGGCGTTTCTCCAGCCACACCAGACCGGCTGCCAGCATCAGCGTAACGGCAATCACCGCATAGAACGGGTTGATGTCCAGCAGCAACCCAAAAGCGACCCCCAGCAGCGAGGCGTGCGCCAGCGTATCGCCAAAATAGGACATTCGACGCCAGACCACGAACGAGCCCAGCGGGCCAGCGGCGCAGGCCAGCATGATCCCAGCTAACCAGCCAGGCAATAACAGTTCAATCATGAGTGTCCATTTCCCCGGCGCAGTACGATACGGCCTTGTAAATCGTGGCGATGATTATGATGATGACGGTAAATCCCCAACTGTTCTGCGCCGCGCGGCCCGAACATAGAGATGAATTCAGGATGCATGGAAACGATTTCAGGGGTGCCGGAGCAACAGATGTGGTGATTCAGACACAGCACTTCATCCGTTTTCGCCATCACCAGGTGCAGGTCGTGCGAGACCATCAGCACCGCGCAATCCAGCTCGCGCCGCAGCTGGTCAATGAGATCGTACAGGGCGACCTGACCATTGACATCCACGCCCTGAGTCGGCTCATCCAGCACCAGCAGCTGTGGTTGATTCAGCAGCGCGCGGGCTAACAAAACGCGCTGGGTTTCACCGCCGGACAGCTTTTGCATGGGGGCGTCAATGAGGTGTCCGGCCTGAACGCGTTTCAGGGCCGGAAGAATGTCGGTTTTTTGCGTACCGGGGCGTAAGCGTAAAAAGCGGCTTACCGTCAGCGGCAGCGTGGTGTCGAGATACAGTTTTTGCGGGACGTAGCCAATACGCAACTGCCCGTTGCGCTTGATCAGCCCTTCATCAGGCGCTACCAGCCCTAATACTACGCGTACCAGCGTAGACTTCCCGGCACCGTTTGGGCCGAGAAGCGTCAAAATTTTTCCTGGTCTGAGTTCAAGCGACACGTCAGAAAGGACGCGGCGTTGACCGAAAGAGACCGAAACATTTTCCAGTGAAACCAAAGTCGTCATGTCAATTTTAGGCTTGCAGAAGTCATAGAATGTTATAATATCACATTTCTCACATTCATTACGATGATTAGTCGCATTATGTTACATAAAAATACGCTTCTTTTCGCAGCATTATCCGCTGCGCTATGGGGTGGTGCAACACAGGCCGCAAATGCCGCCGTTGTCGCCTCTCTCAAGCCCTTAGGTTTCATCGCTTCCGCCATTGCCGATGGCGTCACGGACACCCAGGTTTTATTGCCGGATGGGGCGTCTGAGCATGATTATTCACTGCGTCCGTCTGACGTAAAACGCTTACAGGGCGCGGACTTAGTTGTCTGGATCGGCCCTGAGATGGAAGCGTTCATGGAAAAGTCAGTAAAGAACATTCCTGACGGAAAACAGGTAACGATTGCGCAGCTCGCCGACGTGAAACCGCTACTCATGAAAGGCGCTGATGACGACGATGACGATCACGATCACGGGCATGAGCACGGTGAAAAAGGTGACGCACATCACCATCATGGTGATTACAACATGCATCTTTGGCTTTCCCCAGAGATAGCGCGGGCTTCAGCGGTTGCAATCCATGAAAAATTAGTGGAACTTATGCCGCAAAGTCGAGCCAAACTTGACGCCAACCTGAAGGATTTTGAGGCACAATTAGCCGCAACCGATAAGCAGGTAGGTAACGAGCTCGCACCGCTCAAGGGGAAAGGGTACTTCGTTTTTCATGACGCCTACGGCTACTACGAAAAACATTATGGGCTAACTCCGCTTGGTCACTTTACCGTGAACCCTGAGATTCAACCTGGTGCGCAGCGTTTACATGAAATAAGAACACAGTTGGTTGAGCAAAAAGCAACCTGCGTTTTTGCTGAGCCACAGTTCAGGCCAGCGGTCGTTGAAGCCGTTGCGAGAGGGACATCCGTTCGAATGGGAACGTTGGATCCCCTCGGAACGAACATTAAACTGGGTAAAACAAGCTATTCAGCGTTTCTGAATCAATTAGCCAACCAGTATGCGAGCTGCCTGAAAGGAGATTAATGAGGAAGTGAATACGTGCAACAGATAGCCCGCTCTGTCGCCCTGGCATTTAATAATCTGCCCCGACCCCACCGCGTTATGCTGGGGTCGCTTACTGTTCTGACACTGGCCGTCGCGGTATGGCGGCCTTACGTTTACCACCCTGACTCTGCGCCCATCGTCAAAACCATCGAACTGGAAAAGAGTGAAATTCGTTCGCTGCTGCCTGAAGCCAGCGAACCGATTGATCAGGCTGCGCAGGAAGATGAAGCGATCCCACAGGATGAGCTGGACGACAAAACGTCTGGCGAAGTGGGCGTGCATGAATATGTTGTCTCCACCGGCGATACGCTGAGCAGCATTTTGAATCAGTATGGCATTGATATGGGCGATATCAGCCGACTGGCCGCTGCGGATAAGGAACTCCGTAATCTGAAAATCGGCCAGCAGATCTCCTGGACGTTGACGCCGGACGGCGATTTGCAACGCCTGACCTGGGAAGTCTCACGCCGCGAAACGCGTACCTACGATCGTAGCGGAACGGGTTTCAAAATGAGCAGCGAAATGCAGCAGGGCGACTGGGTCAATAGCCTGATGAAAGGCGCGGTTGGCGGGAGCTTTGTCGCCAGTGCGAAAGACGCCGGTTTGACCAGCGCAGAAGTCAGCGCCGTCATTAAAGCGATGCAGTGGCAGATGGACTTCCGTAAGCTGAAAAAAGGCGATGAGTTCTCTGTGTTGATGTCGCGTGAAATGCTGGATGGCAAGCGTGAACAGAGCCAGCTTCTGGGCGTGCGTCTGCGTTCAGATGGAAAAGATTATTACGCGATTCGCGCGGAAGACGGTAAGTTCTATGACCGAAACGGCACAGGGCTTGCGAAAGGATTCCTGCGCTTCCCGACGGCGAAGCAGTTCCGCATTTCGTCAAACTTTAATCCGCGTCGTCTGAACCCGGTGACCGGTCGCGTTGCGCCGCATAAAGGCGTCGATTTTGCGATGCCGCAAGGTACGCCCGTGCTGTCGGTCGGTGACGGTGAGGTCGTGGTAGCGAAACGCAGCGGCGCGGCAGGTTATTATGTCGCTATCCGTCACGGCCGTACTTACACCACGCGTTATATGCACCTGCGTAAGCTGCTGGTGAAACCTGGGCAAAAAGTGAAACGTGGCGATCGTATCGCGCTGTCAGGCAATACCGGGCGTTCTACCGGGCCGCATCTGCACTATGAAGTCTGGATTAACCAGCAGGCTGTTAACCCGCTGACGGCAAAACTGCCGCGTACCGAAGGGCTGACAGGTTCTGACCGCCGTGCTTATCTGGCGCAGGTCAAAGAAGTCCTGCCGCAGTTGCGCTTCGATTAATAAATATGCTTATGGAGCCGGTACGCGATGCGTACCGGCTTTTTTATTTTGTGTGGCGCACAGCGCGCCGCTACACTATCAACAGATTTACTTTTCGTGGCATCAAACACTGGAAAAGCATGGAAACGAAAAAAAATAACATTGAGTACATCCCTGAGTTTGAGAAATCTTTTCGTCATCCACGCTATTGGGGTGCCTGGCTGGGCGTGGCCGCAATGGCGGGTATTGCATTAACGCCCGCGTCGTTTCGCGATCCTTTACTGGCGAAGCTGGGACGTTTTGCCGGACGTCTGGGGAAAAGCGCCCGGCGTCGCGCGCTGATCAACTTATCTCTGTGTTTTCCTGAGTACAGCGAAGCAGAGCGTGAAGCTATCGTCGACAGAATGTTTGCGACCGCACCACAGGCGATGACCATGATGGCCGAACTGGCGATTCGTGGGCCTGAAAAACTGCAAAAGCGCGTCGACTGGCAGGGGCTGGAGATCATTGATGAGCTGCGGCGGAATAATGAAAAGGTGATCTTTCTGGTGCCGCACGGGTGGGGCGTGGATATTCCCGCGATGCTGATGGCGTCCCAGGGGCAGAAAATGGCGGCGATGTTCCATAACCAGGGTAACCCGGTATTTGACTATGTCTGGAACACGGTCCGTCGTCGTTTTGGTGGTCGTCTGCATGCGCGCAATGATGGCATCAAGCCGTTTATCCAGTCTGTCCGTCAGGGCTACTGGGGATACTATCTGCCGGATCAGGATCATGGCCCGGAACACAGTGAGTTTGTTGATTTCTTCGCAACCTACAAAGCGACGCTGCCAGCCATTGGCCGGTTAATGAAGGTGTGTCGTGCTCGCGTGGTGCCGCTTTTCCCGGTTTATGATGGTAAAACGCACCGTCTGACCATCCTGGTGCGACCGCCGATGGACGATCTTCTGACTGCGGATGACCACACTATCGCCAGACGGATGAACGAAGAGGTGGAAATTTTTGTCAGACCGCATCCTGAGCAATATACCTGGATTCTGAAACTGCTCAAAACCCGCAAACCGGGTGAAATTCAGCCGTATAAGCGCAAAGAGTGGTATCCCATCAAATAAAAAAAGCCTCTCGTCAGAGAGGCTTTTTTGTTACCCGGCCTGTAAGCCTGATAAGCGAAGCGCCATCAGGCTTATCACCAACGATTACTCGACGGTCAGGATACGCGTGGTATTGGTGGAGCCGATGGTGCTCATCACGTCGCCCTGGGTCACGATAACCAGATCGCCCGAAACCAGATAGCCTTTATCGCGCAGCAGGTTAACTGCTTCGCTTGCCGCGACAACGCCGTCCGCCGCGCTGTCAAAGTGAACCGGCGTAACGCCACGGTAAAGAGAGGTCAGGTTCAGCGTGCGTTCATGGCGGGACATGGCGAAAATCGGCAGGCCGGAACTGATACGCGAAGTCATCAGCGCCGTACGACCGGATTCGGTCATGGAGATAATCGCCGTTACCCCTTTCAGGTGGTTCGCCGCATACATGGCGGACATTGCGATCGCTTCTTCAACGTTGTCGAACTGGACATCCAGACGGTGTTTAGAGACATTGATGCTCGGGATCTTTTCTGCGCCCAGGCAAACGCGCGCCATTGCCGCAACGGTTTCTGCCGGGTATTGTCCTGCCGCCGTTTCCGCCGACAGCATGACGGCGTCGGTGCCGTCCAGCACGGCGTTCGCCACGTCCATCACTTCCGCGCGGGTCGGCATTGGGTTGGTGATCATCGATTCCATCATCTGCGTGGCGGTAATCACCGCACGATTCAACTGACGAGCGCGGCGAATCAGCGCTTTTTGAATCCCGACCAGTTCAGGATCGCCAATCTCAACGCCGAGGTCGCCACGCGCAACCATCACCACGTCTGATGCAAGAATAATGTCGTCCATTGCGTTCTGGTCGCAGACGGCTTCCGCGCGCTCTACTTTCGCGACGATTTTGGCGTCGCAACCTGCATCGCGCGCCAGGCGACGCGCATAATTCAGATCTTCGCCGCAGCGCGGGAAGGAGACAGCCAGATAATCCACGCCGATCTGCGCTGCGGTAACGATATCCGCTTTATCTTTCTCGGTCAGCGCTTCGGCGGAGAGACCGCCGCCCAGCTTGTTGATCCCTTTATTGTTAGAGAGCGGGCCGCCGACGGTCACTTCGGTGAAGACTTTCATGCCCTGAACTTCCAGCACTTTTAGCTGTACGCGACCATCATCAAGCAGCAGGATGTCGCCAGGCACGACGTCAGCAGGCAGGCCTTTATAATCAATACCGACTTTATCTTTGTCGCCTTCGCCTTTGCCCAGGTTGGCATCAAGAAGGAATTTATCGCCAATATTGAGGAAAACTTTGCCTTCTTTAAAGGTGGATACACGAATTTTTGGCCCCTGGAGGTCACCCAGAATCGCCACATGACGCCCCAGTTTGGCGGCAATCTCACGAACTTTATCCGCGCGCACTTTGTGATCTTCCGGCGTGCCGTGAGAGAAGTTCATACGTACGACGTTCGCGCCAGCAGCGATAATCTTTTCAAGGTTGTTATCGCGGTCAGTTGCCGGGCCTAACGTGGTAACGATTTTGGTTCTGCGAAGCCTTCTGGACATGTAATACTCCGTTGACTGAAACAACTTGGTGTTGCGTGAACATTGATCCGGTCGTTCTGAGACCTTAACGGTTAAAAATGAACGTATCCGAATGACGAAAAGGATAGAACATTGTTATTGCTTTTAGCTGTCATTACTCTTGATGAGTAATTCTTTATCAAAACGCGATTCCTTGAGCGCTTCCTTGACACGCTTCAAGTTATCTCTGAATTTTGCCCCACGACGCAAAGTAAATCCTGTTGCCAGCACATCTATCACGGTCAGTTGAGCAAGTCGAGAGATCATGGGCATATAAATGTCAGTATCTTCCGGCACATCAAGGGTAATTGCCAGCGTTGCTTCTCGTGCCAGCGGCGTTCCGGCAGAGGTTAGCGCAATCACCATCGCATCGTTTTCGCGCGCCAGCTGCGCCAGTTCCACCAGACTTTTGGTTCGGCCGGTGTGGGAAATGAGCACGACCACGTCATCATCGCTACAATTCATACAACTCATACGTTGCAGGACAATGTCGTCGGAGTAGATCACCGGCACGTTGAAGCGAAAAAACTTGTTCATGGCGTCGTGCGCCACGGCCGCAGAGGAACCCAGGCCAAAAAAGGCGATTTTCTTCGCCTGGGTGAGCAAATCGACGGCACGGTTTATCGCAGATTTATCCAGCGACTGGCGAACGTGGTCCAGACTGGCCATCGCAGACTCGAAGATTTTCCCCGTATAGGACTCAACGCTGTCATCTTCATCCACATTGCGATTAACATAAGGGGTACCATTCGCCAGACTTTGTGCCAGATGCAGTTTAAAATCAGGGAAGCCGCGCGTATCCATGCTGCGGCAAAAACGGTTCACGGTAGGCTCACTGACGTTCGCTTCCTGGGCCAGCGTAGCAATACTTGAATGAATCGCGCGGTCGGGGGAGGCAACGATAACATCGGCTACTTTACGTTCTGACTTGCTCAAATGTTCCAGTTGAGACTGGATTTTTTCTAGCATATTCATGATGTAGAAAAGCTCACAGTTAATAACGATTTCAATGATGTGAGAAATCGAGATGCGATTTTGTTAGATATTACCCCTGAGCATCCGGGAAGGGGGCAAAATGGATAGAATAGTTGTTGTTTTTTTTCATTACATGATCGGTGTCTGATTTTAGCTGTCTGTCACATGTACGAAAACGACAATTTTTTTATCTGTTTTACGGCTATTTACCGCGGGAAAACCGAAGATCGCCCGAATCGCACGGGTGGATAAGCGTTTACAGTTTCGGGATTCACGTAAAAGCAGTACAGTGCATTGTAATAAAATTACAACTATACCCTGGCAAAAGCACCGGGATATTTAACTGAGGAGAATGACATGGCGGTAACGCAAACAGCCCAGGCATGTGACCTGGTCATTTTCGGCGCGAAAGGCGACCTGGCGCGCCGAAAATTGCTGCCTTCCCTGTATCAACTGGAGAAAGCCGGTCAGATTAACCCGGATACCCGTATTATCGGGGTGGGTCGCGCGGACTGGGACAAAGATGCCTATACCAAAGTGGTTCGCGAAGCGCTCGAAACCTTCATGAAAGAAAAGATTGATGAAGGCTTGTGGGATACCCTGAGCGGCCGTCTGGATTTTTGCAATCTGGACGTTAACGACACTGAGGCGTTTGGTCGCCTGGGGGCCATGCTGGATCAAAAATCGCGCACCACCATTAACTATTTTGCGATGCCGCCGAGCACCTTTGGCGCCATCTGTAAAGGTCTGGGTGAAGCGAAGCTGAACGCTAAACCGGCTCGCGTGGTAATGGAAAAACCGCTGGGCACCTCGCTGGCGACCTCGCGTGAAATCAACGATCAGGTAGGCGAGTACTTTGAAGAGTGCCAGGTTTACCGTATCGACCACTATCTGGGCAAAGAGACCGTTCTTAACCTGCTGGCGCTGCGTTTTGCCAACTCGCTGTTCGTGAATAACTGGGACAACCGCACGATTGATCATGTGGAAATTACCGTTGCGGAAGAGGTGGGTATTGAAGGTCGCTGGGGCTACTTCGACCAGGCGGGCCAGATGCGCGACATGATCCAGAACCACCTGCTGCAAATTCTGTGCATGATTGCGATGTCGCCGCCGTCCGATCTGACGGCCGACAGCATCCGCGATGAGAAAGTGAAAGTGCTGAAGTCGCTGCGCCGCATCGATCGCTCGAACGTGCGCGAGAAAACGGTTCGCGGGCAATACACCACCGGTTTTGCTCAGGGCAAAAAAGTGCCGGGCTACCTCGAAGAAGAGGGAGCGAACAAGAGCAGCAACACCGAGACCTTTGTGGCGATTCGCGTGGACATCGACAACTGGCGCTGGGCGGGCGTACCGTTCTACCTGCGCACCGGTAAACGTCTGCCGACCAAATGCTCTGAGGTTGTCGTCTACTTCAAGACGCCTGAGTTGAACCTGTTCAAAGAGTCCTGGCAGGATCTGCCGCAGAACAAGCTGACCATCCGTCTGCAACCTGATGAAGGTGTGGATATCCAGGTGCTTAACAAAGTGCCGGGTCTGGATCACAAACACAATTTGCAGATCACCAAGCTGGATCTGAGCTACTCCGAAACCTTCAATCAAACGCATCTGGCGGATGCTTACGAGCGTCTGTTGCTGGAAACCATGCGCGGTATTCAGGCGCTGTTCGTGCGTCGTGATGAAGTTGAAGAGGCCTGGAAGTGGGTGGACTCCATCACTGAAGCCTGGGAAATGGATAATGATGCGCCAAAACCGTATCAGGCGGGGACCTGGGGGCCGGTCGCTTCGGTGGCGATGATCACCCGTGATGGCCGTTCCTGGAATGAGTTTGAGTAAAATTCCATCTAGCCCATAGGTGTTATTTTACCGGTAACATGATCTAACACAGATTGTAGAACAATTTTTGCACTTTTAAGCCTCGCGTGGATTCACCCGCGGGGCTTTTTTTATTACACTGCCGGAAGTGATTTTGCCCCAGTGCGCCATATAACAAGCGATTCAGCAATATTTAACCTTACTGAAACTCTTTGTTAATCGGCGGCACAGACAAATAAATTTCAGGAGCCTCTATGAATCCAAATTTGTTACGCGTAACAAAACGCATTGTCGAACGCTCGCGTGAGACACGTTCTGCCTACCTCGCCCGTATTGAACAAGCGAGAACATCCACTGTTCATCGCTCGCAGCTGGCATGCGGTAACCTGGCGCACGGCTTTGCCGCCTGCCAGCCTGACGACAAAGCGTCACTGAAGAGCATGTTGCGTAACAATATCGGGATCATCACCTCTTACAACGACATGCTTTCCGCTCATCAGCCGTATGAGCACTATCCAGAGATCATCCGCAAAGCGCTGCATTCCGCGAATGCGGTAGGCCAGGTCGCCGGCGGCGTTCCTGCGATGTGTGATGGCGTGACGCAGGGGCAGGACGGTATGGAGCTTTCTCTGCTGAGCCGCGAAGTGATAGCAATGTCGGCGGCGGTGGGGCTGTCTCACAATATGTTTGATGGCGCGCTGTTCCTTGGCGTGTGTGACAAAATCGTCCCCGGTCTGGCGATGGCGGCGCTGTCATTTGGCCACCTGCCGTCTGTTTTCGTGCCTTCCGGCCCGATGGCAAGTGGTCTGCCTAATAAAGAAAAAGTGCGTATCCGCCAGTTATATGCGGAAGGGAAGGTCGATCGCATGGCGCTGCTGGAATCTGAGGCGGCCTCTTACCACGCGCCAGGCACCTGTACGTTCTACGGCACCGCCAACACCAACCAGATGGTGGTGGAGTTCATGGGGATGCAGTTGCCCGGCTCATCCTTTGTTCACCCGGACGCGCCGTTGCGTGAAGCGCTGACCGCTGCCGCCGCGCGCCAGGTGACGCGCCTGACCGGTAACGGCAACGAATGGATGCCGATCGGTAAGATGATTGATGAAAAAGTGGTCGTGAACGGCATTGTGGCGCTGCTGGCAACCGGCGGTTCAACCAACCACACCATGCACCTCGTCGCGATGGCGCGGGCGGCAGGCATCCTGATTAACTGGGATGACTTCTCCGATCTGTCGGAAATCGTACCGTTGATGGCGCGTCTGTATCCGAATGGCCCGGCAGATATTAATCACTTCCAGGCGGCAGGCGGCGTACCGGCACTGATGCGTGAACTGCTGAATGCGGGACTGCTGCATGAAGATGTGAATACCGTGGCGGGTTTTGGTCTGTCTCGCTATACCTTCGAACCGTGGCTGAACAACGGCGAACTGGACTGGCGCGAAGGGGTGGCGAAATCCCTGGACAGCAATGTGATTGCCACCTTTGATAAGCCGTTCTCCCACCACGGCGGAACGAAAGTGCTGAGCGGCAACCTTGGCCGCGCGGTCATGAAAACGTCTGCGGTGCCGGTTGAAAATCAAATTATTGAAGCGCCAGCGGTTGTTTTTGAAAGTCAGCATGATGTTTTACCGGCTTTTGAAGCGGGTCTGCTTGACCGCGATTGCGTGGTGGTTGTGCGCCATCAGGGACCAAAAGCGAACGGAATGCCAGAATTACATAAACTCATGCCGCCACTTGGTGTATTATTGGACCGTTGTTTCAAAATTGCGTTAGTTACCGATGGACGGCTTTCCGGTGCTTCAGGTAAAGTGCCTTCAGCAATCCATGTAACCCCGGAAGCCTATGATGGCGGGCTACTGGCGAAAGTACGCGATGGCGACATTATTCGTGTGAATGGACAGACAGGCGAACTGACGCTGCTGGTTGATGATGCGGAACTTGCTGCTCGCCAGCCTCACATTCCTGACCTGAGCGCATCGCGCATCGGTACAGGCCGTGAGATGTTCAGCGCGTTGCGTGAAAAACTGTCCGGCGCCGAGCAGGGCGCAACCTGTATGACGTTTTAAGACGACAAATTTTGTACTCAGGCGAGAGAAAACTCTGATGAAAAACTGGAAAACAAGTGCAGAAGCAATCCTGACCACAGGCCCGGTTGTACCGGTGATCGTGGTGAACAAACTGGAACACGCGGTGCCGATGGCAAAAGCGCTGGTTGCAGGCGGTGTGCGCGTTCTGGAAGTGACTTTACGTACCGCGTGTGCGATGGATGCCATCCGCGCTATCGCGAAAGAAGTGCCGGAAGCGATCATCGGTGCGGGTACGGTTCTGAACGCGCAACAGCTGGCGGAAGTGACGGAAGCGGGCGCGCAGTTTGCTATCAGCCCGGGCCTGACGGAGCCTCTGCTGAAAGCGGCGACCGAAGGCACCATTCCGCTGATTCCAGGTATCAGCACTGTTTCCGAACTGATGCTGGGTATGGACTACGGCCTGAAAGAGTTCAAATTCTTCCCGGCGGAAGCTAACGGCGGCACCAAAGCGTTGCAGGCGATCGCTGGTCCGTTCTCTCAGGTACGCTTTTGCCCGACTGGCGGTATCTCTCCGGCGAACTACCGTGACTACCTGGCGCTGAAAAGCGTTCTGTGTATCGGGGGTTCCTGGCTGGTTCCGGCTGACGCGCTGGAAGCGGGGGACTACGATCGCATCACGAAACTGGCTCGCGAAGCGGTAGAAGGCGCGAAACAGTAAGCTCAAATGCCCGGTGGCGCTGACGCTTACCGGGCCTACGTTTTATAGGGTTGTAGGCCGGATAAGCGCAGCGCCATCCGGCATTTTTTTACCCCGCGACTTTCACCTGTGCCGCCGCGTATTTTGCACGCTCAACGGCCTCTTCGACGCGTTCCGCTGTCGCCAGCGCGACGCCTAACCGACGAGTTCCGTCGATGTCCGGCTTGCCGAAGAACCGCACCTGTAAACCCGCTCCGACGGCCGCTTGTACATTATCAAACGTTACATTCTGGCTGGTGAGCGTCGGTAAAATAACGGCGGACGCGGCAGGGCCATACTGACGAATTTCGCCCACGGGCAGGCCGAGGAAAGCGCGAACGTGCAGGGCAAACTCTGACAGATCTTGCGAAATCAACGTCACCATGCCGGTATCATGCGGTCGCGGGGAGACTTCGCTAAAAACCACTTCATCGCCGCAGACAAAAAGCTCGACGCCAAATAACCCATAGCCGCCTAACGCCAGAACAACCTTGCGGGCGATCTCCTGCGCGCGCGCCAGCGCCAGATCGCTCATCTGCTGCGGTTGCCAGGATTCACGATAATCGCCGTCTTCCTGACGATGGCCGACAGGGGCACAAAAATGGACGCCGTCTATGGCGCTGACGGTCAGCAGAGTGATTTCAAAATCGAATTTAACCACGCCTTCGACAATTACGCGCCCTGCGCCAGCGCGGCCGCCCTGTTGGGCATATTCCCATGCCTGCGACAGTTGGTCGGCGCTGCGGATGAAACTCTGTCCTTTACCGGAAGAACTCATCACCGGCTTCACGATGCAGGGAAAACCGATCTCCGCCACCGCCTCGCGAAAGCGTTCTTCGCTGTCGGCAAAACGGAAAGAAGAGGTCGGCAACGCCAGCTCTTCTGCCGCCAGACGACGGATGCCTTCACGGTTCATCGTCAGTTGCGTCGCCCGGGCGCAAGGCACCACATTCAGTCCTTCCTGCTCCAGTTCTACCAGCATGTCCGTCGCGATAGCTTCAATTTCCGGCACAATGAAATGCGGCTTTTCGTGTTCAACCACGCGGCGCAGCGCTTCGCCATCCAGCATATTGATGACGTGTGAACGGTGGGCGACGTGCATCGCTGGCGCATCCGGGTAGCGATCCACCGCGATAACTTCCACACCCAGGCGTTGGCATTCGATCGCCACTTCTTTTCCCAGTTCGCCTGAACCCAATAACATTACGCGCGTAGCCGCCGGACGCAGCGCGGTGCCTAATAACGTCATAAAATATATCCCCTGATTTAACTGGGCGCAGTATATACGAAAACGTTTGCGTCTGTCTTTATTGCCAGGTTGATTTCATTACTGAAAAGTAATATACTGTACATAATTACAGGTTATTGAGAGGCTGCAAAAATGGCGGTTGAAGTTAAATACGTGGTCATTCGGGAAGGTGAGGAAAAAATGTCGTTTACCAGCAAAAAGGACGCCGATGCGTATGACAAAATGCTTGATACGGCAGACCTGCTCGACACATGGCTTGAGCAGTCTCCGGTAGCAATGGAAGACGAACAGCGAGAAGCGCTTTCTCTGTGGCTGGCTGAACAAAAAGACGTATTGAGCACGATCCTGAAAACCGGCAAATTGCCGTCGCCGCAGGTGGTTAAAAGCGATGCGACGACGGAGGATGACACGCAAGCGGCCTGAGTCTGACTTGCGCTCCTGATGTTTTGTACCATGCTTTTTCCTGAATCATTGTGCTATGCCCGTGGATTTCGCGTTGCAAACATGCAGCCTGAAAGACGAAGGAGATATAAGGAGAAAAAGTATGAATAAAAAAAGAGGAGCGCTGTTGAGCCTGCTGTTGTTGTCCGCCAGCGTATCGGTCTTCGCTGCCGATACGGCCAGCAAATCGGTGAAATTCCCGACCTGTGAAGGGCTGAACGCTGATGGGATCGCCGCCAGCGTAAAGCGCGATTATCAGCAAAACCGTATCGTACGTTGGGCTGATGACCAAAAAAAGGTCGGACAGGCGAATCCGGTAGTGTGGGTCAACACTCAGGATATTACCGGCAAAGAGGGTAACTGGATGGTTCCTCTGACTGTTCGCGGGAAAAGTGCCGATCTTCATTATCTGGTAAAGGTTGATTGCAAAGCCGGAACCGCGGAATACCAGCCCCGCTAATGACAAATTTGCGCATCTTTTGCTGAATTAGACACTTCCTGACACCCCCTCAAGTACGCTTTGACGATTCATCGTTTGTATTTGAGGGGCAAAATGGCTAACTGGCTAAACCAATTACAATCTCTTCTCGGGCAAAACGGAGCCTCTGCATCTTCTTCAGGCGAGCAAGGGCTGAGTAAACTGCTGGTTCCCGGCGCGTTAGGCGGTCTGGCCGGTTTACTGGTCGCCAATAAATCTTCCCGTAAGTTACTGACTAAATATGGCACCAGCGCCCTGTTGGTTGGCGGCGGCGCGGTGGCAGGCACCGTCTTATGGAACAAATACAAAGAGAGGGTACGTGCTGCGCATCAGGATGAGCCGCAATTCGGCGCGCAGAGTACGCCGCTGGACCAACGAACCGAGCGGTTGATCCTCGCCCTGGTGTTTGCGGCGAAAAGCGACGGGCATATCGATAGCCAGGAGCGTGCAGCCATCGAACGCCAGTTGCGTGAAGCCGGGGTGGAGGAGCAGGGACGTGTGCTTATCGAACAGGCGATTGAACAGCCGCTCGATCCGCAGCGTCTGGCGCAAGGCATCCGTAATGAGGAAGAGGCGCTGGAAATTTACTTCCTGAGCTGTGCCGCCATTGATATCGACCATTTTATGGAGCGCAGTTATCTGAATGCGTTGGGCGATGCGCTGAAAATTCCTCAGGATGTGCGGGATGGCATCGAGCAGGATCTGCAACAGCAAAAGCAGGCTCTGCCAGGCTAACGTAATCCCCTGCATAGCATGTTTCGCTTGCATCGTGCGTGACTTTTGCCACCCTTATAGGGTGTTTAAAGACAAAAGAACAAAGACATGCTACCAAAAGCCACCCGTATTCCGCACACCATGACGCTGCATGGCGACACCCGTGTCGATAACTATTATTGGCTGCGAGACGACTCCCGCTCGCAGCCTGATGTCCTTGACTATCTGCATCAGGAAAACGCCTATGGACATCAGGTCATGGCGTCACAGCAGGCGTTACAGGATCGCGTGCTGAAAGAGATTATCGATCGCATTCCGCCCAGAGATGTTTCCGCACCTTACGTTAAAAATGGTTATCGCTACCGGCAGATTTATGAGCCAGGGTGTGAATATGCTATTTACCAACGCCAGTTGGCGCGAAGTGAAGAGTCGGATGCGTGGGATTTATTGCTGGATGCGAATCAGCGAGCGGCCCACAGCGAGTTTTATACCCTCGGTGGAATGGCCATTACGCCGGACAACACCATCATGGCGCTGGCGGAAGATTATCTTTCCCGTCGTCAGTATGGGCTGCGTTTTCGTAATCTTGAAAGCGGTAACTGGTACCCGGAACTGCTGGATAACGTGGCGCCAGAGTTTGTCTGGGCGAATGATTCGCTGACGCTTTACTACGTGCGTAAACACAGCACCACGTTGCTGCCTTACCAGGTATGGCGCCATACCGTGGGTACGCCGGCCACGCAGGATCAACTGGTCTATGAAGAAAAGGACGACGCTTTTTACGTCAGTTTGCACAAAACCACCTCTCAGCATTATGTGGTGATCCATCTTGCCAGTGCGACCACCAGTGAAGTGTTGTTGCTGGATGCTGAACTGGCCGATGCGGAACCCTTCTCGTTTTTACCACGGCGTAAAGATCATGAATACAGTCTCGATCATTACCAGCATAAGTTTTATCTGCGTTCCAATCGCCACGGAAAAAACTTTGGTCTGTATCGCAGCCGGGTACGTGATGAAAATGCCTGGGAAGAGCTGATTGCGCCGCGCGAGAGCATCATGCTGGAAGGGTTTACCCTTTTTACCGACTGGCTGGTGGTGGAAGAACGCCAGCGTGGTTTGACCAGCCTGCGGCAGATTAACCGTAAAACGCGTGAAGTAACGGGGATTGCGTTCGACGATCCGGCCTACGTCACCTGGCTTGCCTATAACCCTGAACCGGAAACGTCCCGCTTGCGTTATGGTTATTCATCGATGACGACGCCGGACACCTTGTTTGAGCTGGATATGGATACCGGCGAGCGGCGCGTGCTCAAACAAACGGATGTGCCGGGATTTGACGCTGCGAATTATCAGAGCGAGCACCTGTGGATTGTCGCCCGGGATGGCGTAGAGGTTCCGGTTTCGCTGGTTTACCATCGAAAACACTTCCGTAAGGGGCAAAATCCACTACTTGTCTACGGCTACGGTTCCTATGGCGCCAGCATGGATGCTGATTTCAGCAGCAGTCGGTTAAGTTTGCTGGATCGCGGGTTTGTTTACGCCATCGTGCATGTTCGCGGCGGCGGTGAGTTAGGTCATCAGTGGTATGAAGACGGCAAGTTTCTGAAAAAGAAAAATACGTTTAATGACTATCTTGATGCCTGCGACGCGTTGCTGAAACTGGGCTACGGCTCGCCTTCATTTTGCTATGGCATGGGCGGCAGCGCGGGCGGCATGTTGATGGGCGTCGCGATTAACGAACGTCCTGAACTTTTTCATGGCGTCATCGCGCAGGTGCCGTTTGTTGACGTCCTGACGACAATGCTTGATGAATCTATCCCTTTAACCACGGGAGAGTTCGAAGAGTGGGGAAATCCGCAGGATGCGGAATACTACGCGTATATGAAAAGCTACAGTCCGTACGACAACGTCACCGCGCAGGACTATCCGCATCTTCTGGTTACCACCGGGTTACATGATTCGCAGGTGCAATACTGGGAACCCGCCAAATGGGTCGCTAAACTGCGCGAACTGAAAACGGATGACCACCTGCTGTTGCTGTGTACGGATATGGATTCCGGGCATGGCGGGAAGTCCGGGCGTTTTAAAGCGTATGAGGGAGTGGCGCTGGAATTCGCTTTTCTGATTGGCCTCGCTCAGGGCACGTTGCCAGGGCAGGCAGGCGCTCAGGCGTCGCTCAGATAGTGTTTAAGCGTTAAACGCAGCTCCGGGCTCATGTTGTCAAGGTTATTAAATAACCAGCGCAGATAGCCCGGATCGCGCTCGGCGACTTCAGAAACGGCTTTGCCGCGATATTTGCCAAACGTAAATGTCGTTAACAGAGCCGGGCGTCCGGTAATGTCGACCATTTGTTCCGCCGTCCAGCCTGACGTGTTCATAATATCGATCAGCAATGCCGCCGTGATGTAGCAGTCATACAATGCGCGGTGATGATGAAGGCCGGGCGGTGTTTGCACGCTTAGCTTACGGGATTTGTAGAGCGCCATGTTGCTGTATTTGATCCCCGGCCATAACCGGCGGGACAGCTTCATGGTACAGATCCACTCTCCCGGCATCTCTGGCAGTACACGCCGGTCGAAACTGGCGTTATGCGCGACATACCATTCGCTTCCGTGATAGAGCGGAATGATATCTTCGATCCAGGGTTTATCGGCAACCATCGATTCACTGATACGGTGAATCGCCATCGCCTGCGGACTGATGGGGCGGTCGGGACGAACCAGATGGCTCATTGGATTGACAATTCTCCCCGCCACCACATCGACAGAGGCAATCTCAACAATCCCGCCCTGTAGTCCGCAGGTTTCCGTATCTATAACTCGCAACATGGGGTGCTCCCGACCGAAAACACCTAGCGTAATGGAATGATATCGCCTTGCCAACCCCGTGTCGTATGCTGACCTGTTAACAACAGAGAACCGCTGTCCGCGCGGACAATGAGTTGGCCGCTTTCATCCCATAGCGCGCTGCTGCCTCCGGCGTTTGCCATCAACACGGCAATGGCGAAGCGATGCGAAAACCGTTGCAGCCGGGAGGTGGAGGTAAATAAATCATGTTCGCTGACGCACTGGCTGGTGGTGAATAACGAAAAGGCGGGATCGATATCAATGCCTTCCGGCTGCTCATCCATCACGCTTATCGTTTTCCGGTGGCGGGCCACGCAGGCGCCGTGGCTTTGATGAAAGATCAGCGGCGATGTCACCCAGGGGGCGAAAATGGCAATGCCTCTGACTAACTGGCCGTTATGCTCAACCGGCAGCCCGGCAATAATCGTCATGCGGTATGCGGATGCCGCATAAGCAAGCGGCTGTAATAAGGACTCATCGGGCGGGACAGGGAGCGCCTGCGCCGTATCGTTGCATCCGGTTAACGACAGGGAAGGGAATACCAGGAGTTCGCATTGCTGGCTGGCAGCAATCTCAACAAATTGCAGATGGTGCGCGACATGTTCTGCCAGCGTGGCGCGAGGTGGTTCATACTGCGCCGCCGCGATTTTCCAGTGTGACATAATGATTTCCTTTTCATAGTGTCTACAATCATCCTTAAATCTTAGTTTAAGAATGTACTTATACTGTAGCAACTCATGTGTAAGGAAGTGTAACGCTATATAAGTTTATTTAACTTTCGGTTCGTAAGGTAAGCGTGACAGGGAAACCGACGCCAGACGGTGGGCAATCAGACGTTCACGAAACCATTCGCGCAGGTGTTCTGGCTGTTCACGCTCAACGACTTCTGCCACGACGGGCATATTGTAACGCTCTTTAAACGCCACACCGGCTGCGGCCAGGTCAACGTTAATCTTATCCATGTCAGCTTGTTCAAGTTGAGCCAGGTTCGTTTGCATACGCTTCTCCTTATCATCAATGGCGCGCAAAAGTTACTAAGAGTGCGCCTCAATGGCAAGCCGGAAATGATGATTCTCGACTCGACCATTATAGAAGGTTATTCTCTGTAAATCAGACATAACAAAAAGGAATAATTGATATGGCTTCTACTGCACCTTCTTTGCGCTATGCTCTCCTTTTCCTCGCCTCAACGCTGGCGGCGCCTGCGGCCTGGGCACATGCGCATCTGACGCATCAATACCCGGCGGCTGACGCTGAGGTGACTGCCGCGCCGCAGGCATTGACGCTGAATTTCTCCGAAGGCATTGAGCCTGGCTTCAGCGGGGCGACGCTGACCGGGCCAAAGCAGGAAAGCATCAAAACGCGGCCTGCGAAGCGCAATGAGCAGGATGCGAAACAGCTCATTATTCCTCTGGATCAGACGCTTAATCCCGGAACCTATACGGTTAACTGGCATGTGGTGTCGGTTGACGGTCATAAGACAAAAGGGCAATACACCTTTAGCGTGAAGTAATCATGCTGACGTTTACCTGGGTAGCGCTTCGCTTTATCCATTTTAGCGCCATGATGCTGGTGTTTGGCTGCGCGTTATATGGCGCGTGGCTGGCGCCGGTTTCTGTTCGTCGCCTGATGACTCGCCGCTTTCTGCGCCTGCAACAGCACGCTGCCGTGTGGAGCTTTGTCAGCGCGACGCTGATGCTGGCGATCCAGGGTGGACTAATGGGGGCGGGCTGGCAGGACGTGATCTCGGTTTCGATATGGGGCGCGGTTTTACAGACTCAATTTGGCGGCGTATGGCTGTGGCAGATTATTCTCGCGCTTGTCACGTTGGTCATGACGCTGGTTGTGCCGAGAAATTTACCGCGTCTGCTGTTCATCCTGATGATTGCCCAGTTTACGTTACTGGCAGGCGTTGGCCACGCCACGCTGAATGATGGCGTGGTGGGCGCGGTACAGCAGATTAACCATGCGACTCATCTGGTGTGCGCTGCGGCCTGGTTTGGCGGCCTGCTGCCGGTTATCTACTGTATGCGCATGGCGCAAGGTCGCTGGCGACAACAGGCCATCGAAACAATGATGCGTTTCTCCCGCTATGGTCATCTGTTTGTCGCGGGCGTATTGTGCACCGGCATCGCAAATGTGCTTTTTATTACGGGGTTTTCCGCCCCCTGGCATACCGCGTACGGGCAGTTTCTTTTGTTAAAATGTGTCCTTGTCCTGCTAATGGTGGCAATTGCGCTAACGAACCGGTATGTTCTCGTACCACGTATGCGGCAGGAAAATCGCCGCGCGAATCTCTGGTTTATCTGGATGACTCAGATTGAATGGGGAATTGGAGCCGTTGTGCTGGCGATTGTCAGCCTGTTCGCAACCCTGGAACCCTTCTGATGGACTGGCAAAACTCATGAAAAAAATGATTCTCTCTCTGCTATTGTTGGCAAGTTCAGGCGCTGCGCTGGCGGCGCCTCAGGTTATCACCGTGAGCCGCTTTGAAGTGGGCAAAGACAAGTGGGCGTTTAACCGCGAAGAGGTGATGCTGACCTGCCGACCGGGCCATGCCCTGTATGTCATCAACCCGAGCACGCTGGTGCAATACCCGCTGAACGATGTCGCAGAGCAGCAAGTTGCAAGCGGCAAAACCAACGCGCAGGCTATCACCGTCATTCAGATTGACGATCCGGCAAAACCGGGTGAAAAAATGAGCCTTGCACCGTTTATTGAACGCGCGGAAAAGCTCTGCTAATTACCAGAAGTATCTTTCTGATTTCCAATAAAAAACCGCAAGCCTCATGCAGAGGAACTTGCGGTTTTTTCGTTGTTGCGGCTGACAACGGTCGTTTTTTACCGGCCACTTTCGTCGTGGACTGGAAAACCTGGCGTCGTCATCTATTCTTAAAGGGCAAGGCGACTTAGCCTGCATTAATGCCAACTTTTAGCGCACGGCTCTCTCCCAAGAGCCATTTCCCTGGACCGAATACAGGAATCGTATTCGGTCTCTTTTTATTTTCCTTTAAAATCAAAGGCTTATGTATCTTCCCTCGAAATCCCTCGAAATTTCCTCGAATTTCCGTATCCGGTCTTTTTCCCTTATACCACAACAAAATTAGATTTAACATTTTTTAAACTGAAAATCAGAGCATCATATACGCCTTTTCATCACGCTCATCGAGATACATTTTTGTTGTGTTCTCTGATGTATGCCCCAGCAGCTTCTGGGCGAAATCTTCGCCGTAGGCATCTTTGTACAGTCGCCCGGACAAGCTGCGGATTTCATGAAACGGCGGCGGGTTTTCGCTGAATGCAATGTCAGTTAATTTCCTGGCAGCGACAAACTTTTTCGTCAGGCTGTCAGGGTGAATACTCCCGTCCGGGCTGTTCTTCCTGACCCCTGCGCTGATCAGATAGTCAGTCCTGCTCACAAGTCGGCAGCGATCGACCACCGTTCCGAGGCGCAGGCCGACGGATGGGAGACTGAGCGACAACGGTAACGCTATTTTCATCCCTGTTTTGATCTGTTTTACATATAGACGGTCATCAATAATATTACTGAATCGCATGCAGGAAACATCTTCGCGACGCTGACCAGTGATCAACGCGAGATCCATAGCCAGAGGAAACCATGTCGGCAGTTTCTCTGCTGCTGCACGAATTTTTCTATACACGTCCAGTCTCAGACGATCACGCGCAACCTCGATTTTGGGCGCGCGGGTTGGCTCAACCGGATTCTGTGTTATATGCCCCTCAACAACCGCCTCCCTGAACATATCTGATAAGACAGATCGCATTGCTCCCGCCATAGTATTCTTCCCTCCTTCAATCCACGTTTCCAGAAACGTAGCAATATGCTTTGTGGTCACTTCCGCCAGGAGCATTCCGCCCATTTTGTCCCGTATAGTCGCTAACTGGTTGCCACGGATCTTGTATGTGTTCGCCGACAGATTGCGACGCTGTAACAGTACCTCATAGCGCTCGATCCACTTTGTGACAGTAAGCGAGTCCAGACCTTTAAGTTTTTCAATCAGCGCAACAGGGGTGTAATTCTGCGCGATGAAGTTGTTGGCCTCGATCGCCTGTGCGACCGCATCCCTGCGGGAAATTTGCCCCAACACAATTTCTTTTTTAGTCAGCGGATTACGCCAGTAAAACGCTCTGTCATTTTTACGATAGGTGAGGTTCTTGGGTAGATTAGCGTCGTATCTTTTTTGACTCATTTATTAACTGCTCCAGCAACGCACTTTTTTTACCAGTTCGCCCGTTGGGATGGTGCTGTTGCAGCACTTTTCCCGCTTTGTTGGGCTTGATATAAAACGCTTCCGGGTTAACGCGGTATTCACGCCCATGAAGCTCGGGGGGCGGGTAGATGTTTCCGTTCCTCGCCCAGCGTCTGAGGGTCACTCGCGCCGGGGGATTGTCGGGATAAATCTTCGCTGCCCAGGTGGTCAGAGTTACGTATGACATCTCGTTACCTCATGACAGGCTGCATTATCGATATACAGCCCGTTTAAAACTGATTTTCATAAATCACTTAAATGGACACGCCGCGTTGATAGCTGTGCTGACTGTTTACGGCCTGGCTCTCAGCTTTCTGACGCATGCGTTACGACGCTGGGCGATCAGCGCTACTCCGGTAGCTGTGTTTTGCATCGCGACAAGCTCAGTTAGTAACGTCTGGGCGCGACGAAATAACCCGCGTTGTTCAAGTTGAGCTATTTTCTCTTCCAGATCTTTTATTTCGTCATAACTGCACTTCGGCGGAGGGGCATCAGGAATAATCGTCGGGGAATAACCCGGCGCGGCGCTGAACAGGCTTATTTTACCTTCTCTTTGTCGAATAACTTTTCCTTCACCGATCAATTTGCTTAGTAAGTTACTGCAACTACTGTTATTTCCCATGCCTGATATTTCGGTAATAACAGAAAGGGGGGAACGGGGGTTGTGATATACGAAATTAGTGATGATTTCTTTTTTTGAAAGTTTCATAGCCATTAATGGCCCCGAAGGGCCACCTCCAAATTACCGAACCTGTAATGACTCCGCACCAATTTCTAAATGTGCGCCTTTAATTTCTTTGCCGGATTCAATAGCTTCTTTGATTTTTTTCTTATCAGGAGCAACAACAGTAGCAATGTCCACTAACTCATCCGGCAATTGATCAACGTTATCGATCACTACTGATACTGAACCTTTGCGCACTGTCAGGGTGTTGCGCTCGGTCTTGAAGTTCTTAAGTTGCGCCGCTTGTAGGCACTGGAGAATATACGCTTTAAGGTTTTTAGCCTGGTTTTCAAATGATTTTTTACGGTCACTGAGGCGTTTAACTTCTTCCGCTAAAGTGTTTGCCTGGCCTTCAATGTTTCGCACCAGAGACATAATTCCGTCGAACTTATCACCGAGTTGCATTTCCACATCTTCAAGAGTGTCGGCGATATCTTCGGAGGTAAATTCACCGTTCTCAACTAAAGCGAGAAGCTTTGTCATGTTTGCGGCGATAGAAATAGCGGTATTATTCTGGATCATATAATTGTTGCCTCTACATTGTTTCCGTTCGTTATCTTTACAAATGACCGCTCGCAATGCGGACAGGTTGAAATTGTGTCCCAGATCTCCCCAGCAGGGGCTGGCAGGGTTTTTATGACACGTCTGCAATCAGGGCATTTGAAGGTGATTAGATTTCTTCCATTCTGTTCAACCCTGCGCACGTATTTCAGGTAATCAGCCATTAACTGTCTCATGCCGATTGCTCCTGTTTTGTAACGTTCTCCAGCTCGCTGACTTTCTGCTCTACGGCACGGTGCAGAACCAGTAGACGCTTTTTCAGATATGCATCAAATTCGTTATCTGCTTTTGCCTGGGCATCTTTGCGGTACACATCCACTTCACGAGTGATTGTGCTGTAAACGCCTTTTGCTTCATTCGTTGTAACTGCTGAGCGAATGATTTCGAGGTTTCTCTCGATTCGTTCATCAAGCTCTTTACGTAAACGAATGGTGTCACCGGCTTTATCCGAAGCGTTTTTAATTGCGAACTCTGTGCGGTTCTCTTCCTGGTATTCTGGCTGGTCATAGAGACCGAGCCACACGTCGGCGCTGAAGCCGAGCAGTGAAAGGCCTTTTTTGATCGCATCGGTCAGTGATTTTTTCTGCGCTTCGCCGTCACACTTGAGGCCGTGTTTGGTTCTGTACAGGTACGGCGTGGCGCCATAGGAATAAACACTTCCCTCATCGGTTTCGGTCTGATACCAGAGACGGATTTTAATGCTGTGATTTTGCTCAAACAGCAGGGTTCCATCGGCATCGCGCAGCATGCGGTTGCAAATAAATTTCTTATCTTCGTAGATCGCTTCACTGAGTGGGGCGCCGGGGAGCATGCGATCTTCCAGAATTTCAAAACCCCAGCGGCTTCCGATCGGGCCAAATAACTCTGTTGCGCGCATAACCATGTATTCAGCGTTAATACTGGTTCCTTCAAACCCTGTGCCGCTCAGTTCCTTCGTGAAGCGCGGATCTGTACGCATAACGTTGCGCCAGATATTGAGGTTGTCCTGCGCTGTAGCAGGCTTCTCCGACAGCTCTTTCTCCAGGCTGTCACCAACACTCTGGAAATCAGCAGAAGGTTGACGCGGTAGAGTTTCTTCGGTGTCATTTTCCGTTTTTTCCCCCTCATTTGAGGGGGATGTATCCTGATGATCTTCATTTTTCGGCTGCTCAGCCATCAGGGAATCAACGGAGTAGATCCCATTGCCGTGGCTTTTAACCTCAGGTTGTTCGTGACGTGGCTCTACGTTCTCCTGGGGTGCTTTGTACGTGCCGTTCTTACGTGCCTGATACTCTTCCTGGCTGATTTCAGTGCAGCCATCGGAAAGCGCTTTGTTCAGGCCGGGCAGTTTGTTTGCACGACCAACCTTTTCACCGTCCGGGAACAGGAAATAAAACGGCCCCTGACGTTCGGTTACTACTTCCTTGCCTTCCTGAGGCTGCTCAGTAGATTGTTCCTGCTCCACTGGATCTGATTCAGACGGATCATCAGCCAATTCATCCGCATTCTGTGGTTCCTGTGCTTCGCTTTCATTTTCTTCACCGTCCGGCAGGTAATCAGGTAACAGTTCGTGACCCGCAAAATGTTCCCGTACATACGCACGGCGGGCATCATCATCTTTGATCAGGGACAGATCTTTCATTCCGTCCAGGGTGAGGGCGTACAGCTCGCTTTCAGGAAACAGGTAAATCCCCGGAATACCGATAAGCGTTGTACGCCATGCGCGCCACGCAGGATCACGCGATTCTTTTATGTGTTTTGCGTGTTTTACCTGTGTCGCATTGGCGGTTTCGGGATCAAGCCCCATAACGAGCAGCGCAACAACAGTGTCGAAACGGTCAGGATCACCGCTACCAACTTTCGCTTTTTCTTCTATCTGCTGAATGGTCTGGTTTGCTGCCTTTTCTCTTGCAATTTCGACAATGGATTTTGACGGGCCGGTTTCCTTCCTCTTGGAATCCTGGCGCTTTTTCCATGCGAACAGTTCGGCTTTAATTTCAGGCCATTTTTTATTTTGTGAGCATTTGTGCTTAACCCATCCGATAGCGTACAGCTTACGCTCAGGGTACATAGCGTTAATCTCAGGTGTTTTGTTGATTGCTTCAACAATATGACCTTCGAATGTGCCTTCTTCATCCTGCGTTAATTTCAGTGCGGCAGGGAGCATATCTTTTGTGACTTCAGTTGTGTCGAATTTAACGAGCACCGCGTTTTGCATTACTTTAGATAACGAATCGAAATCAACTGGTTCAGGTTCACTCTTGCGTAATACGGGATGGCCGATATCTTCCGGCCAGTCGTTTTTATAAAGAAATTCGTCATCCCACACGCCACGAACAGGGCGGCATGGAACATCGGGAGTATCTTCGCAAATGAGGATTTTATATGCTGCATCCTGTGAGCCTGGATATTCTTCCAGAAACAGGAATGAAGCTTTTGCTCTCGCGTGTTTCATATCTTTTGCATTGAATGCAGTTGCAACACGGCGAGCGCCAAACTCCTCAACTGATTTATCATCAGGAATATAACCAGCAATGAAAATTTTCTGTTCAGACATAATTTACTCCTTAATTAAAACTGTCATTCAGTAGCCAGGAAAAACGGTTTTCCCATTCTTGTTCTGCACGGTCATATGCAGCGACTGTTATAAAGTCGTTATAAGCTTCTATAGTTTTTGAAGATTGAAGCCCCATTCGAATATCGTTAGATAAATGAGTCGAAGCGAAATAGGCTGGTTCGGTTGGATATTCAGCTTTTATCTCTGCGGCTCGTTTATCTATCCACTCGTCGCGCGTAAGAGCTGCGTTATCCTCTTTGTCCTGCCGTTCCTTTATTTGGTCTTGAATTAAATAAGCTGGCATTATTCAGTACCTTTTAACGCCCCGTTTCCGGGGCGGTAACAATCAATGTACGCGTGAGTTAGCACCTTCTGAGAAAGTACGTTTATAAGCGGGGTAATCCATACCGGAAACTTCGCGGGCATCTTCGATTTGCATACGAAGAAACGAAATGTTTTTCACCGCTTCATTTTCATTATGAAACTTACCCAGCAGATATCCGCCATCAAGAAAAACGGTGTATGGGCCGTTCTCAGAAGGTGAGTGAATTACCCCTGATAAGTTTTCACCGCAATCAAATGATGCAAACTCATTAGTGAGTAGTTCCAGATTAATTTTTACAGATACCACTTTAACTTTTAACATACGATGCTCCTGATTTTAGGTTGATAAATACCCTGCCCGTTAGGGCATAAATAAAATTGTTTCTATGCTTAGTTAATTAATGCGTCTCCGCGACCATCCAGAAGAATGGTTATCCAGATATCTTTAGTTAGGGTGCTTTCCCTCATGTTATTTAAATAAAGTTTTCCGCCGCGATTCGCTGATGCTTTCCATATTTGGTTTTTATATAAAACCATCATACCTGCACGAACACATCCGCGAATTACTTCCTCTGTGCCGTAATGCTGATGTTTCATAATGCCTCCGCCAGCATTTTTACGCGGATCGCCTGCTTTACTTCTTCGACGGTCTCAAGGTGGCGGGGTAGAGCACCACAAAACCAGTGGGATGCTTGTCCAAAAATTGCCCGGTACACGCAACCCCTCTCGGGGTCGTAAGTAAAATCGGCAGTGGTTGTTTTCCAGGTTACAGGTTTAGCGCTCATAAGCTTTCTCCCATCGTGGCCTTAACGCGGCTAACGGAACATTTTTCTGAGTAATCACTGTGCTGTGATTGCTGTTGATGGGGTAACTTTAGTTTTCTCATGTTGCAAGGTCAAGAGAAATTATGAGAAAACTCAATATTTGTGGCGTGAGAAAACGCAACACATTGAATGTGAAGAGATTAAATTTTATTTCGAAGGTTTGTTAGGGCTGGTTATTACGCTTTCTGGCTTCAAGAAGTTCATTGAACAGGCGGTTAAAATTCTCAACACGCGCTTTCATTCCTTCAATTTGGGTGATCTGTTCTGATTCAGGCAATGCCCGATAAAGACGAAGAAGTTCTTGCTCATCTTCTTTTAGCACGGATGCGGTATCAGTAGGGCGTGGTTCTTCTGGAGTCTGGTCGGTATCACCAAAAAGTAGCCATGTTGGTGAACACTGTAACGCCGAGGCTAGTTTGTGCAGATTCGCGCCACGCGGGGCAGTGTTATCACTTTCCCACAGCGAAACGGAAGATTCAGAAACGCCAGCTGTTTTACTTAACTCATTCTGACTTAAGCCGATCTGCTTGCGTCTCTGTCTAATTCTTTGACCTAAAGTTATCTCACTCATTGAGTTATCTTAATATTTCTTGACTTGAGATTCCTTGCCTGCTTAAACTTGAGAAAACTCATGATAAGGTGCAAGTAATGTTGAAATCTGAAGTCATCAAATTCTACGGAACTAGGGTCAAGGTTGCGCGCGCAGCTGGTGTTGATCCGTCTGCTGTTTCTCAATGGGGTGAACTCGTACCGGAGAAAAACGCTGCTCGTTTGCAGCTTGATTCCGGCGGTGCCCTGCAATACGACCCTGAAATTTATATTCGCCATGCTAAAGCAAAGCGATCTGGAGAACTGAATCATGAAAATCAGTCCTCCGATTGATGCTGTTGCCGCAGAACTGGAAGCATGGGCGCTTGATGCTGGCTGGAAGGCCGTTGGCCTGGCCGTTGCTGAGCAATATCACTTAACGGGTGGCGGCGACATTCTGCCAGTAACCAGCACCGCGAAGGGACTGAATAACGCAACGCAGCGAGTTAAACGGATCTTCCGTGGATTCGATGGCCCGAGATATGCGCCGCAGGCCGAAGGTCTGAAAGCCGCAGCCCTGGCAGCACTACCGACAGAACGTCGTGCGCGACTGGAATATCCGGGCGATCCGGTCTTTCTGGCGGCGGTGGCAGCTAAAGAGGGGATCGAGGCGATTAACGCCGTGAACCTCGGCGCGGCGCCAGCATTAGTAATTCAGGCAATTAACGAAGCGATCGCCGCGTTCCTGGCTATTAAAGCTGCTGTTGAGCGGCTGCTGTGCGGCGAAACGCACGAAGTTTATCGGGGAAGTTATGCGTGATTACGCAACAGTATCACCTCAATTTTGGTTGGGGAAAACAGGCCGGGAGCTGAGGAAAGCTGGAGCGGAGGCGCAAGTCGTTGCGTTTTATCTGATGACTTCACCTCACGCGAACATGCTCGGCTTGTATTACCTACCAGTGTTGTACCTGGCTCATGAAACGGGGCTGGGCTTTGAAGGGGCATCGAAGGGGCTTCAAAGCGCCATCAAAGCGGGGTTTTGTAGCTATGACGAGCATACAGAGATGGTTTGGGTGCATGAAATGGCTGCTTACCAGGTTGGGCGTTCTTTAAAGCCGGGTGATAACCGCTGCGCTGGCGTGCGTAATGAATATGGATCATTGCCTGAGAACCCCTTTCTGCCTGCATTTTTCGACCGTTATCAGGGTGATTTCCACATGACAACAAAGCGCGGAAATACAGAGATACATGAAGGAGCTTCGGAGGGGCTAGGAAGCCAAGATCAGGAACAGGATCAGGAACAAGATCAGGATCAGGATAAAAACCTAATCCCCGGCGCTGATGAAAATCAGCACCAGGAACCAGAACCCGTTTTTATCTCGCTTCCACTTTCAGACGGAAAAAGTTTTTTCGACGTGACTGAAAACTACATGAGCGAACAAGCGGCCCTGTATCCCGGAATCAACATTGAACAGGAATTCCGCAACATGCGCGGCTGGTTAAACAGCAATCCGGCCAAAAGAAAAACGCCGCGTGGAATTAAACGATTTATCACAACGTGGTTGCAGAACAGCCAGGACAAACCGCGTGGCTGGCAATCGGGCAGGGCTGCACCAGCAAGAGACGTGAACGTCATCTCGCAGCCAGACAAAAAAGTTCCTGATGGTTTCAGGGGGTAAGCATGAAAGACATTTCAGCAGTTGGCGGCGCGCTGGAACGACTGAAACGGATTATTCCGGCAGGCGTTCAGCCAAAGTTTACTACCGCCGAAGAATGGCGGAACTGGCAGCAGGAAGAAGGGCGTAAACGCTCTGCTGAGGTGGACAAACTGAACCAGAAAGCGCGTGCAGAAAAGATCCTGGGGCGATCTGGCATACAGAATCTGCACCGGAACTGCACATTCAAAAATTACGAAGTAACTGGCGATTCGCAGCGCCGCGCACTGAGCCTTGCAAAAAGTTACGCCATGAATTTCGGTTCTGGATTTACCAGTTTTGTATTCAGTGGAAATCCGGGCACCGGGAAAAATCATCTGGCGGCAGCAATCGGGAATTACTTACTCCAACGGGATCACTCCGTTCTGATTGTTACGGTTGCCGATCTGATGCTGCGCGTTCGGGCGTGTTACGACGGGGGGCAATCGGAAGCAGCTCTGCTTGATGAGCTGGGCCATGTCGATTTGTTGGTTCTGGATGAAGTCGGGATCCAGAAGGACTCCCAGCACGAAAAAATAATCCTGAATCAGATTATCGATCGCCGCCTGGCATCCATGAAGCCGGTCGGGGTGCTGACAAATCTGAACTATGACGAATTAGCCAGAACATTAGGGGAGCGTGTTGTTGACCGCCTGAAAATGGATTCTGGCATGTGGGTAAATTTCGACTGGGGCAGCTATCGCAATAACGTTAGCCACCTCCGGTTAGTTAAATAATCGCTAAGGAGCGGAATCAGTGAAAATTATCAAGTTAAACCAGCAGGTAACGATTGAACGCCAGGAGGCCAACAAATGACTTATCCGAAAATCGGCGGTGTTTTAAAAAAGAAAAAAAATAGCAGCGCAAAATGCAAATGTGGTGCGGTTGCAAAATATAAAACCACGGTACAAGTGAACATTTTTCGCGGTGATGACGAGGTTTTTTGGGCTTGCGATGAGCATAAAAACGACAGTTTATTTTTGCTTACCGATATCAGTAAGGGGATCGCACAATGAGCAAAGAACGCGGAATGATTTTTAATGATGAAATGGTGCGCGCCATTCTTGAAGGTCGGAAAACGCAGACGCGGCGCCCAGTTAATTCGTCAACTGCTGACCTGCTTGATTTGCAAAAACAATATCCGCATAAGAAATACAACATTGTTTGCCCGTTCGGTCAGCCAGGTGATTGCCTGTGGGTGCGTGAGACGTTTCAGGGGCCGCTTGTTTCTGAGGAATTATTCGAGGAATACCGAGCCCATCATGAAAAGTTCGAAACGCCGCAATACTGCGAATATGCCGCCGATGGTGGTGCCAAACCTGAATACTGTGATCTTGACGATAACCTCCGTCATGGCTGGCGACCGTCGATCCATATGCCTCGTTGGGCCAGCCGCATCACGTTGGAAATCACCAGCGTGCGGGTGGAGCGGCTTAACGACATTAGTGAAGAAGATGCGCAGGCAGAAGGGGTGAAGAAACTGCGTGGTGGTTACTGGAAGCACTACCAACCAAACGAGTGGACGCAGTTCCAGCTCAGTGCGCGCGGATCTTTCGCTACTCTCTGGAATTTTATTTATGGAGAAGGTGGCTGGTGGGCTAATCCGTGGGTTTGGGTGATTGAGTTTAAACGAGTTGAAGGCGGTGCAGCATGACAGACAAACAGGCGCTGCGTGATATCGCAGAGAAAACAAAAATCGCTGGCGAAGCTCCGGTTATGCCGTTCGAGCAACGAATCAATGCGCTGAATGATTTCATGAAGCATTTTACCCCGGCAACTGCGCTGGCGATGCTGGATGAGCTGGAAGCCAAAGACAGGCGCATTGCCAAGTTATCCACTAAACGTGCAAGGGATGTCGAAACGCTCCAGAGCGAATTGATACAGGCAAGAATCCGAGCTGAGGACGCAGAGAAACGGATTGCTGAGTCTTCTGGTCAGAAACGGCTGATTGGGTGGCGGGCGTCAGATTACACCGATGAGACATCAGACCCTGAGTTAGCTAAAAACTGGGCTGCGGCGATTGGTGTGCTGCCTATTTTTGAAGGCGACGTGAATACCAAACTTAGCGCCGCTGGCATCGGTAAGGGGGAGTGATGGCAATGACACACGACGAACTTTGCCAGATTGCCTATCGGTTTCTGCAAAACAATGGTTTCAAGGTTGCTTTCCATGACCGGTTCCGCGCATGGACACCTTACGGCGAGCAGGCTGACGCAATCGGATTTCGCAATGGCGCCAGCTGCCTGATTGAGGCTAAGTGTTCCCGTTCTGACCTGTTGGCAGACCGCAAGAAACCTTTTCGGATTGAACCAGAGAAGGGTATGGGCGATTGGCGCTTTATGATTAGCGAGCCGGGAATAGTGAATGTTGAAGACTTGCCTGCTGGATGGGGGTTACTCCACGTTGTCAAAGGCCGGGTAAAAAAGGTTCACGGCTGGCCGGGCAATGGCCTCTGGGTAAACAAAGAGAGCAAGCCATTCAAGGCTAATAAACAGGCCGAGTGCGACTACATGTTTAGCGCTCTGCGTCGAATGGATTTACGTGGCCACCTCAAAGAGGTTTATGACGGCGTAATCGTAAACAAGACAGAAGGAAGCGCGGCATGACCACTATGACCAATAACAAACTAACAGGCCTCGGCAAAAATCATCCGGCCAACGGCCCGCTTACGACCGAGCGCCTTACTCACGTTCGCGACGTGTTACATCGCAATCTCAAATACTCAAACGGCGGAAGTATGGATTACATCATCGCTGACGCTGTGAAAGCGATTGATGAATTGTTAGCAGGGAGGAAGGCGGAGCCAATGGCGTGGTTATGGACAAACGAACGGCTTGATAAGCAGAGCGTTTCACTAACCGATCCGGCCGATGAAGAAAACACTCAGGATGCAATGGCGTGTGGCTGGAAGCATCAGCCTCTCTACACCGCCGCGCCGGTATTCCAGAATGGTTTGCAGCAGTGGGTTAGCGACGTTATTGAATATCTGGAAAATGGACTTGAAGCGGACGGTGAACTTGAGGCACAGGGTAGTATTGATGCTAAGCGCTTGCTCGCAGCTGCACCGCAGAAATGACGAAGAGTGATTCGGGTATTTTGTGTATCAGAAAAAGCTGAAAGAACATCGGAAAGATAGTAAAATCCGCCAAAACAGCGAGTTATATATTAACGCTTTGTTCGCATCTGCTGGATGCTGTAAACGTAAAAGAAGGATCAAATGACCTACGCAATCTGTTTGGTTGTCTACGTTCTGGGATTTGTTGCAATGTATTTTTATTCTTTGAAGCGTGATGTTGTGTGTGATCTCCCCAGAAATCCGCGAGAAGCGATCTGGTTTGCAATATTCTGGCCGGTGCTTGTCGTGTTTATGGTAATCGCTATTTTTATTGAAAAAGTCGTTTGCTTGGTCTGTGCAGGATATCGTCACTATAAAAAATATGGAAAATCATAGTGATGAAAAGTAATATTGCTGCGGGTGCTTGAGGCTATCTGTCTCGGGCATGAACACCAAAGGCAGATAGAGAAAAGCCCCAATCGACTATAAATCGACTGAGGCCAATCTGATGCTTGAACAACTGAAGATTAGCTTCTTAACAGAAAAAAATCAACTGAGGAAGCTATATGCGCAGGAGCTATGTGTATTGTCTGGTGGTGGTTTGTATCACCGTCCTGGCGTTTGTCTGGATGGTTCGCGGTTCGCTTTGCGAGCTGCACATCAAACAGGGGAACACAGAGCTTTCTGCGTATTTAGCCTACGAAGTTGAACAACGTTAAGAGCACCGGCGGGGAGAAATCCCCGCCACTCTTTTCTCGTTTTTGCAGCCTCAACGCGCCCACACTACTAACCCGCCGCTGGCGGGTTTTTTTATGCCTGTCGAAAAAAAACCATGAGAAACAGGTAACTGACTTTTGCAAAAAGTGCTCTATGCAGGTTGATCATTTTATATTTTAGGTGTACTGTTTTTATATACAGTATGTTTATTTATACAGTTATTTTGCGAAATGAGGAGATCACGCTATGGCCGTTGATAAGAAAAAAACTGCTCTTTCCGATAAGTCAAAACCAGCATCAAAGGAAGAAAAAGAGAAAGCGCTGACATCTGCTATTGCGCAGATTGAAAAAACATTTGGTAAAGGGGCGATTATGCGTCTGGGCGCTGAGAGCGATCTGAACGTAGAAACTATCTCCTCTGGTTCCCTGACTCTGGATATTGCGTTGGGCGGCGGACTTCCGACGGGGCGTATTGTAGAAATTTATGGCCCGGAGTCGTCCGGTAAAACAACAGTTGCATTATCAGCCATTGCCAGCGCCCAAAAACAGGGGCTTCAGTGCGCTTTTATTGATGCTGAACATGCACTGGATCCTGTATACGCCAAAAAACTTGGCGTTGATATTGATAGCCTGCTGGTTTCACAGCCTGATACTGGTGAACAGGCGCTGGAAATTACCGATGCGCTGGTGCGTTCCGGTGCTGTGAATATCATTGTTGTGGATTCTGTTGCGGCGCTCACGCCTAAGGCTGAGATTGAGGGTGAAATTGGTGACTCTCATATGGGGTTGCACGCTCGCATGATGAGCCAGGCAATGCGCAAGCTGAAAGGGAACATCAACAACAGTAAAGCCATTGTTATTTTTATTAATCAGATCCGCATGAAAATTGGTGTGATGTTCGGTAACCCGGAGACGACAACTGGCGGTAATGCCCTGAAATTCTACGCATCTGTGCGAATGGATGTGCGGAGAATTGGTCAGGTAAAAAATAAAGACACAGATGTTATTGGTAGCGAAACCCGAGTTAAGGTGGTCAAAAACAAGGTGGCGCCGCCGTTCAGACAGGCTGAATTCCGCATCATGTATGGCGAAGGTATTTCCCGGATTGATGAGATATTAACCCTGGCTGAAGGGTGCAAAATCATTACGAAGGCTGGCGCATGGTTCAGCTACGGTGGTGAACGTCTTGGACAAGGGCGCGACAATACGATCGAGTGGTTGAAACAAAATCCTGTGCTGCTGGCCGACATTGAGCAGCAGGTCAGAGAGAATTATCTGCGTCCTGACGCTACACCCCCCCAGATTACAGGCAAGCGCGAGTCATCAACTGATGATGAAACGCTGCCTGAATACGAAGAACACGACAATTAATACGTGGGGAGGGATGAGCAATGAAAATCGAAGTGACAATCGACCGTACTAAAAAATTGCCTGATGGCGCAGTACCGGCTCTGGAACAGGAGCTACTCCGTCGGCTGGAGCGGAACTTTGATGACTGCAATCTGATAATCCGGCGCGCTGGTTCCGATGGCCTCAGTATTATCGGTGGCGCCGACGATGATAAAAAACGTATTGAAGAGATCCTGCAAGAGACCTGGGAAAGCGCCGACGACTGGTTTTATTGAGTAATCCTTTTTTGTTGACGGGTGCAGCCGCCAGCTATCTGAAAATTACTACTCCTGTTGTCATTGTTGGGTGTAGGACCACCGTAGGGGCATCCCATGCATATTCCAGATGATTTGATCCCTGGACTACCGGCATTAACTGGCCCGGTGCTTATTTATTTTGTTAAGGGCAAGGCTGAACGGGGATTTGCGCTGCGCAAAGATGAGTTCGTAACGTCATTGCGAGCTCTGGAAGAAGCACGAAAAAAAGCTGGTTTGAAAGTATCAGAAGCAGAGTAACATCAGTTATAATCAACGAACAGGTCTGAACAACCTGCTGAGTAACACTGTGCCACGGAGAACAACCGATGGCACAGATTCAACTGATAAAAACCTCATCAACGACACTGACCACGGCTACGCCCGAGGCCAGTGAACTTTTGCAACGTGTGAAAACTGGCGCGTGGCTTAACTGTGATGTTAAGCAGGCCAGAAATTATCTTTTCCATAAGCGCTTTTTCGCGCTCCTCAATCTTGGGTTCGAATACTGGACGCCGACGGGCGGGACGATCACCCCTGCCGAAAAGCAGTATCTTACAGGTTATGTTCGTTACCTGATCTCCATCGTTGCTAACGACGACATTCTCATTGAAACCGAAATTGCTTATGCAGAGCTCACAGCGCAGCGGCGCGCGAACGGTCACGCCGTGGTTAAATCGTTCGAGGCTTTCAGGAAGTGGGCGACGATAGAAGCCGGTTTCTATGACGAGTTCGTTTTACCGGACAATACCCGCCGCCGGGAAGCTCGTTCTATCAGCTTTGCGAATATGAGCGAGGCCGAATTTCACGAAGTGTACAAAGCCGTTTTCAATGTCCTCTGGAACGTAATTCTTTTCCGCAAATTTGCATCCCAAAAAGAAGCCGAAAACGTAGCCATGCAGCTACTGGAGTTTGCCGCGTGACTAAATGGCCTAATGAAGTGCGGAATCTGTTTCTGACAGCAGTCGGCAATGCGGCAATAGATAATCAGAATGCCGAAAAACTCAGAGCACATATTAACCGTCTGTGGCTGGTTGATACCCCAGAAGAAACCATTATTCACGAAATATCTATCCTTGCTGATGCTATGGAGGGCGAACCATGCGCGAAATAATTGTTGATAATTTTGCTGGCGGTGGTGGTGCGAGCACAGGAATAGAGTTAGCAACGGGTCGTCCGGTAGACATTGCGATCAACCACGATCCACATGCTATCGCGATGCATACAGTAAATCACCCGAGGACGTTGCATTATTGCGAATCAGTTTTTGATGTTAAGCCCAAAATAGCTACTGGTGGTCTCCCTGTGGCTCTGGCGTGGTTCTCGCCGGATTGCCGCCACTTTTCAAAAGCGAAGGGTGCAAAGCCTGTCGAAAAAGCGATTCGCGGGTTAGCCTGGATTGTACTTCGCTGGGCGCTGGAAGTTAAACCCCGGGTAATGAAGCTGGAAAACGTCGAAGAGTTTAAAACGTGGGGACCGCTGCTTGCTGGTGAAATGCGCCCCGATCCGGCTCGTGCTGGTGAAACTTTCCAGGCGTTCATCGGCATGCTGACTACTGGCATCCGGGCTGATCACCCGGCACTGGCGGAGTGCTGCGAATTTCTTGAAATATCTATCGACAGCGATGCTGCTGCGCGGTTGGTTAAAGGGCTGGGCTATGCCGTAGAGTATCGTGAGTTACGCGCCTGTGATTACGGTACACCGACAATCAGAAAACGCTTTTTTATGGTTATGCGTTGTGACGGAAAACCGATTGTGTGGCCTGAGCCAACACATGGCGACCCGAAATCACCGGCTGTCCAGGCTGGTAAGCTGGCGCCGTGGCGTACTGCTGCTGAGTGCATTGACTGGTCAATCCCGTGCCCGTCAATTTTCGAACGCAAAAAGCCGCTGGCAGAAAATACCCTTAAGCGCATCGCGCGCGGCATCCAGCGATTTGTTATCGACAGTGCGTCGCCGTTTATCGTGAAGTGCAACCACACCAGCACCAAAACGCATTATGACTGTTTCCGGGGGCAGGCGTTGGGCGAACCGCTACAGACGATCACGAAAACTCCTGGTTACGCCATCGCAGTACCGCATCTGACGAAGTTCCGTACCGGCGCAACCGGGCAGGAAGTCACCGAACCAGTACCGACTGTAACCGCTGGCACGTCGGCGCGCCCGGGCGGGAATGGTCATGCGCTTGGTATCGTTGAAGCTGCGCTGACTCCGTTCCTGGCTGGTAACGGCGGCAGTGAGTACCAGGCTAAGCCGCGCCCGCTGGATAAACCAGCTCACACTATACTGAAACAATCCCGGGCATGTGTCGTTGCGCCGGTTATCGCCAGACAGTTTGGCGCCAGCACCGGCCACCGCGCAGATGAGCCGAGCGCGACTATTACCGCTGGTGGCGGCGGTAAATCGCAACTTGTTACATCGACACTGATCCAGATGGGATACGGGGAAAGGCCGGGTCAGGAACCTCGCGTTCTCCAGATCGAAAAACCGTTAGGGACAGTAACCGCTGGTGGTAACAAGTTCGCCGTGGCCAGCGCATTTCTGGCGAAACACTACGGCGGCAATTATACGGGGCCGGGCGTCGGGCTGGATGAGCCGACTCACTCAGTTACGACGGTTGATCATCATGCTGTAGTGACTTCTCATCTTGTGCATTTGCGAGGGTTCTGCAAAGACGGTCAAAAAATGGATCAGCCGGTGCCAACGATTACCGCCGGAGGCCAGCATATTGGGGAGGTGAAAACCACTCTGGCAGTTGAGCACTACGACGAACAGCGCGCGCAGCAGACTTTGGCGTTCCTGCGCGAATACTGTGGCGAAGAGTGTACCGGGCTTGTGGATATCGATGGGATCACATACCGGATCGTTGATATCGGTATGCGCATGCTGCAACCACATGAGCTATATCTCGCCCAGGGTTTTCCTGAGTGGTATGTGATCGATCGGGACGCAGACGGCAACCGCTACGCAAAAGATAAACAAGTGGCGCGTTGTGGTAACGCTGTGCCGCCGCAATTTGCTGAAGCGCTTGTACGTGCCAACCTCCCTGAACTGTGCCTCTCAAGGGAGGTTGCAGCGTGAAAAAAGTTGATCTCACAAAACAAGCGCGCGGGCGTGAATGTACTGTGCGTATACCAGGAATCTGCAATTTCAACCCGGAAACCAGCGTACTGGCACATTACCGGCTTGCCGGAACCTGCGGCACGGCCTGTAAACCCGATGATATGCAGGGGGCGATCGCCTGTAGCGCATGCCATGACCTGATCGATGGTCGAACCAAAACAAAAGAATTTACCCGTGATGAACTTCGGCTGATGCATGCCGAGGGTGTGTTGCGTACTCAACAAATCTGGAGAGAAGAGGGCTTTATATGATTTACCCAACAAATATAGGTAAGGCAGGGGAAATGATCCGCCTGAATACTCTCGAAAGTATGATGGTCCAGGGCCGCTTAAAAATGTGGGGGCGGTGGTCATATATCGGCGGCGGACGAGTCGGGAATATGTTCAACCAGTTATTGGTAAATAAAAAAATAACAAAGACAGCTATTAATGAAGCACTGCGCAGGATGAAGAAGGCAGGAATAAGCAAACCTGAGTTGGAAATGTTTCTTCGCGAAATGATGACCGGGAATAAAAAGAGTCATCTGGCTCACTGTACTGATGCTGAGGCTCTGATTATCGATCGCGTCGTGGGGACAGTTTTAGCTGATCACCCGGCTCTAATTGAGTTATTACACGAGCGTTATGATGGAAAAGGGAAAAGTAAAAAGAAACTAGCGCGGGAATTGAACGATAAACACCCTGAATGGTGCCTGAGAACCTGTGAAAGCCGTATTGATGTTTGGCTACATACGGCAGAATATATGCTTTATGTACCATTATGTGATGCTTTCGGTACAGATAGCAGCAAATTTCGCTTGCGGGCTTGCGCGGAAACTGCTTAAATTCATATATGCTTCGTAAGCTGTACCGCGAGGCGACAAGCAGAACATGAACACATTAAAACCCGCTCGATGGCGGGTTTTTTGCTATCTGTAATTAATCATCCAGTTTCCCGGTTGCTAGGCAGCGTTCGGCCTCGCCGCTGGTTTTCGCATTTTGCTGACAAAATTTTGTGACTTCTGGTGATGCTTCCGGGGCTTCTCGTAAATATCCATAGATTGTTACTAATCCAGCGCTTTCGCATGCCTCGGCATAGGCATATGTTGCTTTTTCTTCAAAGGTGGTTCTTTTACCGGGATTGGCATTAGCATCAGCGTTAAAGGATTTAAGTTTCTCAATTGCATAATTGCAGTCAGCTTGGGTTAATTGCACTGCATTCGCCTGGAGTGTTGGTAAAACGACAGCAAAAATACCGAGAATAAATCGTTTCATATGGATATTCCCTATCTAAATAGTTGGTAGTGTATATCTTAAGCATTTTCGGCGGTAACTCAGCAGAAATAGTAGCATAGCCTCGGCATTAGCTGGGGCTTTCTTATTTAAGGCCGCTGACAGGCCCGTTTAGTGCAAAGCTTTTCCCCGTTTTCCGCTCCTGGATTTTCGGGGTTTTTTTTATTCACAGCAGGCTCGCTTCGCCGGGCTACATATTTAGGGGGCTATGGTGAGCGAACCTGTATCCACTGTCACAACAACGACGGTGACTTTAACGAGCGTGACGTTTGCCAGTTTGATGGCAAATACGCCTGCGGGGGTGTATGTCGGCGCATTTGCTGGCGCTGTTGTCTACGTTCTCTCTTCTCAGGAACTTAGCCGATTTGCCCAGGTGGGATATTTCGTCGCTTCATTTCTAATCGGCATTCTGGGGGCGGATTTCACAGCAGCAATTCTCAACGATCTGATCGGGAAATATCTTCCTGACGATATCACGATCGGCAATTGGCTGGGGGCCACCGTAGCGGCTGCGCTTGGGGTGTGCATCCTCATCTCAATGAGGAAAATAAATATCCAGACAATCCTCAGCCGGTTAATTTCCGGGGGTGGTGATGGTAACGCTAAATGAATTCCTCCTTATGGTTAACGCGGTTGCGTGCATCGTGATAGCGACCAGTCTGGGTACATATCAGCGCAAGGGAGCTGCGCATAAAATTCTTGGTGCGCTTTTCGCTCTCGTGCTGATGATTGCCTGCGGATCAATCGCGATTTTGATTATTTGTGGTCGCTATAGTGTGGCGAATCCTGCGGAAACCATCATTAACGTCGTTCTCTGTGTGGCTGTTGTTCAGGCACGAGGTAATGCGATGCGCATCTTCAAACCGAAGAGGGAAGACAATGCAGACTAGCAAAAACCTCCAGGCCTTTCTCGACATGCTGGCATGGGCCGAGGGAACGGCGACACACCCGCTGACAAGAAATCGCGGCTATGACGTCATTGTCACAGGAATGGACGGCAAACCGGAGATTTTCACCGATTACAGCGACCATCCTTTCGCGCATGGCCGACCGGCGAAAGTGTTTAACCGTCGCGGTGAAAAGTCCACGGCGTCAGGGCGCTACCAGCAGCTTTACCTTTACTGGCCGCATTATAAGAAACAGCTTGCACTGCCGGATTTCAGCCCTCAGTCGCAGGATAAACTTGCGATCCAGCTAATCCGCGAGCGTGGCGCACTGGAAGATGTCAGGGCGGGGCGTATTGAGCGTGCAATATCCCGCTGCCGGAATATCTGGGCTTCACTTCCGGGGGCTGGTTATGGGCAGCATGAACATAAACTCGATGCGCTGATCGCGAAGTTTAAAGAGTTCGGCGGTACGGTGACATGATATGTCCATTCTCGAAAAATACTGGAAGCCACTGGCGATCACTTTGCTGGTGGTTTTTTTGTTATGGCGAGCATACAGCGCGGGGTTTGATTCTGCGGATTCCGACTGGAAAGGGAAGTGGTTACAGCGCGATCTGGCTGACTCTACCGCTGCGTTGCACAGGGATGTATCCGAACGGGCAGAAGAACAGCGCCGGCGGCGCGCCGCAGATGAAGAACGGGAAAGGGCAGATGAAGAACTGGCAAAAGTGCAGTCTGATGTTGATGCTGCTAACCGTGCTCGTGGCGGGCTGCAACAGCAACTCACAATCCTACAACGGCAACTCGCCAGAAGTGAAACCGGCCGCATTTCCGCCCTTGCAGCAGCAGGCGCGGCAAAAGCCGAGGCCGCCAGCTTGCTCGCCGAGCTGCTCAGCGAAGCTGACGCAATGGCGGGAGAATTCGCAAAAGAAGCTGATGAGCGTTATGTCGCAGGAAGCGTCTGCGAACGAACCTACGACAAAGTGACACAGCATTAGCACTACAGCAGGCATTCCCTGAGTGTCTGCGATAATGCAAAGCTGAATGTTGTTTCCTACCGTGCACCCTGCGCATGACAGCATGCAGCTTTTTATTTTCTTCTGATTTCCCGGCAGGTTTGGCGCTCACGGCAGCATAAAGGATCTGTTTTCGATCTTCTCGTTCTCACGTATTGCCGGAGTAATAGTTTTCAGACCAGAGGATTATTCTGTATGTCCAGAGTGAACTGGGAGGAACGATTATCCCTGTTCGCTGATGAATGGAAGCGGACGGGAATATCTCCTAAGGAGTGGTGCGAAAGAGAGGGTTTTTCGTGGGGAACTGCGAAAGCGTATATCTCGATAAAAGCGGCGAAAGCATTGCTGGCTGGTGGGGGAGATAAAACAGAAAAATCGGAGCGAAAATCGCGAAAAAAAACTCCGAAAAAAAGTGCGAATTCGGAGTCGGTAAAACGCGAAGAAAAAAACGCTGATAAGGGGGAAGCCGCAGAAAAATTATCAGCGTCGCGCTCTGTGCACGAGGATAACGAAACGCCTGATGATTTCGGACTTTCTGACCAGTTAATGACGTTCGCGCAATTTGTGGTGGATGGAAAAACCAGAGTCGAGGCTTACCGGCTGGCCGGGTACAAAGGCGAAGGAAACACAGCATATTCCAATGCATCCCGCATGCTAAGAAATGCCAGGGTTTCTCGTTATGTTCACCACCTCAGGAACGAGCGACAGAAACGCTACTCCGCCGAGCTGGATGATGTGATTACTCAGCTCGTCGCCATTATCAACGCCGACCCCAATGAAATAGCGCAATACAGGCGCGTCAATTGCCGTTATTGCTGGGGGGAGAATCACAAATACCAATGGCGTGATTTAGAAGAGCAGATAAGGGCAGAAAAAAAAGCCGAGTCGGAAAATAAACCGCCGCCGGATCTTTCCGGTGGAATTGGTTTTGTCGATAACGCTGATCCTAACCCTGATTGTCCTCGATGCAACGGGGAGGGAAAGGGGGAGGCTTTCTTTGCTGATACCCGTGATTTAGAGGGCGATGCGCGTTATCTGTTGCAGGGCGTGAAGCTCGGTAAATTCGGCATCGAAATAAATACTGCGGATAAGGATGCTGCTCGTCGTGAATTAGCCAGATTGCTTGTTGCTCGTGGCCCCGGAACGGGCAAGGAAAAAGGAAATGGCAAAGGCAACGAGCCAACGGTGATCATTAAACTGGTGAATTCCCCTGATGGCGACTGAACACGTTATTGAGTTCCTGCCGTTCCATGCAGGGCAAAAGAAAATTTATCGTTCTCCGGCTAAGCGAAAAGTTATCCGCGCCGGGCGCCGCTTCGGTAAAACCACCATGCTTGAACAGGCTGGCGGTAACTGGGCGGCGCGGCAGATGCGCGTAGGCTGGTTTGCGCCATCTTATAAAATCCTGTTGCCGTCGTTTAAAACTATCCGCGATTTATTACGCCCGATCACAACGAGCTCAAGCAAGACCGATTCCATCATTGAAGTGATGGGCGGCGGGCTGGTGGAGTTCTGGACGCTGGATAACCCTGATGCGGGGCGTTCCCGTAAATACCACAAAGTCATTATTGATGAGGGAAGCCTCGTTAAGAAGGGCATGCGTGATATCTGGGAACAGGCAATAGAGCCGACGCTGCTCGACTTTGACGGCGATGCAGTAATGGCCGGTACGCCGAAAGGCGTTGATGACGAGAATTTCTTCTACCAGGCATGTAACGATAAATCGATGGGCTGGGAGGAGCATCACGCGCCGACTGCTGCAAACCCTACGATTAATCCGGCGGCGCTGGCGCGAATTATTGACGGCCGCCCGCCGCTGGTGGTTCAGCAGGAATACAACGCTGAATTCGTTGACTGGCGCGGGCAGAACTTTTTCAAACTCGACTGGTTGCTGGAGAACGGTGCGCCCGTCGATTATCCGTTTTCCTGTGACACGGTTTATGGCGTCGTTGACTGTGCGCAAAAAGGGCAACTCCAGAACGATGGATCCGCATGTATCTGGTTTGCGCTGGATAATCTGCCATCGCCACACCTCATCATTCTGGACTGGGACATTATCCAGATTGACGGATATTTCCTGAAAGACGTTGTGCCGCAGTGGATCGGAAAGTCCAAACAACTTAGTGAAATTTGCCGCGCCCGCATGGGGACTACCGGCCTGTTTATCGAAGATAAGGCAACCGGCATCACGCTTTTACAGCAGGGCGCTAACGAGGGCTGGAACGTTCACCCTATCGACAGTGATTTAACGTCACTTCCCAAAGAATCCCGCGCCATCAACATTTCTGGTTATGTGGCGTCCGGGAAAGTACGCATTTCTAAATACGCTTTTGACAAAATCGTAGAGTACAAGCAGTCGAAGAAAAACCATCTTCTTACTCAGGTGCTCCGGTTCATCATTGGCGAAGAAAACCAGGACGACGATCTTTTTGACTGCTTTAACTACGGCGTCGCGCTTGGTCTTGGTAACGGAGAGGGGTTCTGATGCAGGACGACGACGATATTTGCATGGGTAGTAATGCTGGCGTCCTCAGTAAGATTCTGGAGGGCGGAAGCATTGAACCCGGCGCGCAGGCGGGGTATGAGCTCTGCAAGCTGATTTACTTGTTTCACCCGCTGGGCGGAAAGATGGTTGATCGCCCGATCAAACTTGCTATGTCAGAACCGCGAACCGTGCATGTTACGCGCGGACCAGAAAAGCGGTTGCGGGAGGCGTTCGAACGGGAATGGAAAGCCATTAAAGCCGATCGCATTATTGCCAACGTTGCGCGCCAGTCGCGTATTTATGGTGTTGGCGCGGTAGTGATGTTGATTGATGGCGAGCCGACTAACGAAGCCGCAGAATTCGACACGCTGTATAAGAAGTCCATCACCTTTAACGTGCTGGATCCGATGAATACAGCCGGTTCTGTTGTGCTTAATCAGGATCCTAATGCTGCTGATTTCCAGAAAGTGGGAAGCGTCACTGCGGCGGGACAACCTTATCACCAGAGTCGTTGCTGCGTGATGATGAATGAAGATCCGATTTACCTGGCTTATACGCCGTCGTCTTTCGGGTTCGCCGGGCGCAGCGTTTATCAGCGTGCGCTTTACCCCCTGAAATCATTCATTCAGTCGATGCGTGCCGATGACATGGTGACGATTAAAGCCGGGCTACTGGTGGCATTCATCCAGCAGGCCAGTTCCATCGTCAATAACATGATGCAGAAAATGTCCGGTATTAAACGCTGGATGCTGAAACGCGGCGGTAACGGTGATGTATTGCAGGTTGGCCCGAGTGACAAGATTGAATCACTCGACATGCAGAATCTTGAAAAGCCGCTGGATACTGCCCGAAATCACATTCTGGCGAATATCGCGACGGCGGCAGATATGCCAGCGATTCTGCTCAACAGTGAGACGTTCACGCGCGGGTTTGGCGAAGGTACAGAAGATGCAAAAGCGGTTGCACAGTACATCGACGATGTGCGCAAAGATTTGCAGCCGCTTTATGATTTTTTCGTTCGCATCGTTCAGTACCGGGCGTGGTCACCTGAGTTTTTCGATGCACTGAAAAATGATTTGCCTGAGTACAAAAGCCTCAGTTGGGAGACCTCTTTCAGTTCCTGGGTGAATAATTTCGATTATGTCTGGCCGTCGTCCCTGAAAGAGCCGGAAAGCGAAAAAGTGAAAGTCGATGAAACACGTTTTAAGGCGATCACTGAGATGCTTAACGTTCTGTTGCCGCAACTTACCAACGACCCGGAGAACAGGGCGACGCTCATTAAATGGGCTTGTGAGAACGCTAATATGAACGAAAACCTGTTTGCGGATCGCCTGGAACTGGATTACGAACTGCTTGAGCAAAATCCGCCGGATATAACGACAACTGGCGAGGGTAATTTTGATGAGCACCTTTCTGAAAGAGCTGCGTGATGCGATTAAATTCTTTCTGGAGCATGGCTACAGCAGTGAAGAAAGTCTGCTGATGTGGACTGAGCGCCTGCGTAATGCCACAGAGGATAAAATCGGCGGGGGTGATTTTTATAAATATGTCTCCCGGCGCTTAACAGCAGCCTACGATCTGGAAGTTGGCAGGGAAAGGGCGCTTAAACGTCACCCCGGCGTCAGCCGGTTCACGCTCAATTATCTGGAGCCAAAACTGCGGGCAGAGCTGGACAGGCGGATCATGGCATCGGCAGACCTGATAAAGCTGAACCGCACACAGGCAGTGGATCGGACAATTCAGCGTTTCAGCGGCTGGGCTACCAGTATTCCCCCCATCACATCAATAAGTCCCGGTTTGTCTGCTTCATCGCGTTCCGGGGTGGTTGCCACGAGTCAACATATCGCCAAATCAGCGCGGCAGATTGATTTTGAGCAACGCCGTGTGATGGTGGATCAGACGCATAAGCTGGTTGCTAACATCGATAACATCATTGCGACCGACGGCGGAGCAATCGCGGCGGTATGGCATAGCCACTGGCGCCAGCCCAATTATGATTACCGGGATCCACACAAGGATCGTGACCTTAAAACCTATGTGATACGCGGCAACTGGGCGTTGAAGAAAGGTTTTATGAAGGTGGGGCCGGATGGCTATCTTGATGAAATTACCCAGCCTGCCGAAGAAGTATTTTGTCGTTGCTATCTCACCTATATCTACAACGTCCGAAGCCTCCCTGATGAGATGAAAACCGAAAAATGGCGGAAGTTCGTCGAGGGGAATAAATCTGTTGGTCGTCGTTCTGCAAACTTTGAGGCCATAAAAAACGGAGGATAAGTGAAAACCTACGCTGCCGGGATCCTGTTTAAATCTGGCGGGAAAATATTTCTGGTTAAGCGTGGGGATGATGGTTCGTGGGCTGTGCCGGGTGGGAAGCTGGAAGAGGGGGAAACGCCGGAGTCTGCTGCAAGGCGTGAAGTGCTGGAAGAGTGCGGGTTTGATTATTCTGCACCATTGACGCCGCACACCCTGATTGATGGCTATGTCACCTATCTTGCCAATGATACCGGGATGTTTGATGCGGTTCTGAATGAAGAAAATCAGGCGTGTGGCTGGTTTTCTCCTGATGAACTTCCCGAGCCGCTTCATCCTGGCATGGTGGCGATGCTTGACGCTGAACCGCTCAACGAAATGGACGTTGCCAGCCTTATTGCTGGCGGGCAACTCACATCCCCGCAATTTTTCAGAAATATGTACCTGTGGGCGCTGCGTATCACCGGAACGGGTGTTACATGGCGATCCAAATTCAGGCAATACGCCTACCGATCACCTGAAAATTATCTGACGGATGAATTTATCGCCCGGTGCGCTGGCCTGCCGGTTATCTGGTGGCATCCAGAGAAAAACACGCTCGACAGCGAAGAATTCGCGTCCAGGACGATCGGAACCATCACGTTTGCCTGGATACAGGGTGATGAGGTGTGGGGAATGGCCCGCATCTATGACACCGACGCCGCCGCGAACCTTTTAACGCGGCAACTGAGTACATCCCCCACGGTGGTGGGCGGCGATGACGTTCTGATCAACGTTGACGGTGAACCGCTGCTGCTGGAAGGAACCCCGGAATTACTGGATCACCTTGCGATTTGTGAGCAGGGCGTCTGGGACAAGCTGGGGGAACCGACGGGAGTTAAATCCGACAAACTAAACGAGGTCCAGAAAATGGATGAAGAAAAATTATTAGCACTCATTAACCAGGCGCTGGACGCTCGCGAAGCCCGCGCAAAGGCTGACGCAGAGGAAAAAGCGAAAGCAGATGCGGAGGCCGCAGAAAAAGCCAAAGCGGATGAAGATGCCGCCCGCATCAAGGAAGAAGAAGAAAAGGCGAAAGCTGACGCAGAGGAGAAAGCTAAAGCCGATGCTGAAGCCGAAGAAAAAGCCAAAGCGGATGCAGAACTGGACAAGATCCGCGCAGACATGGAAGAAATGAAAAGCCGTGTACCTCAGGAACTCAGCGACGAAGAACGTAATGAGATTGCTGATACCCAGTGCAAGGCCGACAGTGTTTTTGCTTCTTTCGGCGAACGCGCGCCGCAGCCTATGGCGGGGGAACGTGCGATGCCGTATCGCCGCCGCATCATGACCCGCCTGCAAAAATACTCTCCCGATTATAAAGAAGTGGATCTGCATGCGATCGCAGACAGCCAGCTTCTGAGTATTGCGGAGAAAAAAATCTATGCCGATGCGCAGGCATCAGCGGCATCCAGTCTGGAACCCGGCGCGGGGCTGCGTGAAATCGTCCGCACTGACGCAACCGGGCGCCGTATCAGCACTTTTATCGGCGATCCGTCTGCGACATGGGCTCCTTTCCAGGCTGTCACCCGTAAAGTCGTTGGCATTAAACAGTAATCAACCGGAGAACAAAAAACATGGCGAGTGCATTGTCAGTTAACCCAATGCAGACCACTAACGCGTATGGCACTTTTTACGCGAAATCTGATGGTCTTATCCAGGGCGTGGCGCTGGATGATCCGGCAGCACGTTACGCGCTGGCATCAGGCACCCTTTCCGGCGATGAAGTAAAGCCTCTCTGGGGCGGTCTGGCCGTAAATGAACTGGTGCCGGGCGCTTCTTCTGCTCCGCGAGGCAGCGTCATCAAGCGGGCGGTCACACTTTCACAAATTGTGGGATTTTCCGTATTCAACCAGGCACATAACGGCCTGACCACGCCGCAATCACCGGTTCCGATTTTCCTCAGTAACATGAGCGTGTCTTTTTATCGCCTGGGGTCCGGGATGCGCGTTCCGGTTAAAGCATCTGATGCCGTTATCTCTCTGGCCAGCGCTGGTATTTCCGTTAATCAGCCGCTGGTATGGAACTTTGTTGACGATTGTCTGGATGTATTCAGCACAGTGGCAGAAGAAGTTGCTACAACCGATATCACCTGGACTGCGCCCACCGGAACTACGCCAGGCTTTGCAACCGCGACGACCGACGGCGCTCATGGTCTGAAAGTCGGGTCGTATGTGGACATTACGGGGGCGGTTCCGGCGGCTTATAACGGTACTGTTCAGGTTCTTAGCGTGCCGTCGGCGACAACTTTCACTTTTACCCCGGTTTCAGTGCCTGCGGGCAATGCAACCACTCAGGGAACCGTAGGCGCGGCTCAGGTAAAGGACGTTGCCCTTCCGGTAAAAATCATCGAAATGCAGATGGGTAACAGTAAAACCGTTTCTTACGATCCGGCTACTGGCTTTGTTACCTGGAACGACAGCGGAAACGCTGCGTTAATTCTGCTGTAATCAGGAGAGGCTAAAAGATGCCAGCTATTACACCCGCTTATCAAATTGTAAGTCCGTCGTACATCATGCCGGAAATGATCCTGTCATATCAGCAGGCTTCCGGCGCGTTCTCTGTCATGGCAAGCGGTAATCCGCTGGTTCGCCTGGCAGATGGCGACCAGTACGTTTATATGAAACGCCTGGATATTCGTACCCAGGTAACATCCAGCCAGTCAGGTAACGCAAACCAGCTTCCATCCGTTGCACTTGATGCGCGAATGGTCAGCACGCCGACATACATGTTCCGCGCACGCGCCATTTACGATCATCACGATATGGCCGCAGCCGGAAACTGGGGGATTGCGCTTCCTGAAGCCCAGCGCCTCGGCACCCGGCAGGCTATTTTCCAGCAACTGCGAAATGCAGGGCTTTACGGTATGAACCCGGCGGGCGGTGAAGGTATCCTGAACACCAACGGCGCGACCACGATCAGCCTGCCAGCAGACAGCGGCGGCAATACTACCGTTCTGACTTACGATCATGGCGAAATGGCAGTATTCCTGCTGGCGCAGATTCAGGCGATCCGCACCCGTACCATGCAAATGGGACGGGCTTCACGCATGGTTATCCTCGGACCTCAGCGCACGCTGGGTACGATGGAAATGCAGCAGATCGTCCAGTTGACCAGTTACCAGCGTCCTGGCGGTGGTACTGCTACAGTGAAAGGCACTGTTAACAACGTGGCGGATGATGCAGATTGTGAGATCGAGTGGGCTTATGACGATACGCTAATTGGCGCTGGTGCTAACGGTACTGATGCAGTTGTTATCGCTATGCCAGAAGTCGAGCGTCCCGAGGTTAACGCGAAGATCAACACCAACGAATTCGCGAAACTGAGCCCGTCACTGGAAGCCACCACGTTGATGTTGTGTGACATGGCTGCACCGCGTGAAATTCCTACCCCTATTGCGGGCGGGGCGATCGATGTGCTTTCCGAGCTGCGTTCTACCTCCGGCTGGGTGCTTCGTCCTGAAGCGCTGACCATTATTTCGATGAAATACAGCGATTAATTTTCCCTCGCTGATTCCCTGCGTGTCTGATGGCACGCGGGGATTTTTTTACCCAGGAGTAAACATGAAACTGTACATCGCCAATACAACCAAACAGCGCCACGATTTTGCATATCGCAAACCTGAAACCGGGCGCCTTGTGTATCACCCGATTAATGCCGGTTCCCAGGCTGTTGTTATCGACGGCACCCGCGCAGAGATTGATCTCATTATTCAGCAGCATGCTGAGTATGGCCTGATTGATGCGACAAAGATCGACCAGAACCGCGTTTATATCGGTCTGTGCTACAGCATTGATAAGCCCGTAGCGTCAAAAGTCATCGAGAAGGCTATGCGTGATAACGACAGTCACCTGAACCGTGCGGCTCATGATCGTCGTCAGGCATCCGTGCTGGCAATAAATAACGCGCTCAACGAGCAGGAAAACGGTTATCTCGGCGAGCTGGAAGTCAGTGCAGAACAGCGCCTGAGCGCTACTGATGATCGTGACGAAACGGCGTTTATCGATGAGACGCTGGCTGTTAGCACAGGCGCTAAAAAGAAAAAATAAGCGAGGGTTGTTATGCCTGAACTGGCCGGATTTATCCTGTTTATTCGTAATACGATGGAGGTTAGCGCCGACGATTTACCTGATGATGATCCGGCCATTATTCTTGCATGGTCAATGTCGCTGGACTGGGTAAACCGACAGATCGCATGTATCAGCCCGGTTCTTTATTCTCAGGCTGTTTATAACCTTGCGGCATCTTTCCTGATCAACTTCGGTCCCGGTGCTGTCTTCGGTTCGGTACGCGAAAAACTGGGTATCAACAATTTCACTGCTGGTGTTATCAGTGCGTCCTCTGATGAATCAACAAGCCAGACGCGGGTTGTCAGTGATGCGTTGAAAAATCTCTCTCTTGCCGACCTGCAACAACTCAAAGATCCCTATGGCCGGTGGTATCTGGCAATTGCACAGCAATACGGTGATCTCTGGGGGCTTACATGAAACTTCATCTGGGCGTTATGGATATTCCCTATGAAAACGAGAATACGACCAGTGGCGATGTGGCTGAAATTCTTGAGGGGAAATACCGGATCATGCAGACATTCTTTGACCGTCACGGCGAAGAAATTGCGCAGATGATGAGTGATGACCTTGCGGCCGGTCTCGAAAATATGCTGGCCGGTGCGCCGCTTCCTGCGGATCCTTTCGCTGAATCAATGTCACAGGTACATCACCTTTTTGTCGCTTTTCTCGATAACGCAGAGATGAACGGCACAGAAGGTGTGCCGACTGCCCGCGCGCTGGAGGGGATTAGCAAGCGTTTTAAAAACAAGAAAGGGGAGCCGCGCCCCTCTTTTATTGATACAGGCATGTTTCAGGCGTCAATGCGCGCCTGGGTAAGTGGGGTGCTGAATGCCTTCCCTCAATGAATTGTCTCAGGCAAAAACAGAACTCAATGCTTCACTGGTGCAGGGGCTGGAGGATATCAGCCGCTCGGCTTCTGTCACATTCACAAAGTATGTACGTAAGGTTCTTCCGCTTGATGGTTTTGTTTTTTGGGTAAAAGCGTCAATTCTTGCCGAAGATCCGAACAGTGAACCAGACACGAGAGAGGTAAAAGGCTACCTGCACCTGACGACCGAAACGATCCAGGATGAAGAACAGCTCTACGATAAAAACGTGGTTACCTTCACTGCGCAGGCGGATATTGACCCGTTTAACGATATTGGTTCAGAGGTGCTCTACATTGGGGAGTTTTACGGTATTCAGTTTGCTTTTTCCCGCCGTTCCGGGCTGAACGAACCGGCAAACATCTATCATTACACCGGGCATGCAATTTACCCGCATATGTTGTCGCAGATTATTAACTCTGTTGATGATATCGATCTGGCTGATGTTGTGGTTTCAAACTCGCTCCCTATCTGGTTATCTCTTAATCATTTTATGCCTATGTATCCTGCGATGCTGTCATTGCAGAATCTGGCGCCGCCGTATGCCACGGTTAAATGTGGGGATCCGGCTCCTGTGGCCGGGGCATTTTATCTGGATGAAAAGTCCAACCAGTATCAACTGGTTTCAGAGGAGGTGACGATTTATATCACCGGGCTTCGTAATGCAGCGGCAGAGGATTTCCTGCGTTATGTCCAGGACTATACGTTAAGTGATGATGCTGAAATGGGCGTGATGAATATTCCGGTTGTTAAAGATGACCGGGTGACGCAGAACGAACTAAATATCATCGCCATGCGGAAAATCGTCAAATTCAAAATCAATTACTACCAGCAGCGGATGAGGAATGTCGCCCGCAGGCTGATCACGTCTGCAATTCCGTCCATTTACGTGGAGAAATAATTTAAATGGCAATTGTAAATATCAATGTGTCGGTGACTAATCCGCCGAAACCATCCCAGTTATTGAAGTCTGGCGCGCTGGTATCAACCGGGGGGACAACTCTGGCGGCAGGAAGTTACCAGTTGCTTACGTCAAAAGATGATCTCAAGAATATTCTTGCGCCGGAGAAAAATATTTCATCCGTTTCGTGGGAAGAAAATACGGTCACGGTAACGCTTTCCGAAGCGCATGGGTGGAATACTGGTGATCAGGTTCCAGTCATTATTGCTGGCGTTACTCCCGCTGAGTATAACGGCGTGTTTGTCGTCACGATTACCAGCGATACCGATTTTACTTATTCACTCAGTAACGATCCGGGTGCCGTAACGGTCATGGGAACAGTAACTGCTGTTGCTGCCGGAGAAATCCAGCAAATGAACACCACTTACTGGGCGCAGGGGAGCAGCCGCGCTGTTTACGTTCTTGAGCTGGGAGAGATGAACGTTGCGTCAGCGGTTTCCGCGTTGAGTTTCTTCATTGATGAGGATATTTCTCTGGGGAACACGTACCAGAAATTTTTCTCTTACCTTGTGCCGCGTGAATGGGACACAGAAGCGACATTTAAAACGCTGGCGAACAATTACACATCGCCGGGGGCACTGGTTAAATTTTTCGTGACCACCACTATTTCGACATACCAGGACTGGGCGTCAGGCAAATATCCTAACGTTTTTGCAGGGGTTGAAGCTCCTGCAATTGGCGCGACAGAATTCTCTATGGCGGCGCCGTTCCAGTCCTCTCTGTCAAACGACCCTGGTTCCTCAAATATGGTTCCGCCAATGTCCTATCGGTTTATGTATGGCGTTACGGAATATCCGGCAGCGGGTAACGGCACGCTGCTGAAAACTTTGCAGGATAATAATATCAATTATATCGGTACGGCGGCAGAAGGTGGCCTGAGCAATAAGATGCTGGTAGCCGGTCACATGCTTGATGGCATGCCGTTTAACTACTGGTACTCAGTTGCCTGGTGCGCAATCAATCTTGAACTGGATCTGGCTAATGAAGTTATTAACGGTTCGAACACCACCGTTAACCCGCTTTATTACGATCAGCAGGGTATTGGTCGCTTGCAGCGCCGCGCGCTTAAAACTCTCCGTTCCGGTATCAGTTACGGGTTAATCCTGGGGCAGGTGATTGATACGCAGCTCACGCAGGATCGTTTTAACGAAGAGTATGAGAAAGGCGCTTATGCGGGGAACGCAGTTATCAACGCTGTACCATTCGCCAGCTATACCAGCCTGAACCAGTCTGATTACGCAGATGGAAAATATAACGGCCTTAGCGCGGTTGTTACGCCGCGTCGAGGTTTTGAGTCCATTACGTTTAATCTCAACGTAACCAACTTTGTGGGAGCGTAATAAATGCCAAATCCATTAGTACCGCAGGGATTTCTGAACCGCGTCAGGGGCGCTGTGACCGTCACTGATATCCCGGAACTGAACGTTACTGCGTCATATCTGGGGAAAGATGCGATCAACATGCGGCCGGATTCTGCTGCAACGGACATTATTCCCACACTGACCGGGACAGTCGGGAGCCAGGCCCCTTATCAGCAGGTAACGATCACCGTGCATTTGCTGCGGACGCAGGGGCTGGCGGCAAGCTATCAGAAACGCTTCGCCTCTGATACATCGCTGGGGGAAGTCGTTATTACGCCGGATGCAAGCACTTTTGGAAACTACACGGTTCTGAATGCGTATCTGGTTAACTTCAACGAACTGCCGATCACCGGTATGGATGCGGGGTATGTCGTGACGATTTCCGGCTACCTGATCACCAACGATAAAATGTGGGATTAATTTACGTGAAAATTGACAGAAAACTGAATTTCGTCAGCACCATTACCCGGGATGATGGTTCGCTGGTGTATCTGCATGTTGTGCCGTTCCCGTATGAAATCGTTGAGCAAAATTGTGTGCTGCTGGGGAATTTGTTCAACAACTTTTTCTCCCTTGTGGGTTCTGTTGGCGCGCCGCGAGTTGCAGCGATGATGTTGCGTAACATCATCAAATCACGACAGGAAGCGGGAGATCTTAAGCCGGGAACGCCGACGATTGTTGATGATATCCAGCGTCTGACGACGGTCATCTGGAACGATCAGGGGGTATGGAAAACGTCGTCACTTGATGCTGCATTTAAGCAGGAAATCATCACCGATGATGAGTACAGGGAAGTTGAGGGAGAAGTGGTTTTTTTTATGGTGAGCTCTGCTATTCAGAAAGCGAGCCTGATCGCCACGACGGTGGGGAAAGCGCTCGATATGTACAGTGGGCGACTCGTGTCATTGAGCGCTACGGCGTATCGCGATTCTTTACCGACGTCGAAAACGGTTACCGATACCCCGATCCCGGAAGTCCTGCCGGAACCATCACACATACCCTCCTGACATGGGCCTCCTGTGAAGGCTTCAGTCACCTCTGCCGTGAACTGGATTGCGGCGAATACAAAAGCCCTCTCCATTTCCGGCAGCGGTTCATGCTGGAGGAAATAAAACGCAAGGGGTATTTCAATGGCAGCTAAATCCATTGTTGAAATTGATGTTCAGGACGAAAAATTTCAGTCGTTCCTGGAAAAATTCAATGAATACCAGAAAGCGCTCAGTGAGTTACCGGAACAATGGCGGGGGGCGGTTCATGGCCTCGGTGAAACCGCAAAGGAAACAGAGCGGGTTCGTGATGGCACCGAAGCCATTACAAAAGCGTTTACCGATGGTGTGGCCGCAATTGCTTCTGTCAATGATGGCCTTGATCGCCTGAATGGTAATCTGGAAAAGGCCACAAAAACCCAGGCGGAATTCAGCAAGAAATCCAGTGGCGCCCGCAACTTCCTGAATAAAGCCAGCAAGGATGCAAAATCACTGGCCGGTCATATCAAAGATGCCACAAGCAGCCTTTTTTCATGGGGAACTGTGCTGGGCCTCTTTTCCGGGCTGGCTGGCGCTGGCGGGTTGTGGGGGCTTAATCGTCTTGCAGGAAATGCTTCCGCGCAGCGTTTTACGGCTTTGGGGCTGGGTACAACTGCTGGCGGGCTGAGTGCGAGCGCTGTCAATTATCAGAAGGCGCTGGGTAACCCGACAGGTACGCTTGGTGCGATACGTGATGCTCAACTGGATTTGAGCAAACGCTGGCAATTCCAGGCTATGGGGATTGATAACCCGAATCAGGATCCGGCGGAGCTGTTACCGCAGATGATCCGCAGCGCACGGGATATTTTTGTACGTAACGGCAGTACGCAACAGGGGGCAGAAGCCTACGGTCTGACGAACTACTTCTCTCTCGATGACCTGAATCGCTTTAAAAATATGAGCGATGCGGAAATCGATGCGATGGCGAAACAGGCGCAGAAAGATACCCAGCGCCTGCAACTGACCGATCAGCAGCTCCGTCAGTGGCAGGATTTTAACGTTCAGCTCGATCGCAGCAAAGTCAGTATCGGTAATACCTTTATCCGTGGTCTGGCTCCACTGGCGCCAGAACTGGACAAGCTTTCTGATGCGTTTTCAGGTGCGATAGAAACGGTTTTACAGTCCCCGGAACTGGGGAAATGGATTGATGGCCTTTCGGATGGTATCCGGCGCTTTGGTAACTATCTGGCTTCGCCTGAGTTAAAAAAGGATGTTGAGGCGTTTATGTCAGGTGTCGAACGGCTGGCGCACATCATCGGTAAAGTTATTGACTGGATCGCAGGAAAGACAAGCCTGTCAGTTGACGACGTGGCGTCGGGATCGTCCATTCTTGGAGATAAGCCGGTAACTGATGAAAAAACGGGGCAAAGTTACGTTCCCGGAAGCGAAAGCGATCCGCGTGTCTGGGGATGGCTGAAATCTGCAAAACGCGCCTCAGGCGTTGCACCTACCACCTATGATGAGTATTTCGAAGAGGCCGCGAAAAAATACGATCTCGATCCGAAATTGCTTAAATCAGTGGCCGCAGCGGAATCGTCATGGGATCAGAATGCTGTCAGCAAAGCTGGTGCACAGGGTCTGATGCAGGTGATGCCTATGAATTTTCAGCCCGGTGAAGATCCTTTTTCCCCTCGCGATAACATCATGGCTGGCGCGCGGGTTATGTCATGGGCGAAAGGCCAGGCGGGAGACGATGTTGAAGAGATGCTGCGCTGGTACAACGGCGGAAAGAACAGGGGAAGTAAGGAGAATCGCGAATACCCCGGGCGTGTACGAGAGAAATATGTCGCTCTTTACGGTTCTGATATGCCCGGAACAAACCAGAGTGCGCCGGTGGCGCCGCAGGCTCAGCCAGGTTCGGGAAAAACTGACCAAATCCTGCAACAAATTCTGGACAACCAGAAGCGTGGTAATGCTCAGGGTCTTGTCGTTTATAACAACACTGGTGGTAGTGCGATTGTCTCCAGTACACAACTTGGAGGGTTCGGTTAATGTCATTTACCCGCGAGCTCTACAAGCTCGGTTTTGAAATATCCCCGGTAATTCTTTGCGATGGTGTTGCACAGAGTATTCCCGGCGGTATGTTACCGATAGTTGCCCTTACCCAGAGTGCCAGCTATGTTTCTGGCCTTTTGGGTGGGGCTATCGAACTTACAGACCTGGATAAGTATTTTTGCCACTGGCGAGCTGCGCCCGGCGCGACAATGATTGATTACGATATCGGTCGCTACCCGTTTGCAAATCAGGCAGTGGCAGCAAATGCGCTACTTTCTCAGCCTCTGCGCATTCCTCTGCTGATGGATGCGCCAGTAAACGAAAATACTGGCGCTATGACAAAACTTGTCACCCTGAGTGCATTGCAGGCAGTCTTGCAGGCGCATGCGAATCTTGGCGGAACATTTATCGTTGCAACACCGGGCATAATTTACAGCAACTGCATACTGAGAACGGTGCGCGATGTTACCGGCTCAAATGACACCTTACCGCAACGGCAATGGCTCTGGGATTTTGAGCAACCCCTGATTTCTGAAACGGGCGCAGATCAGGCTATTAACAGCTATTTGAGCAAAATAGATAACGGTGATAAGGCGACGGAAAGCGCCTGGACAAGCACCGTTTCGGCGATCGGTAACACCTCATTGGGTAGCAGTGTATCAGGTGCTGTAATTGGCTTGATCGGTAAACTGAGCGGGGCGTTTAATCTATGAGCACTTCGTTTTATCCCTTTTCTGGTAATGAACAGAAAAGCATGGTTTTTACTCCCATTCTTGATGGCGAGGTTTATAACTGCCAGACAAAATGGAATATCGCTGCCCAGCGCTGGTATCTCAACATTACGGATAACTCAGGTCGGCGACAGCTGACAATTCCAGTAATTGGCTCTCCCAATAATTACGACATTAATTTGCTTGTTGGGGCATTCAGTACAACAAAAATGGTGTGGCGTATTTCTGATGGTCAAATAGAGGTTATTAACTGATGCGTTTTTATGACATTCAGATTTTTAATCATCCTGATACCAATGGAAACCCCGGAACGCTGTACAGGCAGTATACCAGTCTTAAAAACGGGGTATATAACCCCGGTTGTCTGATGATTGAATTTGATATCCTTCGTTTTGGTGAGTCGACCCCTAAAGGGAAGAGTTGCATCACCATCTGGGGGATCAGCCCGCAGGATATGCAGCAGGCCAGACAGAATATGTTTGGCATGACGATAAAAATGTGGGTCGGAATGTCAAAGGGGTTACCACTGGCGAAACCGGAGCAACAGGGGCTGGTACTGGAGGGGACAATCTGGCAGGTTCTGGGTAACTGGCAGGGTACTGAATTGCGTATGGATCTCATTGTTACCGCCGGGCCAGTGTCGAACGTCAACCCGATGCCTCTGGCGCCAGTCAATTTAACGGTGCCGTGGAATAAAGGGATTAAACTCTCTGTTGCGTTGACACAGTGTTTTCAGACGATGGGAGGCGATTACCGATACTCGATCAGCATCAGCGATCAGTTAATCAACAACTACGATAATAATATGTTTTGCGGAAGCCTTACTGAGCTTGCAACAAAACTCAAAACGCTGAGCAAAAGCATTATTAAAGACAATAATTATTCTGGCGTTGAAATAGCTATGGTCAACGGTAAAGAGATCCGTGTATTTGATAACGATTTTTCTAACCACCAGGATAAAGATTCGAAAAAAAGCGCATCGTACAGGAGTAAAAACCCAGTCCAGATCGAATTTACCGATCTCGTCGGTCAGCCTACGTGGATTCAGTTTGGTACGGTGAGCATCCCGTGTGTCATGCGTAGCGATATTCAGGTAGGGGATTATATCCGTATGCCTGAAAAATTAAGACCGATGATCCAGGCTTCCTCTTATTCCCAGTTTCGCGATGATTCTGCTTTTACTGGCGATTTCCTTGTGTCCTCTGTCAGGCCGGTAGGTAACAGCAGGCAACCGGACGCTAACAGTTGGGTAACCGTGCTGGAGGCACATCCGACAGGAGGGCTTGCAGCGACATGAGTATTGATAAGAAGCTAAATTTCGGCGGCAATATGCATAATTTTGCTGACCAGAAAATTGCTGATGCTATGCAAATGGCCGGTAAGGTATTACCCGCATCAGTCGTTAAACAATCCGGGAAGATGATTACCGTATCTTTTCTGCTCCGCGATATTCCCTACACATTGCCACAACTGACAATCCCCTTGTTTGGTCCCCAGTACATCCGGTATCCGATGCAAAAAGGGGACAGGGGGATCGTTATTCCTGCTGATACGTATCTCGGTGGTGCAAGCGGCCTGGGAGGGGGAACCGCTGATCTGACGCCCCCGGCTAACCTTAGCTCGCTGGTATTTTTACCGATCAGCCATACAGAGTGGGAGGATGTTGACGGGCAGGTTTTAACCCTCTACGGGCCGGAGGGCGTGACAATCCGGGACGCCAAAAGTAACACCACGTTTCTTCTGACACCGGACAGCATCACGATCGCTACGCCGAAACAGTTCAAAGTGACGGTAGGTAATACTGTGCTGACCCTGACAGCGGGCATGTGGTCTCTCACAGGGCAGAGCGGAAAACTCCAGGACAGCGCGGCCAGCACAAGCCCGCAAATCATGCATGAGGGCTGGCAGCAGCTTCTTCAGTGGCTCAATTCCCATCAGCACTCCAACGGCAACAACGGAAATAACACCGGGGGGCCGATATCAACGTTTAACGGGAGTATCACAGAATGAGAACTTACGGGCGGGATGAATCCGGCAGATGGGTTACGGTTACCACCGATGAAAACGGTTTTAACGATTCTGTTTACCTCACGACGCTGGTTCAGAATCTCAAGCTTGCTCCTCAGGAGTCCCCTTTTTATGCAAATCACGGCATACCTGCGAATGGTTCTGTGATTCAGCAGATACTGCCTACCTTTTATGTAAACAGGCTCCAGCAGCAGTTCAGCAAATATTTTTCCTCTCTCCAGATAGCACTTATGGGGGTTGATCCCCCGGTCTACAACATTTCAGTGATTACCAACTCAGGCTCTAAAATTGTGGCGCAGGTATACGTATGAGTGATTTACCGATCAGTTATGATATTGCCGGTCCTGTTCCTAAAACGACGGATGAACTACGGCAGCTTGTTATTGATACTGCGACAGCTCTTTCGCCGGGCATTACAACGGATTTACCCGGCTCTTTAGTTGAGGATATGGTCAGTACGAGTGTCGGTGCGCTCGTCGTGTGTGACCAGGCGCGTGTTGATTTGATCAACTCCTGTAGTCCGTATGCTGCGAACGTTCATCTGCTTGCACAACTGGGCGGCATGTATGGCGTGCAGAAAGGACAGGGAACTAATACATCCGTTTACGAAGTGTTCAGCGGGCCACCGGGATTTGCTATCCCGAAAGGTTTTATGGTCGGAGATGGGTCATACACTTATGCAGTCCAACGGGACACGATGATCCCGGAAAGCGGGCAAACTGAGCCGGTTTATTGCCTGGCAACAACTGAGGGAACATGGGCGGTGCCTGCGGGTTCTGTGAACCAGATAAAAACGTCTGTTCCTGACTCGTATAACCTGACATGTACCAACCTGACGGATGGTCTGCCCGGTGCGCCGGAGCAATCATTTTCATCCTACAGAGCACAGGTTTTTCAGGCCGGTATGTACGGCGTACAGGGAACGCCGGACTGCTACCGTATTGAACTGAAAAACGTCTACGGCGTACAGGAGAACCTGATCTCATATCGACAGGCATCACTCGGATCATGGGTTGCGGTCGCTGGTGGCGGGGATCCTTATGAGGTGGCTTATGCTATCTATAAGTCAGTACCGGACATATCTGCACTGACAAATGATGTATCGAATCCGTCCGGTTCCCCCGTTGAGAAAAAAACGATACCGATCATTGTGTATCCTGATACATATCAGGTGCCTTATGTCGTGCCATCGTCGCAGAATGTTTCAGTGATAATTACATGGAATACCGTATCAACAACCTATGTTGATCCTACGGGGATAGAGAAAGCAGTACAGCCAGATATTGCTGATTACATCAATGCGATCGCAGTCGGCGAACCTGTCAACATTTACCAGATTCAGGATCTATTTCTTAAGTCGGTACAGGGGCTTGTTTCCGCATCTCTTGTTTCTATGATCGACGTTCAGATCGGAATTAACGGGCAAATAGTGCCTCCTGTTGCTGATTCAAGTCTGGTGTATGGTGATACATACGCGTATTTCTCTACCTCCGCATCACAAATTCAGGTTAAGCAATATGCCAGCACCTCTTGATAAAATTATTCCGGCTTACCCGTATACTCAGTACAACGACGATCCAAATATTTCAGCCTTGTTTAACGCTTATAATCAACTGGCGCAGGGATACCTTGATTATCTCAATAACCTGAATCTTCCATGCTGGACGTCTCCTGCTATTACTGGTGATCTGCTTGACTGGATCGCACTGGGTATATACGGCGAAAAACGTCCATTGCTCCAGATTTCTGAGGATGCTATTGCGCGTGGGGCTTATAACACGGTTGAGTATAACAACGTTGCTTATGCAAAATTGAAGAATTATGTTCCGGGTTCGGCATCCTATGTTCCTGATGATTACTTTAAACGGATCCTGACCTGGAATTTTTATAAAGGCGATGGTTCTCATTTCTGCATAGACTGGCTAAAACGCCGACTGGCGCGATTTATACATGGGACTAATGGGATAGATCCTCCAGTCCAGGATACCTTTGATATTAGTGTGACGCCCGATAAGGGCGTTTTTTATATCTCTATTCCTGACTATGGCGACGGTGTCGGTTTTTTTCTAAAAGATGCAATTAGCCAGTCTCTTGTGAAACTCCCATTTATTTACACCTACAATGTAACGGTGGTTGAACAATGATTATTGGATTTGGAAATAATGTCGTTTCCTCTCTGGCCGCAGATATCACTGCCAGCCAGACGACTATTCAGGTTATGCCCGGTACGGGGGCGATGTTTGCTAACCTGCTTACTTATGATTATGCAAATAGCTCAAATGCGCTTAAAACTTACGCCAAAATAACGCTCACAGATGCGAAAGAAACAGTTTTCGAAATCTGTCATCTGAAATCAGTCAGCGATGACACCCTGACTGTAGTGCGCGGGCGAGAGGGAACGACAGCGAAAGGTTGGTCATTAAATGATGTGATCGCGAATTTCGCAACACGCGGTTCAGAAAATCAGTTCGTTCAAATTGAACAGCTACAGAGCGGGCACTATACGGCGGGCGTGGCGGGAGGGACGGCGAACGCGCTCACCCTGGCACTACCGGCCACGTATTTTGTCGATAACGCTACAGACTGGACATTGCGTACGCCGATTGTTGTCTATCCCGCACAGAATAATACTGGTGCCGCGACGCTACAGCTCACATTAGGTGGTAAAGCTCTCGGCACGTTTCCTCTGTATAAGGGAAATAAATCCCCGCTGGTGGCTAACGATATTTTAAAGGACGTGGCGCTTGTCTGTCTGATGGATAAAACGAAAACCTTCTTTAACGTTGCTAACCCCGGCGCGATTTATGCGGGGCTGGGAACCGCTGCCTTTCGCGATGTGACAACATCAAATTATGACGCAACCGCTGGCCGGGTATTGAAGGTCGGTGATTACGGGCTTGGTGTGAGTAACGGTAGTGTGAAGTCGTTAGCCAGCATTTACGATATTACTTGCTCAGGCGAGTATAACGCGATGGGAAGCGGAACTACCTCGCCGACAGTGGGCATCCCTGCTGATTCTGGTAATACAAGATTCGCCGTTTACGCTGGCAATATTTACAGCAATCAATACCTGGTAACTTTGACCAGCAGCGTACATTTTTATGTCGGCCTTGTTAATACAGCGAATAAAACAGCTACATGGTCAAGATTCTACAATACATTATATAAGCCCACCCCATCGGATGTTGATGCCGTATCCGCATCGAATGGAGGCGTGTTTAGTAAATTCGTTCGATTTAATGAAGGGCTTACTCTACGGGGTAGTAAGGTCGGCGATGCCGGAATGGTCGGCATTAACTTTGGCGCTGATGATGCCAGTTTTAATGGCGCGAATTTATTACTGCAAAGCTGGTATGGAATAGGTTTTTATAGTTCTTTTCCTGCCGATGCTCCACGCGGCATCATGGGTTATATCGATGTCCGTATGGGGCGACTGGCAATGAAAGAACAAGTCATTCCAGGCAATTATACGAACTTTGATGCGCGTTACCAAGCGAAAGGCAATTACACCCCTGCTGGCGAAGCTTACACAAAGGCTGCGTCTGATGCACGCTACGTGCAAAATATTCGAGTAAGCGCAACGCAAGTCAGGGAATTCCGTGACGGCAGCGGATACTCATCAAATGACGCTGCATTCGCCACAGCGATCCAAATGGTCGGCGGTTCATCAAACGTGGGTTCTCTGCTTGTCCGATACGTTCAAAAAAATATTAACGGCACCTGGGTTAATATCACAACTTAAGTCATGAGGGGAAATAACATGCAACACCTTAAGAACCTGACGAAATACACTCCTGATGACGCATATAATCTGTTTTTGATGGACGAGCATAATGCGGAATTTTTCATCTCTGATGATGGACGTGACTGGTATGAGTCCCAGGCTGATTTTCTACCGGATACACTGAAAGTTGCTTACGATAAATCAGGGGTTATTTGCTGTATCAGCAAAGATGTGTCGAGTATTTACCCGCGTGATTTCAGCGTCGTAGAAGTCGAAATTACCCCAGAAAATCAGGATGTGGACATTATGGGGGGCTGGGTGTTCAAGGACGGGAAAATTCAGCCGCGCGAATATTCACAGGAAGAATTGATCGCGCAGGCGGAAGCAAAGAAAGCCGAATTACTTGCTATGGCAGATGCTGCAATAGCTCCGCTTTCCCGTGCCGTAAAGCTGAAATTGGCGACAAATGAAGAAGTCGTAAAGCTCGAAGCATGGGAGCTATACAGCGTGATGGTTAACAGGGTTGATACCAGTAAACCGGAGTGGCCTGAGCTACCTGTTTGACAACGCATGTAGACTAACGCTATGTACTGAATTATTGCTTGGCGATATCTGTTAAAAAGGAGCAACCACACAGGTCGCTCCTTTTTACGCTATTTCGTGCCAGCGAGAAGCCTTAATTTGTATTTAAATTTATTTACAAAGCAAAGTTCCCGGATAAAAAACAATCTGATGCGACGGCTTATTTTTTGTGTTTTAAAGTATGGCTTGAGAGCCTTCTTTATATCATGGATTTGTGTGCTGTTAAAAAAACAATACCCATAAACTCTTTTGCTTATTTTTCTCGCGAGGTTGTATGTAATATATACAGATGGTGATATGACTTCAATCTCATCTTTAGTTTTATTATTGGCTAATTCTTTGAAAACACCCAAAGCATATATTATGTCATCAACATCCATACTTGTTGTGGAGTTGGTTATGCTTCCTTGCCTGATGCGATAGAGAACCAGTTCATCAGTTATACGGTGAATCTCTTTTGCTGAAAGGTATATTTTTGGTAATAATGCAACATCTTCGTAACGTCTCCCAGCGGGAAATCTTAATTCATTAAATAAATCTTTTTTATAAATCCTGGCCCAGGCATACCATTGGCTTCTTAGAAAAGTTTCACGTAAATCATTTATTGATTTTATTTTAAAATGTCCATCTGATGACGTTATTGATGGGATTTTCATTTTGTTATCATATTCATAAAATACTTTTATATTAAACTCTATTAAATCAGTCTCACCATTCTCTATTATTGGACGGGTTTTCTCCCAGAAGGATGGTGCCCAAAGATCATCTCCATCCAGTAGAGCAATGTATTTTCCAGATGATGCCTCTATTCCATTATTTCTTGCAATGGATATTCCCTGATTTTCTTGTGATATCACTCTGACAGTCTGGGGCGTTTTTTTGATAAAAGATTCTATCTCTTTAAGAGAGTTATCTGTTGAACCATCATTAATTACAATAACTTCAACACTATCATCAATTTGACGGCATACAGATTGCAAGCATTCATAAATATAATCTTGGCAGTTGTAGCAAGGAATTATGACGCTTAACAAGAAAGGGGCACTCATTGAATATATCCTTATTTTTACTGAATTTTGTTACAAATAGAGTCTCTTGAGAGGATTATCGTCTTTCTCATCCCAATACTTTATCATCAGTAACACGAAACAGGAAGTCTGAACGGGGCTCCATACTCAGAACACACAGCGATAATCTGATCTTTGCAAAGAGATGGCATTGATTTTGCTGAATCCCGAAAGTTCGGGATTACATGTATTACTATCCATGAGATTACCAGCTAACATACCACCAGAAATCATTGGCGAGCCGAAATTCTCCCGAACACCAACGAAAAAAGTGGTATGTATTTGATTATAAAAGTACGAGAATGGATGTGTTTTTGCTTGAAAAGTGCGCTATTTGTTTTATATCTATTTGAATTTACTGTCTTTGTTTGTGTCTTGGCGATAACAGGAATCGTATTCGGTCTCTTTTTATCTGTTTGTTTTGAAGTATGTTTTCAGATACTAACCCGAAACCACACGAAAGTTACTCGAATTTTCCATATCCTGTCCAAACCATAACATACTCTGTACCGAGTGCGTCCAGGGTTTTTTGATTGGTATGTTAATTTTTGTGCGTCAGAGTGCCGTGTGAAGCCAGGTTTACATGGATGAACGTTTATGAATCATGCTCGATGAGTTACTCATGCTGCGCACAGAAGGCTCGCAGAATGAGGATGACAGGGGTAAAAATCAGAGCGACATAAAACAGTATGATCAACACCGCGTCTAATGCGTGATAATTCAAAATGAAATAGATAACATTCCCAATAGATATCAGGATAAAGGTGTATTTACTAATAAATAAGCATCTTTTCATTTTGGTCGTAGCTATAAAGAGTTAATTTTTGTTTCTATTTACGTCTTTGGGCGTACTGGAATTCAGGGCTTTTTCACGACATGCTTCTTTTACCCATGCAGAAAAATTGCTGGTTTTTTCCTTCGCCATCACTTGCTCTATTTGTTTCAGCAAACTGTATGAAAAACGGATGTTTTTTATCACTGTTTTGCCTGTAAAGTTCTTTATCGACATAAGGTGCTTCTCGCAACTAATTCACATCACTGTTACTTTCGCGTAACTACGCATGAAGAGAATTGATTTACATCAATGAAATTAACGGTGATGACGGCGAGGTTTCCTGGTTGTGAATTGCGTCGCAACAAAGAATGCCTCAGCGATATCACATTGAAGAGTGGGGTTGTTCAGTGACTATTCTCTATTTTTTAATGCCTTGAATCTTTTCAAGATGTGCGATAACGATAATCAGATTGATTTTATTGGGTAATTCATATTGTGAGGGTAGATATTTATTAATTAATATCCGTGTGTTTTTGGGCTGTTTATACTCACAAAAAGATAAGCAAGCGCCGCATACGGAGTGTATGGACGCTTGCTGTATTATTAGAACTGATAGTTTAAAGACATCCAGTAGTTGCGACCTGGAATAACGTATCCGGTCGTTGACTGCGCTGTCTGGAAATAATCGCCAGCATAGGTGCTGGAACGGCCAGATTGATATAATTTGACGTCGCTAAAGTCTTTATCCAGTACGTTATTGACGGCGGTATTCAGGGTTAAATCTTTAGTCAGTTTATAAGATAACCCCATATCCAGCACTGTCCATGCTTTTAGATTTGCGCCTTTGTCATCATACACTTTCTGCTGTACCGCACTGAGATTGTCATAGGTCTGAGTAAAGCGGGGCGCTTTACCGCGATAGCGGGCGCTTAGCCAGGCATTTAAATCATCTGTCGCCTGCCAGTTAACGCGGGCATTTGCCATATGTTTTGGTGTATAGCTGAGCGGTGCGCCTTTATTATCTCCATCTTTCTGTTTGCTCTGAGTATAGGTATAGTTGAGCGACAGACTCAAATTATCCAACCAGAGCGGGAACGATGTTGCAAATTCGACACCATCGGTACGCGCTTTTCCGCTATTGGTATAGCTACTGGTATTGTCATCAATCGAATAAGAAACAATTTTATTGCGATATTCAGTGTAGAATCCGGTTATATTGGCATTGAACCCATTGCCATTATCGTAATAAAGTCCGGTTTCATAACTGGTGCTTTCTTCAGGTTTTAAATCTGGATTACCGACGGTATTGATTGTTCCCTGACCAGAAACACCGCTGATGCCGTTATGTAACTGGCTAAGAGAAGGCGCTTTATAACCGGTTGTGATTCCCCCTTTGAGCGTCCATTCATCTGTCATATCCCAGACCAGATAGCCACGAGGACTGAAATGACCGCCGAATACGTCGTTATGTTCATAGCGACTCCCTACGGTAAGCGCCAGAGAATCCAGAATATGCCACTCATCTTCAAGGTAAGTCGCCCAGCTTTTTTGATGGAACTTTTCACCTGAACTGGCCAGAACGACGCCATCTTTCATTCGTGCGTCCCAGTATTCGCCACCCACCGTCAGTAAATGTGATTCTCCCAGCGGCGTGAGAAGCACCGAGTTGAGAATAACATTGGTATTTTTCAGTTCACGATCGTCACCCGCTCTCCAGGCTTGATCGGGCGTCAGAGCGGAGGAAACCAGCTGCCGTCCTTTGTTTTCTGTCTCATTCCAGTTAAGAGACGATTTCCATGTACCAAACGTTAAGGCGGTGTCATGTCCTAACGTCACTTTATTGCGCTCATAGCGGAGCGTTTTATCATATCCTCCCGTGAGGCTACCAAGCTGACCGTCGCTGTTATCATAACGCTGTCGGGATGTGTCGAGATCCATCCATAGCGTATTGTTTGCGCTGGCTTTCCAGTCAAATCTCGCGCCGATGTTGTAGTTTTGCGACTCAGTGGGATAAGGAACGCGTGTTTCTGCGGTGTCGCTCAGTGATGTAATGCTGGAGCCTTGTCGCTGGGTTGTGCTTCCACGAACCTGCATATCCAGCGAGCCAGGAATCAGGGGACCGCTTGACCAGAAATTTGCGGTTGTGCTGTTTCCCCACTTATTACTTTCCTGTAGGTTCACTCCCGTATTAATGGCCGTGCTCCACTTATCGGTGCTTTTTTTGGTAATAATATTCACCACGCCGCCAATGGCGTCTGACCCATAAAGTGTAGACATGGGCCCGCGTATAACCTCTATACGTTCAATGGCTGAAAGTGGAGGCATAAAACTGGTATTCATTGCAGAAAAGCCATTCGGTGTTACATCCGATGTTCCATTCTGACGAATACCGTCAATAAGAATAAGGGTATAACTGGCAGGCATCCCACGAATACTTATTTCAAGCCCCCCTGTTTTTCCGGTACTGCTTTCAACGTCCACTCCCTCAACGGCCCTGAGAGCATCGCCAAGATCATTATATTTATTGGTCTGTAATTCTTGTTGTGAAATAACAGAAACACTGGCTGCCGCATTGGTGATCTTTTTCTCGTATCCCGATGCGGTGACGACCATGACATCTTCTGCAAAAACATTAAAACTTGTGGCGCCCAGACAAGATAAGACAAGTGAAGCGAGAGGTTTAATACGCATTATCGAACTTCCTTTGTTAAAAAAAGCAAAGTCAATAAGATAATGCATGAAAATGATAATAAAAATAATTATCATTACACTTTTACATAAGTTGGCATTTATATGATTTTATTGAAATCAACAAGAATTATTGCAGGTTAAATTATTGCTATAAAAATAATTAATGGTCTCAGGAGAGGCGGCCTGCGACTGAAGATTTCCTGCTATGGTTAAGTATGTCAGGTTCATTTTTACTGATGGTGAACCAATGAAACAGCCGGAAAACGTCTATCAGAAAATTGAGGGGAGTCAGTGGCGGCATGTCTGGATTGTCGGCGACCTCCACGGCTGTTTTTCGCAGTTGATGGAGAAACTACGACAGTGTCGGTTTGATCCGTGGCAGGATCTGCTGGTGTCGGTGGGGGATGTGATCGACCGTGGGCCTGACAGCTTGCGGTGTCTGGAACTTCTGCACAAACGGTGGGTGGTTGCCGTCAGAGGGAATCACGAGCAGATGGCGTTAGACGCGCTGGCCGCCTCGCAGTTGTCGTTATGGTTTATGAACGGCGGCGACTGGTATGCCGCATTGTCGGCAAACCAGCAGCGCCTGGCGAGGAAAGCGCTCGACGACTGTCAGCGTTTACCCTGGATTCTGGAATTGCACTGCCAGAACGGCATGCATGTTGTGGCGCATGCTGATTATCCGCATCAGGTCTATGCCTGGCAAAAAGAGGTGGATTTACACCAGGTGCTATGGCGTCGTTCCCGGTTGAGCGAGCGGCATGCGGGTCAGGGAAACGGCATTGCCGGGGCCGATCACTTCTGGTTTGGTCATACGCCGCTGCGTCATCGCGTTGATATCGATAATTTGCACTATATTGATACCGGCGCGGTATTTGGCGGGGAACTAACGTTGGTTCAACTTCAGTAATTAAAAATCACTGTACTGGCGAGCGGGTAGCCAGAAACCGTCAATAAAGTCTTCGACCGGAAAACAGCCACCGTGACGAATCCGCTGGTCGTCCATCGAATACAGGCACTGCTGCTCAGTATTGTAGATATCCACCACAATGTCCTCACAGCCGCCGTCCAGGTAGCAAACAAAAAGTACCAGTGCGAACATTCCATCCTCAAATTGTCCTGCCGTATCGATAGTGTAGGAGAGGTTGTCGCAAGGGGGAAAGGGTGAAATAAATAACCCGTCTGGCGACGGGTTCTTTTTGAGTCAGGCAAGACGCATGACCCAGGCATCGGACTTACGATCGTAACGGGTGCGGAATAGAACAGAGTGCTCTCCGTTTAAAATGGCGGGAATGCTGGTTTCATCATCCCAGGCATCCAGTTGCATACATAAATCTGGGTCGGATTTACAGGGAATGCTTAACGTTCGGTCCCCCGGCGATTCGCCATGTAACTCGGCATCGTCGATTTCAAAAGCGCCAATGCGCACACTGGTTTTCATCATCGTGCTCTCCGTTAGTTCGCTGATTGTGGTACGACCAGTTTGATCGCCCAAATTTCAGCGTAGCCAACTTCAGCAAAAGCGCCAGTAAAAAAGTGCGCTATTTTTGACCGCTTTCAGTCGTTACCAGTAAAGAGTTTGCCATCGCGAACCAGTTCACGTGGATAACTGTTCTTCAACCGGGAACCAATCCGTTTCGCCAGCCCAATGGGCTGATGCTGGAATGTGACCAGCACATCATCGGCAGACGGCGCGGTTTGCGGGTAGACATCCCGCCCCCGATACCACTCTTCCGCCTCCTGATGAGACAGCTCGAATGCGTTGGCATGATGTGGATCGGCGAGGGCGATCACCGCTTCATGCTGCCAGCGATAACCTTTATTATGGCTTTCCGCCAGTTTTATACCCAGGCGGGAAAAGCGGACTTTTCCGATCAGCGCTTCAATCTCTGCCGGGAATAACCACACCTCTTTATCTCGCTGCCAGAGGTGCAGGTTTTCTCCCCACTGAAGTCCACTGGCGTTAGCCGCCTGAGTGATTTGCGTCGCCTCACGCCCCTTCATCGGCGCGAACGGAAACTTGCCGACCTTATAGCCAGGCGCGGGAAGCGGGGGAATGGCTGCGGTTTTACGCAAACGGGCGACAAAGAAACCTTCGCAGTCGTAAATCTGCGGGAAAACGTGTAAAAAACCCTCTGCCGTCAGCGCGCGCTCCGCCTCCGGGAACAGATCGCCTAAAGGCAAAAATTCAACCGCTTCCGGGTAGGTCTCTTTCAGCCACAAGCAGACGGACTCATTCTCCTCGCGATTTAGCGTGCAGGTGGAGTAGACCAGCGTACCGCCAGGGCGCAGCGCGTGAAATGCGCTGTCGATTAGTTCCCGCTGTGTGGCGGCAATATCCAGGTTGCTTTCGACAGACCAGTTTTTAAGCGCGTCGGGATCTTTGCGCACCACGCCTTCACCTGAACAGGGCGCGTCCAGCAAGATAGCGTCGAATGTCTCCGGGAGCGCGGCGCCGAAGACGCGGCCATCAAAATGGGTCAGGGCAACATTACTGATCCCACAGCGGCTGATGTTGGCGTGCAGCACTTTGACCCGGCTGGCGGAGAATTCATTCGCCAGAATGGCGCCCTGATTATTCATCCGCGCGGCGATCTGGGTGGTTTTCGAACCCGGCGCGGCAGCAACATCCATAATACGTTCCGGCGTATTCCCTTCAGCAAACAGCGCGGCGACCGGCAACATTGAGCTGGCTTCCTGAATATAAAACAGGCCGCTCAGATGTTCGGCGGTGCTGCCCAGCGGTAACGATTCGTCATCATCGCGTTCGATCCAGAAACCTTCCTCGCACCAGGGAACAGGCGTCAGCGACCAGCCATAGGGTGCCGTCAGGGCAAGAAAGTCGGTCACAGAAATTTTTAGCGTATTCACGCGAATGCTGCGACGTAACGGGCGCTGGCAGGCGGCGAGGAAATCGTCAAAAGAGAGTGTCGAAGGCATTGCTTCGCGCATTTGCGTCAGAAAGGCATCAGGGAAATAAACAGCGTGTTGAGCCACTTGGGTACCACCGGCAATAAAACAGGCGCGCAGTGTAGCATAAATGCTCCGGCGCGAGCACGCCGGAGCGGGGGAGTTAACGTGGCAGGGCGGTGCCCCATTCGCGCCACTCTTTCGGTTCGCTTTCCAGCAGCAGGAAGTGTTTACCCGCCTGCGCTTTCGGCGCCAGCGGCGTCCCTGGCGGGGTTGCAAACGCGATGCCGCCGCGAATGAATTGATTGAAGGTGCCGGTTTTCACCACGCCGCCGGTCAGGCCAAAGTCCAGACTGTAGCCGGAGGCCAGCCAGAAGACGGAGTTATTACGCACCAGATGCTGATAACGCTGGCTGATGCGCATGGCAATCATCACGCGGTCAGACAGCGAACCCAACGTCATGCCCGTTACCGTGCCCACTTCGATACCTCTGAACAGCACTGGCGTGCCGATGTTCAGCGAACCTGCCTCAGGAGCTTCCACGACGATGCTCAGACCATCGAGATAGCGCGAGTCGGAAATGGTTGCTTCCTGCAATTCGAAATCACGACGCGGATTGCCGCGTCCGGGCTCCACGTTAATGTAGGGCTGCAAAATCGTATCGAGATGCTCCACGCCCGCGGCGGAGATTTGCGGCGTGATCACCGAGAAACGCGTACCGCTTCGGGCAAAGGTCTGGACATACTCCGGGTAGAGCACCGCTTTCGCCTGAACCTCATTGCGCGCGGTAATCAGCTCCAACGTCTGGATCTGGCCGATGTCGATGCCGAGATAACGAATCGGCATACCCGCCGCGAGTTTACCGGCGTCAAAGGCGTGCAGGGTGATTTGCCCACCCACCGCGCGGGCGGCAGTTTCCGAGGCGTAGAGTATTCGTTTGTCGCCTTTACGCTGGCTGGCGCTTGCGCCGCTCAGGTTATCGAAACTGATAGCGCCTTTCAGCGCACGCGACAGGGGAGAGGCCTGCACGGTCAGGCCGCTGCCGTTAAGCTGTACCTTCGCCCCGCCTTCCGCCCAGAATACGCTGTTGCTGGTTAACAGGTTGCGGTATTCCGGTTTGATATGCAGATCGATATCAAAGGCGTTAGCGCGTGGGCGCACGGTGATCACTTCACCTACCTCAAACTTACGGTACAGCACCACTGACCCCGTTTGTACATCCGGGAGCGTTTCAGCAGTGAGGCTCACCGTGGTCGTGGGGAGGTCGCTGAGGCTGTTTTCCACGGCCTTTTCCAGATTGGCGTACAGCGGGTAGCTGGATTTCATTTCGCCTTTTGTGCCGGGCAAAATACGAATGCCGCCGCTCACCCACTCGCTGGCGCTGGCGCCGAGAAACTCCACGCCGTCGAGACCGACTTTGATATCCACGCGACTGTTGACGACAAATTTGCTGTCACCCTGAATCAGGGCGCGATGTTGCGGATCGATAGCCACCGTGAACGCAACGCCTTTACTGGATAACTTACGTTCAATGACCTGGCCCACCTGCACGCCATGCAGAACCAGCGGTTGACCGGCGTCGATACCGTAGCTTTCCGGGGCGGTCAGGGTTAACGTCAGCGCATTTGGTTCATGGAGCAGGGCTTCTTCGCCAGGCACCACGACGAATTCACTGCGCGGTTCGCCTTCGCCTGGCACCAGTTCAAACGTTTTGCCGGTCAAAAGCGAACTGATACTGGCATCGCTCAGCGACAGCTTTGGACTGCGCAGCTCAATACGCGTCTTATCACGCAGGAGTGTTACCACGCTGGGGTCAACCGTCATTTCGCCCGTGACTTTCCCGCCGGGGTTGAGCGTTAATTTGGTGAGTTCGCCCACTTCAAGCCCCTGATACATCAGCGGCGTGGAGTCGGCTTTCAGGCCGTCGCCGCTGGGAAGTTCAAGTTTGACGATGACGCCGCGTTGGCTATGGGCTAAATCTTCATAGAGGCCAAATGCGTCATCTGCGGTTGCAGGCTGCGAATCGTCGGGCGAGTCAAACGCGATTGCGCCATTTACCAGCGCTGCCAGGCTCTCCAGCTTCACCTTCGCGCCGCTAAGGCTGACATCCGCATTGACGCCGGAGACATTCCAGAAACGGCTGCCTTTTTTCACCAGGCTGGTGAACCGACGCTCAATCAGTACGTCAATGGTGACGCCCTGTTTGTTGGGATTGATGGCATAGTCGTATACCCGACCCACCGGAATTTTGCGGAAATAGACCAGCGACCCGCTGTTAAGAGAGCCGAGGTCAGGCGCGTGAAGATGGATCATCAGGTCGCCGTTGTCCAGACGGTATTTCGGCTGGGTATCAAGCGCGACAAAGTGATCTTTCTCGGCCCCTTTGCCGGGCATCATGCCGATATAGTTCCCGCCGACCAGCGCGTCCAGACCCGAAACGCCCGCCAGCGACGCTTTTGGCGTCACCAGCCAGAACTGGGTCTCCTCGCGCAAGGCATCTTTCATGTTTGACTTAATACTGACGCGCACTTCTATCTTGCGCAGGTCTTTACTCAGGCTGATGTCCTGCACCGTACCCACTTCAACGCCCTGGTAGCGTACAGGCGTCCGCCCCGGAACAATGCCATCCGCCGACATAAAGTCGATCGTCACGGTGTTGCCGCGATCTTCATAACTTCCCCAAATCAGCCAGCCTGCGATCATCAACGCGATAAACGGCAGCAGCCAGAAAGGGGAAATACGACGTTTTGTTTTTATCTGCGCTTCAGTCGGCGAAGCAGGCGTTTCCTGACTCATGTGCATCCCAAAGTAAGCGGCTATCCAGCCATTCCACTGCAAGAATAGTCAATATTACCGCTGCGCCGAAATAAAACGCAGCCGGTCCCATAGTAAAAGCGAGTATCTGATCGCGATTAATCAGCGACATCGTTAACGAAATAACAAAGAGATCCAGCATGGACCAACGGCCGATCCAGGTCACCATCCGTAGCAACAGGATGCGCGTACGCAGCCCTTGCTCACATTTGAAATGGATGCTGAGCAGCAGTGTAAACATCACAATAACTTTGGTAAATGGCACCAGAATACTGGCGATAAAGACCACGGCCGCCACGGCGATATTGCTGTTCGCCAGTGACATAATGCCCGACAAAATCGTGTCCTCCTGACGCCCGCCATTCACGTAAATAATGGATATCGGCATCAGGTTTGCGGGCAGCAGCAGGACGACAGAGGCCAGTAGCGCCGCCCAGCATTTCTGTATGCTTTGATTTCTGCGCAGACGTAGCGGGATATGGCAACGGGGGCAACGTCCCCGTGAGTCAGGATAACCGGTGAAGTGGCATCCGAGACAGACGCGAAGTTTTTCGTCCGGGCGTCGGGCGGGGCGTTGTGGGTAAAAGCGCTCCCAGAGTTGCTCTACATTGAGATGCGACAGCGTCAGAATACTGAGGATCACCAGCGCCACAAAGGCGTAAAGCCCCAGGCCGGGTTGCAGGAAGGCGTAATCCTGCACTTTGATCGAGGCGACCCCAATGCCGACCAGATAAATGTCGAGCATCACCCACTCTTTGAGCCTCTCCAGCATCAGCAATACCGGACGCAGATTCATGCCGAGAATATTACCGAACCATAGATAAGCGATGGCGGTGACCAGAATTAACGGCGCGCCTGCCACGCAAAAGAGCACCATGGCGGCCGTAAGCGGATCGCCTTGCCTGGTCATCTGCCAGATGCCCTGCATCACGTTGGCGTCAATACGCACCCCTAACAGCCAGATACGCAATAGCGGCTCGCCCCAGGCAAAGGGCATCAGCAGCAGCATCGTAACGGCCAGCGCCGCCAGACGCGTCAGCGACCAGTCGCGTCCATCGCGAATTTTGGCCTGGCAACGCGGGCAATATGCGCTCTGGTGCGATTGCATTTTCGGCAGGCTAAACAGCATGTCGCATTGGGGACAGCGCTGATAATGGGCGCGGGGCAACGCTTCACTGATAGACCAGACCGTTATTCTCTTTGTTGGCGTGAGTCGCGGGGTGTTCAGGGCCATGTATCGTGAATCAAAGTGTTAGATTAATGTAATCTTAACTCATGACGGGAATGATCTTGAGCATTAACGCATTTAATGCTTATTTTAATAGGCTGTAGTTTTAGAGTAAGACAACTAAGTGACTATATAATGAGCAAAACAGAGCTATACGCGGATCTTAACCGCGACTTTCAGGCAGTAATGGCAGGTGAAACCAGTTTTCTCGCTACCCTGGCAAATACCAGCGCGCTGCTGTTTGAGCGCCTTTCGGGCGTCAACTGGGCGGGGTTCTATCTGCTGGAAAACGACACGCTGGTGCTGGGGCCGTTCCAGGGGAAACTCGCCTGTGTGCGGATCCCGGTTGGACGCGGCGTCTGTGGTACGGCGGTCGCGCAGAACCAGGTGCAGCGCATCGAGGACGTTCATGCGTTTGACGGACACATCGCCTGCGATAGCGCCAGCAATGCGGAAATTGTGCTGCCTCTGACGGTAGACAATCAGATAATCGGCGTGCTGGACATTGATAGCACGGTATTTGGCCGCTTTACCGAAGAGGATGAGCAAGGCCTGCGTGAGCTTGTTGCGCGGCTTGAAACCGTGCTTGCAACGACGGATTACAAAAAATTCTTTGCGACCGTTGCAGGATAATCAACGGATAACGTAGCAATTACTGATGGCGTCATTATAATGACGCCTGTTCATGCCTGCGGCTTGTTGGCTACGTCCGTTGTAATCAGGAAATTTCATGGAAAATCAACCTAAGTTGAATAGCAGTAAAGAAGTTATCGCGTTTCTGGCCGAACGTTTTCCACAGTGTTTTAGTGCGGAAGGCGAAGCGCGCCCGCTGAAAATTGGCATTTTTCAGGATCTGGTAGAGCGTGTTGAGGGCGAAATGAACCTCAGCAAGACACAACTTCGTTCCGCTTTACGTCTTTATACTTCAAGCTGGCGTTACCTGTACGGCGTTAAGCCGGGCGCAACGCGTGTCGATCTCGACGGCAACCCTTGCGGTGAGCTGGATGAGCAGCACGTTGAACATGCGCGTAAGCAGCTTGAAGAAGCGAAAGCACGCGTCCAGGCGCAACGTGCGGAACAGCAGGCGAAAAAACGCGAAGCTGCCGCTGCGGCAGGCGAAAAAGAAGACGCTCCGCGCCGTGAGCGTAAACCGCGTCCTGCGCCACGTCGTAAAGAGACGACTCCGCGTACTCCTCGCGCTGAAAAACCGGCGGCTAAAGCACCACGCGAAGAACAGCATACCCCGGTGTCTGATATTTCAGCGCTGACGGTAGGGCAGTCACTGAAGGTGAAAGCAGGCAACAATGCGATGGATGCCACCGTATTAGAAGTCACCAAAGATGGCGTCCGTGTGCAGCTGAATTCGGGTATGTCTTTGATTGTACGCGCAGAACACCTGGTGTTCTGAAACGGAGGCCAGGCCTGGCATGAACACTTTTTTTAGGCTTACCGCGTTAGCTGGCTTGCTTGCAATAGCAGGCCAGTCCTTCGCCGTCGATGACATTACGCGCGCCGATCAAATTCCCGTTCTGAAGGAAGAAACGCAGCATGCGACCGTGAGTGAGCGCGTGACTTCGCGCTTTACACGTTCCCACTATCGTCAGTTCAACCTGGATCAGGCGTTTTCGGCAAAGATTTTCGATCGCTATCTTAATCTGCTCGACTACAGCCACAATGTGCTGCTGGCGAGTGATGTGGAGCAGTTTGCGAAAAGCAAAACTGTCCTCGGCGATGAGCTGCGTACAGGAAAACTGGATGTTTTCTATGACCTCTATAACCTGGCGCAAAAACGCCGTTTCGAACGTTATCAGTACGCGTTAAGCGTACTGGAACGCCCGATGGATTTCACCGGTAACGACACGTTTAACCTTGACCGCAGCAAAGCGCCCTGGCCGAAAAATGAGGCTGAGCTGAACGCGTTGTGGGATGGCAAGGTGAAATTCGACGAACTTAGCCTGAAGCTGACGGGCAAGAACGATAAAGAAATTCGCGAAACGCTGACGCGTCGTTACAAATCTGCGATTCGCCGTCTGGCGCAAACCAACAGTGAAGATGTGTTCTCACTGGCGATGACCGCATTTGCGCGCGAAATCGACCCGCATACCAACTACCTTTCTCCGCGAAATACCGAACAGTTCAATACTGAAATGAGCCTGTCTCTGGAAGGTATTGGCGCGGTTTTGCAAATGGACGATGACTACACGGTCATCAACTCGATGGTTGCCGGCGGCCCGGCGGCGAAAAGCAAGGCGATAAGCGTAGGCGATCGCATTGTAGGCGTAGGCCAGACGGGGAAAGGAATGGTTGATGTGATCGGCTGGCGTCTTGATGACGTGGTGGCGCTGATCAAAGGGCCGAAAGGCAGCAAAGTTCGTCTTGAAATTCTGCCTGCCGGTAAGGGCACGAAAACGCGAACCATTACGCTGACGCGCGAACGCATTCGTCTTGAAGACCGCGCCGTTAAAATGACGGTGAAAACGGTCGGTAAAGAGAAAGTCGGCGTGCTGGATATTCCGGGGTTCTATGTGGGGCTGACGGATGACGTCAAAGTCCAGCTACAGAAACTGGAAAAACAGAACGTGAGCAGCATTGTTATCGATCTGCGCACCAACGGCGGCGGCGCGCTGACCGAAGCGGTTTCGCTGTCCGGTCTGTTTATCCCGTCTGGCCCGGTTGTTCAGGTTCGTGACAACAACGGTAAAGTGCGTGAAGACGCCGATACCGATGGCGTGGTGTATTACAAAGGCCCGCTGGTGGTACTGGTCGATCGCTTCAGCGCATCCGCGTCGGAGATTTTTGCCGCGGCGATGCAGGATTACGGTCGCGCATTGATTGTCGGTGAACCGACTTTCGGTAAAGGCACCGTACAGCAGTACCGCTCTCTGAACCGTATTTATGATCAGATGCTGCGTCCTGAATGGCCTGCGCTGGGCTCCGTGCAGTACACCATTCAGAAATTCTACCGTGTTAACGGCGGCAGCACGCAGCGTAAAGGCGTCACGCCGGATATCGTCATGCCGACGGGGAATGAAGAGACGGAAACCGGCGAGAAGTTTGAAGACAACGCCTTGCCGTGGGACAGCATTGATGCGGCAACGTACGTGAAGTCAGATGATTTAACGCCGTTTGGCCCGGAACTGCTGAAAGAGCATAACGCGCGTATCGCGAACGATCCTGAGTTCCAGTACATCCTGAAGGACATTGCCCGTTTTAACGCGATGAAAGATAAGCGCAATATCGCTTCTCTCAATTTCGCCCAGCGCGAAAAAGAGAATAATGAAGACGATGCCCTGCGTCTGGCGCGTATCAACGATCGGTTTAAACGTGAAGGCAAGCCGCTTCTGAAGAAACTGGACGATCTGCCGAAGGATTATAAAGAGCCGGATCCGTATCTGGATGAAACGGTACGGATAGCGCTGGATCTGGCGCATCTTGAGAAAGAGAAGCCCGCGGAGCAACCCGCAACCAGCAAATAGCGTCAAGCAGGCACAAGAAATTGTGCCTGTTTTTTTAACAAGCGCATGAAGCCGTCAGTCTTATGCAACAAAATGTAAAGTTGTGTCTTTCTGGTGACTTACCGCCCGCAGATGCTTGAAAATAGCCACAAGACCCATACGATGTGGGTATCGCATAGTGCGTTTTGTTAAGTTGAGGTTAAAAGAAAATTATGATGCGAATCGCGCTCTTCCTGCTGACGAACCTGGCCGTGATGGTCGTTTTCGGGCTGGTGCTGAGCCTGACAGGGATACAGTCAAGCAGCGTACAAGGCTTGCTGATTATGGCGCTGCTGTTTGGTTTTGGTGGTTCCTTCATTTCGCTGCTGATGTCCAAATGGATGGCGTTAAAGTCCGTGGGTGGGGAAGTCATTGAGCAACCGCGTAATGAAAGAGAACGCTGGCTGATGAACACGGTGGCGACGCAGGCGCGTCAGGCCGGAATCGCTATGCCGCAGGTGGCTATCTATCATGCGCCGGATATCAACGCGTTTGCGACCGGCGCGCGCCGTGATGCGTCGCTGGTTGCGGTGAGCACCGGCTTGCTGCAAAACATGAGCCCGGATGAAGCCGAAGCCGTTATCGCGCATGAGATCAGCCACATCGCTAACGGCGATATGGTCACCATGACGCTGATTCAGGGGGTTGTGAACACCTTTGTGATCTTCATCTCGCGTATTATCGCGCAGATCGCCGCGGGCTTCCTTGGTGGAAACCGTGATGAGGGTGAAAGCAGCAACGGCAACCCAATGATCTATTTCGCGGTGGCGATGGTTCTTGAACTGGTGTTCGGGATACTGGCAAGCATTATCACCATGTGGTTCTCACGTCACCGTGAATTCCATGCGGACGCCGGTTCTGCGAAGCTTGTCGGACGTGAAAAGATGATTGCCGCGTTGCAGCGCCTGAAAACCAGCTATGAGCCGCAGGAAGCCAACAGCATGATGGCGTTCTGCATCAACGGCAAGTCGAAGTCACTGAGCGAGTTGTTCATGACTCACCCGCCGTTGGATAAGCGTATTGAAGCGCTGCGTAGCGGCGAGTACCTGAAGTAAGGCGGTATGCCTGGCATTCTAAAAAAGCGCATCATCTGATGCGCTTTTTTTTACGCCACGGAGCGGGGTTGAGTGATGCGCAACCCGCTGATAATGGCGGCTACGGTCGCCAGGATGCCCGCCGTCATCAGGGAAATATGCGTACCGTTGTCCGCAAACTGATTCAACATGAGCGCAACCAGCGCTGCGCCGGTACTCTGGCCCAGAAGACGCGCCGTGCCCAGCATCCCGCTGGCCCCTCCGCTGCGATCGCGTGGCGCAGAGGTGATAATCGTGTGGTTATTGGGCGACTGGAATAAGCCAAAACCGGCTCCGCAAAGGATCATCGGCCAGATGATACTGATATCTGACGGCGAGGCTGGCAGCAGCATCAGCGCAAAAAGTCCTGTGGCCATAATTATCAGTCCTGACGCGCCCAGCAGCCCGGCATGAACCCGTTCAATTAAGTAGCCCGCCAGCGGCGCCATCACCATTGTCGCCAGCGGCCAGGGCGTCAGCAATAACCCGGTCTCGACTTCGCTACGCCCCAATACCGTTTGCAGATAGAAGGGAAGGGAAACCATCGCCAGCATCTGCGCGCAGAAAGAGCAAATACTGGTGCAGATCGACAGAGAAAAGAGCGGAATACGCAGTAAGTCAATCGGTAACAAAGGCACCGGGAGTGAGAGCTGGCGGCGAATGAAGAAGAAACCGACGACAAGCATAACCGCCAGTTCTGCGCCAATCAGCGTTAAAGGTTGCCCCTGTGCGAATCCGCTGAGAGCGGTGATCAGCAAGCCGAAGGTTAAGGCGTTCATCACTGCGCTGGGCAAGTCGAAGCGCGGTTTGGCGCTGCGAGCGCTGTTTGGGGGTAAGAAACGCATAGCCAGCAGTAATGCGATAATGCCTAACGGAACGTTAATCAGGAACAGCCATTTCCATGACGCTATCGACAGGATTGCTGCCGCAATGGTCGGCCCCGCAGCCGAAGACACCGCGACAATGAAGGAGTTGATGCCCATTCCGCGCCCAAGGTGGCGTTGCGGATAGATAAGCCGGATCAGCGCCGTGTTCACGCTCATCAGCGCGGCGCCGCCAAACCCCTGCGCGACGCGCGCAAGCGTCAGCATTTCCAGGGAGTCCGACAGCGCGCAGAACAGCGACGAAAACAGGAAAATGACCAGGCCGTATTTATAGATGCGTCGATAGCCGAACATGTCTCCCAGAAATGAGAGCGATAAGAGAGAAACCACGATCGCGATTTGGTAGGCGTTAACAACCCAGATCGACCGGGCGGCGGACGCCTGGAGATCGGTTGCAATGGTAGGGAGCGCGACATTCGCGATTGCGCCATCCAGCACGGCCATCGAGATACCAATAATGATGGTTAAAATGGCGCCGTAACGCTGGGGTAATGGCAGGCCATCGGCCTGGATTTTGTCCATAGAGAGTCAATGTCTTTCGGGGGATTATGATCAGAGTAATGATTTTAGCATTGATATCGCGGGGTTATGTCGCAGATTTGTAACTAAGTAAGCAAAGATGGATTGCGACCGCCATGACGTGAAATTATAATAAAAACCGGTTCTGATTTTTATAAAACACTCGCAATGAGGTGATAAATGGCTATCGCAGATCTGGATAAACAACCTGATTCTGTTTCTTCTGTGCTGAAGGTTTTTGGCATTCTGCAAGCGCTGGGTGAAGAGCGCGAAATAGGGATCACCGAGCTGTCGCAACGTGTCATGATGTCAAAAAGCACCGTTTATCGCTTTTTACAAACGATGAAAACGCTGGGTTATGTCGCGCAGGAAGGTGAATCTGAAAAATATTCGCTGACCCTGAAATTGTTTGAGCTGGGCGCCCGTGCGCTGCAAAACGTTGATCTGATCCGTAGCGCTGATATTCAGATGCGTGAAATTTCCCGCCTGACCAAAGAGACAATTCACCTCGGTGCGCTGGATGAAGACAGCATTGTCTACATTCATAAAATCGACTCCATGTACAATTTGCGCATGTATTCCCGCATTGGCCGCCGTAACCCGCTGTACAGCACCGCAATCGGTAAAGTGCTGCTGGCATGGCGCGACCGTGATGAAGTCAAACAGATACTGGATGGCGTGGAGTACAAGCGTAGCACCGCGCGCACGATTACCAGCACCGAGGCGTTACTGCCGATGCTGGATCAGGTGCGCGAGCAGGGGTATGGCGAAGATAACGAAGAGCAGGAAGAAGGTCTGCGCTGTATTGGCGTGCCGGTGTTCGACCGTTTTGGCGTGGTGATCGCCGGTCTGAGCATTTCGTTCCCGACGCTGCGTTTCTCTGAAGAACGTCTGCATGAGTATGTCGCTATGCTGCACACGGCAGCGCGTAAAATCTCTGAGCAGATGGGTTACAACGACTATCCATTCTGAGGTGAGCGTGCCCTGAGCCGTTCAGAAGCCAGCCGGTAGAAGATACCTGCTGGCTTTTTTATTGCCCTGAAAAGGGGCGGGAGAGTGGTTTCTCCCGCTAAAAAACGCATTAAAAAGGCATAACCACGTTATGCCTGATATTTATGCAGATGAATGGATGTGATGCCAGATTAGCCGTTATCGACCACCACGGCGCTTTTTCTGAATACAGGACAGTCTGACAGACCAATGATGCCGCTGTCAGTATGGACATATTGCGCTGTACTGGTGCCGCGAGCGGTCAGATATTGACATTGCAGACCCAGACCGGCGGCGTTCTCCTTGCTGCCAATCAGAACCCCATAGCCACTGAGCAATAAACCAATCCATACCAGAGCAATCAAAACAATCGCGCGAATGATCAAACGCATTACTACCTCTTTTCTTTTTTTGGTTAGAATAAGGGTAGCCTGAACGCCCACTGAAACAAGTGTATCATTCCTAAAAGTATATAATGTCGCTCCAGTTAGTTCCGGTTTAGATAACGCGTGGTAATTTGATGGCATAAGATGTGGATGCGGAGAGCGGAGTGAAAAAGTTTCGGTGGGTAATCCTGATTATTGTTGCGTTGGTATGTCTGCTGCTGTGGGCGCAGGTGTTCAACATAATGTGCGATCAGGATGTACAATTTTTCAACGGAATTTGTGCCATCAATAAATTTATCCCCTGGTGATAGCATTTTTACAACAGTTGATTACCTTCCCGTGTAGCAGTGGTAAAATACGGCGTCTACATTGAGGTGGTAACATGAACGAAGTTCTGAATTCTGGCGTACTGACTTTTACGTCTTTGATTGTATCGGTGGTGGTTCTGATTGTCGGGCTGGTCCTGTGGTTTTTTGTGAACCGGGCAAGTTCAAGAACAAATGAGCAGATTGAGCTGCTTGAAGCGCTGCTGGATCAGCAAAAGCGGCAAAATGCCTTGCTACGCCGTCTGTGCGAAGCTAACGAGCCTGAAAAAGTCGCTGAGGCCGAGTCTGAAGCGAAACCTCAGGAAGAGGATGACGATATCATCCGTCTGGTCGCTGAACGGTAACGACAAGCAGAGACAGGATGCGCGTCTGCCAGCCATTCCTTCAGGCAGGCCCATCCTGTTTTCATTAATGTAACCCTGTGTATACCAGGTCTGTTATTTCATTGATCATTTAATGCTTTAACTTAATCTCTCCTTAAATATATTTATCCATACGCTAATAATGTGATTATGTCGCTTTTGTGATAGCGATCGTTTTTATTAATAGCGAAACGTTTCTCTCACTTTTTTTGTGCGTTGTCATCATTCTTTCATTATTTTGGTGCACAACCAAAGCACGTATTGGCTATCAGTGAAACGGATGAAAAATGGTCGAATACTTCGCATTTTTAAACAATATTGGTTTTTTTGCGTTGTGACAATTTATGCATTACAAAGCATAAAAAGTGATATCTGTTTACCGTATCGATAAGATCAACGCATGACCTGGAACAACCGAAGTTATTGAGCTATGGTAGAAAAGCCGCTGTACGGGCGTAAGCCTGTCGAAAGGCGCCTGGAGAAGCGAGAATATATCGTCGGGAACTGTGCCGCATAACTGTGCAGTTGATCTTTGATATCTCTCTGGATTTGTGCGACTGATCGAGACACGTTTAAAAATGGCTTGCCATAATTAACGTTGTATGTGATAACACGTTTTGGGTTAAACGAGGTACAGTTCTGTTTATGTGTGGCATTTTCAGTAAAGAAGTCCTGAGTAAACACGTTGACGTTGAATACCGCTTCTCTGCCGAACCTTATATTAGTGCCTCAAGCAGTAATGTCTCAGTTTTATCTATGTTATGCCTGCGGGCGAAGAAAACACTCTAAGGAATTTTGCAAATGGCAAAGATTAAAGGTCAAGTTAAGTGGTTCAACGAGTCTAAAGGTTTTGGCTTCATTACTCCGGCTGATGGCAGCAAAGATGTGTTCGTACACTTCTCCGCTATCCAGGGTAACGGCTTCAAAACCCTGGCTGAAGGCCAGAACGTTGAGTTCGAAATTCAGGACGGCCAGAAAGGTCCGGCTGCTGTTAACGTAACAGCTATCTGATCGACACCACTGATTTGAAGCGCCAAGGCGCATCAACCTCAGATATAAAGCCTCGCCAGTGCGGGGCTTTTTAATTCAGGTTCCTTCAAAATATTTCTGAATACACTTCTGTTAGCGCTTTGTTGCAAAGCCGCGATGTTCGTAGCATTGTTTTTCCCGCTTTCCCTCGTCAATTCCCGTTAAATCAATCACCTGAAAAACGACCTTGCTGGAGACCAGGTGAAAAAGAAAAGCGACGGCGCCGTGCGTAATTTTGCTCCCATCCGTTTTGCTCTGCTGTGCGTGGCGATTTTGCTGAGCATGGGGTTATTGCTGGGACGCGTGGCGTGGTTACAGATCATCACGCCGACAAATCTGGTTAAACAAGAGGACAGGCGTTCGTTACGTGAGGTCACCACGGCGTCGCCACGCGGCATGATTACCGACAGAGAAGGGCGTCCGTTAGCCGTTAGCGTGCCGGTCAATGCGGTCTGGGCCGACCCGAAGACGATCGTCAGTAAAGGCGGCGTGGGGTATAACCAACGCTGGCAGGCGCTGGCGCAGACGCTGCATCTTTCACTGGCTACGCTGGCTGAGCGGGTAAACAGTAATCCTGCCGGGCGGTTTATCTATCTGGCGCGCCAGATTTCGCCGCAGCAGGCCGAATGGATCGATAAGCTCAATCTTCCTGGCATTAACCTGCGTGAAGAGTCCCGGCGTTTTTATCCGGCAGGGCATGTGGCGGCCAACCTGATTGGCTTTACCAACATTGACGGGCAGGGGATTGAGGGGATTGAGAAAAGTTTTAATGCCCAACTGACGGGGAAACCTGGTTCCCGCCTTGTTCGCAAAGATAAGTTTGGTCATGTCATCGAGAACATAACCGAAACAAATCCTGTGCCGGCGCATGAGCTTCAGCTCAGTATTGATGAGCGTCTACAGACTGTGACGGAGGATGCGCTGGATAACGCCGTCACCTGGAACAAAGCGGAGTCCGGCGCGGCGGTACTGGTCAACATCGCGACGGGGGAAATTCTGTCGATGGCGAGCTTCCCGGACTTTAATCCGAATAACCGGGAAGGCGCCGTGCTGGATGATTTTCGCAACCGTGCCATCAGCGATACCTTTGAACCGGGTTCCACGGTCAAGCCGCTGGTGATCATGACGGCGCTTCAGCAGGGCATTGTCCAGCCCGACAGCGTGATTGATACGCATCCGTTCAATCTTGACGGCCACCGGATTCGTGACGTGGGGTATTACCCGGAGCTGAGTTTGACCGGAATCCTGCAAAAATCGAGTGATACCGGCGTGTCGCGTCTCTCGCTCGCTATGCCGGTTCAACGACTGCTGGATACGTATAAAGGCTTTGGCTTTGGGCAGTCTACGGGACTGGGGCTCACCGGGGAGAGTAGCGGCTTACTGCCGCAGCGTCGTTACTGGAGCGATCTGGATCGGGCGACGTTTGCCTTCGGGTACGGTCTGATGGTGAAGCCGCTCCAGCTGGCGCACGTATATGCCACCATCGGCAGTTTTGGGATCTACCGACCGCTTTCCATTACGCGTATCGATCCGCCCGTTGTGGGGACGCGTGTGATGCCCGCCGAACTGGTGCATCAGGTTGAGCATATGATGGAGAGCGTCGCGCTCCCCGGCGGGGGAGGAACCAAAGCCGCAGTCAGAGATTATCGCGTGGCGGTAAAAACCGGTACGGCGAAGAAAATCGGCGATGACGGTAAGTATGTCGATAAATACGTGGCCTATACGGCGGGCGTGGCTCCGGCCAGCGATCCGCAATTTGCGCTGGTGGTTGTGATTAACAATCCGCAAAACGGATCTTACTATGGCGGCGCGGTGTCGGCGCCGGTGTTCAGCCAGATTATGGGCGATGTTCTGCGCCTGGAAAACGTTAAACCGGACGGTATGCCCGCCGACTCCGACCACCTGTTAGTGATGCACGGCAACCGCCTGTCGTCCCCCTCGCTGTAAGTTATTTTCCCGGGGCGCAATTCGCGTTACACTTGCGCCCTAAAATTACCGGCCGGAGTTGTCATGTCGTTTTCTTGTCCCCTTTGTCATCAGCCACTTGCGCAGGTGAAAAACAGTTTTATCTGCCCACAACGGCATCAGTTTGATGTGGCGAAAGAGGGATACGTCAACCTGTTGCCCGTGCAGCATAAACGGTCACGGGACCCGGGCGACAGCGCCGAAATGATGCAGGCGCGTCGGGCATTCCTTGATGCCGGGCATTATCAGCCGTTGCGCGATACCATCGTCAGGATACTTGCTGAACGGCTGGACGAAAATGCAACGTCGATTCTGGATATCGGCTGCGGTGAAGGGTATTACACACATGCCTTCGCCGAAACGCTGGCGTCAGGCACCACATTTGGTCTGGATGTCGCGAAAGTCGCCATTAAAGCGGCGGCGAAACGTTATCCGCAGGTGACGTTTTGTGTGGCGTCAAGCCATCGTCTGCCTTTCGCCGACGCCTCTATGGATGCGATTGTCAGGATTTATGCCCCCTGTAAGGCTGAAGAGTTAGCGCGAGTGGTAAAACCGGGTGGTTGGGTAATCACCGCTACGCCGGGGCCGCGCCATCTGATGGCGCTAAAAGGGCTGATATATGATGAAGTGCGCTTACATGCCCCGCATACTGAGCAGCTTGAAGGGTTTACGTTGCAGCAAAGCATGGCGTTAGGGTATGAGATGCGGTTGCGCGGTAATGAGGCCGTTGCGTTGCTCCAGATGACGCCTTTCGCCTGGCGTGCAAAACCTGACGTATGGGAGCGGCTGGCGGCTTGCCAGCAGTTTGATTGCCAGACGGATTTCAGCCTTCACATCTGGCAACGTGAGTGTTAACCGTGGAAGTGTGTCCAGAGGATCTGGGCGCCGATACCGATAAGTACAGCCCCGCCAAGAATTTCCGCCCGTTTGCCGAGCAGCGGGCCGATAAAGCGCCCCACCATGATGCCCAGCGTGGACATGATTAACGTGGCACAGCCGATAGCCAGCGCGGTCGCAATAATGTTCACCTGCAAGAACGCCAGACCGACGCCAACGGCCATTGCATCCAGGCTGGTGGCGATAGCGGTAGTGACCAGCAGCCAAAAACTGTGGCGGCGTAACGGCTCGTCATCTTCGTCATTACCGCCACGAACGCCTTCGATAATCATACGAATCCCCAGAAACACCAGCAGGATGAACGCAACCCAGTGATTCCATTCCAGTACGAATTTACTGGCCAGCATACCCAGCCCCCAGCCGATCAGCGGGGTGAGCGTTTCAACCGCGCCGAAAATAAGGCCGGTGCGCAGGGCTTCGGAGAATTTAGGTTTGTGTAGCGTGGCGCCTTTACCAATCGATGCCGCGAAAGCATCCATTGACATGCCGAAAGCGAGAAGAACAGTTGCGGTGATATTCATAACAGCGTCCTGACCGGGGTTCCATAAAACACATCACTGCCCCCAGCGAACATGCATACCTGAACATGGCGTTCATAAGCTATGCATAGCAGTTGATGTGCATATGGTCTCGCCTGACTGAAAATAGAGTGATATCAGTCCGTACGCGCCACGTTTTTCAACGAGTATGTTGACACGTACATTTCCTGAGTCTGGAAATCGGCTACTCCCCAAATGACGGCGCAACATTAACATATTTTGAGAATATAAAACAACAATGGAGAAATATTATTTGACTTCTAATTGAAAACGATTTTCATTTAGATTTAATTATCAATAAAACGTTAAAATAAATAACAAATCAGGCGGGATGAATATAGCCTTAGCTATGTTTTTTTGATCGCGAATATACTTAAAACATAGTTCAGGCTATATCTGTAACTCATTGAGATGAAACAAGAAGCTTATATATTCTTTCCAGATCGTCGATATTTCGTACGCGAATAAGCAGGCGCCGTTGTTCTAATTGCATCACCAGTACGCCATCTTCCGATAAATTCATCTCTTTAATACGGTTATATTCTATCCAGACATTGGCGAAGAAAAAACCTTTCTGTTTGAAGATGATCCTGGGGGCGCGAACCCAAAAAATATAAAACCCCATCAGCGCCAGTGCACATAATAACCATGTGGTAATTTGCGCGCCGTGACTGGTAACGTTGTTGTAGATAAGAATGGCGACCAGGCCGACGAAGATAACGCTATCAACACGACCACGACGCAGCAGAGGCACTGCAAGCAGAGTGGGGCCGTTACGGCGGGGCATGATGAACTGATCGTAAATGGCGTAAGCCAGTAACGCGACAATAAAAAGAACCAGCACCAGGTCCGTGACAGTCATTAATCCTCCAGATAAAAAAACCGGGGCCAAAGGGCCCCGGTAGTGTACAACAGAATTACAGACCCAGCAGGCCGCAAGCGTAACCGGCGATACCGATGACGAAGAAGCCAACGATGATCCACAGCGGGTTTACTTTCTTACGCAACAGCCACATACAGGCGAAGGTCAGCAGCAGCGGAACCAGACCCGGCATCAACTGATCGAGAATGGTCTGCACGGTGGTGACGTTTTCTTTACCCGTCTGGTCAGTGATGCGTGATACCACCAGCGGAATATTGACGTGCGTCCACTTGTTAACCAGCGCTCCCATGACAAACAGGCCGAGGATTGACGCCCCCTCAGTCAGTTTTTGCAGGAAGCCGCCGCCCATATCCTTAACGATATCGACGCCTTTACGGTAGCCGTAAGCCACGCCGTAGTAACGGGTCGCCAGACGCACCAGGTTAAACAGAATAAAGAACAGCAACGGCCCCAGCAGGCTGCCGCTCATCGCGATACCCGCGCCCAGCGCGGCGAATACCGGACGAACCGTACCCCAGAAGATCGGGTCGCCCACGCCTGCCAGCGGCCCCATCAGACCGACTTTGATACCGTTGATGGCACCATCGTCGATCTCCGCGCCGTTGGCGCGCTGTTCTTCCATCGCCAGCGTAACGCCCAGTACCGGAGCGGCAACGTAAGGATGGGTGTTGAAGAACTCCAGGTGACGTCTGATCGCCTGTTTACGCGCGTCGTTGTTTTCCGGGTACAGGCGTTTGATCGCCGGCACCATGGAGAAGCAGAAGCCCAGCGCCTGCATACGTTCGAAGTTCCATGACCCCTGGAACAGGTTAGAACGGATGAACACGCCACGAATATCACTCGGAGTGAGTTTTTTCTCAGTGGTAGTTTTAGTCATATCAACCATTTCGTTCACCTGTTAGTCCAGTTCGTTATCGAGATCGTTGTTACCAGCAGCCTGAGCTGGCGCACCGGCTACGCGGTTATATTTCGGGCTCAGCTGGATGTAGAGGATGGCCATTACCGCGCCAATTACGCCCAGAGCAACCAGGTTGAAGTTAGTGAATGCCGCAGTGACGAAGCCGAGGTAGAAGAACGGCATCAGATAGCCCGCGCGCATCATGTTGATGACCATTGCGTAACCGACAACCACGATCATGCCGCCGGCGATGTTCAGACCGCTGGTCACGACTTCCGGGATCGCATTCAGCATGCCCTGAACTTCACTGGTGCCGACAGAAATCGCCACGATAACCGCCGGAATCGCGATACGCATTGCCTGCAGGAACAGGGAGGATACGTGGATCCAGGACAGCGCCGTCAGGTTGCCGCTATCGGCCGCTTTATCCGCCGCGTGCTGGAATGCCACGGTGATGGTACGTACGATGATGGTCAGCACCTGACCTGCGGCCGCCAGTGGGATCGCCAGCGCGATACCTGCGCCAATGCCTTGATGACCGGCGATAACCAGCACGGTTGAAATAATGGAAGCCAGCGCGGCATCAGGCGCAACGGCAGCACCGATGTTCATCCAGCCAAGCGCGATCATTTCCAGGGTACCACCGATGATAATACCGGTTTTCATGTCCCCAAGAACGGCACCGATTAGCGTACAGGCCACCAATGGACGGTGGAACTGAAATTCATCAAGTACCGACTCCATACCCGCGATACATGCGACGATGAACACCAGCACAATCTGAAGAGTGGTAATCTCCATTGTACTTCTCCTATTGCTATACAGACTTAAGTGTGAATGCTAATTAAATGCCGGGTGGTTATTTCGCCACTTTGGCAATCAAATCCATCATTTTCAGTTTCTGATCGGTGGAAACTTTACGAACCTCAAGCTCGATACCGCGTTCGTTGAGCTTTTTAAAGGCGTCGATATCGGTCTCGTCGACGGAAACGGCGTTATTAACCTGCGTTTTACCCTGACGGAAAGCCATACCGCCAATGTTTACGGAAGTCACTTTCACGCCGCCTTCAACGATACGTTCCACATCGGTAGGGTTGGTGAACAGCAGCATCACACGTTCGCCTGCGTATTTCGGGTTGTTGTAGACACGAATCATCTTGGCAACGTCTACCACATGCGCCGTTACGCCCGGAGGTGCCACCTGTGTTAACAGCGTTTTACGTACGGTGTCCGCCGCAACTTCATCACTCACGACGATGATGCGGGTGACGTTGGTCTCTTTGGTCCAGCGGGTGGCGACCTGGCCGTGAATCAAACGGTCATCGATACGGGCGAGGCCGATTACCATGTAATCGTTGGGTCCCATTGGTTTAGCGGGCGCCGCCGCTTTTGGCGCAGCAACCGGCGCCGGAGCGGCTTTTTCAACCGGTTTCGCTTTCAGCGCTTTCACGCCTTCACGACCGGTTTCTACCGCCAGAGCGACTAATTCGTCAAAGCTCGGATTGTCATCGCGGGCCATGAACGTTTCCACCAGCATCGGAATATTGACGCCAGCAATGACTTCATAGTGCTCTTTGTCGACGACAATACGGCTGGCAGCATTAAATGGACTGCCTCCCCATGTATCAACGAGAAACAGCACGCCTTTGCTGGTATCGAGTTTTGCCAGCTGAGCGTTGTACTTTTCAATCAGCGTTTCGGCATTTTCGCCTGGAACGAAATCGATCCAGCCGACGTTTTCCTGCTCGCCTAACAGCATTTCTGCTGTTTTAAGTAACTGCTCTGCAGCCCAACCATGTGTGCCTATAACAATAGCAATGGTCACTTGCTACCTCCTTTATTATCGTTAACACATCAACGTGACAGATGTATTTTGAATCGCCGTCCGCACTCGAATCGATTCAGATAAGGGTTATAATGAAAAAACAGTTATTTCCGGGAATTATTTTAGATAGCGAAAAAAATATTTTATGTGATGAAGATCCGCAATTTAGCTTTCACATCAGAGAAATTTCGTAGTGTAAAATATCCCTGTAACATCTCATTGCAAAGGAAGGTAAATCTTTGCCAAAAAGACATTGTCTCTGTTATGTTTAGCTTCCGTTTAATTAGTAAGGAGTATAGGGCAGTAGCCCGCCGTATGGATCGTCACCGACGTCATTTCACTTTGAGGCCGTATCAGGCCTGTCTGTCTGGCTCTTTTGGCCGCAACCTTAATTCGCATATTGCTTTCTCGCCTGTTCGCTATTCCTTAAGCAGGAGCTTGTCATGGAATTCTTAATGGACCCCTCAATCTGGGCGGGTTTGCTCACGCTTGTTATCCTCGAAATTGTTCTGGGTATTGATAACCTGGTCTTTATCGCGATTCTGGCGGACAAGCTGCCGCCGAAGCAGCGTGATAAGGCGCGTCTTATCGGTTTGTCGCTGGCGCTGGTGATGCGTCTGGTCCTGCTGTCCATCATTTCGTGGATGGTGACCTTAACGAAACCGCTCTTTACCGTCTGGGATCTCACCTTCTCAGGGCGCGATCTGATCATGCTCATCGGGGGTCTCTTCCTCCTGTTTAAGGCCACGACGGAGCTGCATGAGCGCCTGGAAAACCGCGAGCATGACTCGGGGCACGGCAAAGGATATGCGAGTTTCTGGGTCGTGGTAACGCAGATCGTTATCCTTGATGCCGTCTTCTCCCTTGACGCGGTGATTACCGCCGTGGGTATGGTTAACCATCTGCCGGTGATGATGGCTGCCGTGGTGATTGCGATGGCGGTGATGCTGCTGGCGTCTAAGCCGCTTACCCGTTTCGTCAACCAGCATCCGACGGTTGTAGTGCTCTGTCTGAGCTTCCTGTTGATGATCGGTCTGAGCCTGGTGGCGGAAGGTTTTGGCTTCCATATTCCGAAAGGGTATCTGTACGCTGCTATCGGTTTCTCAATTGTCATCGAATTGTTCAACCAGATTGCGCGTCGTAACTTTATTCGCCATCAGTCAACGTTACCGCTACGTGCACGCACCGCAGACGCCATCCTGCGACTGATGGGCGGTAAACGTCAGGCGAGCGCGCAGCACGAGTCTGACAGCCCGGCGACGGTGCCTGTACCTGAAGGCGCGTTTGCTGAAGAAGAGCGTTATATGATCAACGGCGTGCTGACCCTGGCGTCCCGTTCGCTGCGCGGCATCATGACGCCTCGCGGTGAAATCAGCTGGGTGGATGCTGACCTGAGCGTGGATGAAATCCGCGAACAGTTACTCTCTTCTCCGCACAGCCTGTTCCCGGTGTGTCGCGGCGAACTGGATGAGATCATCGGTATTGTTCGCGCGAAAGAACTGCTGGTGGCGCTGGAAGAGGGCGTGGATGTGGCCGCGATTGCTTCGGAATCACCAGCGATTGTCGTCCCGGAAACGCTGGACCCGATTAATCTGCTGGGCGTCCTGCGTCGCGCTCGCGGCAGCTTCGTCATCGTCACCAACGAGTTTGGCGTCGTGCAGGGGCTGGTTACGCCGCTGGACGTGCTGGAAGCGATTGCCGGTGAGTTCCCGGATGCCGACGAAACGCCTGAGATCATTACCGAAGCGGGCGGCTGGCTGGTGAAGGGGGGAACGGATCTGCATGCCCTGCAACAGGCGCTGGATGTCGATAACCTGGTGAACGATGAGGAAGACATCGCCACCGTCGCAGGATTGGTTATCGCCGTAAACGGTCATATCCCGCAGGTGGGCGATGTTATCGACGTTGCGCCGCTTCATATCACGATTGTCGAAGCGAACGACTACCGTGTTGATTTGGTTCGTATTGTTAAAGAACAACCTGCTCACCACGAAGACGAATAAGCGCCGTTCCCCGGTAAAACCGGGATCTAACGAAACGGCATAACGGGCGTCATGTGTCCGTTATGCCGGGCGGGCGGCGGTGCGCTACCCGCCAGCCACTGAGGAAAATCGTGAAGCGGCATAGGCCTTGCGAACAGAAATCCCTGCAACGCCTGAACGCCGTGTCCCCGCAAATATTGCGCCTGCTCTCGCGTTTCAACGCCTTCCGCCACCAGTTCAATATTCAGTCTTTGCCCCAGCGCGATGATGATATCGGTCACCGTGGAGTTCACCGCATCAGTACCGATCGCTGCGGTAAATGATTTGTCGATCTTCAGCACGTCCGGGCGCAATTTCTCCAGCCATGACAGCGAACTGTTGCCGGTGCCAAAGTCATCAATGGCGAGCTTCACCCCTTTGCGGTGAAGTTCACGCATCAGCCGATAATCGACGTCCAGTAAGGCGTCCCGTTCCGTCAGCTCAAGCACAAGTTGCTGAACAGGATGGGCGCTGAACCAGTAATGATTGAGATCTTTTAATAGCATGCCATGACGAAAATGGCTGGCCGCAACGTTGATGCCAATATGGAACTGGCTGTTCATCGGGAAAAAATGCCGCTGCCGAATGGTTTCCGCAATGACATAGCGGGTAAGGGGGGCGATCAGGTTGTGTTCTTCAGCGATAGGGATAAAAACATCGGGAGAAATCCATCCCTGTCGCGGGTTATTCCAGCGCAGCAGGATCTCAACCCCCACGCATTGCTGCGTACGGGCATTTAACAGCGGCTGGCAAAACAGTTCAAATTCACGGGCGGCAAGGGCGAGATTGATCTCCCATGAAAAACTCATTCTGCTGGCCGTTGCCAGCCAGGCAAGGTATCCCACCAGTAAACTCAGCATCACCGCCAGCGGCAGCTGCGTCGGCAGGTGGCGTAGCGCCAGCTCGCCAGCGCCGGGCCCCGTCACGCTGATGGTGAAAGGGAAGTGCTGGGATGCGCGCTGATAACGTTTTTCACCGTTCAGGGCGGGTAGCGCCTCCACCACCCCCTGACCATAGAGTAAGTGGCGGTTGCCGACCGTCAGGCTTGCGCTGGCGATCTGCGGCTGTTGCGGTTCAAGCAGCATCATCGCCAGAAGATCAATATTGACGATCTCAAAGAGCCCGTTTTTGCCATCAGGCGATGACGGATACCACTGAATCAGAATCGGGCTGTCTTTGAGCAGGGACTGATCGGTAGACAACAGCAACAGGTTATTTGGCGCAGGCAGATCGGGTTGTAGCTGGTGAATCGGCACGTCGCGTGAACCAAAGATACTGGAGCAGTAGAGAATACCGTCCTGAACCAGACCAATGGAACGCACGGTTTGCAGTCTGGCGACCTGCTTACGCAGGGGAAAATGCGCGGCCGGGCAGGGTTGTCCTACCAGGGGCAGCAGGAGATCGCGCCCGGCCTGTAGAGGGCGGAGCACTTCATCCAGCGTCTCTACGGCGTGAGCGGCGAACGTTTCGGTGCGGTGCTGATTTATATTTCGCTCCGAAATAAATCGGATACTCAATGTGAGGATAAGCGTGATCAGCGCACAGACCGTGCAGACGATGAAACGATTGCGGCGATAATTTTTAATGATCCGTTGTGCTGTTTGCATGCGGGCCGCCTGATAAGCCGTTGGTCACAAAAGCCAATTGCAACACAGCAAGTGTAGTGGGGAAATTTACCGCAGACGAGATTGATGAGAAAAATTCGCCCATCAGTGGGAGATGGGCGAAGTGGCAGGCTATGTTTTGTTAATCACACTGGACTTTAATCGCCAGTCCGCCGCGTGATGTTTCGCGGTATTTCGCGTTCATGTCCTTGCCGGTTTCGTACATGGTCTCAATGACTTTATCCAGCGAGACGCGCGGTGCGCTGGTACGGCGCATTGCCATACGCGCCGCGTTGATCGCTTTTACCGAAGCAATCGCGTTACGCTCGATACACGGCACCTGAACCTGACCGGCAACCGGGTCACAGGTCAGCCCCAGGTTGTGCTCCATGCCGATTTCCGCGGCGACGCACACCTGCTCCGGGCTGGCCCCAAGCAGCTCCGCCAGTCCTGCCGCCGCCATTGAGCAGGCGACGCCGACTTCCCCCTGGCAGCCGACTTCGGCGCCGGAAATCGAGGCGTTCATTTTGTACAGCGCGCCGATAGCGCCAGCGGCCAGGAAGTAACGGGTGTAGATATCCGGGCTGACGGGTTCAATGAAGTGGTCATAGTAAGCCAGCACCGCAGGCACGATTCCGCAAGCGCCGTTGGTCGGCGCCGTAACGACACGCCCGCCTGCTGCGTTTTCTTCGTTCACCGCCAGCGCAAACATATTGACCCAGTCAATGACGTTCATCGGGTCGCTGGACAGTTTATCGCTGGAAACCAGCATGCGACGCAGTGCGGAAGCACGACGCGGAACGCGCAGCGGCCCCGGCAGAACCCCTTCGGTATTCATCCCGCGATCGATACACGCCTGCATGGTCTGCCAGACGTTGGCGAAATACTCTTCGATTTCCTTTTTGCTGTGCAGAGCCAGTTCGTTCTGCATCACCATCCCGGAGAGCGACAGACCGGTGCTGTTGCAATATTCCAGCATTTCGGTCGCCGATTTAAACGGATAAGGGACGCTGACCTCATTGGCGGCGTCCTGACCAAAATGCTCTTCATCGACAATAAAGCCGCCGCCGATGGAATAATACGTTTTGCTATAAATGACGGTTTCGCCATTGTACGCGTGGATCTGCATTCCATTTTCATGCAATGGCAGGTTGCCATTGTGAAAACGCATCCCGTTATCCTGGGGAAAATCCACTTCGTGCTGGCCCTGCGCCAGTAACAGGCGACCGCGCGCTTCAACGTCGCGAATAAAACCAGGGATGCTGTCAATATCCACGGTGGCAGGTTCGTTACCCGCCAGACCCATAATAATGGCGATATCGGTGTGGTGACCTTTACCCGTGAGCGACAGTGAACCATACACGTCGACGGCGACACGGGTAACGCTATCCAGTAATCCTTTTTCGACCAGGTCATCGACGAACTGTTTACCCGCCTTCATAGGCCCTACAGTATGGGAGGATGAGGGACCAATCCCCACCTTAAACATGTCGAATAGACTAATCACGATAATACTCCTGACAGGGTGACCGGGCTTCCCGGTTACGATGTAATAACTGCGCATAGTGTAAGAGGGAACGCGGCGATCGGCTTAACTATTCACATGAATTAAACTAATGGATAACCACGTATTTACTAATGTTGGGACGGGAATCTCAAGTTGTGTTCTGCGCGTGTAAAGATAAGTATAGTCAGGGTCTCACGCCAATTTGCAGCGCCAGCTCACGAATTATTCCGGCGGTCATTCCCCAGACGAAATAATGCTCATACCACGAAAGCCATACGCGATGTGAATCGCCGCGTCGATAAATATCCAGCGGATGATAACGCCCCAGACGCAGAGCTTCTGAAAGCGGCATCTCAAAAACAGAGGCCACCTCATCTTCGCTGGCGTGATAATGCAGATTCGGGGGAATAATGCCGACCACCGGCGTAACCTGAAAACCCGTGACGCTGTCTACGGGCGGCAGCACGCCAATCACTTCGACGGATTCCGGCGGGATCGCCACCTCTTCCTGCGCTTCACGCAGCGCAGCGGCAATCAGCGACGCATCGCTGCTGTCAACGGCGCCGCCGGGGAACGCGACCTGACCGGCGTGTTTGCGCAGGCGCGCTGAACGCTGAGTCAGCAATAGACCCGGCCGGGCGCGGCGAACCACCGGGATCAGCACGGCAGCCTGACGATGGTTTAACGTCTCACCATTCACCTGCGGGCGCAAAAGTTGAAAGCGCGATAAAAAATCATCAAGGGTCAGGCTGCTGTTTTCCACGACTCAGTTCTCCAGTTGCTGCAAAATTCGATTCACTTTATCAAACGTCTCCTGATATTCCGCGTCCTCCTGGCTGTCCGCTACGATGCCGCCGCCCGCAGAGCAATAGAGATGCCCGTCTACAGCGGTAAGCGTGCGGATCGTGATGCTGGTATCCATGTTGCCGCAAAAACTCAGGTAGCCGATGCTGCCGCACCAGGCGTTGCGCCTGTGCGGCTCCAGCGCGTCAATGATCTCCATCGCCCGGACTTTTGGCGCGCCGGTAATCGAACCGCCAGGAAAAGCGGCGCGCAGCAGATCGGTGGCATGTAAATTATCGGGCAAACGGGCGGTAATGGTACTGACAAGATGATGTACCGCCGGGAAGGGTTCAACCACAAACAACTCGGGAACCTTGACCGACCCCGGAACGGCAACGCGGCCGACGTCGTTACGCATCAAATCGACAATCATCAGGTTTTCTGCGCGGTCTTTTGCCGACATCGCGAGCGTTAGCGCCTGCTGGCGATCCGCCTGCGGGTCGTCCAGCCGGGGAAGGGTGCCTTTGATTGGGCGAGTCTGAATGTGCCCCTCTTCGGACTGAATAAAGCGCTCGGGAGAAAGGCTCAGAATCGCACCGTCCTCCAGGCGCAAAAACGCGCTGAACGGGGCGCGGTTAGCGTGATTAAGCCGCACGAAGGCCAGCCATTCGTCTCCCTGATAGTCAGCCTGAAAACGCTGGGCGAGGTTAACCTGATAACAGTCGCCGCTGTGCAGCCAGCTCTGCACCTGGCGGAATTTTTCACCGTACTGCGCGCGGGTCATGTTTGATTGCCATGCGGAGGTCAACGCGAAGGGCTTTCGCACCGGCACCTGCTGGCGCGCCAGCCACTCAAGGCGAGCGTGAACATCGGTATGGCTCAGCAGAGAGACGGTCTGTCTGCGATGATCGACGATTAAGGCCCAGTCGTAAATGCCGATCGCCATATCCGGCAGGGTGATATCGCGTTGTGCGAGCGTGGGCAGGGATTCAAAACGGCGGCCAAGGTCGTAACCTAACAGCCCCAGCGCGCCGCCCTGAAACGGCAGATTGGGGTCATATGGCGGCTGGATGCCCGCAGACGCCAGCGCCGCCTGCAACACGGTCATGGGATCGTCGGCGGTCGTGGTCGTGCCATGCTTATCGCGCACGCGGGTCTCTTCGCCGTGTGTCGACAGCGTTGCCACGGGGTCGGCCACCAGAATATCAAAACGATTATGCGGATGTTCAGCATGGCCGGAATGCAGCAGCATGGCCCAGGGCTGATGGCTCAGCGGGGCAAAATAGTACTCGGCGGCGTCCGGGCGCCACGGTAAAATAATAACAGCGGGTGATAATGTCTTCATCGGTCCTGGTCTACTGGCTATGTGCCGGGTAGCATGAAATAATTAGCGCAGACAATTTAGCAGGAGTTAACAATGTTTGCAGGTTTACCTTCACTCAGCCACGAGCAGCAACAAAAAGCGGTAGAGCGCATTCAGGAACTGATGTCGCAAGGAATGAGCAGCGGACAGGCAATCGCGCAGGTGGCGGATGAACTGCGCGCCACCCATACCGGCGAGCGGATCGTGGCGCGTTTTGAGGATGAGGACGAATAACGTCGCGTTACACTGCGGCGATAATCTTGATCTCAACTCTGTATTTCGGGTTCATCAGCCCGGCTTGCACCGTGCAGCGTACCGGCGCGTGACCGGCAACGACCCACGCGTCCCAGGCTTTGTTCATGGCGGCAAAATCGCTTTTATCGGCCAGGAAAATAGTGGCATCAAGAATACGTGACTTACGGGTGCCCTGTTTTTCCAGCACCGCATCAATTTGCGCCAGCGTGTTGGCGGTCTGTTCAAACGCATCGGCGTCGAGGTTTTCCGGCACACCGGTGTAATAAAGCGTGTTGTTATGGATTACTACATCAGACCAACGATCTTCGGCATCAATACGTATGATAGTCATAAATCATTCCTCGTTAACTTTCCGTTCGACGCGGCAAGACTGCCATAATGTTGCGTTGCCGTCACCTCTTCAACTGGCGTAAGCGACGGCGTCCTGACATAATCCCTGTTCAAATCAACAGGGGGTAGTGTGACGGACGATTTTGCAGCAGACGGTCAGTTGGCTAAAGCGATACCGGGATTTAAACCGCGCGAACCACAGCGGCAGATGGCCGTTGCCGTCACGCATGCTATTGAAAAATCACAACCGCTTGTTGTCGAAGCCGGGACGGGGACAGGCAAAACCTATGCCTACCTCGCGCCGGCGTTACGCGCCGGAAAAAAAGTGATCATCTCGACGGGATCGAAAGCGTTGCAGGATCAGCTCTACAGTCGCGATCTTCCCACCGTCTCAAACGCCCTCAAATTCAGCGGTAAACTGGCGCTGTTGAAAGGGCGCTCTAACTATCTTTGTCTGGAACGTCTCGAACAGCAAGCGCTGGCGGGCGGCGATTTGCCGGTACAAATTTTAAGCGATGTGATTTTGCTGCGGTCGTGGTCGAATCAGACCGAAGACGGCGACATCAGTACCTGCGTCAGCGTAGCGGAAGACTCGCAGGCGTGGCCACTGGTCACCAGCACCAATGACAACTGTCTGGGCAGCGACTGCCCGCTGTATAAAGACTGTTTTGTGGTTAAAGCGCGTAAAAAGGCGATGGACGCCGATGTGGTTGTCGTCAACCACCATCTTTTCCTCGCGGATATGGTGGTCAAAGAGAGTGGGTTTGGCGAACTGATCCCGGAGGCGGAGGTGATGATCTTCGATGAGGCCCACCAGCTTCCTGATATCGCCAGCCAGTATTTCGGCCAGTCGCTCTCCAGCCGACAGCTCCTCGACCTGGCGAAAGATTTTACCATCGCCTACCGCACGGAATTGAAAGACACCCAGCAGTTGCAGAAATGCGCCGACCGACTGGCGCAGAGCGCGCAGGATTTTCGCCTGCAACTGGGCGAGCCGGGCTATCGCGGAAATTTACGTGAGCTGCTGGCCGACCCACGGGTACAGCGCGCGCTATTGCTGCTCGACGATACGCTTGAGCTTTGCTACGACGTGGCAAAACTGTCTCTGGGGTGTTCCGCATTGCTGGATGCCGCTTTCGAGCGTGCGACCTTGTATCGTGCGCGGCTGAAACGCTTAAAAGAGATCAACCAGCCAGGGTACAGCTACTGGTACGAATGCACGTCGCGCCATTTCACGCTGGCGCTCACTCCGCTTACGGTCGCGGATAAATTCAAAGAGGTGATGGCGCAGAAACCCGGCAGTTGGATTTTTACCTCTGCCACGTTGTCGGTGAACGACGATCTCCATCACTTTACGGCGCGGCTGGGCATTGAACAGGCCGAATCGATGCTGTTGCCCAGTCCGTTCGACTATACCCGCCAGGCGCTGTTGTGCGTGCCGCGTAACCTGCCGCAAACTAACCAGCCGGGCTCTGCCCGACAGTTGGCGGCAATGTTAAGACCGATCATCGAAGCCAACAATGGCCGCTGCTTTATGCTGTGTACGTCGCATGCCATGATGCGCGATCTGGCGGAACAGTTCCGCGCCACCATGACGCTGCCCGTCCTGTTGCAGGGCGAAACCAGCAAAGGTCAACTGCTGCAACAGTTCGTCAGCGCCGGTAATGCGCTACTGGTCGCAACCAGCAGCTTCTGGGAAGGGGTGGATGTGCGCGGCGATACGCTGTCGCTGGTGATTATCGATAAATTACCTTTTACCTCTCCTGACGATCCCTTGCTGAAAGCGCGGATGGAGGATTGTCGTCTGCGCGGCGGCGATCCGTTTGATGAAGTGCAGCTACCCGACGCGGTCATCACGCTGAAACAGGGGGTGGGGCGTCTGATTCGCGATTCCGACGATCGTGGGGTGTTGGTGATTTGTGATAACCGGCTGGTGATGCGACCGTATGGCGCCACCTTCCTGGCGAGCCTGCCGCCCACACCGCGCACCCGGGACATCGCCCGCGCCGTCAGATTTCTCGCCATACCAACGGCCGAGTAATTTGTTACGGAGTATGGTAAGATGCGCGCCATTTTATTGATTTAAGCACGAAGACCCATGCGAATTCTGGCTATCGATACCGCCACAGAAGCGTGTTCCGTTGCCCTGTGGAATGACGGTAATATCAACGCTCATTTTGAGCTTTGCCCACGAGAACATACCCAACGTATTTTGCCGATGGTGCAGGATATCCTGGCCGCCAACAGCATTACGCTTACCGATATCGACGCGCTGGCGTTTGGTCGCGGCCCCGGCAGTTTTACCGGCGTGCGCATTGGCATTGGCATTGCGCAGGGGCTGGCGCTGGGCGCGAACCTGCCGATGACTGGCGTTTCAACGCTGGCGACAATGGCGCAGGGCGCCTGGCGTAAAAGCGGCGCTACGCGCGTGCTGGCGGCGATTGACGCACGTATGGGCGAAGTCTACTGGGCGGAATACCAGCGTGATGAAAATGGCGTCTGGCACGGGGAAGAGACCGAGGCCGTGTTAAATCCCGGGCTGGTTAGCGAACGGTTGAAGCAGCTTTCCGGGGAGTGGGCTACTGTTGGCACAGGCTGGCCTGCATGGCCTGATCTGGGTAAAGACAGCGGTTTGGCTTTGCGCGATGGCGACGTTCTGCTTCCGGCGGCGGAGGATATGCTGCCTCTCGCCAGTCAGATGCTGGCAGCGGGGAAAACCGTCGCGGTTGAACAGGCCGAACCGGTTTATTTACGTAACAACGTCGCGTGGAAGAAACTTCCGGGCAAAGAATGAATCTCAGTATTATCACCCTGAATAATTTGAACGTAGCTGTTACACACAGGCAGTTTGAAGTATGACGAGAATATGTGCTGAGAAAAAAGGAGTCGCACTATGGCGGTTCAACAACAGGTAATGAAAGGAATTCTGGCGGGAGTGGTCGCGTTAACGCTGAGTGGCTGCGTTACCGTCCCGGATGCCATCAAAGGTTCCAGTCCCACGCCGCAGCAGGATCTGGTGCGGGTTATGAATGCGCCGCAGCTGTACGTCGGCCAGGAAGCGCGTTTTGGCGGTAAAGTGGTGGATGTGCAAAACCAGCAGGGAAAAACGCGGCTGGAAATCGCCAGCGTGCCGCTTGATAACGGCGCGCGTCCGATCCTCGGTGAGGCTTCGCGAGGGCGGATTTATGCCGACGTGAACGGCTTCCTTGACCCGGTAGACTTCCGTGGGCAACTGGTGACGGTCGTCGGGCCGATTACCGGCACGGTGGACGGTAAGGTCGGCAGTACGCCGTATAAGTTTATGCTGATGCAGGCAACGGGCTATAAACGCTGGCACCTTACTCAGCAGATCGTCATGCCGCCGCAGCCGATCGATCCCTGGTTCTACGGTGGACGAGGCTGGCCGTACGGCTATGGCGGTTGGGGATGGTATAACCCAGGCCCCGCACAGGTTCAAACGATCGTAACTGAATAACCCCTTGTTTTATCAATAAAAGAGACAGCGGCTGGTCCGCTGTTTCTGCATTAATACGGACATAAGAAAAATAAATAGTGACGCGCTTCGCAACCTTTTCGTTGAGTGATTAATAAACTGGTACGCTGAGTTAATATTATGTTAACGACTTGTTTATTAACTGGGGTTGCGATGACGACGAACACTCATTTTAGAGGTGATGCTTTGAAGAAGGTTTGGCTTAACCGATATCCCGCTGATGTCCCGGCGGAGATCAATCCTGACCGTTATCAATCCCTGGTTGAATTATTTGAACATGCCGTCGTGCGTTACGCCGACCAGCCTGCGTTCGTCAATATGGGGGAGGTGATGACCTTCCGCAAACTGGAAGAGCGCAGCCGGGCATTCGCGGCCTATTTGCAGGAAGGGCTGGGCCTCAAAAAAGGCGACCGCGTCGCGCTAATGATGCCGAATCTGCTGCAATACCCGGTCGCGCTGTTTGGTATTTTGCGCGCCGGGATGATCGTCGTGAATGTCAACCCGCTGTATACGCCGCGTGAGCTTGAGCATCAGCTCAATGACAGCGGAGCGGCGGCTATCGTGATCGTCTCTAACTTTGCCCACACGCTGGAAAAAGTGGTCGATAAAACGTCCGTACAGCACGTAATTCTGACGCGCATGGGCGACCAGCTTTCTACCGCGAAAGGTACGCTGGTTAACTTTGTCGTGAAATACATTAAGCGTCTGGTGCCGAAATATCACCTGCCGGACGCGATCTCTTTTCGCCGCGCGCTACACGCAGGTTATCGGATGCAGTACGTGAAGCCTGAGCTGGTCACCGAAGATCTGGCGTTCCTGCAATACACGGGCGGTACAACCGGCGTAGCGAAAGGCGCGATGCTGACGCACCGCAACATGCTGGCAAACCTGGAGCAGGTAAAAGGCACCTACGGGCCGTTGTTGCATGAGGGGAAAGAGCTGGTGGTGACGGCGTTGCCGTTGTATCACATTTTCGCGTTGACCATGAACTGCCTGCTGTTTATTGAACTGGGCGGGCAAAACCTGCTCATCACTAACCCGCGCGACATTCCGGGCATGGTGAAAGAGCTGGCGAAATATCCGTTTACCGCGATGACCGGCGTTAACACCCTGTTTAACGCCTTGCTGAACAACAAAGAATTCCAGCAACTGGACTTCTCTACGTTGCACCTTTCTGCTGGCGGCGGTATGCCGGTACAGCATGCGGTTGCAGAACGTTGGGTGAAACTGACCGGACAATATTTGCTTGAAGGCTACGGTCTGACCGAGTGCGCGCCGTTGGTCAGCGTGAACCCGCATGATATCGATTATCACAGCGGCAGTATCGGGCTGCCCGTTCCCTCTACCGATGTAAAACTGGTGGATGACGAGGGCAACGAGGTGCCAACAGGCGAGCCTGGCGAGCTGTGCGTGAAGGGGCCGCAGGTGATGCTGGGATACTGGCAGCGCCCGGACGCGACGGATGAAATCGTCAAAGACGGCTGGCTTTACACGGGGGATATCGCGGTGATTGATGACGAAGGGTTCCTGCGCATCGTCGATCGCAAAAAAGATATGATTCTGGTTTCCGGCTTTAACGTCTATCCTAATGAAATTGAAGATGTGGTGATGCAGCATCCTGGCGTTCAGGAAGTGGCGGCAATCGGCGTACCTTCGGGCAGCAGCGGTGAAAGCGTGAAAATCTTTGTCGTGAAGAAAGACCCGGCGTTGACCGACGAGGCATTGATTACCTTCTGTCGTCGCCAGTTGACGGGGTATAAAGTGCCGAAGCTGGTGGAGTTTCGCGACGAACTGCCTAAATCGAACGTCGGAAAAATTTTACGACGAGAATTACGTGACGAAGCGCGTGGCAAAGTAGACAATAAAGCCTGAGCTTTAAGCAAGTCGCCAGACGCCGGTTAAGCCGGCGTTTTTTTTGGCGCAAACTAAAGAGAATATGATTTGAATTACCAAATGATCACTACGGACGACGCGCTGGCGACGTTATGTGAAGCGGTTCGGGCATTTCCGGCGATTGCTCTTGATACGGAGTTTGTCCGTACGCGCACCTATTACCCGCAACTTGGGCTTATCCAGCTGTTTGATGGCGAGCATGTCGCCCTGATTGATCCTCACGGTATTACCGACTGGTCGCCTCTGCGCGCCGTGTTGCGTGATACCGCGATAACCAAATTTTTGCATGCGGGCAGCGAAGATCTGGAGGTTTTTCTCAACACCTTCGGAGAGCTGCCGCAACCGCTGATCGACACGCAGATCCTTGCCGCATTTTGCGGCCGCCCCTTGTCCTGGGGTTTTGCCGCGATGGTGGAGGAGTTTACGGGCGTCGCGCTGGATAAAAGCGAGTCCCGTACCGACTGGCTGGCAAGACCGTTAACCGAACGTCAGTGCGAGTATGCGGCGGCGGACGTCTGGTATTTGTTACCGATCACCAAAAAACTGATGGTCGAAACCGAAGCATCCGGCTGGCTGCCTGCGGCGCTGGATGAGTGCCGTCTGATGCAGCAGCGTCGTCAGGAAATTCTGGCGCCGGAAGATGCCTGGCGTGACATCACCAATGCGTGGCAGTTGCGTACCCGTCAACTGGCCTGCCTGCAACTGCTGGCCGACTGGCGGCTGCGCAAGGCGCGTGAGCGCGATCTGGCGGTCAACTTTGTGGTGCGCGAAGAGCACCTGTGGGCGGTGGCGCGCTATATGCCGGGGAGTCTGGGCGAACTGGACAGCCTGGGGCTTTCTGGCAGCGAAATTCGTTTTCACGGTAAGACGCTGATCGCGTTAGTGGAGAAGGCGCAGGCGCTGCCGGAAGAGACGCTGCCGGAACCCTTGCTGAACCTGATGGATATGCCAGGCTATCGCAAGGCGTTTAAAGCCATCAAAGCGCTGGTGGCAGACGTTAGCGCGATGCACAACGTCAGTGCGGAATTGCTGGCGTCGCGTCGGCAAATCAACCAGTTGCTTAACTGGCACTGGAAGTTAAAACCGCAGGCCACGCAGCCGGAACTCATCTCCGGCTGGCGTGCGGAACTGATGGCGGAAAAACTGCGGAATCTGTTGCAGGAATATCCGCTGTAATACGGATAATGGCCGCTACCCGGCCGCTCCATCATTAGCGCAGCGCCTGACAGATAGCCTCCGCCATCTGCCGGGTGGAGGCGGTGCCTTTCAGATCCGGTGTTTTCGGGCCGTTGGCGATAACCTGCTCAATGGCCGCGAGAATACCGTCATGTGCCTCCCGGTAGCGCGTATCGCCATTGCCGAGGAAATCCAGCATCATGGCGCCCGCCCAGATGGTGGCAACAGGGTTGGCGATATTCTTGCCGTATATATCCGGCGCAGAGCCGTGTACCGGTTCAAACAGCGACGGGAATGTGCGTTCCGGGTTCAGGTTTGCGGAAGGCGCAATGCCGATGGTGCCGGTACAGGCCGGGCCAAGATCGGACAGAATATCGCCAAACAGATTTGAGGCGACAACCACGTCAAAGCGCTCCGGCTGCATGACAAAGCGGGCGCACAGAATGTCGATATGCTGCTTATCCCAACGAATCTCCGGGTAGTGCTGCGCCATGGCTTCAACGCGTTCATCCCAGAAAGGCATACTGATGGCCAGGCCGTTGGATTTGGTGGCGGACGTCAGCGTTTTGCGCGGTCGGCTTTGCGCCAGCTCAAAGGCGTAGCGCAGAATGCGATCCACTCCGCGCCGGGTAAATACCGACTCCTGAATCACCACTTCGTGCTCGGTTCCGGCATTGACGCGCCCGCCCAGCGAGGAGTATTCCCCTTCGGTGTTCTCGCGCACGACGTAGAAATCAATATCTCCCGCTTTTTTTCCGGCCAGCGGGCAGGGAACGCCGGGAAACAGACGTACCGGACGCAGGTTAACGTACTGGTCAAATTCGCGACGGAATTTAAGCAGCGATCCCCACAATGAAACATGGTCCGGGACGGTATCCGGCCAACCGACGGCGCCGAAATAGATCGCATCAAATGATTTTAGCTGCGCATGCCAGTCGTCAGGCATCATCGTACCGTGATGCGCATAATATTCGCAGCTGGCCCACTCAATCGGCTCAAAGCTGAGCGAGAGATCCCAGCGTTCGGCGGCGGTCTGCAATACGCGAATACCTTCAGGCAGGACTTCTTTACCAATACCGTCTCCGGGAATAGCGGCAATACGACAGGTTTTCTTCATACCAGCTCTCACTTATCAGCAGTCAAAATTGACTTACCCCTTATCCTATAATTGACTGATTGAGAGTTAATCCTTCCAACTGGTGAAACATAAAACACAGATCATGAATAATCTGCCTCTCCTGAATGATTTACGCGTCTTTATGCGGGTTGCCCGGCGTGCGGGTTTTAGCGCGGTTGCGGAAGAGCTGGGCGTTTCGCCGGCGTTTATCAGCAAACGGGTGGCGTTGCTGGAGCAGACGCTGAACGTGGTGCTGCTCCACCGAACGACCCGGCGGGTGACGATCACGGAAGAGGGCGAGCGTATTTACGAATGGGCGCAGCGCATTTTGCAGGATGTGGATCAGATGATGGATGAGCTGTCTGACGTGCGGCAAGTCCCACAAGGTATGCTGCGTATTATCAGCAGTTTTGGCTTCGGTCGGCGGATTGTTGCGCCCGCGCTGTCGGCGCTGGCGAAGCAGTATCCACAGCTGGAGTTGCGGTTTGACGTTGAGGACCGGCTGGTGGATCTGGTGAATGAAGGGGTCGATCTTGATATTCGTATTGGTGATGAGATTGCCTCTAATTTAATCGCGCATAAGCTTGGAACCAATTACCGTATTTTATGCGCATCGCCGGCGTTTCTGGCGCAGCACGGCACGCCGAAGCAGCTCAGCGATCTGGCAGCCTTTCCGTGTCTGGTGATTAAAGAGCGTGACCATCCCTTTGGAATCTGGCAGTTACGCACAAAAGAACGGGAATATTCGATTAAAGTGACAGGGTCACTGTCCTCCAACCACGGTGAGATTGTGCATCAATGGTGTCTGGACGGGCAGGGCATTGCGTTGCGGTCGTGGTGGGATGTCTGCGATAACATTGCCAGCGGCCATCTTGTGCAGGTTCTGCCGGAATATTATCAGCCTGCTAATATCTGGGCTGTCTCTGCTTCCCGTCTTTCCTCGTCGGCAAAAATTCGCATTACGGTTGAATTTCTGCGCCGCTATTTTCAGGAGCGTTACCCGAAGTTCAGCCTGGAATAAGCGCCGCCGCGTTACTGTTTATGGCACAGCAGCAAATAAAAGGCAGAATACTCTGCCTTTTTATCGCGTTGCGTTATCCGAAAAGAGATTATCTGGACTCTTCGGCTTCCGGTAATGTCACGTTAAGCTCGAGAATTGAAATATCGCCGTCTTTTTGCTCAAGCTGTACGGTGACCATTTCTGGATCAATTTGCACATACTTGCAGATGACTTCGAGAATATCTTTTCTCAACTGCGGTAAATAATGCGGCTCGGCGTCGCTGCGACGGCGCTCCGCAACAATGATTTGCAGTCGCTCTTTAGCGATGTTGGCTGTACTCTTTTTCCGCGAGAGAAAAAAATCCAGTAATGCCATAACTTATCCTCCGAACAGGCGTTTGAGGAAACCTTTCTTCTCTTCTTCAATGAAGCGGAAAGGACGTTCTTCTCCCAACAGACGTTCTACGGTATCTGCATAGGCTTTACCCGCATCAGCAGTGATGTCGAGAATAACCGGCTCTCCCTGGTTGGATGCGCGCAGGACTGACTGATCTTCCGGGATAACCCCCACGAGTTTGATGCGCAGGATTTCCAGCACGTCTTCCATACTGAGCATATCGCCTCTGTTAACGCGGCCTGGGTTGTAACGCGTCAGCAGCAGATGCTCTTTAATCGGGTCTTCGCCGTTTTCAGCACGACGGGATTTTGACGCCAGAATGCCCAGAATACGGTCAGAGTCACGTACTGAGGAGACTTCCGGGTTCGTGGTGATAATCGCTTCATCGGCAAAATAGAGCGCCATCAGCGCGCCGGTTTCAATGCCCGCCGGAGAGTCGCAGACGATAAAGTCGAAATCCATTGTCTTCAGGTCATCGAGAACTTTTGCTACGCCCTCACGGGTCAGCGCGTCTTTATCGCGGGTTTGCGATGCCGGAAGAATAAAGAGATTCTCAGTGCGCTTATCTTTGATTAACGCCTGGTTTAGCGTCGCATCGCCCTGAATCACGTTCACGAAATCGTAAACGACACGACGCTCACATCCCATGATCAGGTCGAGGTTACGCAGACCGATATCGAAATCGATAACGACAGTTTTCTTTCCCTTCTGGGCCAAACCAGTAGCGATGGCCGCGCTGGAGGTGGTCTTGCCAACGCCCCCTTTACCCGAAGTAACTACAATAATGCGTGCCATAGAAATTCCTTGTTAAAAAGGGATCAATTCAACGGTTGAACTGCCAAAGCGTTATCTGCTAACCGCAGACGCGCCGCTTTGCCATAAAATTCTGCCGGGATTTTATCACTCAGCCAATAAACACCTGCGATAGACACCAGTTCTGCCGTCAGATGGGTACAAAAAATTTGCGCTTCCCGATCGCCGCTGGCGCCTGCCAGCGCGCGGCCCCGCATCATGCCATAAACGTGGATATTACCGTCTGCGATTAACTCTGCGCCAGCGCTGACGTGACTTGTAACAATTAGATCACATTGTGGAGCATAAATGCGCTGACCGGAACGAACCGGTACGTCAATTAATCGCGTTTTTGTGATGGGGGTAACATTTTGCGGCGGCGCGCTCGGTGCCGGGGCTTCGACCGGGGCGGAACGAGCGACTTTCTCTTTACCTTCAGTCAGTAAAGGAAGACCCATCTCGTCAATTTCCGCTTTTAGCGCCGCGTCTTTGCAGCCACTAACGCCGATAATACGCAGACCGGTAGACGTCACCACCTCTTGCAGCGCAGGCCAGTTTACTGGACTTTCAAGGCCGCTGACGTTAATGACCACGGGAGCATGTTTTAAAAAAGCAGGTGCCTGAGCGATTTTGTCTTCCAACGCCTGACGAATAACCTTGGGTTCAGCTTCGTGCAAATGAACCACTGATAAGGTGAAGCTACTGCCTTTAAGCTCGATTGGCGTGTTTGACATCCTGGCCTTACTCAATTTGCTATTTATCATCCCCAATGCGGGGCGATATTCCGAAGACTAGAAGGCATGTTATAGTCAGTATTATATTGAGGCAAGTCACCATCCCGTTAATTCAGAGTAAAAGTATGTTTTGTGTGATCTATCGAAGTAGCAAACGCGACCAGACCTATTTATACGTCGAAAAAAAAGACGATTTCTCACGGGTTCCTGAAGATCTGATGAAGGGATTCGGGCAGCCAACGCTGGCAATGATTCTGCCGTTGGATGGGCGTAAGAAATTAGTGAATGCCGACCTGGAGAAAGTAAAACAAGCGTTAACCGACCAGGGGTATTATTTACAACTGCCGCCACCGCCGGAAGATTTACTCAAACAACATCTTTCTGCGCCGGGCGAAAATAAACCAGACGCTAAAAGTTAAACTGTATCCGGCAACGCGAATGCCCTGCCGATGCAGTTCCTGAAATCCACGATTACGTTAGGGGAAAATAATGTATCAACATCACAACTGGCAAGGTGCTCTGCTTGATTACCCGGTAAGTAAAGTGGTTTGTGTAGGCAGTAACTACGCAAAGCATATTAAGGAGATGGGTAGCGCAACGCCGGATGAACCCGTTCTTTTTATTAAACCGGAAACGGCGCTGTGCGATCTGCGCCAGCCGCTGGCGATTCCGACGGACATGGGTGCCGTTCACCATGAAGTCGAACTGGCGATATTGATTGGATCGACTCTGCGCCAGGCGACGGAAGACCATGTCCGCAAGGCGATTGCCGGTTATGGCGTGGCGCTCGATCTGACGCTGCGGGATATTCAGGGCAAAATGAAAAAAGCCGGTCAGCCCTGGGAAAAAGCAAAAGGGTTTGATAATTCCTGCCCGCTGTCAGGTTTTATTCCGGTTTCGGAGTTTCATGGCGATCCGCAAAATACCGCGCTCGGGTTGAAAGTGAATGGCGAAATCCGTCAGCAAGGCTCGACGGCGGAGATGATCCACCACATCGTGCCGCTCGTCGCCTACATGAGCCGTTTCTTCACGCTCAAGGCGGGAGACGTGATCCTGACCGGCACACCGGAAGGCGTCGGCCCGTTGCAAAGCGGCGACGAGCTGGAAGTCAGTTTTAACGGTCAAACGCTGACGACGCGCGTCCTGTAATCTCTGCTTGCCGCCTTTTCGGGCGGCAAAACTTGCATCAGCGTGCCAGACTGGTTATAAGGTGCAGCTTTACAGCAATGGTGGATACCCTGATGAGCGACATACCTTTCTGGCAAAGTAAAACCCTGGATGACATGACCGATGCCGAGTGGGAGTCGTTGTGTGATGGATGCGGCCAGTGTTGCCTGCACAAACTGATGGATGAAGACACCGACGAAATCTATTTCACCAACGTAGCGTGTCGCCAGTTGAATATCAAAACCTGCCAGTGTCGTAACTATGAACGTCGGTTCGAGTACGAGCCAGACTGCATTAAACTCACTCGCGATAATCTGCCAACCTTTGAATGGTTGCCGATGACCTGCGCCTATCGCTTGTTAGCGGAAGGAAAGGGGCTGCCGGGCTGGCACCCCGTTGTTGACCGGGTCGAAAGCGGCGATGCACGGCGAGCGTATTTCTGTGCGCCATATTGCGGTGAAAGAATCTGAAGTGCGGGACTGGCAGGATCACATCTTAAACAAACCTTCATGGGCTGATTAACTTAATGAGCTTAAAGGATTTTATGCCTACTCACTTTGAGCATGGGGCATCAGTGGGGCATTACTTCCAAAATTAGCGTTCAATATTGCCAGTTGGTTGTCATTGTTGTCGGACATCCATTTCCCGTAAACGCTGTAAACCATCTGTGCTGACGTATGCCCCATTTGAGCTGCAATGAAGTTGGGGTTAGCTCCGGCGCTTAATGCCCAGCAAGCGTATGTGTGCCGAGACTCATATGACTTGCGATGTGGTATACCGCTCCTTTTAAGTATGTTATTCCACGTCCCTGAGAATGATCCTGGTGAATACCATTCACCTCCTTTACCGTTCCTTGCCGTTAACCTGGGAACAAAAACGAATGTACATTCATCTCGGCGAGTTCTGCCAAACTCTCTGAGGTGAACGTCTATCTGATGTTGCTTACCCATTCTGGTGTATGCCAGTTGGCTTTTTAGAGCCTCGATAGCAGGAGTAGTAAGGTTAATTGTCCGGTTCCCGCTTTCTGTCTTTGGAGGCGTGAAGTGATCGGAAATGGCAAGGTTCCTGCTAATCCGAATCGTCCAGTTCTTAGTGTCGATGTCCTCCCATGCTAGTGCGCATATCTCACCATGTCGCATGCCTGTGTTAAACGCAAGCTTCCATAGGTTACGTATCTGTTCGCATGGGCATCTTTCAAGAAAGCGATGGTACTCATCATGGGTAAGTGGTGACGGATCCGACTTCGATTTCTTTAGCGGGGTAATTGCAGCAAATGGAGATTTGCTTATGTACCCATTCAATACCGCAAAATCAAACATCCCCTTCATGCAGGTAACATAGACGTTAACCGTCCTGACAGTCCTTCCTTTCTTCGCCGACCTGTTCTTCTGGTGCGCTCCGCATATCTGGTAGCCGGTCAGCAACTCTTTCCTTACGTTAAGCACATCCTCATGAGTTATGGAATCAACCATTCTATTTCCGCCGAGAATATCGGTTCCAATCGTGATATACGATACATATCGAAGATGTGCGTTAAGGGTTAAATCCATCCTCTTAAGTTCCAGCCATTTGGATGCCAGTTCAGCAACAGTTATCCCCGGCGGCGCGATATTGAACTTCTTCAGATTGGGTGACTGTGGGAACTGTCTGGCGTAATCGAATGCACCAGTTTTTATAGCAAAACAAACAGAGGCGCGAAGCTCTCCAGCAATGCGCCTGTTCTTTGCAGTATCAACAACCCCAAGGCTTTCCCTTACCCTTTTCCCGTTATATATGAACCATATGCGCAAAGTGCCGCCGTGGTTCTCCACTCCAGTTGGATAACCAGACATAAAATCTCCTGCGTAGTTTAATGGGGAGGGTATTTAAGCAGATTTCTGGCGTGGGATCGCTGGTCGTTGACGCTCAACCCAGTTATCGACTTCGTGTCGGTTATAGAGGATAGGTGAGTTCTCCTTTGGCTGACAGTCACCAGAGTAGTGACGATACTCTCGGCCCTCCATCCATGAATTTGTACGCGCAGATTTGATCGCGTTCTTTGTCAGGCCAGTAATAGCCATCAGAACTTCTTCGGATACCCACTTGTTGGGCGTCAGTTGGATAATGTCGCTCATGGTTTACTCCAGGCAAAAAAGAAGCCCGGCGCGGAACCGGGCAAAATGGTGGATAACGGAGCAGTGCTTTCGCACCCAATAGCTCATAACTGGCTATCAGTTGCGTCAATGCACAAGGCCGAGGTCGTAGTTGAGGTGCTCAAGGCATTCCCGGTCTTGCTCAAAGCAGTAATCCCAAAACTCTTGATCACGCCATTCACGAACCAGTTGCCACTTCCATCCGCCTTCATGCTTAACACGGCGAACCTTCCGCTTTACGATGGCGTCCATGTCAAAAATCACGCCGCCACCCCCTCCGATACCATTACGCAAAACGTCCAGATCCACTTCGATAACCCGGAACAACTTCGGTAATTTTGGTAACTCTTCAATGCGCATAATCTCTCCTCATGCCGCGCGCCGGGCACGCAGCGATTTAATGTGCTCGCTCGTCTCCAGTTCGGCGCGTATCTGTGCCGCCTCACGGTGATCGAGGTGCTCAAAATCAATGTTAAAACGGTCGATTGAGGCGGTGTTTATCCGGCCCTGTCGCCAGTAGCGGACTATCTGTGATGTGCAGCTGTGGATGATGACGGGCCAACCGTGCTGGTCAGCGTAAATCTGACCCCGTTGAATTAGCTGGAACATTGGCTGAGTCCTGCATCATGAGGAATACAATCATTGCGGCGCGTAGCGGGTTGACGTTGTCTTGATGATGTTCTGGGTCATAATCCCAACACCAACAACCATCCGTCATAACCCCTCCAACATGGGCGCACCATGACTTTTCAACTTCAGCCCAATTAAGGCTAATTTTGTTTTCTAAGATGATGGGCCATGCGTCTGATGGGTTTGTACATGGTTCGAAAAACGAGTATTGATGCCGACCATGACGTCTAAAAATCACTGAATGAGTTTCGCAAAAATCCTCTTCGAGGAAGCCGCCGACCGCCATAGCTACGCGCTTGCTAACTTCATAGTCACTCAATTCGCTGTAATCAATCATAATCCCCTCTGCTTATTCCTCAGTTCGATAATGCCCTGGCACTCCGCGCACGTCTGGCAGCCGGGAACGGCAGCGCGCCGCGGCTTGGGAATTGGTTCGTCGCATTCTTCACAACGCTCAGCTGATACGGCGTGACGGTTCAGACGGTGAGCGGAAAGGGCAGCGTTACGCTGAAGCTCTTCAATCTCTGCTGCGGTATCGATGATGTCCATGGTCAATGCTCCCGGAACTGTCGGTTAATTCGGTTGAAGGTGAACGCCAGCAATAAAAAAGGCCGCGATAGCGACCTGGTGATTAGTGCTTTCATGCTTACCCTCTCTTGATATAAGCCACAGGAATGTGTGTGCATTCATATCCAGTAGAAAGGAGTTCTGCGTACACTTTATCGACAACGCGCCTGTCTCGATTGCACTGGTGAGTGCCGCCGCGTTTTGATTTGAAATACATACCATCTTTCGTAAGCCAGTAGTTATCCAGCAATACCTCAGCACCATTTCGTGGGGTGGTAATGTCGGTCAAAGGGAATGGCTTAATGAATTTTTCCATGCTCATGCTGCACCTCCTTCATCCTTTTCGGCTTCGACTGCCATCTGCCCAAGCCGTCGAGATAGCTCGGCGGCCAGCGTCTTGAATTCTTCCTCGTTCGCCACCGGAATTGGCACGAAACGAATCCCAATATGTGCGAGGTGGTTGGCGATTTCGAGGCTCTTCCTCAGATCAACTGGAGAGGCTTTGTTCATGCGGCGCGATCCTCTTCCTGGAAGATAATTTCCATTTCCAGCTTCTCGTCCAGAGCATTCTCAGCGCGGGCGCCTGCAGATTTTTCCCAGCCACGCAGCATGAAAACAGCATCAGCACAGCGAAGCATTGATAGGCAGATGTCCATATACTCCGCCTGAGTTAATCCATCCGGGAGCAGTGCGGGATTAAGGACCACATGACCTTTCGACCCGAGGAAAAAATGCGCATGGTTGAAAGCGGCGCGGTTAAAATCAGGTAGCCCACTCATGGGGCCGGCAATATAAACTTTCACGATTCCACTCCGAAGCGGCGATTAAGCCGCCCTGTGTATACGACGAACTCCAGGAGGCTAACTCCCAGAGCTTCAATTTTCTTGTGATGCTTGTTGATGATGGGAGGCACCGTTTCGTTCCAGTTAGGCTTTGGCTTCTTGCGCATGGCCTGCTGGATTTCTTCGGTGCAGCGGCGACAGGCGGCGCGGATGGCGTTTTCCTGTTCTGGCGTCATGCTGCCTCCCGGCGGGCGAGAAGTTTCGCCCCGAAAGCCATCAGCTCGTCCCGGTCCACAGTTGCGAAGTGGCAGTGTGTACGCGGGTACGGTCGCCAGATTATGAGCATCGACCCTTTGTTATTTCCCGATACTGGCTTACCGGTGACCGGGTTGATAAACGCCAGCCGCCCTGCGGTGATGAAGCGAACCTCGCTGGCGGTCTGGATAGCCTCCTTAAACCAGCCAACCGATGTGTCTGCCGGAACCAGCATGACTGTGCCGATCTGATTGTTGCTCTCGGCGGCGGCCTTCTTAACGAATGGCGTGATGTCGCTGTATGGCGGATTAAGCCAGACGTAGCCGGGAATGCTCAGGTAATCAGCCCAGGGCGTTTCCAGCGTGTTCTGCTCGGCTGTGATGAACTTCCTGCACAGCGCGTTATGCGGCGCCGCGGCGGCATCCAACTGGAAGCAGAACTCAGCATCAAGGGAAGCGAAAAGGGCTGGTGGCGTGCGCCATAGGTCTCGCTGGTCTAACGGTGTTTTACTTCCGCCGTAATCACCGTTCAGCTTCTCGGCTGGCAGTGCTGCGGCAATGCGCTCACCAATCCAGCGCATAACCGGCACCGCCATGCTGTTACCGATCGCCTTATAGCGTGGCCCGTCCGGGCATTCATCAGCATCCTTCCCGCGCCAGCCGATCAGTGTGTGATTATCAGGAAAGCCCTGAAGGCGCTCGCACTCAATTGGAGTTAGGCGGCGAACCTGAGTCCCAAGAAAAACATGCGGATCCTGGTCGCTTCCTCCTCGACCATGATCAGCTTTAAGTGTTGGAAATATTTGATCGCTGGGCGCTGACCCTGCTCCTCGTGAAAGGTTTCCTGGCTGGAAAGCTATCGCTGGAGGTTGCCCGCCATTTGCGTGGCTGGTGTGGTGGTTCCCGGCCCGTAACGTTGTCGCCATATCAATAGTGGCATCCGCGCCGTTGTCTTTATAGCTAAATGCAATGCAGGCGTTTTCTTGTCCGTTGTTGCGGCCAATTGTGTGCGCCAGTTCGCAATTGGTATCTGGATCCTGCGTGCCGTGCACTGCGAAGGTTTCCACTTCAAAGTCTATTCTCTGTCCTTTCGCAGTCAGGCAGGCGGCAACATCGATGTTTCCACTGGTATTTCCACCGCCGAAAGCCACAACTTGAACGCCTCTCCCAGTTCCGTCCTCACTACCATCAAATCCTTCGCCCTTTAATGTGTGGCTAACGTCACCATTAGCGCACTGAGCTATCAGGTGTCCAGCTTGTGCCTGGTTGTCGTCTGCGCCACACGTTCCAACGCCTCGTGCAGTAAGGGCGGCAACAGCCTTTTGCGTTTCTCGGCACGGCGCAGAATCCCGGCGCACGCTGTCGAGCTCAAAAAGTACCGCTGCGGGATCGAATCCTTTTCGAGCACTTGCGACAACGAACACACGACGGCGGCGTTGGGCCACTCCGAAAAATTGAGCATCAAGGACACGCCAGGCAATAACCCTTTCTGGTCCAGACACACAACCTGCGTGCGTCCATTTTCCCCCTGCTGGCTGCAACTCACTGCTTTCTCCGGCAAGTCCTGCCAGAAAGCACCCGAAGGCATTGTCTTTGCTGCTGAGCACTCCGGGGACGTTTTCCCAGACGATGATTGATTCTGGCTCACCGCGTTCGCGGCGCTTTGCGTCGATTGCATTGGCTAATTCCACGTAAGAGAGGGTTAACTGCCCGCGGTCATCTGACAGGCCTTCACGCAAGCCTGCAATGCTGAAAGCCTGGCAAGGCGTGCCACCGACCAGAACATCAGGCGCTTCGACATCACCAGCGCGCACCACATCGGCGATTTTGGTCATGTCGCCGAGGTTTGTTACTTCCGGCCAGTGATGGGCGAGGACTGCGGAAGGGAATGGTTCGATTTCAGAGAACCAGGCAGGTTTCCAGCCGAGAGGTTCCCACGCTTTACTGGCAGCTTCGATGCCGCTGCACACGCTTCCGTATTTCATGATGTACGCTCCGGATCGTTAACATCCCAGCCATTACGCTCAATATTGGTTTGCAGCCGCTTATCTCCGACCTCTTCGATACTCCGACCAGTCATCTCTGCGACTTCTGCGTTGGTGTGGCGCCACAGGTATGCAATTTCTTCTGCTGTCCATTCAGGCATGACTTTTCCTCCTGACGCTCTGGTCAGAGACTGTAATTTGCTGCGTACGGAGTAGATGGAGCGCCCAGTTGCTGTGGCGACTTCTTCAGGGGGGAATCGGCTGAGCAGGAATAGCTCGGCTTTAGTCCAGCGTCTGCCGGTCATCCTGCTGATAAGCGGTGCGCCGATACGTGATGCCTGGCGAGTTATTGCCGATTCTGAGCGCTCAAGCTTTTCCGCTATTTCTGAGCGAGACATCTTTGTCCCAACCTCATGCAGGAACAGGTTTTCAAAAGGTTGCCAAAGTTCGCTCATTGGTTCTCCTTAAGGCGATACACGCAGCCGCCGATCGTTCCGTTTCCCCACTCCTCAGCGATCAGGTGCTGTTGTATTTTTTTCAGTGCCGGACCAGAGATGAATGTTTGTTGCATCACTAAGTTAGGGGCCCATCCCTCGTAATATGGCTCGTGGTAATTGAGGGTGATTCCTTCTGAGTGGCTTAGTGCGCCTGTTGAAGTTTTCCATCTGTGGAACGCGGTGATATTGTTCCGCGCGTCCTTGCGCAGAATGCTGAGGATAGTTTCAGGAGTCATATCGATAACGGCGATGCCGCCCGTTGTTAGATAGGAGAGGCGGTTATGCCGCCTGTTTAAGCTCTTTTATGCGAATGCCAGTGACTTCTTTGCATTTGTTCTGGTGCTCAGAAAATCCGTTAAGCAATTTCCATGTTTCTTCGTATCGATGCTTTAGCCGCTCGCTGTTGTTTTCAGAGCTGGCATATTCAGAGAAATCGGCAAGGATTTTGTCAGCATCCTCAGGCTGAGTTGTCCGCTCTTCCTGCTGGACCTCATTGCAAGGTTGCTCTTCCTGTTGGACTGCAGATCCGGATGGCAATGCCCATGCTGGCAATGCTGGAGCCTTCCAGTAAAACACGCCGACCTCTTTTGATTTTGCATACTGGAATCCCGGTGCGCGTGTTGCTGAAACTACGGCAAAACCTTCATCCAGGTTGTAGAGGTAACGTCCGATACCCCACTGAACGGCAGCGCGCTTCATTGCGCCAGAACGCCCACCTTTAATAGCTTCTACCTGGGTGTTTTCGGCCGCATCCCATTTGGTGATCCACTCGCCATCAACTTTGATGGAAATACCGCACTCAACCCCGCCATTATTTGGGATGTCGCGGTAGTCGTTACGCCAGCCAGCCTTTCCGCATACTTCATCCAGGCGTTTCATGATTGCCCGGTTAGTAACGTAAGCCAGCACTTTGGCCCAAATGCCGTTATTAGTTTTCCCTGCTTGCTGTATGCGCCATTCGATGTCGTCTGAATGGAATGGCTCATCTAATTTATTCAGATCCATGCTTCACCTCAGAACGGCAGGTTTTCGCCGAGAAAGTCACATTGATTGATACGTTCATCACGAGCCATACGCAGACAATGACGCTTCATGCTTTTGTTGGCGGCCTTGCGCCAGTACAGAGCTTCAACAACGTGATACTTACGTTTTATCCGGCTGAGTTCCGGTGTTCTTGCTAAATCAACGGGGATCATTGTTCACCTCAGTAGTGAATTTTTGCGCAGGGGATCAGGTCATCTTTCAGAGCTGTTAGCACTTCGATAGCCTGTTCGCGGGTTAAGCTGGTGTTGCTGGTGAGCGCGTTAACGATGTTGGTGCCGACGGCTTTGCGGTGCTTCACGTCAGCTTCTCGCTTTGCCTGCTCGTCGGCTTTGCGCTTCTCTTCGGCCAGGCGAGCCTTTTCTTTCGCTTCAGCTTCACGCTTGATGCGTTCTGCTTCTTCTTGTGCTTTACGCTGCTCGGCGGCGATGGCTTCCTGTTTTTCGCGCTCAGCACGTTCATCGGCTTCTTTCTTATCGCGTTCTGCCTTCTGCTCTGCTGCTATACGGTCACGCTCGGCTTGCTCAGCCCTAAGCTTCAACTCCGCTTCCCGCCGTGCAGCCTCAGCACGTTCGCGTTCGGCTTTCTCTTCGGATTCACGTTTAGCCTGTTCTGCTGCCTGACGTTTCAACTCTTCTTCACGAGCAATGCGCTGGCGTTCTGCTTCTTCTGCTTTTTCTTTTTCGTCGCGGTCGAAAGCGTCATTCATCAGCAGAGCCATTTCGTGGTCAGCTTCAAACTTGGCCGCCAGCTCCTGATCGAACTTGATGTTCATTTCAAACGCTTCGGCGTGCATCGCGTTCATGGCTTCTTCAGCCTTAATTCGTTCCTGTTCGGCTTCCCATTTGGTGAGTGGGCGGCGCACTTCATCCTTCAGCGCGTCCAGGCGCTCACGCACAATGCGGCGGCTTTCGTCGATCTGCTTCGGCAGGGCTTTAAGCTCGGCAACCAGATCTTTACCGGCGTTGTCGATGTAGGTTTTGGAACGGGCAACCTTGTGCGCCATGGATGCGATAGCGTCGCGGCCTTTGCGGGTCGACACATCCGGCACCAGGCTGCGAGCTTCTTTCTCGATCGCCTCAATAATCGGGTCGAGCTGCTCTTTGGTGGTGAATACCGCCATTGCGTTATGTTTCTCAATGACGACTAAATCCGTTACTTCGCTCATGGTTTCTCCTGAAATTTGGATGTGCAGATCCCGCCCGCGTAATGCCAGGCCGATCGGTTGAATAGGGTGGTTAGTGCTGGATAGGGTTGCCGTGACCGTCCAGAAGGACGTCAATCACGCAGTCATTGAGGCGGATGATTTCTGCATCGGTGTGCAGGTACACCCATTTGCGCTCCTGAATGACTGCTGAGACGCGATAGGTTCGGCCTTCATGCATTGCCATCATGCCTGGCGTGACGCACTGGCGAATGATGGGCGTCGTTCCATAGTGTGAAATCATGGCTTCTCCTCGACCTGCTGCAATAACCCGGATAAATCCATCTGCCAGCGGTTCATCGTGATTTTCTCTCGGGGTTTATCGACGGAGGTCAGTTGCCACTCGTTATCGTTGAGTTGTTTGGCGGTGTACCGCTTGCCGTTGTGGGTGACTGCCTTGTTATTCATCACTCACCTCATCCAGACGCAGCTTGATTACGGGGATTAGTGCCAGATAGATTTGAGCGTGCTTACTGTCTCCGTGTCGCTCTTTTACTGCCGACTCGAACTCGTCGATCGTTCCTGAGAAACATCCTCGGCTCACAACAATTGAGTTATCTTTCTGTCGAAAAGCAGTCAGAAATCCATTCTCAGAACCGATTGGGCCGATAGTGATCCAATGCGCATCGCCGTACACCCGCGCATCGCCGTACACCCGCGCATCGCCGTACACCCGCGCATCGCCGTACACCCGCGCATCGCCGTACACCCGCGCATCGCCGTACACCCGCGCATCGCCGTACACCCGCGCATCGCCGTACACCCGCGCATCGCCGTACACCCGCGCATCGCCGTACACCCGCGCATCGCCGTACACCCACGCATCGCCGGACACCCGCGCATCGCCGTACACCCGCGCATCGCCGTACACCCACGCATCGCCGGACACCCACGCATCGCCGGATTGATCCAGGTTGTTTTCTTTTTCCACCCAACCACCCAAATCACCTTCGGAAACATCGCCGAAAGAGACAACTGCACGAATACGGAATAATTTTCTGCCGAAAAACTCTTTCGTTAATTCGGCGACGAGTTCGAATTTTTTAGTCATGGTTATTTCCTTGTGATGCCGATGACGTTCGGCTGACGGAACGAATAGGACTTCTGCGCTAATGGGCGGTGGATGGCCGCCGGTTGTCATAAATGGGCAGACTCGAAAATCTGCCTATGTATGGCCGATAAAAAACCCGCCGGAGCGGGTTAATCTTCTTTTTCTCTTTCAACCGCGTCGGCTAATGACTGATCAACTTCAATGGTCTGCATGAAACATTCGTCATCAACGTCTTCGTATTGCTCCCTGAAGCTATCGGCGAGAGTGGAAACTGGATTCCATCTCATACCGCCAGCTGCATGCTCCGCGTCACCATCTGATCCACAATCCCAAGTGGAACCATCAGGTTCTCGCTCTAAAAAACCGACACACTCTGTCTTCTGTGGATTCCAGACCAGAACAACTTTTGCCATCGCCTTACCCTCTGTCGTTACCCGCTGATGCGGGAGAAATGCTTTGTGGTGGAGTGCTCCGGATTCGAACCGAAGTTTTCATGGGTGATCAGTCCATGCAGGCCCAGCCACACCCCACTACAAAACATTCCACGGTGTGCCCCGGCATAATCCGGGGCTGAATGTTGGTTTTCAGTCGTCACTGTTACCTGTTACATAACTCCTCCGATACGATGCGCCGCGTCGAAAAGGGTGGCAGCGGCTAGCCAGGAAATTTCGAAATGCTTTGGCGATTGGATGGCCGGTGCTGATCTCCGGCTTGCTGAGTTCTCACTCAATCTCATGGTGTCGGCTATGCCGTCTTTACGCTTTCGCACCGTAGCGCATCAGCCTGCGCATTCATCCAATCCCAAAACATTCCAGTTAGTGCCGGGGTATTTATCCGCGCCCGGCGCGCGCTCCCTTGCTTTCCACAGTCAAAGGAATGCCGTAGACTGATGAATCCACAGTCAAAAGGAGGTTTTATGTCAGATATTGCTAATCCTAAAACACACCCTGATCTTGCAGCCGCTCAATTGGTAATTGAGTTAGTGCGCGCTGAACGTGTTCCCATTCATCATGACAATGTGAATGGTCTATTGAAGATTTATGACCAGGCATTACAGCACTTTAAAACTGACCATTTTGAAGATGGCAGTGATAGGTAGTTAATTGTCGTATAGTTTAAAAAACGCCTCCCGGACGGTTTGAGCAATTGCTTTTGCTTTTTCCGTCCTGTTTTTCTCATCAATAAAGACCTCATCATTAAGCCTCTTAGCCAGAAGCTCTGCAGCTATTAACTGCACTTGTTCAGGTAATTCGTAAAACTTCATAAGCGCCTCTCTTTTTGTTTACCGTCAGCCCCTCGCAAAGAGCTGTTGGTAAATCGCTTTGCCATAATTGCCGCTCTTCCTGAGCCCGCCTATGGTCCGACGCATGGTTTACTGTCGCGCCGTTCGACTGACCGAATCTCCACTTCTCAGTTGGCTAACTTCGCTCAGCTGTCGATGTTTCGTTTCGATGGGTTGATAATAGCTTTGGGTATTCTTCGTGTAAATAGCTTTGGATATTATTTAATGCATTTGGGTATTTAGTTGTTGATAACCAAAGGAATTTATTTTTGTAAATGATGCGTGATATGCTCACAAAAACATCAATTGCCGAGGGTTTAGTGATGGATTACGAAGAACTGGCGCAGCTGCGCTATCAGGAAATGTGCCGGATTGTGGGTGATGTCGTGTTTGCGATGGTGGCTGAAGGGCATGAAACCAAAAGAGTGGCTATAGCGATCGTGGTGGCGGGAAATTGATGCTGCTATTATCGGTATCCCACCTTAATCAATAGGTTAGGTTGTCGGTCGATGGCGGGCGATGGGGGGGCGTCAGGCAAAAGAAAACCCGGCGCGGCGGCCGGGTGATGTTCTGCCTAGTCTGCCCATCCAGACTTGGTATTGATTTCAGATTCTGCCATTGTGTATTTCTGAACAGTATCATCTTTAAAAAGAATTGTTAGTTCCTTTTTAGTCCCGTTAGTTCCGTTATGGAACAACCCATAGAAAGGAATAAACGTAGTACCATTTACTTTTACTTTAGCAAAAGCATATTTCCAAATCTCATTACCACCATCAGTGTAAGATACTGCATCAGGAGATCCAAAATAAGATTTCACCTCCGACTTCGTGGTTTTTCCTTCCTGAATTTTTGTCTGAACGCTGGTTTCAGTTTCATTTTTCAGTTGCTGGTTTCCAGAGGATGCGCAACCCGCAAGAACAACCGCTATAGCTGCTGCTATCATCGCCTTTTTCATTGTAATTTCCTTTGCTGTGTCAGCTTCAATTATTGAAGCGAAAAATTAACCATGCTTCCTGTATGTTTGAGGCATACTGCCTATTATTTTTCCGAAAACATACAATTGATTCATTTCTTCACGCTCTATTGGCTCCCATGGGGCATAGGTTTTGTTATCTGATATCACCAATAGCTTATTTTTCATCTTTTGCAGGCGCTTCACATGGGCTGTACCGTCGTACAAAAAGGCATAAATCCCATCCCCATCAAAGTGCTGGATGCTTATATCTACGAATAGAAGGTCTCCTGGCTCAATGGTTCCAGACATGCTGTCTCCACGCACGTTAATGATACGGATCTGTTCCTGCTTCCTTCCATTAAACATATGCCGAGCTTCTTCAATGGGATATTCGACGGAGTGGAGCACCTCTACAAATTCGTTGTTTATGGCCCCATCACCTGCGCTAACAGTGAAGTCGAGAACCTCAATGCGGAAAATATTCCGCTCAGCACTGATCGTCGGAGCAATCGGCTGCTGACCTTCAATTCTCATCAGTCCATCACCATTGGCGAGCCAGTCAGGGCTAACCCCAAGAACTCTTGCGATTTCAAAAAGCTTCCGAGTGTTTTGTGTTTTCCCTGATGACAGCTTCCATACGCTCGGCTGGGACATGCCTACAGCCTCACCGAGTGATGCCTGACTGTACCCAGCTTCCTTCATGGCTTGATTTAGCCTGTCTGCAAAAGTTTCTTTTTTCATGAAATCAAAAGTATAGCTGTAGCTATTGTTCGTCAAATAACTAAAGGTATTTACACATCGAATAGCTTTGGCTATTATCCATGTAACTAACCAACCGTGGAGCTATCAATGGTTAACAACGCAATCAATTCAGCAATTGAAATTGTTGGAAGCCAGCAGAAGCTCGCCGATGCATGTGAAGTAAGTCAGCCAACCGTTTGGGCATGGCTGCATGGTCGAAAAAAAGCATCCGCACAGAACGCTGTGCGCATTGAAAAGGCGACCTGCGGGAAAATCCGGGCGTATCAAATCCGACCTGATTTGACTGAGTTGTTTCCGCATCCGAATTCTGCCGCTTGAGCTGCGATAAAGCTCACTGCTCTTTAACAATTTGGACTTATTAAACCGACTGAATAAACAGTCAAATGTTAACTATTCAAACGAAATGGAATGCATATGCAATCACTTATGTATCAACACAATACCGGATTCATTCCGGGAGCGATGATAAATCGAGCTCAACCTAAGCTAGCGCCAGATCACGACAAGATCCGTGATGCAGTGCGTGCCTGGTCGTCGGCGCTGGACAATCAGGACGTCGTGTCGGCGCTGATCATCAACGAGTACCGGGAGCAGGGCGGGACCGCCATCAACTTCCCGGAAGATATCAGCCGCGCGCGCCAGAAGTTATTTCGCTTCCTGGATAACCGCTTCGACTCCGATCAGTACCGCGAGAACGTTAGAGAACTGACCCCAGCAATCCTGGCTGTTCTGCCGCTTGAATATCGTCACCGGCTTCTGCCAGAAGACAGTTTCATGTCCCGCTTAGCGCGCCTAGAGAAGGAAACGAGCGAGGCGAAAGTTGCTGTGGTTATGAATGCCCCACGCCATCAAAAGCTGAAGGAACTGAGCGAGGGGATCGTAGAGATGTTCCGTGTTGACCCGGACCTGACTGCGCCTCTTATGGCCATGGTCACGTCAATGCTGGGGGTTATGTGATGAAAGGTATCAATAAAGGCGAAAGCCGCGCTGTTGGTAGCAGCTACGGCTCTCAAAACACTGTGTTATGTCAACAACACTAACGAGGTAAGTATGTCAGGAATAATTACTACGGGCAATATCCTGAAGATGACAAGCCGCGAAATTGCTGAATTGACCGGCAAAAATCACGCCCATGTTATGCGTGATATCGACGTGATGTTAGAGCAACTCGGAGAGCGTGCTGAGGGGTATATCCAGACTTGGGTACACCCCCAGAACGGTCAGGAATACCGTGAATATGCTCTTGACCGTGAGCATACCGAATGCCTGGTAACCGGCTACAGCGCTCAGCTTCGCATGAGAGTGATACGTCGCCTTCACGAACTTGAAGAACAATATCGCCCTTTGCTGCCGCAGACATTACCGGAAGCTCTGCGCCTGGCTGCTGATTTGGCTGAAGAAAAGCTTCATCTTGAGAATCAACTTTCCATTGCGGCGCCGAAAGTCCAGTTCGTTGACAACTACGTTAACGCGTCGGGATCTCTCGGATTTCGCGAGACCTGCAAACTTTTGCACATCAAAGAAAACCTCTTTCGCCAGTTCCTGCTGGATAACGAAATCATGTATCTGCTGGCCGGAAAGTTGACGCCGTATGCACAGCATATCGATGCCGGGCGGTTCACCGTGAAAACAGGTGAAAATCAGCTTAACGGTCATGCGTTTACCCAGAACAAATTCACACCTAAAGGCATCCAGTGGATCGCCGGGTTATGGACCGCCCAGCAGGTTAAGGAGCGTGCAGCATGACAATGGCGACCGTCTATGACTTAAACGCCGCAAGGCAACTCAGGAGCAACAGGATGGAAAACCAGAAGTCTGGTTACATCCCGTTGTACCGGAGCGTGCTTAAGCAGCCATGGGCGAAAGACGTTTATCTTCGCACCCTGTGGGAAAACCTGCTTATGAGCGCTGCCAGACAACCCTACATTGCCTCATTTAAGGGGCGTGAATGGCCTCTGCATACCGGTCAACTGGTAGTAACTGCAGCCGATTTAGGCCTTCAGCTTTGCGACAGAAACGGAGTGCCAGCAAGCAGGGATTCTGTTGAGCGAATGCTGTCTGTTTTTGTCCGCGAAGGGATGATCACCATCAGTGGAGAGAAGCGAAAAGGCCGGGTGATCACCATCACAAACTATAGCGAATACGCTCAAAAAATGGACGATTTACCCGCACATAAAGCCGCACATACGGGCGCACATGGTGAAGCCAGTAATGACGCGGGTTCGGATGGGTATGCCGCACATAAGGCCGCACAATTACCCGCACATCATGAACAAGAAGGTAATAACAAGAATAAAAACATTAAAAGATCTTCGTCCGAGAATTCTGGCGAATCCTCTGACGCCCGGATGAAGAAATTTTTGTCTGCTCATCCTGACGCAATGGTTTACACACCTAGCGGCAGCAAGTGGGGAACCGCTGAAGACCTTCGGGTTGCCGAGTGGATTTTCTCCAGGGTCAGGATGATCAACCCAACCTGCAAAGCCCCTGACATGACTACCTGGGCAAACACGGTTCGGCTGATGCGCCAGATCGACAACCGCAGCTACCAGGATATCTGTGCCATGTACGACTGGGCCAGCAAAGACTCGTTCTGGCACCGCAACATCCTGAGCCCTGAGGCGCTGCGCAAGCAGTGGGACAAACTGAACATGCAGCGAAGCGTGCCTGGAACTCAGGTTTCCGGGAAGCCAAAAGTCGACCTGACCAACACTGACTGGATTTACGGGGTGCAGATATGAAAAGCCTTGCAGAGCAGATGCATAACTTTGACCGCGAGCAGATGCGCCGCGTTGCGAACAACCTGCCAGAGCAGTACGACGACAAGCTGCAACTGGAGCAGGTTGCCCTGGTCATCAACAGCGTGTTCAGCCAGTTACTGGCAGCGTTCCCGGCAACCACTGCAAACCGTGACCAGACCGAGATGAACGAAATTCGCCGTCAGTGGGTTATGGCTTTTGCTGAGAACGGAATTACCACAATGGCGCAGGTTGATGGTGGTCTTCGTGTAGCACGTCGTCAGGAGCGTCCATTTCTGCCGTCGCCGGGTCAGTTTGTTGCCTGGTGCAAAGCGGAACAAGCGGCCGCCGCTGGACTGCCTGACGCGAATGAACTTGTCGATCTGGTTTATGAGTATTGCCGGACGCGCGGACTGTACCCGGATGCTGAGTCCTATCCGTGGCCCGGGAGAATTGACGGGCAGCATACGCAGGAATCATCTGCCAGCTACTGGCTGGTTACATCCCTGTATTCAAACATGCGAGCCAACGCACTCAGCGACACAGAACTGCGGCGTAAGGCATCAGAAGAACTCGTTCACATGGCATCCAGAATTAATCGCGGAGAAACCATTCCTGAACCTGTAAAGCAGCTTCCCGTTCTCGGTGGTAAGCCTCTGAGTAAATCACAGGGACTGGCAAAGATTGCTGAAATTCGCGCAAAACACGGACTGAGGGGGAAGCACTGATGAAAGGCAAACAGGCAATTCTGCGTTATCTCGAAACGCACCGTACTTTCACAGCAAGGGATGTGGCAATCGAATACGGAATATCTCTGAGTTGCATAACCAAAAACGCCCTTGAGCTTGAGAAGAAGAGAGTAATCACACGGCTTGGAAAGGTCTGGCGAACGGTTACTTATCGCCTGGCGACGCCAGAAGAACAGGATGGAACAGCACGCAGCTGCACAAACGGGATATTTCAGGAGTGTCGCCAGAGTCCGGCGATGAAACGAATTTTAAGCGTATACGGGGTGATGGCATGAAATCAACGGTAGAAACAAAAATCATTGAGTTAGTGAAGTTAGGGCATGAGCTGGCGAAAGAACTGCATTGTGCTGAGTCTGCCGCGCTGGTGAGCGATCTGGCTACGCAGCTTGATGTGCAGTTTGCCCGTAGCAATGCGCTGGCTGCTGAGAATGCTGGGCTGAATAAGTTTATTGCAGAGAGTTGCTTTGTGCAGGCTGGCGAGGTTCCGTCATGGCATCAGGCTATTGACCATGCTCCAGAAGCCCCAGCAACCGACGCTTTCCTGGCTGAAGTGTGCAACGAGGCTGGTGCTCGCGCTGTGGAGCTTTTTGCTAAAACACTCGGTAGTCCATATAGCTTTCGGGATGAAATATGTTACGAGGATGGATTCGCAAGAGCCATCGAAGTAGTCCGCGACATTCAGGCTCCACGATTCGCAGCCCAACTTCGCAAAGGAGTGCAGTCATGAGCACACAAATTAAACCTTGCCCATTCTGCGGCAGCAAAGACGTAGAGGCGTTCGCGCAGTACGAAGAGGATTGCCCTTACCAGTCGGCAATTGTTCGCTGCCATTCTTGCGACGCGCAGTCTGCTCAGATGGTCGGCGCTAACAAAATCAACATGGCTATTGCTGCATGGAACAAACGTGTCGTGGAGGCCGCCCAATGAGCAACATCGACAAACGCGCATTACGGGAAGCGGCAGATGGCGTTCTCCAGAAATACGGAAGTGAATGGTTTGAAACAGGGAGTCAACTTTGCACGGTCCACAAGTCAAAAATAGAGCTTATCGCCGCCGCCAACCCCGCCACCGTTCTGGCGCTGCTGGATGATCTGGAAGCCGCAGCGAAGCGGCTTGCTGAGCTGGAGGCGCGGACGGTGACGCTCCCGGAAAACATTACATCAGCCAATGCGCCTGAAGTTTTCGAGATTTCCGCTGAAGCTGAACGCCTAGGATTGCGCGGCACCTATGCGTCATATGCTGTTGGCTGGAATGCTCGCGGGATAGCAGACAAAGAGGCGCTTAGAGAGGCTGGCGTGAAGGTTGCCGCAGCCGGTAAAGGAGAGGCATCATGATCACCCTCACCAAAGAACAGCTTATCTCTTCTGCGCACGCGCGTATTGAGTTTGCAGAGATGATGCTGGCTGGAGAGTTAGAGCCCCTCAAAGAGCGCACATGGTCAATTGAACTGGAGCTGGCGGGTATCGCGCTGGCATCGCTCGAAGCGGAGGCTGTATTTGAAGTGGAAGTGTCAGGCAATCACTGGTTAAACGCTGGGCCGGTAGACGATAGCGATTTTTCGGGAATGCCCGATGGAGTTAATCAGCTCTATTCCGCCCCTCCAGCGCCGGTAGCAATGAAAGACCATCAGATCCGTGAGCTGGTGAACGAGCTGCGTGATATAGCAGTCAAGTATCACGGGAGCCAGCAGCTTCGTGAACACATTGCTCGCTCAATACGCGCCGCCATGCTTCAGGGAGGTAAATCGTGAAAACTATCCAGTTGTCGGAACGTGAGTTTTCCATGATTTTCAGCATGCTTACGCCGCCCTACGCCGTCAGAGACACCCACACAGACGAGTTCAACGAATTGCGTAATAAAGTCTTTTACGCTCTGCGTGATGCTCAAAACGATGAACCTGTAAGTAATCGTGATGAGTTGCCGCTGGATTATCTGCAAGGTCACAAAGACGGGCTGGAATTGGCTGCGCAACTGGCTGAGGCTAACCACCCGCAAACAGGTGACTGGCTTTACGATGACCCGACAGAGCTTGCGAAGGCGATACGCAAGGGGCCTGATATGCCTGAATTAAAGTCAGTGCCAGCTGATGCTGATGACAATTTCTACTCATGGTTTGGCAGATTCTGGTCCGAAAATTATCAGCAAAATAATTACACAACATCTGCAAAACAGATGCTTGGTACGATGGCTGAATTTGCATTTAGAGCAGGGAGAGAGTCGGCAACTCAGGCTGGCAACTCTCCGGTGATTCCGGATTGTTGGTGTCACACTTGCCGGCCGGTGATGATGGGCGACATGCGATTCGTCGTTTGCCCTGAATGCGGAAACAAGCGCTGCCCGCACGCCAATGACCACAGGAATGCATGTACCGGAAGCAATGAGCCTGGACAGGTAGATAGCGCGTATCCAGCAGCACCGCAGCAGGAGGAATGATGGATCAACTTCTGCAATACGCCACCAATCGGATTATAGAGCTGGAAAACCTGCTGCTGGTGGACGTTGAGGAAACGGTCTGGCCAGCAGAGGTTCAGATGGTTTTTAGTCAAATCGAAAACGCCGGGAGTTTCCCGGCGCACCACCAGCGCCGATTGCAGCACCACATCAACAGAATGTGGCTGGAAAAAATGCCAGTTACTTCGATTATTGCCGCAGCGCGCTCGCTGGCAGACGCAATGGAGAAATACGCGTGAGAAATAGCGAAATCATTGTTGATAACTTTGCTGGTGGCGGCGGTGCTTCCACTGGAATTGAGATGGCGACTGGCCGCAGCGAGCATCAACGTGGAGGCAGAGTGATGGCTAATTCATTACTGGAAACCTGCAACAACTGGCAGATTCGGCGCGCTGAGTTACTGGCTCACAACCCTGACATAGCAATGACAATCGATCAACTGGACTCTCTGATTGAGCGCACGGTGCGCTCTGCAATTGAGATAGCGCACCGCGTGGATTGGGACTTCCGTGAAGCCGAGCGGCTGGCGAAAGAAGTTGCCGCCGCTGGCATCGGTAAGGGGGAGTGAGTTATGTGGGTATTAATTATCTGGATGCTTGGCGGCTACAACTGGAATAGCCCCTCAATCGCCGCTCAGGAATTTAACTCAGAATCAGCGTGTCGCGCAGCCTTTGCTGAAGTTAAAAAGATAAACGACGGTGAAATACCTCTTCGTGGCGCATGTACGCCAAAGGACTAACCCATGACCACTATTACCAATAACAAACTAACAGGCCTCGGCGTGGGTCATCCGGCCAACGGCCCGCTTACGACCGAGCGGCTGGGCCACGTTCGCGACGTGTTACAGCGTAATCTTCAATACTCAAACGGCGGAAGTATGGATTACATCATCGCTGATGCTGTGAAAGCGATTGATGAATTGCTGGAAGGGAGGAAGGCGGAGCCGGTTGCTTTCATCAATGGAGCGTGGACGCTGGTTTATTATCGCCCGCCGAAAGAGGCTGGCCTGAAGATTGGCGATAAGCTCTACGCCACCCCGCCAGCGCCGGTAGAGCCATTGACCGATGAACAGATCGACGATGTGCTCGATTCTCGCGGCAATATTTTATACGTCATTGCCGACAAAAGGGAGCGCCTGCGTATGTTTGCGCGTGAAATCCTCCGCGCTGCAATGGGGGATAAATCGTGAAAACTATCCAGTTATCAGAGCGTGAGCTTTCCATGATTTTCAACATGCTGACGCCGCCCTACGCTGTCAGCGATACCCACACGGACGAGTTCAACGAATTGCGTAATAAAGTATTTTACGCTCTGCGTGATGCTCAGAACGATGAACCTGTAAGCCAGCCTTACAAGTTTCCTGGCGGATGGATTCCGATAAGCGATCGGATGCCGGATCGCGATGCTGAAGTTCAAGTTTACTGCGCTGATACGAAAGAGCAGATGGTTGGCTACATGGAGCGCAATGGAACAGAGGGATGGTTTAGGTTTGCATCGCTTCCGAATGGTGGTGGCATTTATTGCAATCCAACCCACTGGATGCCACTGCCAGCAGCACCGCAGCAGGTTATTTAACAGAAACAAGATTTAATTCAAGGCCCGTTCGGGCCTTTTGCTTTATCATTTTTGAATGGTTCAGGTTAAGTATTTAGAATTATGAAATCTAAAAAACTATCTCCGAAGAAACAGTATCAACTTGATGTTGAGTTGGTTAAGTCAAAACCCAACAATCGAGGAGAGGCAAAGGCTCACTTGGCTGCGCGGTTGCGCATACAGAAATACAAGAATCAGGGAAGAAAAGGATTTAGGAGTGGAAGTGAACATGCCAGGAACGCTTTAGATAAGGCTAATGCAATTCGGTTTAGCGAGGGGCTGGTAGAGTCTGTAGATACAGACAGGGTCTCTGAAAGCAATAAGCGATGGAGAGGGAGAACTGCTGACTAATGTCAAAATATAACATCGCAGCAAAACCGAAAGACGAGCAGGACAAAATTAATGTGGATTTAGCGGCCAGCGGCGTGGCGTACAAAGAGCGCCTGAACATGCCGGTTATCGCTGAGCAGGTAGCACGTGAGCAGCCGGAGCACTTGCGCGACTATTTCATGGAGCGCGTACGCTACTATCGCGAGCAGAGTATTCAACTACCCCGCGCATCCGACCCACGCTACATCGAAATGGCTGAGCAGAACGCCAAAAAGTAGTTTTGATTTTCTGTTATCAAGCAGCCATAATTAAGTCATCGGAGCCTGAACAACTTCGGTGACTTCTGCGCATTTAAGGGGACTTAAATGCGACCACAATCTGAAACTCTTCAACCGTCACAGATGCAGAAATGCACCTGCGATTTTCTGCATTCTGCGTTTGGCCTCTCAGGAGGTGAAGCGTGAGCATCAAATTCTACCTTCGCGACGAGCAGGTTCGTCGCAATCTCATCGACTACATCAACAAACAGCCTGTCAGCACTGATTTCCCGCTGGTGGTCACTCTTTCTGATCCTAAACGAACCCTTCCTCAGAACTCTCTGTTCCATGCCCTGTGTGGCGACTTCGCTAAATACCGCATCCAGTGGGCTGGTTCTGCGTGGTCGCTCCCGTCGTGGAAAGCAATTCTGGTGTCCGGCCATTCGATTGCCACTGGCGGTCAGGGCAAGGTTATAGCCGGACTTGAGGGTGAACTTGTCGCCATTCGCGAAAGCACAGCATCAATGGGCATTAAGCGGATGAACAGCCTCATCGAGTACACCCAGGCATTTGCAGTCAGTCAAAACATCCAGCTTCGCGACGTCCGCTATCGCGGCGACTACTTCGGGAGAGCGTCATGAATATCTATCAACGCATTAACGGCGCTGACTGGCGCAATATCTTTGTAGTCGGCGATCTTCACGGCTGCTACACGTTGCTGATGAACGAACTGGAAAAGGTTTCATTCGACCCGTCGCGAGATTTGCTGATCTCCGTGGGTGACCTTGTTGACCGCGGCGCTGAAAACGTCGAGTGCCTGGATCTGATTACTATGCCGTGGTTCCTGGCTGTGCGCGGAAACCATGAGCAGATGATGATTGATGGTCTTTCTGAATACGGGAACGTCAATCACTGGCTGGTAAATGGTGGCGGTTGGTTCTTCAATCTCGACTATGACAAAGAGGTGCTGGCTAAGTCTCTGGTTCACAAAGCCGCTGAGTTACCACTCATCATTGAGCTGGTTACCGCTGAGCGGAAAATCGTTATCTGCCACGCTGACTACCCGCATAACGAATATGAATTTGATAAGCCAGTGCCTAAAGAAATGGTCATCTGGAATCGCGAGCGGGTGAGCGACGCGCAGGACGGGATAGTCTTGGAGATAACCGGGGCTGATCTTTTTATCTTCGGTCACACCCCGGCGCGCCATCCCATGAAGTTTGCAAACCAGATGTACATCGACACCGGCGCTGTGTTCTGCGGAAACCTGACGCTGGTACAGGTGCAAGGTGGTTCCCATGCGTAAGCCATCCCGCCGTAAGTGCAAAGTATGCAATGAGTGGTTCATCCCGGCATACGACAACATTCGCTGGTGCTGCCCTGAGCATGGGGCTATTTACGCAATGGAACTCCGTACAAGAGAAAAGGTGAAAGCCGCTGCGAAGCGCATCAAGGAGCAGAAAGAGGCTGAGAAGGCTGGGCGAAAACGCCGTAAGGAGCGACTGGCAGAGCTAAGGCCCGCCGGTTACTACAAGGCACAAGCTCAGCAGGCTTTCAACGCCTACATCCGCGCCCGTGATGCTGGTTTGCCATGCATCAGCTGCGGCGAGACCAACCCGCCTGACCTGCACGGCGGCCAATGGGATTGCGGACACTTCAAAACGGTCGGCGCCAACCCTGAGTTGCGCTTTGAAGAGCGCAACGCCCATAAGCAGTGCAAATCGTGTAATGCCGGGGCTGGGAAGTACACCGCTAAAGAGGCCTCGGTCACGAAGCAATACGAAGTTGGCCTAGTCGCTCGTTACGGCCAGGAATACGTCGACTGGCTCAACGGCCACCACGAAATGACCAACTACCGCCGGGAAGACTTCATCCGCATTCGCGATGAGTACCGCGCCAAGCTCAAAGCACTGAAGCAGCAGGAGGTAGCATGAAGGCATTCACTCCAGTTGAAGCGAGAAGGTTCGTTGCCAGCACCTGGTATGAAACGACGCAGCTTTCGAAAAGAGAGAGGCTGTATGCGAAAGCTCGCGAGCTGATAAGCGGCGATCGAGCGGAAATTATCTGCCAGACAGAGAACCCTGAATACAGAAAGTCAGCACGGGAGTGGTGGAATCATGACCAGAGCTGATTTCGAACGGTACCAGGCCGAAAGCGTTAAGCGCGCCAGCATGCCACCTGTAGCAAAGCACAGCCAGACCAAAGATAAACAGACCGAGAGGGCAGCCGCATGAAACTGGAACTTACCACAGATCAGTATCGTTGGATTGATGGACAGCTCCAGTTGTGGGGAGCATGGGTACAGACTGGCAGGATTGATAAAGCCATGATAAACATGATCGCTAAATTTATGGCGACCGTTGAGCCACAGCAGACAAGCCGCCCGGTATGCAGTGACGATGACGGCATGCTGATCAGCCAGGTCATCGGCAGCCATCTGAAGGCCATTGACGAGAACGCCTACAAGATGCTTCTGGCCTATTACGTTTACCAGTCCAGCGAGATACGCATTGCAACATGGCAACATGCGGTTGCTTGCCCGCGCCTGATGAAGACGCGAGGCGGTAATCAGTACAAGAAGCCGAGCATATCCACGGTGCGCCGTGAAGTTAAAGAAGTGCTCAACGCTGCGTTGTTCTGTCTCTACCAGCCGATGCAAAATGCCTTCATCGTTCGCGATAATGCGAAGAAAATCTCAAAAAATGTTCATAACGTGCTTGCTTTTCAATGAACAAATGAGCAGAATAAATCGTATATGTTGCCATTGTTGTGTGTGACATGAGATTTTGAATAAATGGTCCTCGCCATCGTGCGGGGATTTTTCGTTTCTGGAGCAAGTATGTCGCAACCAATTACCGAACAGCTTCATTTCCGACCAGCAAGTGAAAAACCAACCAAAGAATTTAATGGGCGTTGGGTTATCCTTCTTAATCCCTGTGATGGTTGGCATATTGCTCAGGTGCTGGCACTCGAAGAGGACGGCGAGATTTTCCATGTTGGTGCATACGAATTTGCTGGTGGAGAGTTTGAGCCACATGATTTCTATGTCGCCTGGGCGCTGCTGCCAGATTCGATAAACCTGGCAAACCATTTTGAAGATCAGCGACTGAGCCCTGAGATTAGAGAGGCCCGCTGGCGAGAATGGACGGCCAGCATCAGTAAGTGATCTCAAACCACATTAGCCGGTCTAGTTCAGTGGCAGAACGGCAGCCTTGTAAGCTGCGCGTCAGAGGTTCGATTCCTTTGCCCGGCACCAGAACCCACTACCTGGGACCCTTCGGCCAGAGAGCCGACATTGCCTTACCCTCACATTCCCGCCTTGAGCGGGTTTTTTATTTCAGGCTCACGGGAATCAATCACTACGTGCTTTGTTGAAAATCCAGCCCGTGAAGCCTGACCCCTTTCAAACACACACAGCACCCGCTAACAACGCGAGGTGAGAGCATGCAACGCATGGATAAAATCAGAGAATGGCTCAGTTATTAGGTTGGAGGCTTAACAACCATGGGTGGCGTTCTTTCCCTGAACGACTGGGCAATCATCATCGGTATCGCCTGCACTATCGGAACCTTTGGCGTGAACTGGTACTACAAGCGCAAAGAGCGCGAGGATAGATTAAATGGCAATGTCTCCGGCGCTCAGAAATAGCATTATCGGTGCCCTAGGTGCCGGTGCGATTAGCATCGCTACTGTCATGGTTTCCGGGAAGTCTGGCCTTGAGGGGCGTGAGTACACTCCGTACCGGGATATCGTTGGAGTTATCACCGTATGCGATGGTCACACAGGCTCAGACATAATCTGGGGAAAGCGTTACTCCGATAATGAGTGTGACGCCCTGACCAGAAAAGATATGCGGCGCATTGCAGCTCGAGTCGACCCGCATATCAAGGTTCCCACTACTGAAACGCAGCGAGCAGCAATTTACTCATGGGCCTATAACGTCGGCGAGACCGCCGCCATAAACTCCACGCTTCTGAAAAAACTAAACAGCCTGGACTATTCCGGAGCATGCGCAGAATTAAAGCGTTGGGTGTATGCCGGCGGTAAGAAGTGGAAAGGTCTGATGAATCGTCGTGATGTCGAGTATGAGGTTTGCACCTGGAGTCAGAAATGAGCAGGTTAACCGCAATCATCATCGCTGTGGTTGTCTGTATCATCGTGTCGCTGGGCTGGGCGGTGAATCACTACCGCGACAACGCCACCACTTACAAAGACCAGCGCGATAAAGCTACGGAACGGCTCACCCTGGCGAATGCCACCATCAAAGACATGCAGACCCGCCAGCGTGATGTCGCTGCACTTGATGCCAAATACACGAAGGAATTGTCCGATGCGAAAAAAACCATTAACGATTTTCGTCGGGATGTCGATTCTGGCGCTAAACGGCTGCGCATCGCCGCAACGTGCCCTGGAGTGCCCAAAACCACCTCCACCACCGGCGTGGATGATGCAGGATCCCCCGAACTTACTCCAGACGCTCGACGGAATTATTTCGATCACCGGGACGGAATCGCAACCGCTGACAAAATGATTCGGGGCATGCAGGACTACATCAAAGAGCAGTGTCTTAATTAAAGAGGATTTATGAGCGAAGCAAAACCGCAGGATGGCAGCACCGTCAAGGGCTATCGTACGTTAACTCCGGGTGATATTGAACGAATGAACCGCTTCAAAGGTGTCAGTCGTCATTTTTGCAGCCTGCTGGATACAGAGCGTGAAGTTGTATCTGCTGAGGTTGTAGAGCGCGGCAGTCAGTCTGAAATTGAACGTGCAGAATCTTTGCGCTGTCTGGCAATTGCTCGCACCAAAATGCAGGAAGCCTACATGTGGGCCTGTCGTGCTGTAGCGCGTCCAGATGCCGATTGCTAGCCATTACAGAAGCTCTTCACTGAGGGGCTTCGATAATGGATATCCCCAGTAGAGGATAATTCACCTGATATCCCCGCAAGCGGATAAAGAGGCTCTCAATGTCCGACATCTACCAAATCACGCTAACCACCCAAACAGGCGAAACCTTCACAGGCAAGATGTCACGACGTCAGCCTGAGCTGGTTAACGGCTTTGTGCCGCTGGCAACGGAGACGGGCGAGTGGTTGTATTTCGCTCCTGCCGATGTGAAGCGCGTGCAGTTTACGCCAATGCCTGTCGAGGAAGAAAACAATGGCGACGTGCAGACTGTCAGTTGAAATCAAAAGCAGGTGGTGGCTTCCCGTTTATATCAAGACGCTGACACTGTTCTGCGTGATGATGCGGTGCGAGCCTGATTACCGAAAGGTGTCTGAATTCATCGTTAAGTATGGCATTAGCCAAAAGGTGAAGTCAGAGCCTGCAAAGAGATAACGGAGTAAACCATGGCTAACGATGACGAGCGCAGGCCATATCCGCCAGTTAACTTCATCGACTCCGACAACTGGCAGCCATACACCAGGCTGATTCCCGCTAACGAAGTGCATGAGTGGGTAAACCGCCAAATCCTCAGCGATACCGGCAGCATTCATAACCCTGACCACGGACACCTGTTAGAGGCTGATCTCTGCTTCATGTGGGCGTCAGATTCGTTCGCGAAGAAAGGGCGATACGTCCTCGGCCAGGCTGAGCAGGTAATGCTCCGCGCCGGTGGATGGCAGAAAGCCAGAATGGAACAGCAGATGTATGAATGGTTCGGGCGAATCCCGAAGTTCATCATCACGCTGGCAGCCGATTACTGCTCACAATGCAGCGACCTTGAGTTCTGCGCACTGGTAGAGCACGAGCTTTACCACATCGCCCAGGCTACCGATGATTTCGGCGCGCCTAAGTTCAACAAAGAGACCGGACAGCCGGTACTGACACTGCGCGGGCACGACGTCGAAGAGTTCGTTGGCGTGGTCAGGCGTTACGGAGCCAGCGCCGACGTGCAAGAACTGGTGGACGTAGCCAATCAACCGGCAGAGGTGGCAAAACTTAACATCGCCAGAGCGTGCGGGACGTGCATGCTGAAACTGGCTTAATTTTTGGATTGATCTGGACGGATGGTGACTTATGGCTGCGCTAAAACCAGAAGTGAAAGCCTTCATCATTCAACAAATTGCATGCTTTGACACGCCGTCTATTGTGGTAGATGCCGTCCAGAAGGAATTTGGCATCAAGATCACCCCGCAGCAGGTTGAGACGCACGATCCGACGAAGGTTAGCGGTCGCGGCCTGGCGAAAAAATGGGTGGCGCTGTTCAATGCGACGCGAACACGTTTTCAAACTGAAATAGCGGAAATCCCTATCGCAAACAAGGCTTATCGCCTGCGTGTGCTCGATCGCATGGCGACAAGAGCGGAAGGGATGAAGAACATGGCGCTTACTGCTGCGTTGATGGAACAGGCAGCGAAAGAGGTTGGCGACGTCTACACCAATAAGCAGAAAGTAGAGCAAAATGTCATAGCCACGCATAACGTAATGCCGGTACCGTCCTGCGATAACGTGGATGACTGGGAAAAGGCCGCGCAGAAGCAGCAGGGTGAGGTATTGGGTGGATGAATTACAAAGCCGTCTGGAAACCTCTGCCGGGATCGCAATCGCTCTCCCTGAGTTGCCCTTGTAACGAAATCCTCTACGAGGGAACACGCGGACCTGGTAAAACTGCTGCGCAGCTGGCGCGCTTTCGTCGACTGGTTGGCCTGGGCTATGGCTCGTTCTGGCGAGGTGTTATTTTCGATACCGAGTATAAAAACCTCACCGACATCATTACCCAGTCAAAACGTATGTACCGGCTGTTTAACGACGGCGCTCGCTATCTTGCTTCGGCCAGTGAATTACGCTGGGTGTGGCCGACTGGCGAAGAGTTGCTTTTCCGCTTCGGGAAAGAAGAGAGCGACTACTGGAACTTCCACGGGCAGGAATTTCCGTTTATCGGCTTTAACGAGCTGACCAAACAACCGAATTCAGATTTCTACGAAGCAATGTTTTCGTGTCGCCGCTCATCGTTCCGGCCTGAAGACTATCCGCGAAAAGATGGCTCGTTGCTAAAACCGATCCCGCTCGAAGTATTCAGCACGACAAACCCATTTGGCATCGGTCACACCTGGGTAAAAAAGCGATTTATCGAACCGGCACCACGCGGAACTGTGCAGCGTCACAAACAGTTAGTGTTCAACCCTCAAACCGAGCGGGAAGAAGAGATCACGTTAACCCGCGTCGCGATACATGGTTCTTTCAAAGAAAATCCGTACCTCGATCCGCAGTACATCGCAACGCTGATGGCAATCAAAGACCCGAACCGTCGCAAGGCGTGGGTTAATGGTTCGTGGGACGTGACCAGCGGCGGACGGTTCGACCACCTCTGGAATGAATCACTGCATGTCATTAAACCATTCCGCATCCCGGATAGTTGGACTGTTGACCGCTCCCATGACTGGGGAGAGTCGAAGCCATTCTCTAACCTCTGGTGGGCTCGCACGGATGGAACTGTCGCGACGTTGCCGGATGGGCGTCAATTTTGCCCGCCTGCCGGGTCTCTGATTCTGATTGGCGAGTGGTACGGCTGCCCGCCTGACGAACTGAATAAAGGGCTGAACATGTCATCTACCAACGTTGCAAAAGGCGTTGCGTGGATTGATAAGCGGCTAACAGGCCAGGAAGTTGACGAACCGGACGAGATAAAACTCGATGGCGTCACTCAGGGACAACTCAACATTATGCCGGGCATCTGCAAAAAGGTTGTTCCCGGCCCGGCCGATAGCGCGATCTACAACACTGGCGATGATGAACTTTCAATCGCTCAGAAAATGGAAGTGCAGGGCGTTAAATGGGTTGAGGCCAATAAGAAGCCCGGCTCCCGCGTCAATGGTGCGGCATTGTTCGCTGATATGTTGGAGGCAGTCATTGAAGGCAAGAAGTTGGAATCTGGTATTCCTGAAAAGCCAGCATTCTACGTATTCGATTATTGCCGCGGCTGGATAAGCCGCATACCGGTGCTAGTTCGCGACAGTAAAAATCCTGACGACGTTGATACTCAGCAGGAAGATCACGACTGGGATGGCACTCGCTATGCCGTTCTACATTTCCCGCCGAAGAAAGTCGGCAAAGTCACCAAACTTCGGATGTAAACCATGCCAGATATTTCGACACCCAACCTCGACTATAACGACATGGTTGAGGCGTGGGACATTAATGATGCCCTGATGGGTGGCACGCTGGAAATGCGCCGGCAGGGCGAATCCTACCTACCCCGCTGGCCGCGCGAGGATAAAGAGGACTATAAGAAACGCCTGTCTGTTGCGACGCTGCTCCCGGCCTACGAAGAAAGCATTAAGCAAAATACCGGGCGCGTATTTGCTGAGCCAACTGTGTTAAGCGAAAAAACGCCGGAAAAAATCAAAGATTATGCCGAAAACATCGATATGGAAGGCAGCCGCCTTGATGTCTGGGCGCAGCAATTCTTCAGTCTGGCGTTTCAGTATGGTCTCGCACATGCACTGGTGGATTACCCGCGCACCAACGCCGAAGAAATCCGCACAAAAGCTGACGAGCAGGCTGCTGGTGGTCGACCGTATGTAACGATGCTTAATCCTCGCCAGGTGATCGGCTGGAAATCAAAGGTTGTCAGCGGAAAAGTTGTACTCACTGAACTGCGCGTAAAAGAAGTCATTGTCGTGGATGGTGACGACTTCGGGCAAACCAAAGTTGAGCAGATCCGCCACATCATGCCGCGTAAAGTGGAAATCTGGCGCCGTAACAAAGGTGATGGTGGGGAATCCACCTGGACTCTTTATGAAGAGTGGGAAACCAGCCGCGACGATATTCCCCTTGTAACGCTCTACACCAAAAAAACCGGGTTTATGCGAGGTTCTCCGCCATTGCTGAATCTGGCATTGTTGAACATCAAGCACTGGCAAAGCCAGAGTGAGCAGGACAACATTCTTCATGTTGTGCGTGTGCCGCTTCTGTCTGTTTTTGGCCTGGAAGATGATCAGGAACTGGTTATTGGCTCATCCAGTGCTACTAAATTCACCGACCGCGCAAAGCAGGGTATGGAATACACCGAGCACACCGGCGCTGCCATTGAATCCGGCAAAACGTCGCTGGATGATCTGGAAAATCAGATGCGCCAGGCGGGCGCGAAGTTGCTGCGTGCAGAAAACACATCAACAAAATCTGACGACCAGACGCATGAAGAACACATGCAGGAAAACTCACCGATCTACACGATGGCGAGTTCGCTGGAGGATGCGCTCGATAACATTCTGCAAATCATGGCCGAATGGATTGATCTGCCTGATGGCGGCAATGTTGATGTGCGCACAGAGCTGGATGTTTCTACCCAAACGTTCGATTCATCTGCTGCTATGGCCGTTCAGTCCCTGCGACAGGGGGGCGACATCCGCCAGGTTGATGCCGTTCGCGTGCTTCAGGCGCTTAAATTCATCGATCCTGACGCGAAGCCGGATGACGTGATCGACGAGCTGAAAAATCCACCAGTGACACTGACAGGCAACAATAATGGCGACGGTTAACGAGCAGCTGCGTGACGAGTCCATAGCGCACGCTCTCTGGATTAGTCGTTACAGTACCGGCGTTGCCAGTCGAATGGTGAAACTGCTCAACGAAAGTGATGCTGAACTGACGGCGCGCCTGCTGGTGGCGATGGATGGTATAGAGCCGAATAGCTTTACGGTCACACGTCTTGAAGCACTGCTGGCGAGCGTGCGGGAAATTAACCGCACAGCGATAAACGGCATGTTTTCCAGCCTGTCCACCGAACTGAATGACCTGGCGCAACATGAGGCTGGGTATCAGTTGAGCCTGTTTGACGCGCTGTTGCCGGAGTTCGTGACCGACGTTCATCCGTTGGTGGGTATCTCTCCTGACGCGGTGTATGCCGCCGCGATGGCGCAACCATTCCAGGGGCGATTACTCAGTGAGTGGGCGTCAAACCTCGAAGCGGATCGCCTCAACCGCATAAATAACACAGTGCGACAGGGCTTTTTGCTGGGAGATACGACAGAGCAGATAGCGCGCAAGGTTCGCGGCCACGCGAATCGGGGCTATCAGGATGGCGCGTTGCAGATGAGCCGAGCCAATGCTGCCAGTATCGCGAAAACGGCGGTGGGCCATCTTGCTGCGACGGCGCGCAACAGCTTCGCCAGTGCAAACGATGACCTGATGAAGGGCAAGCAATGGCTTTCTACTCTGGATAACAGAACGACGCATATATGCAGTATTCGCGATCGTCTGAAGTACACGCTGGATAACAAGCCAATCGGTCATAAGATTCCTTACTTGCAGGGGCCTGGAAAAATTCATTTCTGCTGCCGCTCTACTGAAACCTTCATCCTCAAATCGGCAAAAGAACTGGGTATCGATGTTCGCGATATCCCGCCAGCGGAACGCGCAAGCATGGACGGCGTTGTACCGGGCGATACCAACTATCAGGAATGGTTCTCGCGCCAGTCGTTCGATCGTCAGAAGCAAATCGTTGGCGAAAAGCGCGCCCGGTTGATTCGTGATGGCGGTATGTCTCCTGATGAGTTCTACACCGACAAAGGCGAGTGGCTCACCCTTGACCAGTTGCGTGAACGTGACGCGCAAGCGTTTAAAGATGCCAGAATGTGATAGGGTAAATTCGTGGTGAATGTAGGATGCTGACCTGCGCGCTAAAGCATCACGTGAGAAACGGGCAAGCCGGAAACTAGATTCACTTCGGTGAATCCCTGCCGAACGTTTTATCGTTTGCCGTGGCAGCACCGGCCACCACACTTATTCTGTGTCATTCAGGAGGGGCTATTAAGCATGAAGATATTTTTAAGGGGCGGGCCAAGAGATGGTGAGTCCGTGCCCGCTCACACCGATGACTACGGTGTACCATTAGAACGAGTTCAATTCCCTCAGCCTGTTTCTGATGCATCCCCAATGTTTAACAATGGTTTTGATGCCTGTGATCTCGAACAGGGTATCCTGGTATATACGCTCGAAAGGATAGTAATAGACGGAAAACTGCATCACTACGAATATCACTATCAAGGTCGCTAACGCGGCCTTTTTTAATATCTGAAATTCACCACAGGCTGCCTCCGGGCGGCCTTTTTTATTGCCGCAATCCGGATGGTGAGCGGTGCAACGGTCGGATGACCAAATCAAAGGTAACAACATGAAACTGAAGACAGTAGAAGTAAACGGTAAGCACTACGCAGAAGTCGATGCTAATGGCCTGCCGGTTTACGTGCATGACGACGGGAAAGAAATTGGCTTCGATGCCGCTCAGGCTGTCAGCAAAATCTCGGCACTGAATGGCGAGGCTAAATCCCATCGCGAAGCCAAAGAAGCCGTTGAAACGAAACTTGCGGCTTTTTCCGGTATTGAAGACCCCAAAAAGGCGCTTGAAGCAATCGAGATGATGACCAAAATCGACCAGAAAAAACTGATCGATGCTGGCGCTGTTGACCAGGTGAAAGCCGAAATCACCAAATCATTCCAGGTGCAACTGGATGAGGCCAACAATAAAAATAAAACGCTGGAAGGCCAACTGTACGACTCGATGATCGGTGGTAGTTTTACTGGCTCCAAATTTATCACCGATAAAATCGCCATCCCTGCCGATCTGCTTCAGGCCCGCTTCGGGCAGTCGTTTAAAGTCGAAGAGGGTAAAGTTGTCGCCTATGACGGCACCGGCAACAAAATTTATTCCCGCTCTAAACCGGGCGAACTGGCCTCATTCGATGAGGCGCTGGAGTTCCTGGTAGAGCAGTACCCGCAAAAAGACCACATCCTGAAAGCCAGTGGCAACAATGGCGGTGGTTCGCGAACAACTCAACACGATGCCGGGCAAAAGACCATGAAGCGCTCAGCATTCGATTCTCTGGATATGGCCGGAAAACAGACTGCTCTCAAAGACGGTATCACCATCGTCGATTAACTGCATTTGCCAGCTTCCGGATGGTGGCTGGCGCCAGAGCTGGATAGCTCAACCAACCCAAATCTATCTCTAAGGAAAAATGAATCATGTCGAATACACTGACCGGGTTGATCCCGACTATCTATACCGCTCTGGATATCGTTTCTCGTGAGCAGGTGGGGTTTATTCCTGCAGTAGCGCGCAACACCAAAGCAGACGCAGCGGCGAAGGGGCAGACAGTAACTGCGCCCGTCGCACCGGAAGCTGTTACCGAGGACATCATGCCGGGGCCGTCTGCGCCGAATACTGGTGATCAGAACATCGGCACTGTTGATGTAAAAATTACCAAATCCAAAATGGCACCGGTCAAATGGAACGGTGAAGAACAACTGGCTCTCGGCCCGGCAGGTACTTACAACACTATCCTCGCCGACCAGTTCACCCAGGCATTCCGCGCACTGTCAAATGAGGTCGATGCTGATCTCGGCGCACTTTACTACGGCACTTCTCGCGCCGTTGGTACTGCTGGCACAACGCCGTTTGGCGTGAAGGAAGATCTGACCGACGCAGCTAATGCACGCAAGGTTCTGGAGGACAATGGTTCGCCAACCACCAGCCTGCAAATGGTTCTCGGTTCTTCTGCAATCGCGAATCTTCGCGGGAAGCAGACGGTACTGTTCAAAGTGAATGAATCCGGCACTGAGCAACTGCTTCGCGAAGGTACGCTGGGCCGACTGGAAGGCTTCAACATTCACAACTCTGCGGGCGTTAAGCGTGCGCCAGCTGCTACCGCGACAGGATATCTGGTCAATGGCGCGAAACAGGAAGGCGATATCATCATTGCCATTGATACCGGTACGGGTGCTATTGCTGCGGGCCAGCTTGTGACTTTCGCTGGTGACGATAACCAGTATGTCGTTGCTGCTGCGACCGCTACCACTATCACCCTGGCGGCACCGGGTCTGCGTCAGGACCTGGCTGACGGCGTTGCTATCACTGTAGTCGGTGGTTTCACTGCAAATATGGCGTTTGACCGTAACGCATTTCTGCTGGCTTCTCGTACCCCGGCTATGCCGGAAGGTGGTGACACCGCTGATGACGTGATGAATGTCACCGACCCAGTTTCCGGTATCACCTTCCAGATCGCGCTGTATCGTCAGTACCGCCAGGTGCGTTATGAAGTTGGCCTGGCGTGGGGCGTGGCTTCCATCAAACCAGCCCACGCAGTAATGCTTCTGGGCTAATACCATCACACAAGGGGCTTCGGCCCCTTTTCCTTTTGGAGGGATTATGGCTGGATTGACGAAAGAACAGCGCGCTCAGCGAGCAGCAGAAAAACTTGCTGCTGAGTTGGCGGCGCAAAACAATTCTGAGCAGCAGGAGCAGGGTGCTCAGTTGGTTGCTATGTTCACTGACTTCCCAGCATTCCCCGGTGCGCCCACCACCGCAGATGTGCATCCTGACGAAGTGGAAAACTGGAAGGCGGCAGGCTGGCACATAGAGGAGTGATTCATGATCACCTACATCACGGTAGCGGACGTTGATCAAATCCTCGGTGCCGACTGGACTGATGCCAGCAAAAAATCAAAATCGGTACTGATGGCTAACACCTGGATGAATGGCCTTGGCCTGAAATTACCATGCGACAAAAATACCCACGAAATCATTATCCCTGATGATGTGAAGCAGGCTGGGGCGTATGCGTCGCTGGCGGCAGCAAATGGCGGGCTATATCAGCAGAAAACCAGTTCTGGTGTCCTCACCAGTGAATCGGTTGATGCCGATGGTGTGAGTGTGTCAGAAAGCTACGCCGAAATGGCAACAAACAGCACATCTTTGCTGGATTCCGATCTGCAACTGGCACTGGCGATGCTCAAGCCGTATGGCGCGAATACTTCGCAGATTCGGATTGTCAGGGGGTGACGTGGGAATTCGTGACAAGATTCAGACGAAGGTCGCAAAGGCCTTTGATACCAAGCTGGCGGATGCTGTCAACGATTTCACCGGCTCTTACGTCATCCAAACCGGATGGGACCCGGTAACGGAAACAGGCGGTGAAACCACAGTGACCTACACCGGGCGTGGCGTTCTGTCGAAATACAGCCTCAACCGCATCGATGGCGTCAATATCCTGCACGGTGACCTGAAATTAACCGCGCTGACGAATGAAGTTACCGACAAACCGAAAGTCGATCACATCATCACTGCACCAGACCTGATTACCGGCGAACAGCAAAGCTACAAGGTCATTACGGCAGGAACCGACCCGGCAAAAGCGACATATTCCATCCAGTTGCGGAGGGCGTGATATGGCGAACGGGTGGAGTATCGACCCTTCTGTTTTTATGAATCAGGTTGAGGAAGACGTTGGTAAAAAATTGCGTTTTATCTCGCTTCAGTTGCTGAATGAAATTGTCTCTCGCTCTCCGGTCGATACCGGGCGTTTCCGTGCGAATAATCAGGTGAGTATTGGCTCTCCTGAATACGGCACCACCGATACAACAGATAAAAATGGATCGGCGACTTTGCAGCAAGGCAGTGCTGTTATCGCGCAGGGAAAACCTTATTCAGTCATCTACATTCAGAATAACCTCCCATACGCGGAACCTCTGGAGAATGGTCACTCGCAGCAGGCTCCGGCGGGTATCTACGCTGTCTCATTCCACGGTGTAACACAGGCCTACAAATGACCCTCACAGAAATTCGTAACGCTGTCATCACCCGCATGACGGCGCAGACCGCTATTGCCAAAAGCGACGTGACATACCCTAACGACCCGACATTCGACCCGAAAGGAAAAGATATTTGGGCGCGCGTGACAAATATAGCCGGTCAGGCGGGCGCGACGGAAATCGGCGCGGGTCCCGTTGTACACAGAACGGGGATTGTCATTATCCAGCTTTTTGTTCCCACCGGTTCTCACTCATTACCAATAACTCAGGCCGCCGACAAAATTGTTTCTTTGTTCGAGTTCCAGGATGACGGCGCGCTGAGCTATTTCGCTGCATCAGCATACGAAGTCGGCGATGCCAATGGTTGGTATCAATGGAACGTCAATATCCCTTACCGCGCGACTTAGCGCCAAATAACAGGAGGTCACCAGATGTCATCTGGAGCCAAAGTTCTTAGTGCATTCGTGCGCGAAATCACTCCCGGAGTGACCCCAACGGGTATTCCGTGGAACCTTTTAAAACGCACAAGTTGGGGCGTTGGCCCGTCCCAGAATACCAATGACAACGATGAAATCGGCGGCACCCGAATGGCACAGGGCGCTACGCTGGGAACAGTCGATGTTGGCGGCGATGTCGGGGCAAAATTCCGCTACGGCCAGCATGATGAATTCCTGGCTTCGTGTTTTGGCGCGGAGTGGGCGGGCAATGTGCTGACGATGGGGAATGACCGCATTTCTTTCTCTCTTGCGACATACGCCTCTGACGTTGGTATCGCCTCTATCGTTCGCGGCGCGCAGGTAAGCGTGTTCCAGTTGGAAGTTCCTAACGACGGTGACGTTACCGCGACGATCACTTTCGCCGGGTTGGGCTGGGATTCGAAAGCAGACGATACGAGCTATATCGAAGGTACACCTGCCGATAATGCTGGCGAGTTGCGTTACTCGTTCAAAGAAGTCACCGCAATCAACCTGAACGGAATCGACGGTGGTGATGGCTTCTGTATTGATACCTTCAACATCCAGTTCGACAACAACGTCCAGACGCAGCGCTGTATCGGCACTGGTTCACCATATGCAGGGGCCAATATCCCGACCACCTTTACGCCGTCAGGTTCGATCACATTATCCTGGTCTAAAGCTGCGTGGGAGGTATGGAGCAAGACGCTGACCGGGGCGACGGTGCCGTTTAGCTTCACCCTGGCGAATGACGAAGGTCAGTACACGTTTAACTTCCCGAAAGTGCAGGTTGCTGGCGACTGGCCTGATGGCGGCAATACCGACATCATTCAAGTGCAACTCGACATCACTGCGGCCGACGAGTCACCGACCATTATCCGCGCCGTTACCATTCCGGCAACCGGTATCACGGTAACCCCGGAAACAGCTTCCGTTGATGTGGGCGATACAACCAGCCTCACTGCAACGCTGGCTCCCGCCGGCGCCACGGATACTGTTACGTGGGAGTCATCAGATCCTGAAGTGGCAACAGTTAGTGCGTCAGGCGTCGTTACTGGTGTGGCGGCCGGAACGGCAACCATCACCGCTAAGGCACGCACTTTTACCGATACGGCAACCATTACCGTAACTGAACCATAAAATTTCCCTTGCCCGTTCCGCTCTGCATGGCGGCGCGGGCTTTTTTCATGCAGGAGTTCCGAATGATTATCCTAACCCCACGAATTGATGTTGGCGGCGAGCGCTGGTTTACGCCGATGAAAGATCTCAACCCCATTGAAGGCCTGAAGCTGCTCGTCAGCAGCATCGATAACGACCAGTATCGCTCGCGTAATGCACTTATTCGCCGCCACATTGAAAAAATGGATGCCAGTTACCAGGTGGGAACCAGCGAATTTAGCCTGTCAGCGGTCGGGGAAATTGACTCTGCCGATGACCTGCTGATCGACAACTGCGCGCGTTACCTGCTGAAAGACTGGAAGGGTGTCGGTGAGCTTGTGGATGGCAAAGAAGTGCCGATTGAGTACACACCGGAACGCGGTGCTACCCTTCTGAAACAGGAACCAGCGTTTTACTGGCAAATTCTGGCGGAGGCAGCCAGCATCGCCCAGGGCAAAGAGCAGCAAAAGCAGGAAACCGTAAAAAAGCCATCGAAGCGCAAAAGTGGCTGAGTGAATTCGGCGGGGAGCAGGGCGAAAAGGCAAAGTGGCGAAGGGAGAAATTAAAACTCCCGCCAATTCCCGAACCTGAAATTGACGGTGTTACAGGGGAAATCCTCAACGCTTACTCCGTTATCTCCCGCTCCCGGCTGTATGCCGGGATGGCTGGCGCGCCGCTGCCAATCTCACTTCATGATATTGAGCGCTTTCTTTCTGCACGTCCCGTCCTCATTGATCGTGATGAATTTGACGCGGCGATATTTGCCCTCGATGACGCATGGCGTGAGCAGTGGGCGAAGGAACAGAAAAAACGCGGCAAACAGAAACAATAAGCCCGGCATGTCCGGGTATTTTTATGCCCGGAGATCGCAATGGCAGAACAGACATCCCGCCTCGCCATCATTATTGACAGCACCGGCGCTGAGAAAAACGCAGAAAATCTGACGACAGCCCTCAGTGGTCTGACTGAATGGGGTATGAAGGCTGCGGCCAGTGCCGGGAAGGTGACTAAAGCCACCGAGGAAGAAAAGGAGGCGATGAGTAAACTTCGCGCCGCTATCGATCCTGTTGGTGCAGCCATTAACACCGTTGGGCGCCGCTTTACCGAATTAAAAAAATATTTCGACAAAGGGTTAATTGATAAGGAAGAGTTTGAGTTTCTGTCGAGAAAACTCAACGAAACCACAGAAGAGTTGAGTGGAGTAGCTCAGGCTCAGCGTGAAGCGGAAAAAGCAGGTAAATTAGCAGCCGCGCAGCAAGAGGCGCAGGCACAAGCCTTCCAGCGCATGCTGGATAAAATTGATCCGCTAACTGCTGCCCTGAGAAATCTTGACCAACAGCAAGAAGATCTTAACGCTGCGCTCTCAGCCGGAAAGCTCAACACTTCGCAGTTCGATGCCTACAGTAAAAAATTGCAGGAAACTCGTCGGGAAGTCACCGGAGAAGCACAGGCTGAGAGAGAGGCGGCGAAAGCTCATGATGAGCAGCGCGCGGCATTGCAACGCCTGGTCGCTCAGCTTGATCCAGTTGGCGAGGGATTTCGCCGACTCGCGGAGCAGCAAAAGCAGCTCGACTCTGCGAAATCGTCAGGGCTGCTTTCCCCTGAGTCATACACAAAACTTTCCGGCACGCTCGGTGAAATGCGTACCGAGTTAGAAAAAACGCAGGCGCAGTTAGGCAAAACTGGCATGTCAGCAAAGCAAACTGCTTTTGCGATGCGCATGATCCCTGCTCAGATGACCGATATCGTCGTGGGTCTGTCTACCGGGCAAAGTCCGTTCATGGTGCTGATGCAGCAGGGCGGTCAGTTAAAAGATATGTTCGGCGGCATCGGCCCGGCGATTAAAGGCGTTAGCTCCTATGTGATGGGCCTGATCAATCCTTTCACGCTGGCGGCTGCTGCGGTCGGCGTGCTGGGTGTGGCGTACTACAAAGGCACGCAGGAACAGGACGCTTTCAATAAATCACTCATCCTGACGGGTAACCAGGTAGGGAAAACATCGGGTCAACTGGCGGACATTGCCGCGCGTGCTGGTGTAGCGGCGAACTCTACCACTGGCAAAGCAGCATCGACGTTAAATTTACTGGTGGAATCTGGAAAGGTTGCCGGTGATTCGCTGGAGCGTGTGACCACGGCTGTTGTTAAAACGAGTGAAGCCACTGGTATTGCGACCGATAAACTGGTGGACGATTTCAACAAAATAGCCGCCGATCCGGTTGCAGCAATCACCAAACTGAACGATCAGTATCACTTCCTTACTCTGGCAACTTACAACCAGATTAAGGCCCTTCAGGATGAAGGGAATCAGCAGGAAGCCGCGCGCGTTGCCAGCGAAGCATATTCTTCGTCGATGATTCAGCGCTCCAATCAGATTAAGGAAAATCTGGGGTATCTGGAAACCGCATGGAACTCACTGGCTAAAGCTGCTGGATGGGCGTGGGATGCCATGCTTGATGTTGGTCGTGATGCATCCGTAGAGCAAAAAATTCAGGATGCCAGCAGCGAGCTTGAACGCGCGCAGAAATCGCTTGCTGATTTGGAGCGTGGTCAGGCCGCTAATGCGGGCCCCTATGGCGCATGGAAGTCCGATGATTTAGATCGGCAGCGAAAAGCGGTAACTTTGCTTAAACAGCGGTTATCTACACTGCAAAGTGAAAAAACGGCGCAGGACGTAATTAACAATACAATTGATGGATACAACCAACGCCAGCAAAAAAGTATTGAGGCCCAGAAAGTTGTTAATTCACTTACTGAGCAGACGCTGTCTAATGAGCAGAAAAGGAAAAAGGAACAGGACAAGCTAACCAAAGCAATTAAAGATGGTGCGGTAATCAGCAAGGAAGAAGAGGCTCGTTTACGGAAAAATATCAACGATAGATATAAAGATCCCAAAACCCCAAAAACACCCAAAGGAAAAGCATATAGCGAAGACGCAGCGACACGGTTGCTGGATCAGTTAAACCAGCAGTACGTTACTTTAACCTCACAGTTCGACACAACAGAGAAAATAGGTTCTGCGCAACAAGCTCTTATTAAATGGGAGCAACAACTTTCTGATATTAAATCGAAGAAAACTTTGACTGCTGATCAGAAATCCCTCTTGGCTAATCAGGAGGCTATTACTGCTCAATTGCAAAAAAACGCAGCTATCGAAAAGGAGATAGCGCTCCGTAAGGATGTTGATAAGTTGACAGCGTATAAAAATACGCTTTCTTCTGGTCTGCAAAATGATGCTACAGGGCTACAAAATAGCCTTAATAGCAACACGGTGCTTTCTCAGGAGCAGAAACGTCAGCAGGAACTGACAAAAATCGTCAGTGAGTACCAAAAAAAGCAGGTCGAATTAACCAATCAGAGAACAACCGGGCAGATCTCGCAAAACTTATACGACCAGGAAACCGCCGCTCTACAGCAGGCTCTCAATCAGCGCCTTGCCATGCAGCAATCCTATTACACTCAGTTGGATCAACTGAATGGTAACTGGCAGTTAGGTGTTCAAAATGGGTTGCAGTCATATCTGAACAGTGTCCCAACACTTTATGAATCAGTTACTACAGCAGCAACATCAATTCTAAGCTCCACTGAAACCGCCATTTCATCCAACCTTTCAGCGATGGTGCATGGAACGGAAAGTTTGAGTGACGGATTTAAAAACATGGCAGCAGGAATGGGTGAAGCTGTTATTGATGCGCTGACGAAGATGGCGGCGCAGTGGCTGGTGTATCAGGCTGTTCAATTGCTTGTAGGGAAAACGGCAGCGGCTGGCGCGTCTGCATCAATGATTGGACAAGCAACCGCAATGTCACAGATTGCAGCAATTAACGCATATGCTTCTGCGGCTGCGATCCCTATCACAGGATGGGCAATAGCTCCAGCTGCGATGGCCGCAGCAGAGGCCGCAACCACTCCTTTAATTGCGGCAGTTGCCGCTGCTTCATCAGCCATGACTGCTGGCGCAGGCTTCGCTAATGGTGGTTTTACGGGCCCGGGCGGAAAATACCAGCCCGCCGGGATAGTGCATAAAGGCGAGTATGTTTTTGACCAGGCTGCAACCAACCGGATCGGCGTCTCGAACCTTGAGGCGCTGCGCAATGGTGGTTCTCTGGATGCAACGCTGAGTAAACCCGGCTTCGGTACGGGGGCGCAGAACGTCAATAACAACAGCAATGCTATGACCCTGAACGCGCCCATCAACCAGAATTTCAACATTCAACAGGGTGTAACCCCCGATCAGATGAATCTGTCGCTGGCGCAGACTCAGAAACAGGCTACCAGCGATGCATTGGATCAGGTCGCCAATCAGATCGTGAAAGGTAACGGGAAAGTGGGTAACGCAATGCGAGGAACGTACACCGGAAGGAGAACTACCTGATGGCTGAAAAATACTACCCTCACGATTATCTTCCCATGCCGCTTCAGGACGGTTATGCATTTCAGCCAGTCAGTCCGTTAAAGCGCACCGAAATGACCACCGGACGCGCCCGCCAGCGCCGCGCGTTTATTTCGACGCCGACACAGGCAAATGTACAGTGGTTTTTCGAAAACGATGCTCAGGCTCAGCTTTTTGAGGGCTGGTATCACGAAACCATCACTGACGGTGCCGACTGGTTTTTTATGCGGTTGCAAACGCCGCTGGGCGTTGAACTCTACAAATGCCGGTTTACGGACATCTATCAGGGGCCGACTCTTGTCGCCCCGATTTACTGGCAGTTCTCCGCGACGCTGGAATTATGGACGCGTCCTGTTCTTGGCGATGGCTGGGCTGAGTTCCCGGACTACATCATCAACAGCAGCATCATCGATATTGCACTTAACAGGGAGTGGCCGGAAGCATGACCAGTCCGACTTTGAAACGACTGTATGCCTCTTCCGGTGAAGAGGTCATTATCAAAACTTTGCAGATCAACATCGGTGATGATGTCCTGTATCTCTGCGATGGCTACGACAACATAACAGCGACGACGGAAACTGGTGAAGAGGTCACATTCATCGCCAGCGCCATTGATGTTGCACTACCCGCGCGGAACAGTGACGGCACTCAGGATTTGCAGTTTGCTGTCTCAAACATCAAAGGCGAAGCGTCCACATCCGTGCGCAGCGCGCTGGAAAATCTGCGTGGCGCCACGGTGACCTACCGACAATATACATCTGACGATTTAGCCGCGCCCGCAGACCGCCCTTATACCCTGACTGTTAAAAACGGGTACTGGACTGCAACACAGGCGCAGATTATCGCGGGATACATGAATGTGCTGGATACTGCCTGGCCCCGCTATCGCTACACACTCCCGTTCTATCCTGGCCTTCGTTACATGAGCTAAGGAGTTTCAATGTTCAATCAAGATAAATACCTTTCAGTCAGATGGCTGAAAGGCGGTCGCGCTTACCCTGAACTTGACTGTTTCGGCATCGTAAATGAAGTGCGTCGCGACCTGGGATTACCAGAATGGCCGGATTTTGCCGGGGTAACGAAAGATGATGGCGGCCTTAATCGCGAAGCAAGAAAACTGATGCTCTCCCTGCAACGCTGCGAGCCGTGTGAAGGCGCGGGTGTTGCGTGCTATTCAGGCTCAACAGTTACGCATGTCGGCGTTGTCGTGGTGCTTAATGGTCGTTTGCATGTGGCCGAATGCAACCCTAAATCCAACGTTTCTTTCACGCCGGTGGCACAGTTTGTTCGCCGCTTCGTTAAAGTGGAGTTCTGGAAGTGACCATCAGAATTTATCCTTCCCGATTACCCGGCGAGCCGCTGGAAACGCATGAACATAGTGCAATCACGATCCATCAGTGGATGACGCGGAACGTTGATAATTACCGCGCTGACATGAAGCATCCGATCGCCATTGAAGTGGACGGCGTGAATATACCGGCTGCGGCATGGTTCGATTATGCGATCAGGCCAGACAACGATGTAAAAATTTACCCTGTACCCTATGGAACGGGTCTTGAGATCGCTGCGTGGGCTGCGATTGCCGTGTCTGTTGCTACCGTGGCATATGCTCTTTTCTTTGCGCCAGGCGCATCCGATCCCGGTGGTTTTTCTTCATCGACTGGCGATTCACTGGACGTTAACCCGGCGAAAGCGAACCGTGCAAAGCTGGGCGATCCAATTCGCGAGTTGTTCGGACGCCGCCGAATTTACCCCGATTATGTAGTGCAGCCGGTAACCCGGTTCAGCCCGGACGATCCGACAGTGATGACCGTTGAAATGTTCGTCGCGCTGGGATTCGGACAATTTTCATTCGGCGAAGGGGATATGCGTGTTGGCGCCACGCCAGTTTCATCGCTTGGTGATGGTTTCACGTACACCGTTTTTCAGCCAGGCCAGAATGTCGCTGGTGATCGCCGTAGCGAAAACTGGTTTAACTCTACCGAGGTCGGCGGGACGTCATCGGGTGCCGGGCTGGATATGGCCCAGACCGCGCCGGATACGGATGATGTTGTGGCGCAGTCGCTGACGGTGTCGGGAAGTACAATCACATTTAACGGATTAAGCGCTGACGACGATACTGCAACAAACGAGCTGCCTGATTCCTGGGTTGCTGGTGCGACGGTTGAGCTAATCGTACCCGATCAGTTTGTTGTTACCAACGATGGCGCATACAGCCGCATTACCAGTGACAATCTGGCGGAAATCGCCCCTTACGTCGGAATGCCGGTAACGCTCTGGTACAACAGCGTCGACTACAGCCTGTTTATCGCTTCGTATACGCCGCATGCAGATGCGACAGAGGAAGAAGAAGAGATCACCGCGTCGGTAACGCTGGCTTATGAGAGTGAGACCGGCGCGCCTTTTACGGGTATTCCTGAGGGATATATCAGGCTTTCCGTTTCTCACGCTGGATATCAGTACAAAATTTTCGACGTGGACGGCACCAGTGTGACTCTTCAGCGCTTGATTGATGGTGTTGTCGATAACACATGGCCGGGTTTTGTGGCGCGAACCGTGCTTGATTTTGAGGCATCTGGCGTTAACCAGAATGACTCCTGGATGGGACCATTTCTGGCATGCCCGGATAATGAAACCATAGACATGTTTGAAGTGAATTTCTTCTTCCCGAATGGCATTTGCGGATACGACAAAAAAGGGAGAAAACAAAACAGAACGGTTCGCTGGGAAGTTCAGTACCGTGTCTATGGCTCTGGTTCGGGATGGATGAGTAAAACCGGTTCGTATAACACAAAAAATATTAATGGCCTTGGTTTCACTGAGCGCATCACGCTGAGTTCTCCCGGCCTTGTTGAAGTGCGGTGCCGACGCACTAACGAACAGGGGCAGGATAACAGCCGCGATAATATGTACTGGCAATCGTTGCGTGGCCGCCTGCTGACCAGACCGTCATCGTATGCTGGCGTAACGACTATGGGCGTCACGGTGGAAACCGGTGGCAAACTGGCAGCGCAGTCCGATCGCCGGGTGAACGTGGTAGCTACAAGGATTTATGACACTGGCGCGGCGCGCAGCATCTCCGGCGCGCTGTACCACGTTGGTAACTCGCTGGGGCTGGACATGGACACCGACGCCATTGATGCGCTGGAAAGTGCGTACTGGACGCCTGACAATGAGTTTTTCGACTTCGAGACGACCGACAGTACATCTGCGCTGGAGGTTTTGCAGAAGATCGCCAACGCCGGGAAAAGCTATTTTCTGCTTGCAGATGGGCTTGCTTCGGTTGCGCGCGAAGGCGTTAAGCCCTGGTCTGGGGTTATCAGTCCGCATGAGATGACCGAGGATCTGCAAACCGCGTTTGTGGCTCCGTCTGACGACGACTATGACGGCGTGGATGTTACGTATATCAACGGAACGACATGGGCGGAGGAAACGGTACAGTGCCGGACACCAGATAATCCAACGCCCGTAAAAATCGAAGACTACACGCTTGACGGTGTGCTGGACCGGGACCGGGCATATCAGATCGGCATGCGGCGGCTGATGAAGTACCTACAGCAACGGCTGACGCATACGACCTCAACAGAGCTGGACGCGCTTTGCTATAACGTCGGCGATCGTATCGTGCTGACCGACGATATACCAGGCAGCCAGACGATTAGCGCGCTGATTGAAGAGATGGATACCACTGATAACAAGACAACGTTTACGGTGACGGAGCCTCTTGACTGGTCTTTCGAGAACCCTCTCGTGCTGATACGTTACCAGGATGGCACCGCTTCTGGCCTGATGGTTGCAACAAGAATGGGGGATTATCAGGTGCTGGTTCCCGAGCAACCAGAATTCAGCTCTATTATTCTCAATGATCCGGCTATCGAGCCGCCGCGCCTTATTTTTTGCGACTCTTCGCGCGTTGGCTATAACGCCATTATCTCTGAGATCGCGCCTCAATCTGATGGCACATGCCAGGTAACGGCAAAGCAGTATAAACCCAACTTCTACGATTACGACAATGCCACTTATCCCGGCAACGTCGCATAACAACAATCTCTCCAATACAGACCCGCTTCGGCGGGTTTTTTCGTTTATGAGGCCTATATGACGACTTACAACACCGGCAATCCGCTGGGGTCTGCTGCTGCAAAAGATTTGTACGATAACGCCCAGAACTTTGATCACCTTTCAAATGACCGGGTTAATGAAACGTGGGATGACCGTTTTGGCGTGCCGCACCTTACCTGGCATGGAATGGAAGTGCGTTATCAGGAAAAGCTCTCATCAATGGGCTGGTCACTGATGGATTCTTTCCAGAGCGGGGCGACTTTAACGCGTGCTGATCAGGCATTACGCTGGACCCTTCCTGATGGTAACGGAGAATATTACCGTTGGGATGGAGAATTGCCAAAAACTGTCCCTACCGATTCCACTCCAGAATCAACCGGTGGGGTTGGGGCTGGTGCGTGGATTGGAGTTGGGGATGCCTCTCTGAGGTCTCAAATAATCGCAAATCAACCGGGAGCCACTGTAGTAAATGGTTTCTTTTTAAAATTTACACCAGTCGCTTATGGTGCACTTGCGACCACTGGCACAGATGATACAACTGCGTTTACCGCATGCATAGCTGCAATGCCTGATGGCGCAACGATGGATCTACAGGGCCTGACGTACTCTGTTACGGACATCGAAGTCGCAAAACCGATGCGTATTATTAATGGAACGATTAATGTGCTGTATGGTTCACTGAAGGGGGGTATATATGTGCATGATACTAATAATGTGCATATCCAGAACGTGACTACTATCGTTGACTATGCAAACAAATCTTCATACACGGCAGATAATGTATCTGGCATTCATTTCGAAAACTGCGCTGACATTTCGGCAACGAACTGTACTGCGATAGGCTCTAAGAATGATGTTTACCTTCTCACTGGGTCATGGGGCTGTCCTATCCATGCCTATCAGTGTAACCGTGTTTCTTTCCAGAACTGTGTTGTAAAATATGGTGATAAAGAAGGGCTGATGACTCGCTTTTGTGATGAAGTATGGATGGATAACTGTCGCGGCTATGAATGCGGGCAATCATGCATCGGAACATCAAGCGGCAATAAAGCAATTATTAATTCATGCTATTCTTATAAGTCAGGTAATACTGGCATTACCATGAATAGCGAAAACTCGGTAGTAACAAACAGTGTTGTTGAGGGAAACCTACAGTTTCACGGGATTCTTATAGGGCACAGCCATGAGGCAACTGCGTATGCAAATAATTGCTTGATTGCCAACAACGTAATTATAAATTCCGCAACAAATGGAATCGCTGTTACTTACGGAAGAAATGTAACAATAACAGGTAATTCAATTGAGAACTCCGGGATGCATGGTGCAGGTAACGGGGTGTTAATTGACCGATTTTCTACATCTAACTCTGTCGTGACAATATCTGGTAACTCAGTGAAAGGTGCGTCAGCCGCGGGTATATACTCATTTTCTGAACCCGGCTCTGCTAACAATATTACAATATCTGGAAACACAATCATTTCAACTAGTGGTAATGGCATCAGAGTTGATGATGATGGATATGTGAGCGTGAAGTCAAACTTAGTGAGAGCTTCCTCAAATAGCGCAATTCAAGTGCGCTCTGCCACGCTAGACGGTTCAGTAATAGCCAGTTCGTTTGATATTTCACAAAATACTGTCGGTTTCTGCGCTAACTTTGCATGCGATACTATGGGCGCGTCTATTATAAATGTAAGCAACAATACGTTTATAGGATTTAATAACACAAATAATGCAAGCTACACTGGAATGCGTCATATCGGTGTGTACGGAGGTAACAATATTCCTCACCCCACCTTTATGGCTATAACTGATAATACATTCTCTGCTGGTATAGTCGGATCGGGAAGGCCATACACGGTCTTTATTGAGGGGAACGGTCTTACCGAAATAGATAAAATACTGAAGGTATCTGGTAACAAATTCGGTAATGATTCATATACTCCACTTTCGTATTCAAATATGACATTGCAATGGGGGGCTGGAAATACGAAAGGAACTTCACCAACTCTGGTAACAGTAAGCATCCCATCATCGGGAAGTGTTATTGTAAATAATTCTAATCAAACGCAATTTGCCTTGCCACAAATTACGGCAAGAGGAAATTCTGGTTTTTATGTTTCGTCATTTTCAACAGGCACAATAACCATAAATAATACATCGTCAACATCTATCAATGTTACGGTTTGTTATTAATTAAAATGCCGGGTTTACCCCGGCGTTATTTTAACTTAAATACCTTACCTTCATAGAAAGAAATGGTTTTTCAATGGCGTGGTATGTCAAGGTTGATATAAGTATGACTGTTGGAAGGATGATAAGTGCGGCACTCTCAACAAAAGAAAGTCCACTTTTGGCAATCAACCCAGAGGCTTTCAACGCTTCGCCTATAGGGAAATGGAGCAGATACATAGAAAAGCTGATGGTTCCAAGCTTGCATAACAAACCATCAATATGGCGATTTATCGTAAATGGTATTTTCAGATATGAGACGATGAACCATCCCCACAAAGCGCCCTCTATACTAAATCCAATAACTGATCTAAACCATAAAGATTTATCCAGTAAGAAATATAAGGTTAATGCTATTAAGCTAGCTACCAATGAAAAGTATTTAACAAGAATGCTACTTATAAACTTTACTGAGTCAATTCGGTTATATGCTAACCCAAAAAGCATTCCGATTAAAAACTGATCTAATCGACCGGTGATTGTGTTGTAGAGATTTCCGAACTGCATATCTCCCTTGATTGTTACAATACCAAGTTTCACAATTACAGCGCATGCAATGAGAAGAATTATCTGTTTGTATCCATAACGATGCATGAATGCAGCTAAAAATGGAAAGATAAGATAAAATTGAAATTCAACTGCTATCGTCCATATAGGTCCGACAGGGAATATTTTATCATTGAATGGGCCTGTGTTTAGCTGGAGCGTTAAAAGTCTTAATATATCTTCGGGTGAGGATGCTGGTCGTGTGACACAAATTATTGTGAAGAACACAACGGTTAGTAAAGGAAATATTCTTAATACACGATTTTGAAGGAACCGTAAATAATTTATTTTCTTAGAGCCCTCTCCAGAAATTATGCAAAATAAAAATCCAGACATAACAAGGAAAAGGCTCACTCCTGAAGAACCATTGTTTATCCATGCAGCAAGAATGGACTTGATGCTTGATAGACCTTCAGTCATGTCATAAGTCTTACCCCTAAAGTGATAAAACACGACAAGAGTAGCTGCATAAAACCTAATATGATCAAGTCTATTTAAATGGTTTTGCTCATTCATTCCATTGCCTTACGGTGAATATTACTAATCTTACGAAAGATTATCATTTTTATGTGATTTCCGATAGTCAGGATCCCGCAGCACATCATTGAGCCACGGTGGTCAGCTGGCGATCGTTCGACAGAGAGCACCAGTCGCCGATGATGTCTCACAAAACTAAATTTCACCTCACGCCAGTTACTTACCGTGTCGTACTTCTAAGAGACTTGATCGCTGCTGTCGATACAATAATACTGTATATATAGTCAGTATTAGTTAAGGTGATTATCATGCAGTTTTTCACGCCTACAGAACTACGCCAGATAGTATCGCTACCGATGTTTAGTGACCTTGTGCCATGCGGGTTTCCTTCGCCAGCGCAGGACTATGTTGAGTCGCGTATAGACCTTAACGAATTGCTGGTGCGGCACCCAAGCGCGACGTATTTTGTAAAGGCCACTGGAGATTCTATGCGTGATGCTGGAATCGGCGAGGGCGATTTGTTGGTAGTCGATAGTTCACGAAAAGCAGGGCATGGGGATATTGTCATTGCAGCGGTCGACGGTGAGTTCACAGTTAAGCGCCTGTTGCTGCATCCTGCTGTCATGCTCAAGCCTGAGAACTCTGTGTATAAACCAATCATGATTGGGAGTGAAGACAATCTGGAGGTTTTCGGCGTCGTAACCTACATCGTGAAGTCTGCTTGAGTATGTTTGCGCTCGTGGATGTGAACAGCTTTTATGCGAGCTGTGAAACGGTATTCAGGCCAGACCTAAAAGGAAGGCCGGTTGTCGTTCTCTCTAACAACGATGGCTGCGTTATTGCCCGTTCGGCAGCAGCTAAGCCCTTTGTGAAAATGGGTGAGCCCTATTTCAAGCAGAAAGAGGCTTTCCGCCGCCACGGAATCGTCACGTTCAGCAGTAACTATGAGCTTTACGCTGATATGTCGAACCGCGTAATGACAACGCTGGAAGAAATGAGTCCTCGCGTAGAGATCTACAGTATAGATGAGGCATTTTGCGATCTTACTGGTGTGAGAAACTGCCGCGACCTTACTGAGTTTGGCCGGGAGATCCGCACTACAGTATTACAGCGTACACATCTCACAGTCGGCGTCGGTATTGCGCAGACAAAAACCCTCGCGAAACTGGCAAACCACGCAGCTAAACAGTGGCAGAACCAGACGGGAGGAGTAGTGGATTTATCGAACCTTGATCGTCAGCGTAAACTCATGGCAATACTGCCTGTTGATGATGTCTGGGGTATCGGACGACGCATTGGCAAGAAACTTCAGGCGATGGGCATCAAAACTGCTCTTGACCTGGCTGACACAGATATCCGGTTTATCAGGAAGCATTTCAATGTTGTGCTCGAAAGAACGGTGAGAGAGTTGCGTGGTGAGCCGTGTCTGGAACTGGAAGAGTTTGCACCAGTAAAGCAGGAAATTGTATGCAGTCGCTCCTTCAGTAGTCGTATCACTGCTTACGAAGAGATGCGCCAGGCGATTTGCAGTTACGCCAGCCGGGCGGCGGAGAAGCTGCGCGGCGAGCATCAATATTGCCGGTTTATCTCCGCGTTCGTGAAGACAAGCCCGTTTGCACTGAACGAACCGTATTACGGCAACAGCGCCTCCGTGAAGCTTCTGACCCCGACGCAGGATAGCCGGGACATCATCGGTGCGGCCACGCGATGCCTGGATGCTGTCTGGAAAGATGGACACCGTTACCAGAAGGCAGGCGTTATGCTCGGTGATTTTTTTAGTCATGGTGTCGCGCAGTTAAATCTGTTCGACGATAACGCGCCACGGCGCAATAGCGACAAACTGATGAAGGTGCTGGATCATCTCAATGCCAAAGACGGCAGAGGAACACTGTACTTCGCCGGGCAGGGCATACAACAGCAATGGCAGATGAAACGTGAGATGCTCTCACCTCGATATACAACGAGATTCACTGACTTGCTGCGAGTTAAATAATCCCCGTTATATGCGGTGTCTGAAAGTATAAGGCGGGAGAGTTTGATGATTGTCCGGCGATGTGATGGGGCATGGGTGGGGCAAAAAATTAGCGCAAAACAACTCAAAACCTCGGAAGGTGGTGATTCGTCTTGCGCTAATGCTTTGCTTTATGTCGGCTTTCAGCTCACTTCGACGCACAATGATTTAATAGTGCCGCCTATCTTAAACAAACCTTCATGGGCGGACTGAACCGCCCATTGTTCAGTAAGCGTTAATTACGCTTTTTTCGCCTGATACATTTCATCGCCGTGGTTGTCGTCTTCAACCCAGAAATTGATATTGAATTGCGCATCGTCGCTTAATTCGATGCGGTGCCAGTATTGCGGCGGGCTGGTCGCAAACTGACCGGCGTTAATGACCACTTTGAGTTCAGGTTCTTTGGCGTCTTCGTTAGCGAAACCGTAGTAAGTGACTGAGCCTTCCATCACGCAGAGTTGCCCAAAGACACCCGCAGCGGTGTTATGGTGGGAGAGCAGTGCGGCTGGCACATTCTCTTTGGTGAAGAAGGGAGTGGAACGTTTAATTTTCCAGTTTGCCGGGATGCGTAAATGGGACATAAGGCGTCTCCTTGTGGGGGCATCTATAAGATGTATTTAATATACATCTTATAGATGCCCGGAAGCAACGCCGTCAGGCGAAAAAAAACGCTCCCGAAGGAGCGTTCTGTTACCGACTAAAGAGATCGCGTCTTTTCGGCCTAAACGGTTGAGCAATCAACACCAGGATCGCGATCGCCAGATACGCCGCAAAAATCCCCAACAGCCACTGCGGCATCTCCAGGGTTAAAAACGACCACTGACGCTCGGCGCAGTCGCCGGAAGCCAGGAAGACCTGCGGCAGCCATTTATCCAGCGGCAGCCACGTCGGGAAGCGCGCAGCAAAATCACAGGTCATGAACGGCGAAGGATGAAGCTGGATCATCGTGTGTTCATAAGCCAACTGCAACCCGCGCCAGGCGCTGTAAATCCAGATCGCTATCGCCACATAACGCAGCGGCGTTTTAGGGGCGACAGCGCCAACCAGACCCGCGCCCATCACGCCGAATAACGCGCTACGTTCGTAAATACATAGCACGCAAGGTTTGAGCAGCATGACGTGCTGGAACCACAGCGCTACCATTTCGAGCGCAAAGGCAGTTAACGCCATCAGTAACCACGCGCCCCGACCCCGTGAGCACTGGTTTAAAAATCGCAACATAATTATTTCCCTGCAACATGCGTAGACACCGCAGTGTAAACCAATTCAATTTATGCGCCAGTAGTGGGAAATGAAATAAAGTATAATCGGATAATTATCATGCAAAAAGTCAAACCGGGCAGTGATTTGCCCGGTTTGATGTTATGAGAATGTAGCTAACCAGCCAGATTGCGTCATCCACTCCGTGATGGGGGTGAGGGTAAACTCGACGCAGAGTAAACCAACGAGGGTGAGCACCAGCGTGTATGGCAACGCCATCCAGACCATACGGCCATAAGAGAGACGAATCAGCGGCGCCAGCGCAGAGGTGAGCAGGAACAAAAATGCCGCCTGGCCGTTTGGCGTCGCTACGGACGGCAAATTGGTGCCGGTGTTGATCGCCACCGCCAGCAGTTCGTACTGTTTCATGCTGATTGCGCCGCTTTCCATAGCCGCTTTGGCCTCATTGATGTAAATCGTCCCGACGAACACGTTATCGGAAATGGACGACAGCAGGCCATTGAAAAGGTAGAATAGCGTTAACTGCGCATGTTCGGAAGCCTGTAAAACGAACTGGATGATCGGGGCGAAAAGATGCTGATCGATAATGACCGCCACGATGGAGAAGAAAACCGTCAACAGCGCGGTAAACGGCAAGGACTCAGTAAATGCTTTGCCAATCGCGTGTTCATCGGTGACGCCGGTGAGTGACGTGGCCAGAATAATGACCGACAGACCAATCAAGCCCACTTCCGCCAGATGCAGCGCCAGCGCCGTCACCAGCCAGACGCCGATAATCGCCTGCACAAACAGATTGAGTTTGTCCTGGCGTGTACGACGTTGACGGCTTTGATCGTCGAACTCCTGCAAAATATGACGCACTTTCTCCGGCAGCGTTTCACCATAGCCAAACCAGCGTAGTTTCTCGACCAGCACGCAGGTGAGCAGCCCGCAAATTAGCACCGGAACCGTCACCGGCGACATGCGCAGGAAGAAATCGCCGAAATGCCAGCCCGCCGCTTTGGCGATAATCAGGTTCTGCGGTTCACCGACCATCGTCATGACGCCGCCCAGCGCGGTGCCTACGCCCGCATGCATCATCAGGCTGCGCAAGAAACCGCGAAACTGTTCCAGCACCGCTTTACTGTTCTGGTCGAGGTGGTCGTCATCCTGGAGATCGTTCTCTTCGCCGCGCGCAGAGGCGACGCGATGATAAATGCCATAAAAGCCGACCGCGACGCTGATGACCACCGCGACAACGGTCAGGGCATCAAGGAAAGCGGACAGGAAGGCCGCAGCCATACAAAATGCGAGCGACAGCAGCATCTTGGAACGAATGCTAAGCAGCAGGCGGGTAAAAATGAACAGCAGCAACTGCTTCATAAAGTAGATGCCTGCGACCATGAACATCAGCAGCAGCAGCACTTCGAGGTTGGCGGCAACCTCTTCACGCACATGCGCTGCGCTGGTCATCCCAATGATGACCGCTTCAATCGCCAGTAATCCGCCGGGCAGCAGGGGATAGCACTTCAGCGCCATCGCCAGCGTGAAAATAAATTCAGCGACCAGCAGCCAGCCCGCTACAAATGGGTTGATGAAGAAAATCAGTGGATTAGCAATTAAAAAAGCGATTAATGCAAGTTTATACCAGTCAGGCGACTGGCCCAGAAAGTTGCGCCAGAATGCGCGACCCCAGGAGAGCTCCATGGCAGTTTCCCTTACCTGTAAATGTGAGAATCATGTTTTTATGTTTAGGCGCAAAGCTTAGCGGCCAGGGTAAAAGCAGGCAAGTCCTTAACGTGATGGCGTGGCGTTATCCAGAAAATGAAGCCTTGATCCCCTTTTTCTTCATCCTGTCCGCTATCAGCCATGAAACCCGTCTGGTATGATGAGTGTAACTATGTTTTGCTGTGTAATGGAAATCTCACTATGGTCATTAAGGCGCAGAGCCCGGCGGGTTTCGCGGAAGAGTACATCATTGAAAGTATCTGGAATAACCGCTTCCCACCTGGCACTATTTTGCCTGCCGAACGTGAACTCTCCGAACTTATCGGAGTGACGCGCACCACGTTACGCGAAGTATTGCAGCGCCTGGCGCGAGACGGCTGGTTGACGATTCAACACGGCAAACCGACAAAGGTGAACAATTTCTGGGAAACGTCCGGGCTGAATATTCTTGAAACGCTCGCGCGTCTTGATCATGAAAGCGTGCCGCAACTGATTGATAATCTGCTGTCGGTGCGCACCAATATCTCCACGATTTTTATCCGCACCGCGTTTCGTCAGCATCCTGATAAGGCGCAGGAGGTACTGGCGACGGCGAATGAAGTGGCCGACTACGCCGATGCATTCGCGGAGCTGGATTACAACATTTTCCGCGGTCTGGCGTTTGCCTCCGGTAATCCGATTTACGGTCTGATCCTGAACGGGATGAAAGGGCTGTATACCCGCATTGGCCGTCACTATTTCGCCAACCCGGAAGCCCGGAGCCTGGCGCTCGGTTTCTACCATAAGCTGTCATCGCTTTGCGAACAGGGCGCGCATGACCAGGTGTACGAAACGGTACGCCGTTACGGTCATGACAGCGGTGAGATTTGGCATCGTATGCAGAAGAATTTGCCCGGCGATTTGGCTATTCAGGGCCGCTAATCGTTATATGCCGGATGGCGCTTCGCTTATCCGGCCTATGGTGATGTGCTGTTTGTTTGTGCCGGATGGCGCTTCGCTTATCCGGCCTACGGCGATGTGCTGTTTGTTCGCGCCGGATGGCGCTTCGCTTATCCGGCCTGCGGCGATATGCTGTTTGTTTGCGCCGGATGGCGCTTCGCTTATCCGGCCTACGGTGGTGTGCTGTTTGTTCGCGCCGGATGACGCTCCGCTTATCCGGCCTACGGTGGTGTGCTGTTTGTTTGCGCCGGATGGCGCTCCGCTTATCCGGCCTACGGCGGTGTGCTGTTTGTAGGCCGGATAAGGTGTTTACACCGCCATCCGGCAATTAAACTACAGGCTGTTCATTCTCGGCGGGCACCGCTCCAGCAGTTCAACGCTGCCATCCTCATTCTGCTGCTCCAGCATGACATCAAACCCCCACAGGCGATGCACATGTTTCAGCACCTCTTTACGTCCCTTGTCCAGCGGTGCGCGGTTGTGAGGAATATAGCGTAGCGTCAAAGAGCGATCGCCGCGTAAATCCACATTCCAGATCTGAATATTCGGCTCCAGATTGCTCAGGTTGTACTGTGACGAAAGCCGATTGCGGATCTCGCGATAACCTTCCTCATTGTGAATGGCCGAAATTTCCAGATAGTTGTGCCGGTCGTCGTCCAGCACGGTAAAGAAACGGAAATCACGCATCACTTTCGGCGACAGGAACTGGCTGATAAAGCTCTCGTCTTTAAAATCACGCATCGCGAAATGCAGGGTTTCCAGCCAGTCTGAACCGGCGATATCCGGGAACCAGTATTTGTCTTCTTCCGTTGGCGACTGGCAAATGCGTTTGATGTCCTGGAACATCGCGAAGCCAAGCGCATAAGGGTTAATTCCGCTATACCACGGGCTGTTGTACGGCGGCTGGAACACCACATTGGTGTGGCTGTGTAAAAACTCCAGCATAAAGCGCTCGGTCACTTTACCTTCATCGTAAAGATGATTCAGGATGGTGTAGTGCCAGAACGTCGCCCAGCCTTCGTTCATCACCTGCGTCTGTTTTTGCGGATAGAAATACTGGCTGACCTTGCGCACGATGCGCAAGATCTCGCGCTGCCATGACTCCAGCAACGGCGCGTTCTTTTCCATAAAGTAGAGCAGGTTTTCCTGCGGTTCAGACGGGTAACGCCGCGTTTCGGCGACGGCTTTCTCTTCCTCTTTCTTCGGCAGAGTACGCCACAGCATATTCACCTGGCTTTGCAGATACTCTTCGCGACTTTTCTGCCGGGCTTTCTCCTCCTGCAACGAAATTTTTTGCGGGCGTTTGTAGCGATCGACGCCATAGTTCATCAGCGCATGGCAGGAATCCAGCAGCTTTTCAACTTCGTCCACGCCATAGCGTTCTTCGCATTCGGTAATGTAATTACGGGCAAAGATCAGGTAATCGACAATCGAACTGGCGTCGGTCCAGCTGCGGAACAGGTAGTTATTCTTGAAGAAAGAGTTATGCCCATAGCACGCGTGCGCCATCACCAGCGCCTGCATAGTAATGGTGTTCTCTTCCATCAGATAAGCGATACACGGGTTGGAGTTAATGACGATTTCATAGGCCAGCCCTTGCTGACCATGCTTATACAGGCGCTCGGTTTCAATGAATTTTTTGCCAAACGACCAGTGAGGATAGTTGATCGGCATCCCGACGCTGGAATAGGCATCCATCATCTGCTCAGAGGTGATCACCTCGATTTGGTGCGGGTAGGTATCCAGTTTGTAGAGTTTCGCGACGCGGTCAATCTCCGCCAGATAGACATCCAGCAGATCAAACGTCCAGTCGGGTCCATCGCTCAAACGTGTGCTGTCCTTGTTCATGGAATCAATCGTAGCCATTCGCGCACCCTCATTGTTGGCGGCACTCTCTGTCTGGAGCACCTCATTTCAAGCATAGAACACCGTGTTAAAAAACGTGCTGATGAAGAAAATTTTTCTTTGCGATTTCGCAGCGCCGGCACGCCAGAAACTGGCATGGCTGCGATATTTTATGCTGGATAAAAATGACGCACAGCAGGAGATGCCAAAGCAGAGAGATCCCTGACAACAGAGGCAGATGTGAGGTGCGTCACCATAAAAAAGCCATATGTTGAATAATATTTTCAACTGAGTTATCAAGATGTAATTAGAAGATTGTTCTTTTACTGTTAACGGAGTGGCTATGCGAGTTGTCATACTGGGAAGTGGCGTCGTTGGCGTAACCAGCGCCTGGTATCTGTGTCAGGCTGGGCATGACGTCACCGTCATCGATCGTGAACCTGGCCCGGCGCTGGAAACCAGCGCGGCGAACGCCGGACAAATTTCTCCGGGCTATGCCGCGCCGTGGGCGGCGCCGGGTGTGCCGCTGAAGGCCATCAAGTGGATGTTCCAGCGCCATGCGCCGCTGGCTGTTCGCCTGGACGGGACGCAGTTTCAGTTGAAGTGGATGTGGCAAATGTTGCGTAACTGCGACACCCGCCATTACATGGAGAACAAAGGGCGCATGGTGCGTCTGGCGGAGTACAGCCGTGATTGCCTGAAAGCGCTGCGTGCCTCAACCGGCATTCAGTATGAAGGGCGTCAGGGCGGAACATTGCAGTTATTCCGTACCGCGCAACAGTATGAGAACGCCACCCGCGATATCGCCGTTCTGGAAGATGCTGGCGTACCGTATCAGCTACTGGAATCCAGCCGCCTGGCGGAGGTTGAACCTGCGCTGGCGGAAGTGGCGCACAAACTGACCGGCGGCCTGCGTTTGCCCAATGATGAAACCGGAGATTGCCAGCTGTTCACTCAGCGCCTGGCGCAGATGGCGGAACAGGCGGGCGTGACGTTTCGCTTCAACACGCCGGTGGAAAAACTGCTGTACGAAGGTGAACAAATTTACGGCGTGAAGTGCGGGGATGACATCATCAAAGCCGATGCTTACGTGATGGCGTTTGGCTCTTACTCGACGGCGATGCTCAAAGGGATCGTCGATATTCCGGTCTATCCGCTTAAAGGTTATTCGCTGACGATTCCGGTCGCACAGGACGATGGCGCGCCAGTTTCGACTATCCTTGATGAAACCTACAAAATCGCCATTACCCGTTTTGATAAGCGCATTCGCGTGGGGGGAATGGCGGAAATTGTCGGCTTTAACACTGAATTATTACAACCGCGTCGTGAAACGCTGGAGATGGTCGTACGCGATCTCTTCCCGCGCGGAGGGCATGTGGAACAAGCCACGTTCTGGACCGGGCTGCGGCCAATGACCCCGGATGGTACGCCGGTGATCGGACGGACGCGCTTCAAAAACCTGTGGCTGAACACCGGGCATGGGACGCTGGGCTGGACAATGGCCTGCGGTTCAGGGCAATTATTGAGCGATATTCTTTCAGGTCGTACACCTGCTATTCCTTATGACGACCTGAGCGTAGCGCGGTACAGCCCTGGCTTTACGCCGTCACGACCCCGGCATCTTCATGGCGCGCATAACTAATAAGGAAGCGAGATGACCCGCCCTATACTGGCCAGCCTTGACCTGAAGGCGATGAAACAAAATCTTGGCATTGTGCGCCAGGCCGCCCCGGACGCTCGCGTCTGGTCGGTGGTGAAAGCCAATGCCTACGGACATGGTATTGAGCGTATCTGGACGGCGTTGGGGGCGACCGATGGCTTTGCCATGCTCAATCTCGAAGAGGCGATTACGCTGCGAGAGCGGGGATGGAAAGGGCCGATCTTAATGCTGGAAGGGTTCTTCCATGCCGACGAGCTGGCCATATATGACACATACCGTCTGACGACCTGCATACACAGCAACTGGCAGCTCAAAGTGTTGCAAAACGCGCGCCTGAACGCGCCGCTGGATGTTTATCTCAAAGTGAATAGCGGCATGAACCGGCTGGGTTTTTTACCCGAGCGGGTACAGACCGTCTGGCAGCAACTGCGGGCGCTGCCGAATGTGGGCGAAATGACGTTAATGTCGCACTTTGCCGATGCTGAGCACCCGGAAGGGATCGACCAGGCGATGACGAAAATCGCCCATGCGACGGAAGGGCTTGAATGCCGTCGCTCGCTGTCGAATTCAGCGGCTACGCTGTGGCATCCTGAAGCCCATTTCGACTGGGTGCGACCCGGAATTATTCTGTATGGCGCATCGCCGTCAGGGCAGTGGCGGGATATCGCCAATACCGGGCTGAAACCGGTTATGACCCTGAGCAGCCAGATTATTGGCGTACAGACGCTGAAAGCGGACGATCGGGTCGGGTATGGCGGACGCTATACCGCGACCCAGGAGCAGCGCATCGGGATTGTGGCGGCGGGCTACGCGGATGGTTATCCCCGTCATGCGCCAAACGGCACGCCAGTGCTGGTGGACGGTGTGCGTACCGGAACGGTTGGCACCGTGTCGATGGATATGCTGGCGGTGGATCTGACGCCGTGCCCGCAGGCGGGTATCGGTACGTCTGTGGAACTGTGGGGGAAAGAGATCAAGATTGATGATGTCGCCTCTGCGGCGGGAACGGTGGGGTATGAACTGATGTGCGCGCTGGCGCCGCGTGTTCCGGTTGTGACGGCGTAACTTTTTTTGTGGCGCCGTAGGATGGCGCCAGTGCTTATCCGGCCTACAGAGGGCAGAGTGTAGGCCGGATAAGGCGTGTCAACGCCGCCATCCGGTAGCGTTTCCATTATTCCATTTCATCCCCCGCGACGCGAACCCCGACTTTACGCACGGCGTTGTCTTCTTTCTCTGCGACCGTCCAGATCATGCCGGCAAACTCCACCTGGTCGCCCACAACCGGCGCAGCGCCCAGCAGTTGTTGCACGATTTCCCCCAGCGTCTGCTGTTTATCGCGATATTCCGTTCCCTCGTCCAGACCGTAAATCAGGGCGACGTCAGCAAATTTCGCATTGGCTTCGAGAATAAAATCGCCGAAAAAACGCTGATCCAGCGCGACCGGCGGCGACTGGCTGAACAGTTTTCCCAGCGCCGGAAGGTCGCGCTCACGTCCAATAACGCACAGAACGTCGCCTTCGCGTAAACGGGTGCTTCCGGTCGGATGGAACAGCACGTTGTCGCGAAACAGGGCGGCGATGCGGGTCTCCTGCGGCATGTGCAGATCGCGCAGCGCGGCGCCGACGCACCACTTATCTTCACTCAACTGGTAGACAAACTGCTCCCAGGGGTTTTCCGGGTGAATATCCAGCCCGATACGCGAAACCGGCCAGCCGACGGGAGGCACCACCACTTTGGCTTTTTTGGCCGCCCAGGTCAGGGACGTTCCCTGGAACAGCAGCGATATCAGCACCACAAAGAATGCGACATTAAAAAACAGTCGGGCATTCTCCAGCCCGGCCATCATCGGGAAAACCGCCAGGATGATAGGCACGGCGCCACGCAGCCCTACCCAACTGATGAAGATCCGCTCACGCAGATTAAAGCCCCGAAACGGCAGCAGGCCCGCGAAAACGGAGAGCGGGCGAGCCACCAGAATCATCCAGACCGACAGCACCAGCGCCGGAACGGCGATAGGCAGCAGATCGGATGGCGTAACGAGCAGTCCCAGCACGAGGAACATGGCGATTTGCGCCAGCCAGGCCAGACCGTCAAAGTTTTGCAGGATGCCAAACCGGTTGCGGATAGGGCGGTTGCCCAGCAGGAATCCACACAGGTAAACGGCCAGAATGCCACTGCCTTCCAGCGCGGTGGTTACGGCGAAAACGAGAATTCCCCCGCTCAGCGCCAGCAGCGGATATAACCCGGTGGGCAAGGCAATCCGGTTAATCATTTGCTGAAGCAGATATCCGCCGCCTAACCCCAGCATGATCCCCAGTCCAAACTGCTGGATGATATCGAGCACGAAAAGCCAGCTCAGGCCGGTCTCATGTTTCTGAATCATCTCTATCAGCGTGATGGTCAGGAAAACCGCCATCGGGTCGTTACTCCCGGATTCGATTTCCAGCGTCGAACCGACGCGTTCGTTAAGCCCTTTACCACCCAGCAGAGAAAAAACGGCAGCCGCATCCGTTGAACCGACAATGGCACCAATCAGCAGCCCTTCAATGAGATTCAAATGAAAGAGCCAGGCGGCCATCATGCCGGTGAGACCGGAGGTAATCAGTACCCCTACCGTCGCGAGCGAGAGCGCCGGGCCCAGGGCGACGCGAAAGGAGCTGGCCTGGGTACGCATCCCGCCATCCAGCAGAATAATTGCCAGCGCGAGGTTACTCACCATGTACGCGAAAGGATAATTATCAAACGGGATACCGCCAACGCCATCAACACCCGCGAGCATGCCAATCGCGAGAAAGATAACCAGAATAGGGATGCCAAGACGAGATGAGAATGAACTTAATAAGATACTACAGGTTACGAGGACTGAACCCAAAATGAAAAGACTAATAATGGCTGCGGCATCCAACGTTATGTTACTCCTGAATTACGCTGTTTCTAATAATAAACCCTAACATAATAACGACAGAAACAGCGTTTTACTTAGCCCAGGCGACGGCTTTTTTTATGATTTGAGGACAGGATGGCCGGAGAGTGTGAGTTGGCTGCCATTTTCGCCATTTTTTAGCACCGCGTGGGCACCGAGCGGCAGCGTAACGGTGCGTTGCTCATGACCGAAATCCAGACCGGTCACGACGGGGATGGAGAGACGGGAACGCAGAAACGCGTAAACCGCGTCAAGATCGTAACCGGCATCGTAATCATTCGGCGCGCTACCGCTGAAACTGCCCAATATCAGCGCGTTCTGCCGGGACAGAATCCCCGCGTGATACAGTTGCAGAAGCATTCGCTCAACGCGGAAAGGATGCTCGTTAATATCCTCCAGCACCAGTACGCCATTTTCAATGGCGGGCATCCACGGGGTGCCGATAAGGGAGATCAGCATGGCCAGATTGCCGCCCCACAGTGTGCCTTCCGTTTCACATGTCGGGCCGTGACCTTGCCACTCCACCGTGAACTGCGCGTTGCACAAGGCCCGCCAGAAATGGCGCTCGGTGAAGGTGTTCATCTCCTCCGCGCCGAAATTCGCCGCCAGCATGGGGCCGCTAAACGTTATCACCTTGCCCAGCGCCAGCAGGGCGGACTGAATCACCGTAAAATCGCTGTGGCCGCAGATCAGCAGCGGGTTCGCCTGTTGCCGTGCGATGAGCGCCTGCCAGTCAATGCTCTCCAGCAGACGACTGGCGCCGTAACCGCCGCGAACCGGCATCACAATGGTATCGGGCGTCGTCAGGCGGGCGAGGCCGTTAACATCCGCCAGACGCTCGGCGTCTGAACCGGCAAAACGCTGGTCACGGCGGCCAATGACGGCGGCGTTATCCACCTGGTGGCCGGATTCGATAAGCCGTTGTACGCCGCGTAAAGCCGCTTGCTGATTGATGCAGTAACCCGATGGGGCGATTAAGTGAAACAGGGACATGGCAATTCCTTGCTGACATCTAAAACCAAATGTATATCATGCCGATTGAGCATGTCGTTGTCACTCGCAGCGGCGAATTCCGGCTATAAGGATAGATGACGTGAAATTGAGATGGTTTGCTTTTTTGGTTGTATTGCTGGCGGGCTGTAGTTCAAAGCAGGATTACAAGAATCCGCCCTGGAACGCCGAAGTCCCGGTTAAACGGGCAATGCAGTGGATGCCGATAAGTGAAAAAGCCGGGGAAGCCTGGGGCGTCAGCCCGCGTCTGATTACCGCGATCATCGCGATTGAATCGGGCGGTAATCCGACGGTGGTCAGTAAATCCGGGGCGGTTGGGTTAATGCAACTGAAGGCCTCGACGTCCGGGCGCGATGTTTATCGTCATATGGGCTGGAGCGGCGAACCGTCGACCAGCGAACTGAAAAACCCGGAGCGGAATATCTCGATGGGGACGGCGTACCTGAGTATTCTGGAACACGGGTCGCTGGCCGGTATTAACGATCCGCAGGTGATGCAGTACGCGCTGGTGGTCTCTTATGCCAATGGCGCGGGCGCGCTGCTGCGCACGTTCTCTTCCGATCGCAAAAAAGCGATTGAGAAAATCAACGATCTGAGCGCGGATGAGTTTTTCGAGCACGTTGCCAAAAATCATCCTGCGCCACAGGCGCCGCGTTATATCTGGAAACTCCAGCAAGCGCTGGATGCGATGTAACCCGCGCGGGGGTTATTCACGCACCTTATTGGATTTTTCCCGCGCTTCCCGTTCAAGAGAGAAAATAATCCGCTGTAATTCCCGCTCCACCGCCGGGCTGACGTTGAGAAAACGAAAGCTCAGGCGGGGAGTGGTAATTGTCTCATTTTTACCGTCAATCACTCTGCGTTCGCTGATGGAAATAAGCTGGGCGTCAAAGTGGAAAACGCCCCATTGCCCCATGTTCAGCTCAATTTGCGAAAAGCGCATGCCTTCGGTTAATCCGGCGGGTTTTGTCGCTTCCAGCAATGCGCCCATGCCGCCCAGCGAGAGATCGAACAAGCGAAAACGTAGCGTGTTGTCGTCCGGCATTTTCGCCTGGCAGTAGTAGGGGGGATGTAAAGGCGCGGAAATACGGAAATACTCCCGGCGCTGAACGAACCACAGCTCGGGTGGCAGTGCGGTAATAAATGCCGGAAGCTGCTGGTATTCGCCACGGGTGAGCTGATCCAGCGTGAACTCCACTTTCGCGCCCTGCGTTTCTGCGGTAATGGTTATCTGTCTGGCGCGCTGAACGGCGATGTTTTCATAGTCCTGGCTGCCGAAATCCATCACCAGTTTTTCCGCGTTAACGTCCAGAATCTTACTGATGAACTGCCCCCCGGCCCAGGAGATGCGTAGCGGCACCTGGCTCTTGTTTAAATCTTTGAGTACGCCTAATACCGCCAACGGGTTTTGCTTCAGGAACTGCTCACTGTAGTGACTCACGCGTAATGACTCCTGGATGCCTGACAGATTATCGTTTGGTTATCGGCATGGCATGACGGAACTTAAGACAAATGGGTGAAATTTTTATCAACGCCAGCGCATAACGTCGCAGGATGAAAAGCATGGCCGGTTGATTTGCCTATACTTAAGGGACTGGCGCAAGAACGTCTTGCGCATGCTTTCACTGGAAAGAGGGCCTGAATATGGGAATTATTGCCTGGATTATTTTTGGTCTGATTGCAGGTGTTATCGCTAAGCTGATTATGCCGGGTCGCGATGGCGGTGGTTTTATACTGACCTGTATTCTCGGTATCGTTGGTGCGGTTGTCGGCGGCTGGCTGGCAACTATGTTTGGTATCGGCGGCAGCATCAGCGGGTTCAATCTTCACAGTTTCCTGGTGGCCGTCGTCGGGGCGATTGTTGTGCTCGGCGTTTTTCGCCTTCTGCGGCGCAATTAAATGAACAGAGCGGATGTGGGGATGAGTGCGTAAATCGGCGACATGCTACCCTGGCGTGTTTTCCGTTCACTTGATGCCCATTATCGCTCTGGCGCATTATCAGTCGTGAACGTGTCAGGGAAGGCGTCTTCCCGGCACGTTTACGGGAATTCAACAGACGTCAGAACAATCTGTATTCCTGAGCAACGCCTGGCCGGATTAACGGCGAAAGCTGGCTTGATTTGTGAATAAAAATGAGAATAATTGTCATTCCATTTCACATATAATAATTTGCTCATGAAAACAACTCATCGTTTCACATTACGCGCGCTCTCTGGATGTATCACCTTAGCCCTGACTGTCCCGTCTTATGCTGAAGAGTCAAAAGAGTCGACCATTGTGGTCACCGCCGCCGGGCAGGAGAGCCTTCTTCCGGCCTGGACCAACAGCGCCACCAAATCCGCCGTGCCGGAAAGCAAAACGCCGCAGGTGATCAACACCATCGACAGGCAGGAGATTGAGCAACGCCACGCCAACTCGGTGAATGAAATTCTGCGCTACGCGCCGGGCGTGTCAACGGAAGTTCGCGGTAATACCTCCTATATGAGTGAATATAAGATTCGCGGTTTTACGGTGGATCAGGAGTATTACAACGGCCTGCAACTGCCGTACAACGTGACCGGGAATACCAAAGCGCGTATTGATCCGCTGCTGATTGAAAGCGTGGATATTCTGAAAGGCCCGGCCTCGGTGCTGTACGGCAATGGCTCGCCGGGTGGACTGGTAAACATCCAGAGTAAAAAACCGCAGGCGGAACAGAAAACGGAAGTGGGCTTCAACACCGGCACCCGTAATCTGAAAGAGGGTTATCTGGATTCAACCGGGCAAATCAGCGACAGCGACTGGAACTACCGTTTACTCGGCAAAGCGACGGAAGGGGATGATCAACCGCATACCTCCCGCTATGAAAACTATCTGGTTGCCCCGTCCGTTACCTGGCAACCGGACAACAAAACGCGTCTGACGATTGATGCGCTGGCGCAGAATACACCGTCGCTGTCGCCTTCCAACCCGCTGCCCATTTCTTATCTGCGCTCAGAGTATGCGGGGCGTCGTGATTTTGCCGGAGATGAGTGGAGCGGCTTTAAGCAGCGTCAATGGATGCTGGGTTACAGCTTTGAACACCAGTTTGACAGCGGCTGGGGCTTCAATCAGAAAGCGCGCTACTTTGATGTGGATACCCACCAGCGCAGCGTCTACTCCACCGGAAATATGGGGAATCCGGTCTGGGAGTTGAACCGGTTTGCCTACACGACCGATGAAGATCTGAAAAGTTTTAACATCGACAACCAGGTTACGAAAACGGTAGTGTCAGGCGACTGGCAGCACCATCTGCTGGCAGGCTTCGATTACCAGAAGCTCGACAGCCATTACTTCTACCGCTATGCCAGCAGCACGCCGGGGATCGACATGCGCCACCCGAACTATCGTCAGATTCATACCGACGATTTAGGGCTGAGTACTGCGCAGAATAACCGTCTCTCTTATCAGCAGAATGGTTATTATCTTCAGGATCAGATTGCGTTTGGCGGCCTGAACCTGCTGGCGAGCGTGCGTTACGATGACTATCGTTCCGCCACGACCGACTATCTGCAAAACGGCGATAAAACCTGGATTTCACAGGATCGCGTCACCAAACGTTTCGGTGCGTTATATGCGTTTGAAAATGGGATCTCTCCATTTATCAGTTATTCCGAAGGCTTTAAGCCGATCTCGCCGCAAGGGACTCTGACCTCGAAAGAGGTGAAGCCGACCACCAGCAAGCAGGTTGAGGGCGGGGTGAAATACCTGCTGGCGGAATACGCGACCACCTTTACCGCATCGGTGTTTAATATCCGCCAGAAAAATGTGCTTTCCGCCACGCCAACCTGGGATTACCGTCAGACCGGCGAGATTGAGTCAAAGGGGGCCGAACTGTCGATTGTCAGCCGTCCGGCGGATAACGTCACGCTGATCGCCAACTATGCCTATACCCATGCGATCAACACGGAAGATGAGACGTATGAAGGCAAACGTCCGACTCAGGTGCCGGAAAACGCGTTTAACCTGTGGGGCGATTACACCTTTGATAATACGCCGCTGCGCGGGCTGAACGTTGGCGCGGGCGTCCGTTATACCGGGCCGATGGAGATCTCGCCAGCTAACGACAAAGGCAAACTCGGCGGCACGACGCAGTATGATATGGCCGTCTCTTACCGTCTGGGAGAGGCGATCCCATCGTTGAGCGGGGTGACGCTGAAGGCCAGCGCGCAGAATATTACCAACAAAGAGACGTTTAGCTGTTACGACGACAACAACTGCTGGATTGGCCGCGACCGCACCGTTCAGGTTGGCGCCAGCTACAGCTTCTGATAGCAACCCGGCCTGCAATTGCGCAGGCCGGGTTCGTTTTCATTCGGCGGAACAATCAGAACTTATATTCCACCCCGGCCCAGAAATTACGGCCTTCCTCGATAAACCCTTCGCTGTAGGCATACTTCGTATCGAACAGGTTGTTCACGGACGCGTTGACGCTAAAACCGTAGCCCAGCGCATAATCCGCGCGGATATGGGTAATGGCAAATCCGCCCGCTTTCTGTGAACCGTCTGAATTGCTGTAGCTGGAGGAACGCGCCTCTTCTGACAGCGTAATACTCAGCGGTTCCCACGGTTTGAGCGTCATCCATGCGGTGAGCGTCTGCGTTGGCAAATCGGTGATTTCACCGATTTCATCACGCTTGACGTCCGCGTGGATCAGCCCATAGCTCAGCCCGACATCCAGCATTTCAGACACATTGCCTTTGATTCCGGCATCCAGACCGGTGTAATCCACCCGGCCGCTATTGCGGTTCTGGATCGTATCGGCATCAATATTGTGCGACAGGATTGCGTCGGTCACACGGTTATAGTACACGCTGACCTCGAATCCCCAGTCGCGGGTCAGCGAACCGTTCCAGGTCAGATCCACGCTGCGGGCGCGTTCGGGTTTTAACTGCGGGTTGACGATAGCCACCTGGTTATACGCCGGTTTCGACGTGGTATACCGCTCTTTGAGCGTCGGGAAACGCGTCCGGTCAGAGTAAGAGAGCGCCAGCGTGTCCTCGTTTGCGAAGTGGTATTTGGTCATGACCTGCCAGTTAAACGCCGACTGGTTGTTGTCGTCGTAGTGGGTTACGCTGCCGTCTTTTTCGTGTTTCATCCCTTCCAGACTGTCACGCCAGTCATAGCTAATACCGGCCACGACATCCACATTATCGGCGGCGGCCCACTGGTATTCGCTGGCTAACGACCAGGTGCGATCTTCATAGCGATCGTATGCCGCATGCGGCGCGCCTTTTTCACGGTGGACGTCATCTTTCCAGTTAACGGCGAACGAGAGCAGATCGTTTTCACGCATTTCGGCGGCGAGTTGTAACCCTGCGCCATCGCTGTAATCGGAATAGTGGCTATAGCTGCCTTTCTTGTTTTTCAGGTCGGCAAGGGAGTTGTACATCATCAGCGTGTTTTCAAAGGTGTCGCGATAAAGCCGGCTTTTCAGCGTGAAGCGATCGCCCAGATGCGTGGTGCCCTGATAGTAATAACTCTCTTTATCGTATTGCGGCCACTGCCAGTAGCGCGACTTCTGGCTGCTGGTGCCTGCGTATGGCGGGTTGTCCTTTTCACCGTCCTGGTTGATATAGGTCAGGGTGTACTCGTCATTTTCGCGCGGCGTGAAGCCCAGCTTAACAATGCCCCGTTTATCATCTGCCGACGAGTTGATCATCTTCCCGTTGCTGCCTGCAATGGCGTTGTCCACCCCGTGCGGCAGACCCAGGAAATCCTGCTTCAACTGGCTACCGCTGACTTGCAGATAACCCAGCTCATTACTGGCGCCAAACGAGGCGTGCATATCGTGGGCGTTATCTTTGCTCCGGCTCCATCCCTGGCGATAACCGATGCTCCCTTCGAGAGGTTTTGTCGGTTTTTTGGTGGTGATGTTGATCGCGCCGCCCATCTGGTTAGGGCCTTGCAGCAGCGATGAGTAGCCTTTGGACACCTCAACGGAGGCAATGTCCGAGGTGAGGAAGCGCCCTAAGTCGAGGTTGCCGTCGTAAGGGATGTAAACCGGCACGCCGTCGAAAAAGATCGGAACCTGGCGGCTGTCAAAACCGCGAACTTTGACCTGCTGTTCGTTGCGGTTGCCTGATTTTTGCAACGCCACGCCAGGGATGACGCTTAATGCCTGCGCCACATTCTGCTTATCCAGATCCTGCATGGTTTGTTGACCAAGCACCGTGGTGGTCGCCGCAGAGGCGGGGCTCGACCAGACGGTCATGGTGTCGCTTTCTTGCCCAGCAAACGCATTATGCGCAAAAGCTACCGATAATGCCGTGTAAAGACAACTCTGAGTGAATTTCATTGTTTTTATTCCATTTATCAATGTTATATGTCACTTTCGTCCGGGTTCAGGATGACGTTGATATCCATCGGTGGTGCGTAGTACGGTGCGGATGTAATAAAGAGCCTGATACCACAGTCGAGATAACTCGCCAGAGTGGCGAGGTTGATGCCGCCAGTCAGCGCCAGCGTGCAATGGGGGGCCAGTGAAGGCGCCGCCCGGGCCACCTCCGCCGCCTGATGTGGGGTAAATTTGTCGAGTTGCAAAACGTCGGGGCCTGCGCGGAGCGCTTCAAGGGCTTCCTCTGGGGTGTCTGCTTCGACGACGATCTTTTTTTCCGGGGCATGACGGCGCAACTGCGAAATGGCCCCGGCCCAGTCGTTACCGGGGGCGAGAAAGCGGCGGTGATTTGCAAACAGCAGCACGGTTTCCGCGCACCCGGCGCGGTGAATGATTCCGCCTGCGGCGAGCACCGCCTGTGCGGCTAACAGCCGGGTGCCGGGAATGGCTTTACGCGTGCAGGCTATTTGCCCGTCGGGGTAACGGCTATGCAGGATGTGAAGCATGCTGTCGAGATAGTGTGAAACGCCGCAACTCCACTCCAGTACGTTTTGTACGGCCTTCCAGCCCTGGTGCAGCTCCGCCGCATTCCCGCTGACGCTGATCAATCGTTGACCGGCTGCGGCGCGCTCGCCGTCGTTCATCTGCTCCAGGACGGTCAGCCCCAGCGACTGCAACATTTGTCTGGCCACGGCAATGCCGCTCACGCAGCCGCCCTGGCGATGGCGGAAGGTCATGCGGCCTGGCAGATTGCCGATGCCCAGAGCGCGCGTGGTCAGGTCGCCTCCCTGAATATCCTCCAGCAGCAATGCGTCCGTTTGTGCGTGTGAGAAGTAGATCATTTCAGCGCCTTTTGTGGAATGCTGTCCCACCAGATCAGCGCCCAGTCCCGGCTGGCCGGGGCAAGGGCGCTGGCATCCTGCTGTTGATACCAGCGGTACAGACGTTCACGCTCTTCATCGCTGATGTCGCCCATGCTCCAGCGAACGTTTTCAGCAAAGCGTTCCCAGGTACTGTTGTCCTGCTGGCAGTTCTGCCCACGGATAAAATCGACATGGGCGCAGATCCCCATCTGGTACAGGACATTGAGGGCATAAATATAGTTAGGCAGCTCGATAACCTCGCGACCCAACGCGCGCTGGATAGTGGGGGAAACAAAAGAGGAACTGACCAGGTGCGTGGTATAGACGCGCAGCCGCGCCTGGTTGTTGAGCTTTGTCATCGCCTGGCGCATATCCGCAACGAGCGTTGAGCGGGAGGCAACGGCGATATCGCAGCGCGGGAGATCGCTCCAGTCCTCTTCCCAGGCGCGTTGCACCCAGTGAACATGGGTTGCCCGTTGCTCTGTCGCGCGACGGGCGGCAACGCGCAGCATTCCGGGGCTGTAATCCACGCCGCAGATATGCGGTATTTTTCCCGCTAACGCCAGCGAGACGGTGCCCGGGCCGCAGCCCATATCAAACAGCGAGTTCACGCCCTGCAAATCCATTTTTTCCGTCAGCTGTTGCAGGTAGGTGTCCGTCGGTGACGCGCAGTTTTCTGCCATTTTCTCTGCCCGTTTATCCCAATGGTCGGGCGTTTTTTCCGTTCGTTTCGCCTGCAATAGCTGCTGGCGGTAGAGGTCTGCAAAATCAATGTCATCAATGAGCATGGCTGTCCCTTATTGCTGATCGCCAAAAAGATGGCGGTGGATTTGTGTGGGCGAGACCCGATAAAGCGCGGCCAGATTGTCGGCAGCGAGCTGGCGCTCTGGCGCGCCTTGCGATACCTGGCCGTCGGACTCCACGCGTACGACGCTGTCGGCTATCGCCCTGGCATGGAGCGGATGATGGGTTGACATCAGTAGCGCCATCCCCGTTTTTTTCAGTGTCACCAGCGTGTCGAGCAGGCGGATCTGGTGACCAAAGTCGAGGCTGGAGGCGGGTTCATCCAGCAGTAGCAGGCGAGGGCGTTGCGCCAGGGCGCGGGCGATCAGCACCAGTTGACGCTCTCCGCCGCTCAGGGTGTTCCAGCGTCGGTGCGCCAGATGGACGATTTCAAGCGCGGCGAGCTGATGGTGGGCAATCTCTCGCTCCCTGGCGCCGGGAACGGCGAATGCCGCCATTTTCGGCGTCAGCCCCATCATCACCATATCCAGAGCGGTGAAGGCGAACGCGCCGTCGTGCGCCTGTGGCACCCAGGCAATGGCGCTGGCGCGCTCCCGGTCAGAAAAACGCTGCACCGCCACGCCATCAAGCAGGATGTCGCCGCTGATCAAGGGGAGAACGCCAAGAATGGTGCGCATCAGCGTGGTCTTGCCGCTGCCGTTTGCGCCGAGTAAACAGCAAATTTCTCCCGCCGGTACGGTAAAAGAGACGTCGCGCAAAACCGGGCGTCGGGCGTATCCCAGGTTGGCGTGGTGAACCGTCAGTCGTGTCATTGGCGTCCTCCGCGCAGCAGAAGCAGCAAAAAGAAAGGGGCGCCGATAAATGCGGTGAGGATCCCCAGCGGAATCTCCGTACTGCTGATTGCGCGCGCGAGCGTGTCGGTCAGCAGCAGTAAAATGGCGCCAGCGCCCATTGAGACAGGAAGCAACTGCTGGTGGTTATTGCCGGTGAGCAACCTGCCGATATGCGGCACGACTAAGCCTATCCAGCCGATAATCCCGGCAATCGCCACCGTGCTGGCGGTGATGAGCGTCGCGCAGACAATCAGCGCGAGCCGAAGGCGGGTAACGTTGATGCCCAGGGAACGGGCTTCATCATCTGAAAGCGTCAGTAAATTCATACGCCAGCGCAGTAGCAGCAAAGGGATGGCGCCGAACAGAATCAGCGGCGCCGAGAAACAAAGATCATGCAGCGTGATGGTAGAGAGTCCGCCGAGTAACCAGAAGGTGATGGAAGGCAACTGGGTATAGGGATCGGCCAGCGTTTTTATCAGGGAAATTCCCGCGCCGCACAGCGTGCCGAGCGCGATACCTACCAGCACAAGGGTTAATACGGGGTCGTGACGCGTCACCCGGCGGGTAATCAGCCAGACGCCAGCAACCACCAGCAGACCGCCGCCGAACGCGTAGAGCTGGATAAACAAAATCGGCAGGCCCAGCAAAATCGCCGTACATGCGCCTAAACCCGCTCCGGCGGCAACGCCGAGAATATCCGGGGAGACAAGCGGATTGCGAAACATCCCCTGATACGTCGTGCCCGCGCCCGCCAGCGCAGCGCCCAGCAGCAGCGCGGCGAGAATGCGGGGGAGGCGGATCTGCCAGAACACGATTTGATCCTGTGTCGGCACCGTGTCATGGCTGAAGATCATCGCCAGCACCTGCCGGGCATCGAGGTGATAAGCGCCCGATACGCTGGCAAAGGCAATACAGAGAAGGGCAATCCCCAGCATCAGGACAGAAAGGGTGGTCGTTCTCATCAGATGATCGCCCACTGTTGATACTGTTCGTCAGTCAGCGACGTATGCCAGAACAGGCGCGCATAACGCACCATATCGTCTTTAAAATGTTGATTAACGTTCGGGTCCAGCCAGGCATGCAACCGGCGCAGCCCGAGTAAACGGTTAATGCCCGGCGGCGCATCCAGCCAGCCAAACGGCAGACCGCTCAGGAAAAGAATGCGCTTGTCCGCAACCGCCTTAACGCCTTGCCAGACGGGGTCGTGACGCAGGTAGTGCGCCGTGGTGGCATCCTGTACCAGAATGATGTCGGGCTGCCAGGTGAGTAAGTTTTCCATAGAGACCTGGGCCAGTCCGCTTCGTCCGGGGATTCGCGCTACGTTGTGTAATCCCAGCAACTCTGCCGCTTCCGTATGCAGCGATCCCTGTAATCCCGTCTCCAGACCTCGGGCACCCCGCGCTGCATAAAAACGAATACCGGCAGCAGGCGTGCGGGAAAACGCGAGCGCTTGCGCAATGAAGCGCTGAGCCAGCGCCGCCTGAGCGGCAGTACGCGCCTCCATCCCCAGTGCTTGTCCTGCGGCTTGCAGTTGTTCCGGCGTTTGCCGCAGTTCACCGTTAATCAGCAGCCACGGAATCCGGGTCTGGGCGCTGACCTGGCGCGCCTGCGAAAGCCAGGTTTCATCGGCGTTGCCGCAATCCACTACCAGATCGGGATGCAGGGCCAGCAGTCCTTCCAGAGACAACGTGCTGGCGCGCCCCGCCAGCCTGCCCAGTTTGGGCAACGTCTGAATGGACTCGGGGAAGGGAATCGCCGCCTGGCGCGAGAAATCAAAAGAGGAGAAACCCACCAGCTTTTCCGGCGCGACGGCCAGCAGTAACACATCGGCGGGCGCACCGGCGCTCACCACGCGGCGAATAATATTGCCTTCCGGCGGGCGGCCAATAGCAAACGTCAGCGGTGTCTGCGCAATGCCAGGGAGGTGGCGAAACAGCAGCGCAGAGGCCATTGCCTGAGCGAATCTCCGTCTTGTGAGCGGCATCGTTTCCATCCTGAAATGGTTAAAAAATCGCTATATGTTTACATATATAACGTTAAAAAACTTGTTCAGTATCAAATTCTCACCGATGAAAAGGGGGTCTAACCCTTAAGAGCTAGGAGGGGCAGAGATGAACGCGCGGCATTGCCAGGATGAAAAATCCGCGACGGCGCGCGGATTTTTGTCAGCATGATGGTCGGGTCACATTATGGCGTGGTTTCAACCTGTTTTTGCGGCGCAGGCTGGGAAGCGCCTGGCGCTGCGGGGCGAGTGGCCGGTACGCTGTCGCACGGTTTCTCTTTTGGACAGATCAGGTCGAGCATTTTTAACGTCACGCCGTTGGTCCAGCCGAAACCATCCTGAAGAGGATATTCTCCACCGCCGCCGCCGGTTCCCGTACTGCTGACGTCATATTTCTCAACCAGCTTTTGTTCGCGGTCGTAGGTATGCTGAACGTTGGTGAGGAAGCGCCAGGTGACATCCATCGCGACGTTGTCCTGCCCGTAATTCTGCAACCCTTCGGTCGCCACCCACTGTAACGGCGCCCAGCCATTGGGGGCGTCCCATTGCTGCCCGCTTTTCACCGAGGTGGTGGACAGTCCGCCAGGCTGCAACAGGTGCGCCTGGGTCGCGGCAGCCACTTTGCTGGCGCGATCTTTCGCCGCCGCGTTGACATACAGCGGGAACAGCGTGGCCGCCGTCAGTTGGTTACGCACCTTTTTGCTCTTCAGATCGTAGTCGGCATACCAGCCTTCCTGATTGTTCCACAGGTGCGTTTCAATGCCTTTCTGACGGGCGCCGGCGAGCGCTTCATACTGGTTCGCATTGGCGTCATCGCCTGCCGCTTTGCTGGCGCGCGCCAGCATTTTCTCCAGTTTATACAGCAGGGCGTTGAGATCGACAGGGACGATGCTGGTGGTGCGAATGGTGCTCAGCTGATTCGGGTCGTCCATCCAGCGCGAGCTGAAATCCCAGCCCGATGCGGCGGCAGATCGCAGGTCGCGATAAATCTCGGTTGCCGGGCGGTTCGGGTTGCTCTTCGCGGTGGTGATATCTTCCATCCACGACTCCGGTCGCGGCGTGTCCCGGTCATCCCAGTAGCGGTTCAGGACGGTGCCGTCATCCAGTTTCACCACGCGCTTATTCTGCTCGCCGGGCTGGAGATTCTCCACGCCCTCCATCCAGTAGGCATACTCTTTTTGCAGCTGCGGCAGGTATTTTTTCAGGGCGTCGTCGCCTTCATGCTGCGCCAGCAATTCCACCATAAATGCGAAGAAAGGCGGCTGCGAGCGGCTCAGATAGTAGGTACGGTTACCGTTGGGGATATGCCCCCAGGAGTCCAGTTCATAGCCGAAATTCGCCACCATATCGGCGACCTTATCCCAGTGATCGCTTTCGGCAAGTCCCAGCATGGTAAAATAGCTATCCCAATAATAGACTTCCCGGAAACGTCCGCCAGGCACCACATACGGTTCCGGCAGCGGCAATAATGAATCCCATTTTCCGGCGCTCTCCGTTGTGCGGGTCAACACGGGCCACAGGCCGTCAATATGTTCACGCAGCGACTGTCCTTCCGGCGGAACGTATTTTTCCCCTTCTTTGGGCAGCGTAAAGTTCACATCAACAAAGTGACGCAAATCGAAGCCTGACTGGTTTCGTTGCATCCGGTAATCCGCGAGGATCATCAGCGGATCGCTGTTAGGCACGGCATCGGCGAACGTTTTCTGGTCGGGGAACAGTTTGGCGCTCTGCACGTCATTAAACAGCGGCCCCAGCAGAATATCCGGGGGCTGCGGAGGACTGGCTGGCTGTTCCTCAGCGTGCGCCGAGAGCGACGCGAATGTCAGCAGGGTGCCTGCAACGGTCAGTTTTATGGCGAAAGAGAGCGTGCCGGAATGGCGAAGCGCAGGTGTTATCATCAATATTCTCCTTAACGGCGTGCCGCAGTCAGCGGCATGAACCATGACAAAACCTTAGTCCAGGATTGTCATGTGCGCGTGATCGAACCGCTATTTTGGGAACTGGTAAACATTTCCCGTTATCGCCGGTTGAAGCGTGGGGATGAGCGCGGTGATGCGACAGCGCGCCCTCAGAAGAGGACGCGCGATGGGAGAGCGATCAGTCAGAAAAGAGAATGCGCTGTGCCGCGAGATCCAGCGTAATCGACTCGCCGGTGCTCAGGGCATATACCGCTTCCCCTTGCTGACAAAGCCAGCCGATCCCCATTTCACGGGCGATGATTGCCGAATGTGATTCATTGCTGCCTGCGCTCAGGCAGATCCCTTTAACCGTCTGTGGGTCGAACTGCAACACGGTGGACGGGAAGATATTTTCTGCCGCCACGATAGTCGGGCGCGTGAATACCGGCAAGCGCGCGTTTATTCCGCTCAGGTGCCTCAGCGTCCGATGGAGAATATCGTCGATATCGATATAGCGGGCCTGCAAATAGGCGTCGTCGAGCTGTCGGTACTGATCGCGGAGATCGTCCAGCACGCTGCGCCACGCCGTTTCCGCCCGACACGATTTATCACGCATCACCTCACACGCCATCTCGTACAGCTCGGGGTCATCCAGCAGCGTGTGATGCCCGGAAAAAATCGCCGCCAGATCGGCGGAGTATTTCTCTTCCGCCAGCGTGGTCAGCGCGTTGAGATCGTCCAGCGTCTGACGAATCGCCGTTTGCAGGCGCTGCTGCTCTTCCGGCAAATTGACGGTCGTCGGATTCGCGACGTCCGGTGCAGCGGGGGAATAGCAGAACACCACGCCGGAGACCTGCGCGGGGAGCTGACGCGCCGTGCTGCTGGCAGGCGTCTCCTCCACGGACTCGCCAAAGTTTTCCGTCGCCAGCTGTTTGAACGCCGCCAGCGCCTCGTCGGCCTGTTCTCCTTTGGCGATCAGGCGCAGAGTATCGTTGCAGCGCACCTGTAATAACGCTATCTGATTCAGGCTGTCCGGCGTCACGCATTTGCCATTTTTCTCCAGCAGCATGTCGGCCCGAAACCCCGACAACGTGGAGACCAGCCGCGATGCCGGACGAACATGCAGCCCGTTTGGATTTTTCACCACAACAGAAATGGAGTGGGCGTCGTTATCCTGAAATGCTGGTTTTGTGGCGACGCCCCCGGCTTGCGCGGGTGACGGTAAACCCAGTTGTTCACGCTTGGCATCCAGCGCGCTCATGGCGTCATTGATGACTTTATCAATACCGGCGCCCATTGCCGCGCTGACCGTCGCCGCCAGCGTGCCTTCTACCAGCGGCGCCGCGCATAAGCGGACTTTCGCCGCAATCGCCGGGTCAAGCAAATCCAGGGCGGTTTCGGCGCTCAATAATGCGCTGCCCATATCCATCATGACCAGGATATGGTCCGCATCAGCCACGGATTCGATGGCTTCCATCACCTTGAGCGGATCGGTGCCAATCGGATTTTGTGGGTCGTCGATACCGGCTGCAATCGCGAGTTTACAACCATCGCCGATTAACATCTGCCGGGCTAACTGCCCGACGCCTTCACCCAACAGGGCGCTGTGCGAAACAATGACCAGGTTTACCATCGCGTTATCCTTACTCTTTTGCCGCTGCCGCCAGCATTTGCATCATGAACATCACGGAGGTTGCGCCCGGGTCCTGATGGCCAATGCTGCGCTCGCCAAGATAGCTGGCGCGCCCTTTGCGGGCCTGCATGGTGATGGTGCTCTGCGCCGCCGCTTCGGCCTGGGCGCTGGCGGCATCCAGCGCTGCCTGCACCGACAGGTGCTGTTCGCATGACTGGCGCAGCGACTCCACAACCAGCCCCCAGACGTCACACATGGTTTTATCGCCAGGCTCTGCTTTACCTCGGCTGGTCACGCCTTCCGCGCCTTCCCGCATCATCTGGTACAGCTCGTCGAGCGTCAGGCTCTGGTGCGCCTGTGTCACCTGGGCGGCGCGAATGAAGAACGTGCCGAACAGCGGGCCGCTGGCGCCGCCGACGCTGGAGAGCAGCACCATCCCTGTGTTCTTCAGAATGAAGCCGATGTCTTTATCCGCAATCGCGGGTAATTTTTCGACGACTTTACTGAAACCGCGATGCATATTCAGCCCGTGGTCGGCGTCGCCAATCTCTCTGTCCAGACCCGTCAGATAATCACTCTCTTTGGTGAAAATCTCACCGCAGCGGTAGAGCCAGTTAACAATGTGTGTTCTGTTGAGTGACATACATAATCTCCTTATTTGCCCCAGTTGAGCGCAGGCGTGTGAACCGGCGCATCCCAGAGCGCGAGCGTTTCATCGTCCACTTTTAGCAGGGTGATGGAAAAGCCGGTCATATCCAGAGAGGTGCAGTAAGAGCCGATCAGGTTGCGTTCAATGGTAATGCCGGTTTCCTGACAGCGGCTTTCAAGCCGGTTATAGACGCCGAACAGTTCAGACAGCGGCGTGGCGCCGAGATTGTTGACCAGCGCAATGACGCGATCGCCACGCTGCAACGGCTGTTTGCTCTGCTTATCTTCCTGCCAGCTTCCCTGATGATGATCCCAGTGACGCAGCGTGCGGCTGTATGCGCCGTTTTCCAGCAGCGTGTCAAACATTTCATCGACAGTTTGATCGAGAGAAGAGAAGGGGCGACGGTCAATGCCGGGTTCGCCGTGAATTCCCACGCCAAACTCCATTTCGTTATCCTGCAATGTGAAGGACGGTTTACCCGCCGCAGGCACGGTACAGGCATTGAGCGCGATGCCGATTGAATGCCCCTGATTATTCAGCTTACGGCCAAGCTCCGCGCAGGCTTCCAGCGTGTCACCGCGTTCTGCGGCCGCGCCCACCAGTTTTTCAATTAATACCGTATTGGCGACGCCGCGACGACCGGCGGTATAAAGGCTGTCTTTGACCGCTACATCATCATCTACCACAACGGTGGTGACTTTTACGCCGCTGTCGTGCAGTAGCTCCGTGGCGGTTTCAAAATTCAGGATGTCGCCGGTGTAATTCTTAATGATCAGTAAGACGCCTTCGCCGCCGTCAATGTGCATGGCGCACTCAAACATTTTGTCTGGCGTCGGTGAGGTAAAAATTTCGCCCGGGCAGGCGCCGGAGAGCATGCCTGGCCCAATATAGCCGCAGTGCATGGGTTCATGCCCGCTGCCGCCGCCGGAAAGCAGCGCCACTTTTCCTGCCACTGGCGCATCTGACCGGGTAACGTAGACCGGGTCCTGATGCAGCGTCAGCGTCGGGTACGCTTTTGCCAGACCAGCGAGTTGTTCGTTCAGTACCTCTTCTACACGGTTAATCAGCTTTTTCATTATTTTGCTCCGCATCTTCTGCTGTAGGGGTATCGGTTGTGTACCATGACACGGCTACCACTCACTGCCGATAACCTTATTGTGCAACAGTGAGCGGAAAAGAAAATTCGGCCATAACATGTTTCATCAACGGAACATTTATGCTTAATCATGTTTCATTATGGAACGCAAAGGCGAGGTAATCGTCAGAATTGCGATCCCGACCAACGAATGCCGCCGCTTTAAGCGTAAAAAACGGGGGGTTAGAAACGAGAAGGGAGGTGATGAATTGCGATTAATTTGCCCTGTTCCAGTTCGATATAGCCGCCTTTTTTCAGCGCTGACAGCATCTTCATCACGCTGCTGCGCGAAAGGCGGGTACGTTCAAGAATATACTGGTAGGCCGCCATCTGAGAGCGGATGCTTTCCGGCTCCTGGCTTAGCGCCTGCAACTGGTAGCACAGCAGGTCGTAAGCGGTCGGCGCTGTCGCCATTTCATTCTGGATAAACAATTTATTGGTGACGATGATCATATGCTTTGCCATGATCTCCCACAGGTGCTTGCGCTCAATGGTTTCCATCACGTCATCGAGGGGAATTGTCGCCGCTTCGCACTCTTCGAGCGCGCGAATCAGCAGTTTATCCGACAGGGCGCTGGTGAACCCCAGGGAGACCGGGGCAGAAGCTATCCCCAGCAACAGACTATTTTCGATGTTCTCAATGCTCACGACGCCCGTGCGGAAAAACAGGCACTGGTGCTCGCCCCCCTGAACGAAGACAAAGCGACTTCCGCGAGGATACCGTTTGAAATCCTGTTCTGACGTGAGTGCGTTGAGCAGCGCAATTGCGTAGGGCGAAGGCTGCTTCAGTTGATTAAAGGAAGAATCCTGGGGCATGGTAGGTGTTATCCGGTCACTGTCGTTGTCATTCTATTTTAGTGGCTCTGCGTTAATGCGTGTTGAACATAGCTAGTATTTCAGAGGAATATTCTGCTGAATTTGCTTCAGAACACCACGATCGGTCACGATGTAGCCGCCTTTTTTTAAATCGGCCAGTATCTTCATCACGCTGCTGCGCGACAGAAATGTTCTTGACTGAATATAATTTGCGGCAGTTATATTTTGCCTGAATTCATTAGACTCACGCATTAATTCATACAACTGAGCGCGAATAATATCATAGGATGTCGGCGCTGAAATGCGCGTACAGTGGTCGTACACCCGACCGGCGGTGTAGATAAGCACCTTCGCCAGGCTTTCCCAAAGATTCTCATTTGCTATAACGTCATTAACTTTCTCCAGCGGAATAAAGGCGATCTCAGAGCACTCCTCACTGCGCATCAGCAAATATTCAGCATCAACCAGTTGATTGCTGAGGCCAAAAATAAAGGGGGCGACTTCTGAGTTAAGCATGAAGCCGTCCCGTGCTCTGAAAACCCCAATGGTTCCCTTCAGCAATAAATAACATTGATGTGGTCTATTATTTTCGTTGTTAATAATTTGTCTGCATTTTGTTTCTCGTGTGTTTGCGTGTGGCTTCAGGTGCGCAATCAGTTTTTCTACATGTTCAATTGGCTTCAGAGGCAGAGCCTTATACATACTTGATTCAATAGCTATTTTGGTTTCAGGCATGATCTGTCCTCCCATATAATAGTCTCTGTAATAGCGTAATGTCTTGCTTGAGCTAATAATTATGGTGACAGACTAAAAATAAGTGAATCCAGAACAAGGTGTAAAATTACACCAAAAAATCACTTGAGCAAATATGTGCATTTATATGAAAATTTAAATTAAGGAGAACTTAATTGACATAGCGCCCTGATTCAGAATTCAAACCGCTGACGTGATGCGGCCCGGAATGATGAAGGGGAAATCGCATGTTATTTATCTCCTTGTCTTTACGATGATAGCCAAAAATAAGCGTTTCCCGACAGCCCATTTCCAGAGCAGAAAATGTATGGACATTATGTCGTAACGCGATAAATAAACAGGTGTTAAGGATAGCGATGATGAAAAAAAATATGATAGCGATGGCGCTTTCCGCTGCGGCCATTTTGTCAATATCACATGCGATAGCGTATGACGGCACGGTCAAATTTGTGGGTCAGGTTCTTGATACCGCCTGTACCGTAGATATTGGCGCCAATAATACGATGACCGTTGATATGGGAAGTGTCTATAAAACAGCGTTTACCAACGCAGGGGATGAAGCGTCAACGACCAAATTTACCTTGCGTCTGATTAACTGCCCCTCTTCCGTCACGTCCGCGCGGGTGAAATTTGATGGCGTTAATCATTCGGGTAATACCGATCTGTTGGCGCTTTCCGCCGATCCCGGTTCGGCAAGCGGGGTGGCCATTCGACTGATGACGGCAGACAGATCGCCTTTAGGCCTTAATCAGATCAATGGCTATTCCTATTCACTGTTAGATATGGTTGACAACCAACTGGATTTCTACGCCGCCTATGTCGCCACCAGCGTGCCTGTTGTGCCGGGCGTCGTGAACGCCGTAGCAAACTTCACCGTTAACTATAACTGACGAGCATATGTTGTTGGGGGGCCGATAACCGGCCCTCTCAGAGGTTTACCATGAAAGTATTACGTGTTTGCGCCACCGCGTTGGCGCTGTTTGTTACCGGCGTTTCCAGTGTGAATGCTGGCGTTTCCATTGGCGGAACACGGGTTATTTACGATGGCGGTAAAAAAGAAGCGTCATTAAGCGTCAGTAATCCCGATAATATTCCGTATTTAATTCAGTCGTGGATCGAAACGCAAAATGACGGTAAGGGCAAAGCCCCTTTTATTATTACACCGCCGCTTTACCGGCTTGATAACGGGCAGCAAAACGTAATGCGTATTATTCGGGCGGGAAATTTGTCTGAGGATAAAGAGTCCCTGTTTTGGCTGAATATTAAATCGATACCGTCGGCCCAACGTAAGGATAATACGTTACAGATTGCAGTTAAAACACGAATAAAACTGATTTATCGGCCTGCGTTGCTGAGCAAGTCAGCGCCTGAAGCGCAGCTCGGAAAGTTAAGCTGGAGCCGGAGCGGGGCGTTTATTCAGGTAAATAACCCCACGCCTTATTACGTTAATTTCAATGAAATTACCGTATCCGGTAAGAAAGTTGACAATGTAACGTTTGTGGCGCCGGGGAGTACCGCCCGTTTTGCACTGCCTTCGGGCGGAAATGGCGGAAGCGTGAAATTCAGGATTATTAATGATTACGGTGGAATCAGCGAGGAGTACAGCGGTTCTGTTTAAGTCGCGACGGGTCGGCATTACGTTAATGATGATAGCCAAATATATAATTAATCCGTATCCGGCCAGGCTTGTATTGTTTATCTCCCTGGGAATATTCAGCGTGCTGAATGAGGTTCTGGGTCGGGATTACTTTAATCCGGCGCTACTGGAGCATATATCATCCGGTAGCGAGAATATCGATCTTTCTGGTTTTGAAATGGGGGGGCAGGCGCAGGGCACTTACCATGTCGATATTATCCTCAACGGGCAGTTTCTGGACACGCAGGATATCGCATTTAATAAAACACCAACGCCTTCTGGTGAGGATGTGCTTGAGCCCTGCCTGTCGGGGGAAATGTTGCAACGCTATGGCGTTAACATCGCGCAGTATCCGGGTGTGCAGGGCAAAGGGGATTGCGCCGATCTGTTCGCTATTCCACAGGCTTCAAGTGAGTTCCAGTTTTCGACGCAAAAGCTGTTGTTAAGTATTCCGCAGGCGGCGTTATCTGCCAGAGCGCGGGGGGATGTCGCGCCGGAACTCTGGGATGAGGGCATTACCGCCGCGATGCTTAACTACAGTCTGAGCGGTGATAACAGTAATAGCCAGTACGCTAATTTGCGCCCCGGAATAAATATCGGCCCGTGGCGTTTGCGCAATTACACCACCTGGCGGCGCAGCGGTCAGGGCGATGAGGACTGGGATTCGATTTATACCTATGTCCAGCGCAATATCGTCCCGCTGAAAGCGCAACTGGTGCTGGGAGACAGCGCCTCTCCTGCGGATGTTTTTGACAGCATACCGTTTCGTGGCGGCCAGCTTGCGTCAGATGACGACATGCTGCCCGATTCGCTGAAGGGATATGCGCCCGTGGTACGCGGTATTGCCCGCACCAATGCGCAGATCGTCATCCGGCAAAATGGCTACCAAATCTACCAAAGTTACGTGGCCCCAGGTGCGTTTGACATTACCGACATGTTCCCCACGGGAGGCGCCGGCGATCTGGAGGTCACGGTTAAAGAGGCGGATGGCAGTGAGCAGCACTTCACCGTCCCGTTCGCATCATTACCGGTGTTACAGCGTGAAGGCCGGTTCAAATATGCGTTAACCGGCGGGCGCTATCGCTCCAGCGACAGTCGTGTGGAACAAACCGATTTCGGCCAGGGAACCGCGATTTATGGTTTGCCGGGCGGTTTCACGCTTTATGGCGGCGTCCAGACTTCCCGTAACTATCGGGCTATAGCGTCCGGCGTCGGTAAAAATCTGGGAACGATTGGCGCGCTTTCTGCCGACGTAATCCAGTCATGGGCGCAACCCGCTGATGGCAGCAAGACTCAGGGGCAATCCTGGCGTGTGCGCTATAGCAAAAATAGCGTCGCGACAGGAACAAACTTTTCGATTGCGGGTTACCGATATTCAACACGCGGTTACTACGGTATGCAGGACACTTTCGATACGTATGGCGGTAGTTCCGGGCAGATAACGAAACGACGTAACCGTATGGAAGCCAACGTCAACCAGTCCCTGGGCTCAGGCGGCGGATCGTTGGCGTTAAGCGCGGTACAGGAGGACTACTGGCATACCGGAAAACCGATGCAGTCGTGGAGCGTGGGGTATCACAATGCCTGGAACGGCGTGAGCTATAGCGTCGCCTGGGCGCTGAGTAAAAACGGCAGCGGCGATCGTTATGATAAAGACCAACAGCTGGCGCTGAATATCAGCATTCTGCTGGATCGCTTTATGAGCAATACCTGGGCCAGTTATGGCATGAATGCCAGCAGCGGGAAGGGCGCGACTCATAGCGCAGGGCTGAGTGGAACGGCGCTGGCTGGCAACGCGCTGAACTGGAATATTCAGCAAGGTTACGGCACGGATGACGTAGGGTATACCGGTAGTCTGAGCGCGGATTATAAGGGTACTTACGCCGATGTTAGCGGGGGGTATCGTTACGATCGCCACTCGCAGCGCGTGAATTACGCTCTCGCGGGGGGCGTGCTGGCATATGCCGATGGCGTAACGTTCTCTCAGCCTTTGGGGGAAACCAACGTGCTGATTGGCGCGCCTGGCGCATCGGGGGTCGGGATTAAAAACCAGAGCGGCGTACGAACTGATTTTCGTGGCTACACCGTTTCCGCCAATGTTTCACCGTATCGCAAAAATGATATCGGCCTGGATACGGCATCCGTTGCGGACGATGTTGAACTGGCGCTCACCAACAAAACCGTTGTGCCGACCCGTGGCGCGGTCGTGAGGGCGGACTATGTCGCTAATGTTGGGCTGCGCGTGCTGTTGACGTTGACCAGGCCCCACGGTTCGACGGTGCCATTTGGGGCGATGGTGACGTTAAAAGGCGCGCAAGAACAACAATTTATTGTCGGTGACGAGGGGCAGGTTTATTTAAGCGGCATGCCGCCGGAAGGGACGCTGAATGTGGTCTGGGGACGTGACGGCGAGCAGCGCTGCACGGCAAATTATTCATTAACCGCAGCCGAGAACTACAGCGGCGTTAGCGTGACCGGCTCTCTTTGCCGCTAAGTGGGCTGACCTCGCGTGAGAATCTGACAATGAAACGAACTTATCTCTTATTCAGTTTACTGATGCTTTTTTCAGGGCTCAGCGTTGCCGATGACTGTACCGTGAATACGACATTATTTAATACCGTCTCAATGGGGAATATTGTCGTGCAGCGAGATGCGCCGGTAGGGGCAGAAATCGCCCGCGCCAGGGTCTCCGGGTATGCCAAACTGTTGGTCACGGCGCCTGGCGGTGCCGTCTATTGTAACGGCGCTTATGCGATCAATTACCTGTCAGCGACGCCTTCGCCGATAAATCATGTTTACAACACCAATCTGAAAGGGGTGGGAATCAGGCTATCCATTCCCGCAGGGGATTTTGTGCTGCCGTCAAATGGCGCCAGCTATATCTATAATCTCGGTAACTATGACGTGATGCTGATTAAAACAGCAACGATCCAATCGGGATATTTGACGCCGGGAGTGGTTGCACAGGGATGGTTTGGTACGCCGGATCATTCTTTTATGCAGATTTCAATGGGCGCCGATACCCAGGTGACGGCGCTCGCATGTTCGTTTTCCAGCCAGATTCTTAATTTTCAGCTCGGTGATATTAATGCCGCCGAGTTCACCGGCCAGCCCGGACCCGTGCTGTCGCACAGCGATACGCAAAATCTGGGGCTGAACTGCGATCCGGGGGCGAATATCAATGTTGAACTGGCGGGAACGCAAAACCCTGACGCGCCGACTGACGCCAGCGTTCTGGCGCTGACCGGGCAGGGTAGCCCCGAAACGGCAGACGGCGTGGGAGTCCAGATAGTTTATAACGATGCGCCGCTGCAACGGAATAACCGCATCGTACTGAAAAAATCCGCAGGCGGGCAGGAGACATTTCCGCTGGTGGCGCGTTATTACCAGACGAAAAGCCAGGTGAAGCCGGGCAGCGCGAATGCCACCGCCACGTTGAATATTACCTACCAATAACCCAAGGAAAAAGTATGCCTGGAAGAAAACGCTGGCTGCTGGCCCTGATGTTGCTTACTGGTCAGGTATGGGGTCAGGGCGATCCGATCGCATTAAGCATCAAAGGGAATGTTAAAGCCGCGCCGTGTCAGGTGAGCAGCGACAGCATCACTAAAACCGTTGATTTAACGGCAGGGAGTCCGGTAACGGCTTCATCAATGTATACCGCAGGGTCAACGACGCCGTGGGTCAGTTTTGATTTCAGCATTGAACATTGCCCGGAAGGCACAACCGGCGTGATGATTCAGTTTAACGGCAACGCTGATGACATGCATCGCGATGATATGTATCGCAATCTGGGTACCGCTACCCCTGTCGCGATACAGTTGCAGGCGGCGGACGGTCGACCGCTGGGCGACGGTCAGGTTCTGACCAGTGAAATTGTCGCACAGCGTTATACCTGGAATTTACGCGCCCGGCTCTACAGTGAACAAGGGCAGGTCTCACCGGGAACCATTGATTCGGTTGTGACGGTTTCATTGAGCTATCAGTAATTATTACCCGGAGCCGCGTATACATGAATATTGTCATCAGATGTCAGGATCGTTTTTATCAATACGGATTGCGCGCGTTATTGTGCGAAATATTTCCACCGAACCTGAATCGGACCACGCTCACCTTTAACGACTATGACTACGCAAACGCCGCCTGTGCCGATATCTTAATTCTGATGCTGCACCCCGGTGAACAGTATATTTGTCATGCTGAAATGCGATTTCGTGCGCCCCGCCTGATGATTGGCCTGGTGGATAAAAAACATATTCCCGCGCGAGGAGAAATTCCCTCCTGTATAGAAAACATCGTGTTTATTCCGCTCAATGCAAGCGTCAGTAAGATCAGTAGAGTGATTAAGCAGCATTGGTTTTCTTTACAGCAGGCAAAAACGCCCCATGCCGTACACCACTGCGGGTATTGCCCGCATAAGACGCTTACCGGGCAACAAAACCAGCTCGCTGCCTTTCTTTATGCGGGGATGACGTCAAAGCAGATTGCCTACAAAATGGCGATCGGTCAGAAAACGGTGCTGGCGCATCGAAACGCGTTAATGACGAAATTCCGCTTAAGAACCGATCGTGAATTATTACTGTTTTTAAATGCCGTAAAGGAAAAAAACCGGCACAGAAACGGCATGTGCGAATCCTGCAATGATGAAGATGGATGGCTTGTGTAAGCAATCCACGCAAAGGCGCGGATTGCGGGTATTACGAATGCTGTGGGTTGTGGGCGGCGTAGATGTCGCGCGCGTCCGTAAAGCAGCGCAGCGCGAGCGAGGAAACCGGCGCTTGCTTACGCATGATCAGGCCGACAGGGGCTTCAATGTTGGAATTGACGACCGGCGTAATATGGAAATTACTGTTTAAATTCTCCAGCCCATTATTGAGCGGCATAATGGCGCAACATATGCCACGCTGTACGGCCTGAATAATCTGGAATGTTGAATCGCTTTCGAAAATATGCTTAGGCGAGATTCCGGCTGATTTAAAACTCATATCCATGTGCTCTCTGTAATGCATACCTTTGGTCAGAAAACCCAGCGGGAAATTAATGAGATCGTTCCAGGAGAGGCTCTCATTTTCTATTTCAAAATGGCGCGAGTCGTGCAGCAGACCCATCTGGGTTTTCGCTAACGGGATAACATCAAACGGACTGACATCAATGTTATTCAGATAACATATTCCCAGCTCCAGCTGGTTGCTGTTTACGCCTTCGGCAATTTGCTCCGAGGTCATGGAATAGAGACTAAATTGCAGTTCCGGGTATTTGGGGGTTAATTCGCGAATAAACAGCATAGGATCGACGCTGGCGAGCGGCACCATACCCAGACGGAGCACGCCGACAACCTGTCCTTTGCAGAGCGCGGCCTCGGCCTGTAAGCCATCGTGCGCGGCCAGCAGGGATTTTGCCCATGCCAGAATACGTTCGCCTTCCGGGGTAAAGCCTTCAAAGCGTTGCCCGCGAACGATAAGCACCAGACCAAGCTCCTCCTCCAGATTGCGAATGCGCATGGAGAGGGTGGGTTGCGTGATATTACACTGCGATGCGGCCTTGCCAAAGTGACGGGTCTGATCCAGCGCGATTAAATATTTGAGTTGTTTTATGTCCATCATTCATCTCTTCGGCAGACGGTCTGTTGGGGGCTAAGAAGAGGCTCCGGCAGCCGTTTGCGCTACGACATGGGTTCATATTATTGCATAAATGTATAAATTTTGTAACCAAATTGCGGCGTAGCAATACCGTTTCTGCGCGTCAGTGGCTGAAAAATAAATCCCCTTATTCAGCAGAACGCCATGAATAAGGGGCGAATTTTACAGCGCGCGAATTTCTTTTGAACGCAAGGTGATATTTACCGGTACGGATTTATAAGAAGGCGTACCGCTCTCTTTATCAATATAATTGAGCGGAACCAGAACATTGGCCTCAGGATAATAGGCGCCGACAGAACCAGCCGCAATGCTGTAGGCCACGACGGTGATATCTTCCAGGCAGAGATCGCTGTCAGGCAGGGCCGTTCGGATATCGACGCGATCGCCATGTTCAAGCCCTAACTGCTCCATATCGCCTTCGTTCATAAAGATAATGTCACGACGGCCAAATACGCCGCGATAACGATCATCCATCGCGTAAATGGTGGTGTTGTACTGATCGTGACTTCGCAGGGTAATCAGACGCAGCGTATTTTCACCTTCGCCGGTCACGTTCTCGTTAACGCCGTGGAATACGGAGAACATGGCTTTGCCCGTCGATGTCGGCCAGACGCGTTCGGTCGGCGGCAGCGGCATACGGAAACCGCCAGGCACCCGGATACGATCGTTGTAATTGTCGAAACCGGGAATGGTTTGTTCAATCAGTTCGCGGATGAGATCGTAATCAGCAACCAGCTCCATCCAGCCGATTTTGCTGTTTGTCAGCGTGGCTTTCGCCATTCCGGCAATAATGGCTGGTTCCGAACGCAATAACGGCGACGCCGGTTTCAGTTTGCCGGAGGAGGCATGCACCATCGACATAGAATCTTCTACCGTGATGGATTGTCTGCCGGTGCGCTGAATATCCAGTTCGGTGCGTCCGAGGCAGGGGAAGATGAACGTCTCTTTCCCGACCAACAGATGCGTTCGGTTCAGTTTGGTGCCGATGTGGACGCTCAAGTCCAGCCCGTTCATTGCCGGGAACCCCTGTTCGTGATCGGGCATTGCCACGGCAAAATTACCGCCCAGGCAGATCAGCGCCCTGGCGCGCCCGTCGATCATGGCCTGCGTCGCCTGTACGGCGTCGTGTCCGTGTTTCGACGGGGGAACAAACCCGAAAACGTCGCTCAACCGTTCGAGGAATTCTGGCGCCGGTTTCTCGGTAATGCCGACGGTACGGTTCCCCTGAACGTTGGAGTGGCCGCGAAGCGGGCAAATACCTGCGCCGGGTTTGCCAATATTGCCGCGCATTAACAGCAGGTCGGCAATCAGACGCACGTTCGCCGTCCCTTTGTTATGCTGGGTAATGCCCATGCCGTAGGTGATGATGGTGGCGTTGGACCTGGCGTAGGCTTCCGCGACTTTTTCCAGTTGCTCACGGTTTAAACCTGATTCGCGCTCAATGGATTCCCAGGAGGTTGCGGCAATATCTGCGGCAAAATCGTCAAAGCCCAGCGTATGGGCGGCGATAAACTCGCGATCCAGAACATCGCCACGCTCGGCTTCCAGCTGCAACACATGTTTGGCAATGCCTTTCAGCGCGGCGGCATCACCGCCAGCCCTGACCTGGAAATAGGTTGAGGCGATGTCGGTTGAGCTGTAGGTTGCCATTTCGATGATGCTCTGCGGGTCGGCAAAGCGTTCCAGCGCTCTTTCACGCAGCGGGTTAAAGACGATAATCGGCACGTCGCGGCGCGCAAGCTCGTGCAGCGTCCCCATCATACGGGGATGGTTTGTCCCTGGGTTATGGCCGATAGCGATCACCAGTTCCGTCTTTTCAAAATCATCCAGCGATACGGTTCCTTTACCGATGCCAATTGAGCGCGGCAGACCTACGCTGGTGGCTTCGTGGCACATATTGGAACAGTCGGGAAAATTGTTGCTGCCGTATTCGCGCGCAAAAAGCTGGAACAGATATGCCGCTTCGTTGGAGGCGCGACCGGACGTGTAAAATTCCACCTGTTCAGGGGAGAGACCGCGAAGCACTTCGCCGATGCGGGCAAAGGCCTGTTCCCATTCGACAGGGCGAAATGTGTCGCTTTCTTTGTGATAGGCCAGCGGATGAGTCAGGCGACCATACCCTTCAAGTTCGAAATCTGTTTTCTTCAGCAGCGCGCTGACGGTATTTTTGGCCAGAAACGCCGGTGTGACACGCTTGCTTGTTGCTTCCCACGTGACGGCCTTCGCACCGTTTTCGCAAAACTGAAACGTTGATTTATGTTCTTTATCCGGCCATGCGCATCCTGGGCAGTCAAAGCCGTCTGGCTGATTTGTGCGTAACAGGGTAACGGGTGCTTCAAGCGCGTCCATTTGTGTACGAACGGCAATGGCCGTTGCTTTTAACGCGCCCCAGCCGCCAGCAGGACCGTCATAGTGTCTGACTCCGGGAACTGAACGTCTTTTCTTATTCATATGAACTCCTGACTATTCTGGTCACATTGGCATCCTGAAATAGCTACATAGCAGGTAGGGTTATTCCAGTGTATTTAACAATTACGTTTAGCGGCTGCGCGTTATATAAATAAAAGCCAGCCGGACAAATATCCATTTGAAAAGCCATTAACCTTATTTAAAAAATGGGTAATGGTGATGGTTAATAAATACAAACAGTTGTCTCTACACGGGAGATAACAGCAACATCTTTTATTATTCGTTATATAAAATTTTATATAACAGATGGTGGAACCCAGTTAATTCGCGGGGTTTGCCCGGATTATGCGGCGTCTGCGCTGTCGATTTAAAGAAATTATAACAGGATTTTATCATTATCATAATAAATGTTATCTATCACTTATTAAATTTAACCTATTTGAACTTTTTGAATAATTGTTTGAGACTAATTAAACACGCCGAAAATTATTAGATTCACCTGCTCTGAAATATTCAGAAAATCGCTATTAATCAAAGAAAAAGGCTGAAAATGAAAGCGTTGTACAAAATAAATCAGTCAATGTCGACTCCGTGGGGGGAATTATGTTTGGAATAGATGCTTTTCACCTTGCGAGGATACAATTTGCCTTTACCGTATCTTTTCACATTCTTTTTCCCGCAATAACAATTGGCCTGGCAAGTTTTCTCGCCGTCCTTGAAGGGCTATGGCTCAAAACCAAAAATGAAACGTATCGCGACCTTTATCACTTTTGGTCAAAGATCTTTGCCGTCAATTTTGGGATGGGGGTGGTCTCAGGCCTGGTCATGGCTTACCAGTTCGGGACTAACTGGAGCGGCTTTTCACAATTTGCCGGAAGTATCACCGGTCCGTTGCTGACGTATGAAGTTCTGACGGCATTCTTCCTTGAAGCGGGCTTTCTGGGCGTGATGCTGTTCGGCTGGAAGCGCGTCGGGCCGGGACTGCATTTCTTCGCGACCTGTATGGTTGCGCTGGGAACCTTGTTTTCAACGTTCTGGATCCTCTCTTCCAATAGCTGGATGCAAACGCCGCAGGGTTACGCGATTGAGAATGGCGTTGTCGTGCCGGTGGACTGGATGGCCATCATCTTTAACCCGTCGTTCCCGTACCGTTTATTGCATATGTCCACGGCGGCGTTTCTGGCGAGCGCGTTCTTCGTCGGCGCCTCGGCGGCCTGGCATTTGCTGAAAGGAAACGACACGCCCGCGATCAGAAAGATGTTTTCGATGGCGTTGTGGATGGCGCTGTTTGTCGCACCGGTTCAGGCGGTGATTGGCGATGCGCACGGTCTCAATACGCTGGAACATCAGCCGGCGAAAATTGCGGCGATTGAAGGGCACTGGGAAAACCCGCCAGGCGAAGCCACGCCGTTGGTTCTGTTTGGCGTACCGGATATGGATGCGGAAAAAACGAAGTACAGCCTTGAAATCCCTTATCTGGGAAGCCTGATTCTGACGCACAGCCTCGACAAACAAGTGCCCGCGCTGAAGTCGTTCCCGAAAGAGGATCGCCCGAACTCAACCATCATTTTCTGGTCGTTCAGGATAATGGCGGGGCTGGGGATGCTGATGATCCTGACCGGGGTGGCGAGCGCGTGGCTGCGCTGGCGTGGCCGGTTGTATCAGTGTCGTCCTTTCCTGTGGTTCGTATTCTGCATGGGGCCATCGGGGTTAATCGCTATTCTGGCGGGCTGGTTTACCACCGAGATTGGCCGCCAGCCGTGGGTGGTCTACGGTTTGCAGCGCACGCGTGATGCTGTTTCCGCACACGGCGACATGCACATGTCCGTCAGCCTGCTGGCGTTCATCCTCGTCTATTCGTCCGTCTTTGGGGTGGGCTACCTCTACCTGGTGCGGCTGATCAAAAAGGGGCCAGTGCGCGAACATGCGCATGATATCGCTCAGGGGGGTACGCCAGCGCGTCCGTTATCGGCGGTGAGCGAACCCATGAACACACGCAGGGGAGAATAAAATGGGCATCGACCTGTCAATAATCTGGTTCGTCATCATTGTTTTCGCAACGTTGATGTACATCGTGATGGACGGCTTTGATCTGGGGATCGGCATTCTTTTTCCGTTCAATAAGAACGAGAAAGAGCGCGACATGATGATGAATACCGTGGCCCCCGTCTGGGATGGCAATGAAACCTGGATGGTGCTGGGCGGCGCGGCGTTATATGGCGCGTTTCCGTTGGCTTATGCGGTGATTGTCGATGCGCTCAGCGTGCCGTTAACCGCCATGCTGCTGGGGCTGATTTTCCGGGGCGTGGCGTTTGAATTTCGCTTTAAAGCGACGCCGGAACACCGTCCGCTTTGGGATAAAGCCTTTATCGGCGGTTCTGTGCTGGCAACCTTCAGCCAGGGCGTCGCCGTGGGAACGCTGGTTAACGGCTTGCAGGTAACCGGACGGGCGTTCAGCGGCTCGACGATGGACTGGCTGGCGCCTTTCCCGCTGTTCTGCGGCGTGGGGCTGGTGGTGGCCTATGCGTTACTGGGCTGCACCTGGCTTATCATGAAAACGGAAGGCCCGCTGCACCGAAGCATGTCGGAGAAGGCGATTATCCTGACGCTGCTGCTGCTGGCGATCATCGTCATTATCAGCCTGTGGACGCCGTTGACGCATCCGGCGATTGCTCAACGCTGGTTCAGCCTGCCAGAGACCATCTGGTTTGCGCCTGTCCCGCTGTTAGTGCTGGTTTGCTGCTGGGGAATTGTGCGTTCCGCCTATAACCGCAAAGCGAGCTATGGGCCGTTTATGCTGACCCTTGGACTGATTTTCCTGGGATTCAGCGGGCTGGGCATCAGCATCTGGCCCAATATCATTCCGCCGTCGATCTCTATCTGGCAGGCCGCGTCACCGCCGCAAAGCCAGGGCTTTATGCTGGTGGGGGGGCTACTGATTATCCCGGTAATTCTGATGTACACCTGCTGGAGTTACTACGTCTTTCGCGGAAAAATTAATCCTGATGAGGGGTATCATTAATGGCTTCACTATCAGACACAGAGCACGCTAAACCTGCGGATACCGCCCCACGCGCCTGGTGGAAAAGGGTGGGCTGGATGGTCATCATCTGGGCGGCAAGCGTTATGGCGCTGGCCGTCGTCGCATCCGGGTTTAAGCTGCTGATGCTGGCGGCGGGGATGAAAACCCACTAACACGTCTTACTTCCTGTCTCAGGCCACATCACGCTGATGTGGCCTGCCTGTTCGTTGTCTCCCGAGGTTATCTATGCAACCGCTTATGGACTCATGGCAGCGTAAATTCACCTATTTACGTCTGTCCGTTACCGATGTGTGCAATTTTCGTTGTACCTACTGTCTGCCGGACGGGTACAAACCCGGCGGCGTGAGCAACAAGTCATTTTTGTCGGTGGATGAAGTTCGCCGCGTCACCCGCGCGTTCTCCGCGCTGGGTACGGAAAAAGTCCGTCTTACCGGCGGGGAACCCTCCTTGCGCCGCGACTTTATCGATATTATCGCGGCGGTGCGCGAAAATGCGGCGATTCGCCAGATTGCGATAACGACCAATGGCTATCGCCTGGCGCGTGACGTCGCACGCTGGCGTGAGGCCGGATTAACCGCCATCAACGTCAGCGTGGACAGTCTGGACGCTCGCCAGTTTTATGCCATCACCGGGCAGGATAAATTTCAGGACGTGATGAACGGTATTGATGCGGCGTTTGCCGCCGGTTTTGAAAAGGTCAAGGTGAATACAGTTCTGATGCGCGATGTGAATCATCATCAACTGGACACGTTTCTGGCCTGGATTAAGCCTCGTCGCATTCAGTTGCGCTTTATCGAACTGATGGAAACGGGTGAGGGCAGCGAGCTGTTTCAACGCCATCATATTTCGGGCGCGGTGCTGCGTGATGAACTGCTGCGACGCGGCTGGGTGCGCCAGATTCGCCAGCGCAGTGATGGCCCGGCACAGGTCTTTTGCCACCCGGACTTTGCAGGCGAAATCGGCCTGATCATGCCCTATGAAAAAACGTTCTGCGCCAGTTGCAACCGGCTGCGTGTCTCTTCCATCGGCAAACTGCATTTATGTCTTTTTGGTGATGGCGGGGTCGATTTACGAGACATGCTGCAAGACGATACGCAGCAGGATGCCCTTAAGATGCGTATTGCCGATGCGCTGACGCATAAAAAACAGACGCATTTTTTGCATCAGGGGAACACCGGCATTACGCAAAACCTGTCGTACATTGGTGGGTAGCGGGCAATGGACTCAGGTCAGATTGAAGTAGCGATCGGGCTGATGCGGCTCCGGCAGGGGCTGTTGCCCGGTCATCTCTTTCAGATTGCGCTCAATGGTGTTGCAAATCGCGTTGAGCGGTAAATCGTTAGCCGATGTGCCAAAGGGATCTTCAAGTTCTTCCGCCAGGGAATCCCAGGATAAAAAGGTATAGGAAATAAAAACGGACACGAATGGCGTCATGTAATGCAGGTCGCCAACCAGCGCAAAAGGAAGAAGGGTACAAAAAAGATAAACAGTTCGCTGGAGTATTAATGTATAAGCAAACGGCACCGGGGTATTTGCAATTCGTTCACAGCCGCCAATAACGTGGGCGATTTCATCTATTTTATTATCGATGAGGCCAAATGTAATATCGCTCAGCTTGCCTTGTTTACGCAATGCCGCCATTTCATCGCCGATCAATAATAATATCCGGTTGGTTTTCATCGGGCTGAACATGACCTGGGTAAGAATATGCCGGGGCAGAATTCGGTACATATCATATCCGGCGTCGGTTTTACGTAATTCATGTTTCAGGCTCCAGCAAAGGGCAATCAGATAACCTGAAATTCTTTTATGTAGCTCAACGTCATTCGGCAACAAATTTTTTAACTGACGGATGATGGAACGCTCGGCAATCAGTAAGGTTCCCCACAGTCCCCGTGCCTCAACGAAACGGCTGTAGCTGGCGCTGTTGCGAAAGCCAAGAAAGATAGCGATTGCGATCCCCAGCAGGCTAAAAGGGGCAACGGTTAAGTGGATGCCCAGTTGCTCATACCATTGATAAATGATAATTGCGATAGCTGACATGACAAGGTTTAAAAATAACCGAAATGTTATTTTTGACAATACCGAGCCATGCCAATCAAATAATCGAAAAAACCAATGTTGCTCTGGTCTGATAATCATGACTGACGATTTCTCTGAAGATGTAATGAGAAGGATTCAACGAAGGGTGAATGCGATAGAAACTATTTTAATCGTTATCTTGCCGTCTGACAATCAATGGCGAATAAAAATAAGGCGGAATAAAAGTAATGGTATTGGCTTTATCATTCGCTGGTGAATTTAATCATTACGTTATGCCTCCTGGCTCAGATTTGAACTGTCACCGTTATGGCACAACCAATGTACATGCAACGTGAAGTATGACGGGTATATTGACCTTGAAGTTAACTTTAAGGTTATGCTGTGACGTAAGCCGGGCAATTTATTTATTAAAGGGGTTAATGCAATGAATGAGCAACATTCCCATCCAGAATTTCCGCGCTGGATGATCTATGGCGCGAACGGTTATACCGGAGAAATGATTGCCCGTGAGGCCGTACGGCGAGGATTCAGGCCAGTTCTGGCGGGGCGCAGGCAAGAAACGGTAGACTCTCTGGCTCGCAATCTCGGGCTTGAGGCTCACGCCTTCGCCCTTGATAACCCGGCTGAACTGCTCAGACAGCTTGAAGGGTGTGCTCTGGTATTAAATTGTGCGGGGCCGTTCTCCGCTACTGCGGCGCCTTTGATGGAGGCCTGCCTGCAAACCCGAACCCATTATCTTGATATTACAGGGGAGATAGGCGTGTTCGAAGCGGCACAACTGCTGAATACCCGTGCCCGGGATGCCGGTGTTGTATTGTGCCCCGGCGTCGGGTTTGACGTTATTCCTACGGACTGCGTGGCGGCCGCCCTGAAGGAGGCCCTGCCGGATGCGATCCGCCTTAACCTGGGATTCGATTCACGCTCTGTTTTTTCTCCGGGTACGGCGAAAACAGCGATCGAGGGGTTGGCGCAGGGCGGAAAAATTCGGCGAGGAGGGAAGATCATTACCGTGCCGCTTGCTTATGAAGTTCGCCGTATTGACTTCGGCGATGGCGAGAAGGACGCGATGACAATCCCCTGGGGGGACGTGTCCACGGCGTATTACACGACAGGTATTCCAGACATTCAGGTCTTTGTGCCGGGGTCGACGCGCATGATTTCCCAGGCCCGGAGAGCAAACTACATCAGGCCATTGCTGCGACTGGCGTGGGTTCAGAAGCTCCTCAAGGCTTATATATCCCGAACGGTGAAAGGCCCCGGAGAAATGAAACGTGAACAGACGCCCTCTTTTGTGTGGGGAGAGGCCATCAACGCCCGTGGCGACAAAAAAACTGCCCGTATCCGTACACCGAATGGTTATACCCTGACCATTATGGGGGCGTTAGCGGTGGTTGAGCACCTGATGATGAACCGGATTGCAGGAGGGGCCTACACGCCGGCAACGTTAATGGGCGCAAATCTGATAACCCGGTTACCAGGGGCTGGCCCGCTGAGGATTGTATAATTACTCAGGGCGGGACAGGGGATGCTCCCGCCCTTTGCGCTTATTCAAGGGTAAGGATAACTTTACCGATATGAGTTCCGGCATCCAGTAATGTATGTGCCTGACGGACATCCTCAAATTTAACTGTCTGGTGAATGACGGGTTTACACTTTCCGGCTTCGATTAAAGGCCATACTTTTTGTATGAGCTGTTGGGCGATTTCTTCCTTTTCAGCGGCGTCCCGGCTCCTCATCGTTGAACCGGTTACCACCGCTCTTTTAAGAATCAGTTCCTGGATATCAAATTCCTTAACCATCCTGCCCCCCATAAATCCAATCAGTACGAGCCGACCATCCTTTTTAAGAAGGCGAAGGTTCTTGTTAAAATAAGCGGCGCCGACAATATCAAGAATAACATCAACGCCTTTTCCGTCGGTTCTGCTGAGGATTTCTTCTTCAAAATCATGGGTTTTGTAGTTAATGATTTCCCCATATTGTTGCAGGAGCGGAATTTTATCGTCACTTCCGACGGTGCTGAACGCTTTAATATTCATGGCATTACACAACGCCAGCGCGGTCGTCCCTATGCCGCTTGCGCCACCGTGGATCAAAACAACATCCTCTTTTCTCACTTTTCCCAACGAAAAAAGATTGGCCCATACCGTAAAGAATGTTTCCGGGAGCGCAGCTGCTTCTGTAAAACTTAAATTTTGTGGGACAGGCAATACCTGACCTGCCGGAACGGCGCAAAATTCTGCATATCCCCCGCCATTGGTGAGCGCACAGACGCGATCGCCAACTGAAAAGTGAGCAACGTTTTTCCCGATTGAGTGTACGATACCCGCGACTTCCAGCCCGGGAATCGGCGTAACACCCTCTGGCATGGGATATTTTCCCTCTCTCTGCATAATATCCGGGCGATTCACGCCGGCCGCTTTAACTGAGATCAGGACATCGTTCTCGCCGCATTCCGGCATTTTTCCCTGGCTTACCTTCAGAACTTCAGGGCCGCCAGCTTCTGTTATCTCAATGAGTTTCATCTGATTCTACCTGTTTAATGTCAGGGGTTTATTGATACCACCCGCGTGGCTGTTTATTGGTCTTTCTTTACGGTGAGCGACGCTTTCCATTCACGGTAAAAGGTTTCCAGTCCCTGACGGTACGTTGTTATCTGAAAGTCCGGGAATCGCCGCTTAAATTTTGATGAATCAAACAGGTTATCATGTTGATAGCGGGGCAGGAGTTCCCGGAGTTCCCGTGGGCCTTTGGAAAAGATACCGGCGGCGAACAAGGCGAATTTGCTCAGGACAGACCATGACGTTTCTTTCCCGAACACGTTACAGGCCAGAGAAACGAACTGCGCATAGGTGAGCCGTTCATCGCAACAGGGCAGGTGCCACGTCTGACCGAAGGCATCAGGGGTGTTGCCAAGACGCGCTAAAGCCCGACTGGCATCGGGGGTCCATATGAGCGTACGTAACGTGTCGTCACGTAATGGCACGCGTGTTTTTTTCCCTGCTTTAAGTCTGTCTAAAATTAAGGCATTGGTAAAACTCTGGGTTTTCCCCGGCCCATAAAACTCGGGCGCGCGCCCGATAAGCACAGGGATGTCGCCCCGACGCATCTCCTCCAGCACTTTGTTTGCCATCAGGGCCCGAACCCGCCCTTTGCGCCCTGACGGCAGGAACGGCGTTTCCTCGGTCTGCAATCTGCTGTCCTGCGGGTACATATAAGTATTGTCAAAATAAACAAAACTTGCCCCCACTGTCCGACACGCGTTCAGCGCGTTTTGCAGCATTACCGGAAACTGCTGTTCCCAGAGGTCGGCATCCGGCGGCAGACCCGCCGCAAAATAGACAATGCGGCTTCCTTTAACCGCTTCCAGTGTCTGACGGGCATCCAGTAAATCAGCGGGCATAAGGCTATCGCTGTCATTTACCTTCTGTGGATTACGGCTTACAAGCCTCAGTTCAGCACTGTAAGAATGCGTTAACTCGCGAGCAAGTTCCCGGGCAATCTGTCCGCTTGCCCCCAGAATCGTTTGCATCTCACTTCCTCTTCGACAATTTCAGACGGCGTCCCGGCCTATTGGCCTTTTTCAAAGTATAAGTTTAAAGTTCACTTGAAGGTCAATGGGGTGTTGCGGCGTTGTTTAAATGTCGTCTGGTATTGGGATACACCGCCAGCAACGGAATGGCGCCGAAGCCGAACATCAAGCGATGAAAAATACGAGATTGCGCGTTGTCGAGGCATGGTAGAGTGTGGGGGCTCAAAGAACGATTCGAGGTTTGCGCTATGCAACAAATTGATTTTTACATGGTTGATGCCTTTAGCACGGCTACTTTTGGCGGCAATGCCGCAGCCGTGTGTCCGCTCATCGAGTGGTTGCCCGATGAGACATTATTGAAAATGTCTAAACAGCATAACCAGTCAGAAACGGCTTTTTTTGTCCCAAATGAAAACGGCTTCGAGTTGCGCTGGTTTACCACTCAGGGGGAAATAAATCTGTGTGGGCATGCCACACTTGCTGCTGCGCACGTCATCTTTGAACATCTTGATTACCCGGGCGCGACTATCCATTTTGATACCCGGTTTGTTGGCCCATTGACAGTAGCACGCAGCGGCGAGTGGTTGACGCTTGATTTTCCTGCCTGGGAAACCGAGCCTGTCGTGCCGCCGTCCTTATTGCTGGAAACGTTGGGCATCACAGAATGCAAAGAAGTGCGCGTGGCGCGTGATTACATGGTCGTGCTGGATAATCAACGGCAGGTAGAAGCGCTACGCCCGAACATTAATGCCATGCTCCCTCTGGGGAAAATGGTTTGCATAACCGCGCCCGGCGAAGAGAAATACGATTTTGTCAGCCGTTTCTTTTGCCCGGGAGAAGCCGTGGCGGAAGACCCCGTTACAGGTTCAGCACATAGCATGCTAATTCCGTACTGGGCTGAAAAACTGAAAAAAACACAAATGCTGGCGCACCAGGGCGCCGAACGTGGCGGGGATTTACGCTGCCAGCGAGTGGGGGATCGAGTCCACATCGGCGGACAGGCAACAACTTATCTGCTGGGTAAGGTACTGTTGCGCTAGAACGTCCAGAATGCGGTTCGGAATGGGCTTTCCGGTAAAAAGGTCTGCTGTACGATTATGGCAGACCTGACGGCGCTTTAGACTGACTGCGTTGTACCAGGAGGGGACATTGCTAATGTCCGCACGGTACTAATGATGTGGGGACAGGGCATCCTGATAGTTTTAAAAAAGCCAATCTGTTATATTTAATCGAAATCGTTTTCGATAAATCAATCAATTCTGGTGGCATGGGATGAAGCAAAGGATCAATATCGTAAAACTGGCACAGCACCTCGGGTTGTCCGTCTCTACGGTATCCAAGGCGCTGAATGGCCGGGAGGATGTGAGTAAAGCCACGAAGCAACGCGTGCTTGCCGCCGCGTCTGAACTGGGCTTCTCGCCCGATCCGGCGGGACGGCGTTTGCGCAGCGGAACGTCGGAAACCATCGGGTTTGTGCTTTCGTATCCTCAGGCCCACTTTGCACAACCTTTTTTTCTCGATCTAATGGCCGGAATCGACCAGGAACTGGAAAAAACGCCTTATCAGTTGGTTATTGTCACCGGAAGAAGCATTGAATCGGAGATAGACAGCTTCAGACGCCTGGTTGAACAACAGCGTGTTGATGCGGTGATGTTTGGCAGAACGCGTAAAGAGGATGCCAGAATCCAGTTTTTGCAGGATCGCAGCGTGCCATTTGCCACTCTCGGACGAAGTGAAACGGGCAATCCTTTCCCGTTCGTTGATATTGACCGCACTGTTGCCGGGCGCAACGGCACCGCGCGCTTTATCGGCCTGGGGCACCGCCGCATCGGGCTTCTCAATACTCCAGACTACCTCATGCTCAGCCACCACTTGCGGGCAGGCTACATGGCGGCGCTGGATGCCGCAAATCTGTCTTTTGATCCTGCTCTGATTGTTGACGGGGAGCTGTCCGAAACAGGCGGATTAGCGGGTGCCAGAAAGCTGCTGGCGATGAAAAATCCGCCAACGGCGATCATGTGCGGCCACGATTTGATTGCCAGCGGCGCGATGCAGGCCATTGTGGAAACCGGAAAGCGCCCCGGTACCGATGTGGCAATTATTGGTTGCGACAACCACCCGCTCGGACCTTACCTGAATCCGCCGTTAACCACCTTTTCCGCGCCAACCCAGGAAGCGGGCCAGCGAATGGTCCAGCTGCTTCTGGCGCACATGAACGGTAAACCGGTCGAAACACTACAGGAGGTGTGGTCGCCCGAGCTGATCCTGCGCTCCTCACACGGTAGTGAATTTTTCCAGAAAGCATAACCGGCCAATTTCCCTGCCTTGACGGCCACACGCGGTCAGGGTATTGTCTACTTAATTATCGAAAACGTTTTCGATAAAATTAACAAAGGAGAAAGAACATGACGTTGGTGGAAGGAGGATGCCTGTGTGGTGCCGTCCGCTACAGAATGAAAACACCGCCCCGCTCGGTGGTGGTTTGTCATTGTACCCATTGTCAGAAAGCGAGCGGAAGTGCATTCTCGGTTAACCTTCTGGTGGAAAAAAGTGATTATGAACAGCAGGGAGTAACGGCATGCTTTACCGATACAGGCGACAGCGGACTGCCGTCACACCGCCACTTCTGCCGGGAATGCGGCTCGCCAGTGGTAACCGAAGCGACAAATATGCCCGGCATGTTACTGGTTAAGGCCGGCACGCTCGATAACCCTGGAGAGTTTTCCCCGCAGGCCGAAATTTATACCCGATATGCTGTTAAATGGTATGCGCCGATCGCGGGTTGTGTACGGTTCGTTCAGGCCCCTGTTGCCTGAACACGATAACTTTATTTTTAATTCCTTGCGAAAACGTTTTCGTTAAATATGAAACGGACAGGGGAAAATGATGCGGTTTGCCCAGGCTCGCCGTTCCCCTATATTTTCTCTTATGCATTTATCATCAGGAGCCTTTTATGAGCTTTCAAAGTATTAACCCGGCAACAGGTGAATTACTCAAAACTTTCCCGTTGCAGACCGATGCTGAGGTCTTTTCCGCTCTGGAAAAAGCCGACACGCTTTATCGCGACGACTGGCGTTTACGGTCTGTGGCTGAGCGTGCTGCGATTGTCGGCAAGGCGGCAAAAATCCTGCGTGAGAAACGCGATGAGTATGTGACCTACCCGACGCTTGAAATGGGGAAAGTGACGCGCTTTGGCTATATGGAAATTGATTTAGTCGCGGATATTCTCGACTACTATGCCACCAACGGTGAGCGTTTGCTCGCGGCACAGGCTATTCCAGGTGAGCCAGGCGCGACGTTACTCTCCGAACCTATCGGGGTTATCCTGGCGATCGAACCCTGGAACTTCCCTTATTACCAGCTGGTGCGCGTGGCGGCGCCGCAGCTCATCGCCGGTAATGTCGTTATGCTCAAACACGCGGAAAACGTCCCACAGTGTGCACTGGCGTTCGCACGGTTGTTTGAGGAAGCTGGCGCGCCGGAAGGGGCGTACACCAACCTGTTTTGCAGTATCGATCAGATTGCCAGCCTGATTGACGACTTCCGGGTGCGCGGGGTCGCGCTGACGGGCAGCGAGCGGGCGGGAACGTCCGTTGGCGAACGTGCCGGGAGAAATCTGAAGAAGGTCATTCTTGAACTGGGCGGTAGCGATCCGGCGATTATTATGCCTGGCGCGCCGCTGGATCATGCTGTAGAGCAGGTTGTGATGGGGCGTACCTGGAACTCGGGGCAGGGTTGCGTCAATATTAAGCGCGTCATTGTGATTGGCCGTGAGCGTGGCGAACGCATGCTGGAGGCGCTCAAAGAGAAGTTTGCGGCAATCAACGTTGGCGATCCAGAGGATGCGTCGACGCTGCTCGGCCCGCTGGTAAGCGAACGTGCGTTGCAGGGGCTGCTGAAACAGATTGAAGAGGCGGAAGCGGCAGGGGCAAACATTGTTTTTGGTGGCAACAGAGTCGACCGTCCGGGTTTCTATCTTGAACCGACCATTATTACGGATATTACTGAGGCTAACCCACTCTATACTCAGGAAGCCTTTGGACCGGTACTCTCTTTTTATGTTGTCGACAGCGAAGAAGAGGCGATTCGTCTGGCAAACGCGACGCCTTACGGCCTGGGCGGTTACGTCTTTGATGCTGATACGAAAAATGCGCAGCGCATTGCGTCGCATATTGACTCCGGGATGGTTTATATCAACTCCTGTTTTGCTGACTCTCCGGGCCTGCCGTTTGGCGGTGTGAAAAACTCCGGCTTCGGGCGCGAGTTATCGGAAATCGGGATGGGGGAATTCCTGAACCGAAAATTAATCCGGGTAACGGAAATCGAATAATAATAAAGCCACCTGAGATACAGGTGGCTTTATTTGTCTATGGAAATAATTTGGGAATCAGCGCGCCCAAATCAGCGAAGTGCAGATAAGCTGATTCGCAACCTCCTTTTACGAAGGCTCAACCTCAAATCACGACAACAATTTTCCCGATTTGCTGACCTTTTTCCATATAGCGGTGTGCATTGGCGATTTCGGAAAGCGGGAAGGTGCGGTCGATGCGCGGTTTCAGCTGCCCGCTCTCCAGCTTCTCGAAAATGTAGCGTTCCGCGTTTTTGAGCGCGACCGGGTCGCCGGTAATTGAGAACATGGTATAGCCCATCATTTTGAATGGTTTACCCTGCGCTCCCTGACCCCAGGATTCATAAATCGGGAACGGTGTCGGTTCCGGCGCAAGGTTACCGTAAATCATGATCAGGCCATCTTTGGCCGTCGCGCGCGCCAGTTCGGCCAGACCGGAACCAGCTACGCTATCAAAAATGATCCGCGCGCCAGCGCCTTGGGTGATTTCCATAATTCGGGTTGCAACGTCTTCTTCGCTAGTCACGATAACGTGATCCGCCCCGGCAGCAAGCAGTTCATCCCGTTTGTCGGCGCCGCGCGTGGTCGCGATGACAATCCCACCCTCTGCTTTAACAATCTGAATTGCCGCGATCCCAATGGAGCTGGTTGCTGCTGTCAGCACGACGTAATCGCCCTTGGTGACATGGCCGTTATGCACCAGCGCCCCGTAGGTTGTGATGTACTGCATCCAGATACTTGTTCCTTCCTCGAATGATAAGCGCTCAGGATACGCGGCGAGCGCCTCGGCGGGCACGATAGCGACTTCGCCATACACGCCGTATTGATTAAGTGGGAAAGCAGGAACTGTGGAGCGGATTTTCCCGATAAGCCCGGCATCCACGCCCGAGCCAACCGCCTCGACAATCCCGGAGGCTTCATAACCAATGTTTGATGGTAGAGTAGGTTCCAGGAAATATTGCCCTTCGCGGAACATCACCTCGGCGCGGTTCAGCCCAATGGCTTTTACCCGCAGGCGAACTTCACCCGGACCTGGTTCTGGTAGAGTGAGCTCATCGATACGTAAAACATCTGCGCTTCCTTTTTCGTGGAACCGGATAATTTTCACTAAATTTGTCATGCGGATTCTCCATGCCTCATGAGAAGGCTTATTCTGGTTAAAGTGGTTTTTTCACAGGTGGGCATTCAGCCCACTCGCGGATCAATCAGGAATTTTTCGCCCGTCGCTTTGCGTTCAAGCGCGCGTAAGACATCAGGATCAAGCAGATCGGCCAGGCCGATGGTCCGCGTGTAGCGGCTGGCGAAGGTGGTCGTCAGTTCATCGACGATCCGCTGGCGCAGTCGCTGAAGAACCGCCGGGGAAACCGTGTTGAGATAGTTAAACAGCAGCCATCCCGATATGCTCCAGGCATAGCCGAGCCCGCCACGATCGAGGACTGTCGGGGCACTGTCCAGCCCGCCATAGATATACAGCTGCTTAAAGAGAGTGGAACCGTAGCGGCTATAGGCTGCGGTTTTGCGGGCGGCCGCGCGCTCCATAGCATTTATAATTTCAATACCCAGTTTGCCGCCGCCGATGGCATCAAAAGCAACGGTCGCGCCGGTCTCTTCAATCGCATCGGTCAACCGGGCAGCAAAATCAGGCTCTTTGCTGTTGAGCACATAAGTCGCACCCAGTTCGCGCAGGATTTTTTCCTGCTCAGTGGTGCGCACGATATTGATTAACGGAATACCATCGGCCAGACAGATGCGCTGTAGCATCTGACCAAGATTCGATGCCGCTGCGGTATGAACAAGCGCTTTATGGCCTTCCCGAAGTGCCGTCTCCACAAAACCGAGTGCGGTGAGTGGATTAATAAAAATAGAGGCGCCATCGGCTGCTTCCACGCCCTCGGGCAGCACAATCAGATTGTGCATATCTGTCCTGCGGTAATCGGCGTACATACCACCACCGGACATCCCGACACGTTTACCGATAAAGGCTTGTGCATTTTTCCCTGCGGCCACGACGGTACCCGCGCCTTCGTTTCCAACAGGCATGGGTTGTCCCAGGCGGCCAGCGATAGCCGCCAGACGTTCTGATGGGACAGTCATCGTGACACGGCTGTCGAATTCCCGAATATCAGATAGATCCGCCGGGCCTAACAGCATGCCGCTGTCGCTGGGGTTAACCGGGGTCGCCTCGATCCTGACGATCACCTCATCGTCGCCCGGTTCGGTCAGTTCGACCTGCTCCAGAGACAGCACAAGTTCACCGCTTTTATCAATCGTCGAGCGTATTGCACGTCCACTCCAGCTCATACTCATCTCCTGTCGTTATTTATCGAAAACGTTTTCGTAAAGAGTGTACACTTAAATTTAAGTAAAAGTGTAGTTTTTAGTCACCATAAGCGCACATTTAAGGAAATCGTTTTCGAAACAAGGAAAAGACATTGCCTGGTTTTACTGAGTAATCAGGTTTAGCTTGAATGGGTAAAGATCAATTGTTATTTGCATCGCAAATGAGGGGCGATAGACGGGATGTTCCAGGGATAACACCTTCCAATACTACCTTTTCAGGCGAAGATTTCTGTACACCCATAGCATCCTCTTAAACGTACATCATAGACAAAGAGGCAGGGGGGATGTGGCAATTGATAACCTGGGCGGAGCTGCCCTGGGCGGGATAAGCGCGTCAGGGATGCTGTGACGGCATCCCTGTTTATTTAAAGGATCAGAAGAAATCAATTCGCGTATTGATACCGACGGTGCGCCCCATATTGACCTGCGCGACGGCGCTGCTGCCGTTCATGTAGCCATAGGTACGGTAACGACGGTCAAACAGGTTATCGACATAGACGGAAATGTTCATCCGTTCAGTCGCCTGCCAGCCCAGGCTGCTGTCCAGGGTGGCATAGGTGCCTTGCCGCAACTGGTTGTCGCCATCGAAATAATGCGGCCCGACCAGATTAACCGCCAGTCGGGGCATCAGTGCGCCATAGCGCGTATCAATCACGCCGTTCACGCTGCTTCCCGCGCCATAACGTGGTACGAACGGCACCCGGTTGCCGTGATACAACTCACTGTCATTGGTGAATTCGGAACGGATCACGTTGCCATTGATATCCCATGACCAGCCCGGCGCAAACCGCCATTTCGCTTCAAGCTCAACGCCGGTGGCGTCGGCTTTACCTGCATTGCTTAATGTCTGCATCCCGACCGGGCCAGAGTAAAGCTGCATGTCTTTGGTGTGGGTATAAAACGTCGCGGCTTGCAGCGTGACGTCAGCGGTTTCGTAGCGGGTGCCAAGTTCATAGTTGATGGATTTCTCGGCGACGAACGGTTTGGCATCAAGACCCGCAGTAGGCACGATGTTGTACCCGGAAGGTTTATATCCCTGGGCTACACGGGTATACACTCTCCAGTCGTCGGTCAGCATATAGCCTGCCGATAGCTGTCCGAGCACCTGATCGTCATTGCTCTTACCCTGGTCGCCAAACGGGTTGCCGAGCATGCTGCCGTGATATTGTGTACTGGATTTATCATGCGAGAAGCGCACGCCGCCGCCGATATCAAAACGATCGGTTAAATGCCAGGTCAGGTCACTGTATGCGGCCAGCGTTTCAGCGGTGGTATAGCCGGTACTGCTTAAATAAGGCATTGTCGGCATGTCGTAGGCTGAATTTAACTTCTCGCGGGTGTTCTGCCGGTACAGCCCAAACACCATATCAACGGTACGCGCATCGCCCAGGGTTGCGGCGCGCAGCTCCTGCACATCCTGATTCCAGCGCTGAGGCATATTGACGATTAACGAACCGGAAGGGAAGGTGCGCGAATAATGCTGCTGCTGCCAGGCGCTGATCAGGTTGAAAACCCAGTCATCGGTGGTGTATTTCCCACTCAGGGTCTGGCTGTCAGTGCAGCGCCGCATGTACGGGTCTGGTGAACCATCGCTGATCGACAGCTTACGGCCCTTAATATCATTCCATCCCACATAGGCGTCCTGGGTGGCGCGGGTACATTCGCGTGAGGCGGCAAAGCCCATTTCCCAGGGCTGGTCGTCCGGCGCCAGACGCAGTTTCACATTCCCTATGCTGGCGCGGGTGCCGCCTAAATCATCGCTTCCCGTCGCGGGGTTAATCATGTCGCCGTCATCAACCTGACGTAACAGGGTGACGCTGCCGTACAGCAGTCCATCCTGAATGGGGCCGCTCAGGTTGAACTTACTTCGATAACTGTCGCGGCTGCTGACACCGCCTTCAATATAGCCGCGCGGCGTGCTGTCCGGCTGCTGGGTGACGATGTTGATGATCCCGCCCTGAGCGCTTTTGCCATATAACGTTCCCTGTGGGCCTCGCAGCAACTCCACGCTTTGCACATCGGTAAGCGCCTGGATGGTGTTGGTGGAAAGCTGAGGGACGCCATCGACATACAGGGTGACGGCGGGGTTATAGAAGTCCTGCGCCGAAGAGACGCCGCGTAGCGAGATCGTCGAAAAAAGCATGTTTCCGCTATTTTCAATATTAAGCCCGGGCAACACTCTGGGGAGTTTGTCGCTGGCGGTAACGCCGGCGTCGCTTAAATCCGGCGCGCTGACAACGGTAGACGAGACATTGTTGGCTGATGCCGAGCGGGAAGATTGTTTACTGGCGGTAACCACCAGCGTGCTTTCGTCTTGCTGTGAAGTCTGGGCATTAGCAATGGCGGGGAGCAATAATCCCCCCAAGGCCAGAGGATAAAGCCGTGTCATTTTCATTGTTGTGAGTCCCTGTAAGACGGCGAAACGCCAAAAATACCGACAATGGTGAATTGAAAATGATAACTATTTCTAATAGTGGTGCTACCCGAAACGGGTTTATTTCAACCTGTTTCGGGTCGGTTTGCGCTTATTGGGCTGAATGGCGATAACGGTCGACGGCGAGAGCCGTCAGGCGTTTTTTGTCTATCTTGCCGACGGCGGTGAGCGGCCAGTGGTCCAGATACTCGATTTGGTCAGGAATTTTCCACGCGCTGAGTCCCATACGGGTCAGTTGTTGACGCAGTTGTTGGTAGTCAGTTGGCATCTGCTGCGCGATGATAAACGCGCAAATCCGCTCGCCAAGCAGCGTGTCCGGCGCGGCGACCACCGCGCAATCTTGCACTTCCGCTAAACGCATCAGTGCCGATTCCACTTCAGCCGCGGCTATTTTTTCTCCGGCGCGGTTGATCTGCTCTTTTATGCGCCCCTCAACGTGCAGGTTCCCCGCCTCATCCAGCCTGACATTGTCGCCTGTGCGGTAAAACCCTTGCGCGGTAAAAGCCTGCGCGTTGTGGGCAGGGGCGCGGTAATAGCCCGAAATGGTATAAGGGCCGCGCGTTAACAATTGCCCGGTTTCGCCCGGCGCGACGTCGTTCTCGTCTTGATCAACGATGCGGATTTCATCCCGAGGGGATAACGGGCGCCCCTGGCTGTGGAGAATGGTGGTATGCGGATCGTCCAGCCGGGTAAAACAGAGCAGGCCTTCCGCCATACCGAAGACCTGTTGCAGGGTACAGTCAAAGGTGGCGATAACCTGCTCAGCAAGCGTCGGGTCGAGCCGGGCGCCGCCCGCCTGAATGACGCGCAGCGACGAAAGGTCGCTGTCTTCCCACTCCCTGGCCTGCACCCATAATTGCGCCAGCGCCGGAACCAGGGCGACGTGAGTCACGCCTTCCTGCGCGATTAAAGGCATCACCTCATCACAGCTGGCGCTGTCGGTCAGCACCACTTTTCCGCCGCAGGCAAGCGTTCCCAGAATGCCGGGGCAGGCCAGCGGAAAGTTATGCGCCACCGGGAGGACGGCGAGATACACGCTCTGTTGGCTGATGCCGCACAGTTCAGCAGAAGCGCTGAAGTTATAGCTATAGTCGGCATGTCGGCGCGGGATGAGTTTGGGTGTGCCGGTTGTGCCGCCTGAAAGCAGCAGCAACGCGGTGGTGGAAACATCAGGCTGCGGCCACGCCTGCCGCTCACCGTGAAGGGAGAAGAGCGGCGTAAAATCGTCGCTCACGGTCTCTCCAGCGACCAGAACATGACGCAAGCAGGCGTGTTTGTGCGCCATCTGTCGGGCCAGCTCTGCGTGGTTTTCCCCGTGAATAACGTAAGCGACGGGTTGCGCCAGCTCAATCAGCGCGTCGATATCCAGCGCCCGTTGCGAGGGCATCGCCAGCACGGGGATAACGCCCAGTCTTAACAAGGCGAACAGCAGGGTAACAAACGCGTTGTCGTTGGGAAGCTGCACAATTACATGCTCCCCCGAACGCAAACCCAGTGATGACAGACCTGCGGCAAGTTCGTCGACCCGTGCATCAAGCGCGCTGTAGGTTAACGACCCCTTTGCATCAACGACGGCAATTCGCGAGGCATAACGGGCCGCCCAGTGGCGCAATTGTTCGGCAATGGGTAAGGGATACTGTTCAATCAGAGATTCAAAGGAAGAATTCATGCGTCACCTTTCTGAAGTGCTGGGCTGTTTTTGCAAAGCGGTCATTGCAGAAAATGCGTGGGGAAAATGGCGGACAATCTGCGTAAAAAAGGACCGGGCTTGTTGAATGGGGTAGAAATGATCGCCGTCAATCACCACCGGGCCTGTAACGTGGCTCAGCCACTGACGCCAGGCATCGACCTGCTGCCAGGAGGCTTCGCGATCGTGGCTGCCGCACAATAACAGCGCAGGCGTGCGCAGCGGCGGACAGACGTCGGGCGAGTCGTAGTAATAGCTCTCGGTGGCGTAAAAATCAGCGCGCAGAAGAGGAAGAAACAGTGACATTAATTCCTGGTTTTCCCGCAGTTCAGGAGAACATCCGCCAATGTCTATCAGTTCAGCGATAAAGTCGGCATCATCGCGATGGCTGAGCTGGCGTTCAGAATGCAGATGCGGGGCATGGCACCCGGAAATAATCAGTCCTTGCGGCGCATGCCCCCGTTGCTCCAGAAGTCGGCAGGTTTCAAACGCCACCTGCGCTCCCATGCTGTGCCCGACGAGTAAAAGCGGCGTGTCAGGCGATACGGATGCTTCCAGTTCGTTCGCCAGCAGTGCCGCCAGTTGTGTAATGCTTCTGAGCGGTTCCAGATGGCGAAGGCGATCGCGCCCCGGCCAGGTCACCAGAGAAAGCGCGCAATCAGCCAGTTGCTCAGCTTGCCAGTGGCGAAACGCGCTACTGCTGCCGCCAGCGAAAGGGCACATGACCAGATGTGCAGTATTGCCGTTCCGGGCGGGCCATAGCGGGATGCACATTGCAGATTGCGTCACAGCGCCTCCTTATCATCATCGTTGTAGAAACCGGCTAACCGGTCGTGGTGTGGCGGCGTCAGGCGTCTGATCTCCGCATTGCCGGTCTTACGTAAAATCTGCTGCCATAAACGTGATAACGCGATCTGATGTACGCTTTGACAGGCCGCTGGTGGATGTTCGCCCGCCAGATGGCTGCGCAACTGGTGTAGCAACCAGCTGACGCCCTCCGGCCCGACGGTTTCGCAGCAGTCACGCCAGCTCAGGGGCGCCACGCTGCGCGTCAGACCCGGCGGATCGCGCAGGATCTCCGGTCTGCGGTAGAGACTGTGGACGTTCTCCTGATGGTCTGCGACAAACAGGCTGGATGACCAGATGACGGGGCCGTAGCTCGCCTCCAGCGAAAGATGACCTTCCGGCCAGCCCAGCAGCAGGCGGTGCATGATAAGGCTATGCATATCTGGATCGTCAGGATCGAGATAGCGCTGAAGCAGCAGACAGGCTTCTCCCTCCGGCCAGAAGAGTCTCAGGCAGTGGAAATCGCTAAAGCTGCCAACCACGTCGCACTCCACGGCGGCGGCATCAACGCCCAGAGCCAGCAACAACAAATCCAGCGTGGAGTAGAGCAACTGTCGGCTGGTGGTGACGTGGACTACCGGCGGCGTCTTAGCCAGGCAGCGACGCAGCTGCTGCGCATCGCGAAGCCATGCGCGTCCCGCGCGCGTATGCGGATAAAACGTGTTTACCCAATAGCAGCAGCCCTGTTCCTGCGCCAGCGTTTGTAAGGAACTGATGTCATCCGGGTGGAGGGGATGCTCCTGAATGACGTGTACGCCGCGCGTCAGAAAGTGTCTGGCAAGCTGCGTACCGGTTCCTCCGGCGACGGTCGAACGCACGACAATACAGGCGATATCCGGCATCCTGGTTATCTGTTCCGGCGAGGTATACAGCGGAATGCCAAACGCATGGGCCAGCTCTCTTGAGCGGGCGCTTCCCTGCGCCAGCAGGCCGACCAGTTCCAGCCCCTCCGGGGGCTGCATAAAGGCATTCAGGTACATTTCGCCAAATTTGGCGCCCACAATCAGTACGCGTTGTTTTGGGGAGGCGGACGGCATCATAACGTGTTCTCCGGTTGCGTTGAGGTTGCGCAAAGCCAGCGCGTAATGTGTTGCGCACAAGCCTGAACGTGGGGGGCTTCCATCATGATTTGCCAGTGGCTGGCTTCAATCACAGCGTCGTCGGCGTTGTTTATCCAGCCCTGCCACTCGGTTTCTGCTGGCGTCCAGCGCGCGGGTCTCCCGGCGGCATACACCATGAAACAGGGGACCGGAACGCTTTCGCCCAGCGTATGCTCAGTCAGTAAACGCAGCAGATGCGCGATGTTGTCGAGCCACGTTTCTGCCGCTTGCAGCGTCAGGTTTTGCGACACCATACCGGCCGTTTTAGCGAGGCTGATAAAGTCGGCAAGCTGGCTGTCGGGCGTCTGCTGGTCGAAATGTTCGGGCAATGCCAGAGGCGTTTGTCCTTCGGCTAACAGGCGCAGCAGGGCCGCCCGGTTTTCGCAACAGAAATCCTGTCGGCACACGGGATCGATTAACGCGATCCGAACCTGCTCGCCTTTGGCGTACAGGCGCTGTGCGGCGCCCGCCGCGAGAAACGCGCCATACGACCAACCCGCCAGCACATAAGGGCCGTGAGGCTGCTGGCGACGGATGCACCCGACATACTCATCGATCATCTGGTCGAGCGTGGCAAAGCGCTGCGGCGATTTTGCTTGCAGGCCGAAAACGCGCCTGTTCAGCGCGCTGGCGAGCGGCAGCCAGGCGCTGATATCGCCGTCCGAAGCGTGGAAGACGAACAGGGTTTCGTCGCCGTCGCCCTGGCAAAGGGGTATCGGGTTGTCCTCTCCTGACGTCGCCGCCTGTAGATGGGCGCAGAAGTCGCTCAGCGTCGAATGGCTGAACAGATCCTGAAGGTTAGCCCTGGCAATCCCTCTCCGGTTTAGCTGCGCGACCATCCTTGTCGCCATCAGGCTGTCGCCGCCCAGTTCGAAAAAGTCGTGATGCCTTGCCACGGGGCGAGACAGCAGCGATTGCCAGAGTTCAGCCATCTGTTTTTCCAGCGCCGGATTCCCCCCGGCAACTGGCGTGGGTTTGGCTGGCTCAATCAGCGCATCAGACGGGGCATGCAGCGGCGTAAATAACGCTTCTCTTTGCCGGATCTGTAAAACGGGCAGACCGGTGCCAAAGCGCTGCTGTAAATAGCGGCTCACGGCTTCTTTATCCGGGCGATTTACGCCAGGCGAACGCGCCACCAGCAGATGCTGGCGCAGCGGCGACGATTCCTGCGCGGGCCACGCCAGCTCGTTTGCAAACCCGGCCTGAACGAGAACTTCCTGCCATGCGGAGCGGGTGAGCATCGGTTTCTCATCCCGGCGGCGGAAATCGCGGTATCCGCTTAATCCCTCAATAAAGCCCACGCTCGCCAGCTGGAATACGCTGTTTCGCTCCGTCGCTTCAACGATCAGCAAACGTCCGCCGGCTTTCAGCAACAGTTTTAATCTGCGCAACGTCTGGACGACATGGCTGGCGTCGTGGAGCACATTGACGGCAACGATCAGGTCGTAACCCGCCTCCGGGTGGGCGGTGAAATCCAGCGGCTGGTTGATGTCGAACAAGGCATAAGACACCTGCGATTCATCATGGAAACGGGCTCTGGCGTCATTGAGGAACTGCGCGGAGACGTCCGTGAAGTGGTACGACTGCCGCGTGTTCCGCGTGGCCTTCAGCACCGGCGCGGTAGTGGCTGCGGTTCCGGCGCCAACCTCCAGAATCCGTTCTGCGCTGCACAAGGCGGCAATCTGCGCGGTATAGCGATTCAGACAGGCGCTGGCGGGGTTGTCGCGATACAGCGCGTCAGTCACGCGATGCTGCTCGTTGAACAGCAATTCCAGCGGTGAACACTGCCCGGAGAAGAGGGCGTCGTGCCGGGCGATGCAGGTTTCCAGATACTGCGCCAGCGCCTGGCTCCATTGGCTTGGCGGGCACGCTTCCTGAGGCTCAGGAATCTCGCTGAGCGGAACGCGGCAGCGCCAGCTTTCACCCTCGCGGATTAACCACGCTCTTTCCGTCAGACACTGTAGCCACTGGCGCAGCAGACGCTGGTGAGACGCTTGCGCGGACAGCGCCTGTACTATTGCGCTAAAGCGATGGGCGATCTCCGGCGTGGTAAACAGGCCGTGACGATTTAGCGTAGCCGCGATCCCCTGTAGCGCACGCGCCTCCAGCCAGCGCCAGGTCGCCTCCAGCTCATCAAGCTGCGCCTGCTCAGGCAACGACAGCGCCAGTTGGGTAAGTTCGTGCTCATCAGGCGTCGCCGCTGATGGCGACGGATCGTCGGCCATTACGATATCCAGCGTCAACGCGCCCTGTTCGGTCATTTCCGCTCTGGCCTGCCGGATGCCGGGGTATTCGAGCGTCGCCTGCTCAATATCCCGCAGGTCGTAGTCCGCCTGCGCGTTCAGCGGCCAGCGTCGGCGGGGAATGTGCCCGGCGATGCCGCTGGCGAGAGTCTTCAGGCTTTCAGGGGCGGCGATGACGGCTTGCAGGATGGCGCAGTAGTCATTAAACATCGCCCCGGCAGCGCCGGGTTCCAGCACGTTGTCCATGCAGTACCAGCTAAACATCAACTCGCCGTCGCTCTCCATGACCTGATGATCCAGCCAGACCTGCGGCGTTTGCGTGAACACATAGCAGGGTTCGCCGAACAGATGGCTCATCGCCTGATCGATAGTCATGCCTTCCAGCGTCATCCCCAGCATACTGGTAAACACTACCGGCATCAGCGGTTGACGTTGTGACCCGTGCAGGCGGCCCAGCTCACGGATCACCTCAACACCGTTCATTTCACTGTGCGCCATGTTTTGCCAGAGGCGCTGTTGGGTCTGCTGCATCTGCTCTTGCAACGTCACCGGCGTTGAGAAGTTAAAATCAACCAGCGTGACGGAGGTAAAATCACCAATCAACTGGTTGATTTGCGGATGGATCGGCTGGCGATTGAAGAACGTCAGGTTCAGCGTAAATGCCGTGGTGCGGCTCCAGCGCTCAAGGGTGGCGGCAAACAGCGTGAGCAGCGCGGCAGACGGTGTGACGCCTTGCTGCTGCCAGCGCTGTTTCACGGCCTGCCATTCTGTCTTGCCGATCGTCGATTTGAAGGTGGTGAAGTGTGGCGTTTCCGGGGGCGTCTCAACCACCGGCAGCTCTGGCGCTAAAGGCAGTTGCGGCAGTTTTTCCTGCCAGTAATCCCAGGCATCGTGCCATGCCGATGTCTGTCGGCGCGCCTGTTCAGCCATCACATAATCACGGAAGGTAATAGCGAGCGGCGCCAGCGTTTCACCGCGCCAGACCTGCGCCAGATCGTCCATCATGACTTTAAAACTCTGCACATCGAACTGCAAAAGGTCGAGGTTCATGTGCAGACGGTAATGGCAATCGTCGATTTCGCTGACCACCAGTTCAAAGAGAGGCCACTGGTCGGCAGGCAAAACACGATAGCTCAGTTCATGCCGCCGTTTTTCCAGCGCGATGCGCTGTTCTTCCGGGGAAAGCGCGCGCAGATCGTCACGCTGGATGTGATACTCCGGCGTTGTCGCCAGGATTCGCTGTTGCCCGTCGGCATCAACCACCATGCGCAACATATCGTGGCGTGCGATGAGCTGGTTCCATGCTTTCTCCAGTATGGCGAGATCGAACTCATCGTGGCGTTTATCCCACTCAAACAGGACGTGACAGGCGACGCCGCCATAGCCAATGAGGTGGGTTCGCCCCAGCCAGTAGGCGTGCTGAATGGGCGTCAAAGGGAAGGGCGCATAACGCTCGTCGGCGTCGTGCTGCAACACTTCCGGCTGCGAAGCGGCAGGCGTCGTCTCTGGCTTAGAACAGATAAGCTGCGTGATTCCATGAGGAGACAGATCCTGCCACGCCCGTTCCGCATTGATGCGTACGCCCAGGTAGTGCTGAATATCGCTACTGAGTTCAAGGAAGAGCAGCGAGTCCATGCCGAGTTGCAACAGATCCTGGTTTGGATGCAGTGACGCCGGATCGCTCAGCCTTAGCTGAATCGCAATCCGCTTTTTCAGCCATGCCATCACCGCCGTTTCATCGCTCAGGCTGCCGTTAAAGGCGTTGTCATCAGCAGGAGGAATGATCGGCGTTGCGGCTTTTTCTGTGGCGCTGATGTTAAACAGAGCCTGTTGTAATGGGGGCATTTTGTCGGTAAAAACGCGCATCGCCAGTCGCCACGGGGCACCGCGCATCACCGCCTGTTCCAGGTGCCAGCAGCCTTCGGCATCGCTTAACGCGCCCATACCACGGCTGGCGAGCGTCGCCAGCATTTCCGGCGTGGCCGCCCGACCGCTTTCTCCCCATGCGCCCCAGGCGACAGAGAGCGTTTTCGGCGCATCAAGGGTGGAAAACTGCTGGGCCAGCCCGTCCAGGTAGCCGCAGGCCAGCGCATGGGCGCTCTGACCCGGCGCGCCGAGGGTGGCGGCAGCGGAAGAGTAGAGAATAAGATAGCGTCCGTCGTGGTTGCGCAGGGTTTGCAACAGCTGGTTTGCCGCCTGCGCTTTTACCGCAAAAACGGTGGCCAGCTGGTGGTCATCAAGCTCCTGCAAGGGCGCGTCAGCCAATACGCCAGCGGCATGAATCGCTCCGGCAATGCCGCCGTTGGCCGCCAGATCGTCAAGAACCGTGGCCAGTTGCCCGGCATCGCCCACATCACAACGGCAGACGCGCGTCTGCCCGCCCTCCACATCGCGTAGCCATGACTCATCCACGCGCGGCGCCAGCAGGGCGATGCGTCGCGCCCCTTTTTCTCTGAGCCAGTTCACGGCAAGGCGGCCTAATCCGCCAAACGCTCCGGTCACCAGATGCCAGCGGTTATCGCCGGTAAACACGTTTGCCGGTAATTCGGCGGCGCATCCCGTATTGGGCGCCAGTGAAGGGAGCCAGAGGGTGTCACCCCGCGCGGCAAGCCAGCGCTGTGATAGTGAGACTGTGCTCAACCCTTGATGCAGCGTTTCCCACGGGGTGTTTTCGGCGAGATCGATGGCGGCAATCAACCGTTCCGGCTGTTCGTTGGCCGCGACGCGAAGCAAGGCCCATAGCGCGTGATGGGACGCAGAGAGTGCCTCATTTTCCTCGACTCGCCACGCGCGGCGGGTGACCACAATCAATCCGGTTGCGCTGGCGGTGAGCGCTGCTATCACTTTCTCCGCTAAGGCCAGCGTATCCTCGCTCTCCTCAACAATCATCAGTCGCGAAGAGGCGTGCGGATCGTGAATGATGCCGTATTGCGCCAGCTCGTCGCTGCGCGCAAGCGTACCGGCGCTGAAGCTGAAGGTAAGCGGATGGTCAACGCTGGCGATGCTGAGGGGCGTCCAGCGCCATTGATAATGCGTCTGCGGCGCAGGAAGAGGCGCGGCGGGCGATAGCGGCAGCCACTCGCCAGCAGGATGACGGGCTTCAACGCGCATCTGACCGCGGGAAAAGGCTTCGTTTTGCCAGCTTAAACGGACCTCCCCCAGCCACTCCGGGGCGACGACGGGGGGCGGTTCCACAGGCAGAGCGTCGCCATGACGCTGTGAGAGCAGACGCCAGGCCTCCTGCCAGCGGGCGTTAAACCGTTCGGGCTGACCTGCGCAATCAGACCAGTCGGCGAGATAATCACCGTTATCCGTCAGCGCCTGTCCCAACACGGGTTCTGATGGCGCGGTGAATGTTACGGCGCTAACCGCCTGACCGGGCAGCGTGGCGAGAATGATATGTTCGCTCATCCCGGCGGTCGGGCTGCCATCCTGTGGTAGCCACGCCACTTTGCTGAATCCGGCGTGGCGGCACTGTTGCTGCCACTGAGCGGTGGTGAGGAATAACTCACCTTCGCGGGCGTCGAGATCCTGTAGCGGAAGAACCAGCGGGCCGAAAACGAAGTCAAACAGACGCATTGGCTGGGTGATTTCGCGCATCAGCAGGCGCCCGCCCGGCTTGAGCAGGGGGCGCAGATTATCGAGCGTGCGGCCAATATGGCGGGTGGCGTGAATCACGTTCGCCGCCACGATAAGATCGTAAGACTGTGCCTGGAAGCCCTGAGACTGCGCCTCTTTTTCGAGATCCAGCTCGCTATACTTCACAAAATCATAGTCGGCGAATTTCTGCTGGGCGCGGCGGGTGAACAGCGCCGAGATATCGGTGAAGTGGTACTCCAGCGCCGGAACGCCGTTGAGTTCCGGCAGCAGCCACGCGGTGGTGCCGCCGGTGCCGCCGCCAACTTCAAGAATACGCAACGGCTGGCGGGGCTGACGCGTCTGGACAATGCCGCGTAATACCCCGGCGGCGATTTGGTTGAAATAGCGGCCAAAGCTGAATTCCTGATACAGCACCTCCACGCCGTCGGAGGCGCTTTGCGGGAAGATAATCGCCACCGGTTCTTCCGCGCCGCTCATCATGTCATATAACCGATCGCCGGCACGGGCGATGGTGTCGGGAATAGCCTGAAAACCTTCACAATAACCGGCAAGTTCCGTCAGCAGTGATTCCCGCTGTTGATGTTCAATGGGGCGGGCGCGAGCGTATCGCCCGTCGGTGCAGCGGTAATCGCCGTCGACCACGCAGTTATTCAGCAGGCGCTGGAGTAGCTGCTGGTAGCGGGGCAGCAGACGTCCACGGCGCATGATGGTCATGGCGTCCACGCCGTTCTCAATGGCATCGCCGGTACAGCGTTGTACCAGTTGATCGACGTAGATGGCGTGCAGTCGCGTGGCGCACTGTTTAAGCGCTTCCAGACGGGGGAGATCGAGCGCTGTCGCGGCGCGACTCGCCACCTCCAGCCCGGCAGACAGCGCTGCGTCGGCAGGCTCGCAGGCCGGGGAGACACGCTCTTTCCAGTAACGCTCAGTATCAAACGGATAACATGGCGCAGCGATACGTTGTCCATCGCCCGCCAGCAGGTCGGCCCACGGTAGGGCGACGCCGGCAGCGTAAAGCTGGAGCAGGGCCTGATTGAGGACATCGCTCGCCTCTTTGTTACGCCGGGCGCTGGCTATCCAGTATGCGTTATCGCGGTATTCGCGTTGCCCGGAAGCAACCAACTGGGCATCGGGCCCCATCTCCAGAAAAACGCGGGCGCCGAGCTGATGCGCCACCTGAATACTCTGGATAAAACGCACCGGCTGGCGCATGTGTCGGCGCCAGTAATCCGCCTGGTTGAGCGTTGACTCATCAATGACGTCGGCGGTGAGCGTGGAAATAATCGGTATTTTCCCCGGCTCCGCGTGCAGCCCCGCGCAGGCGTCCTGGAACCGATCGAGTATCGGCTCCAGTAAAGCGGAGTGCGCCGCGCCGGTTACGCTCAGGCGACGATAGTTAATGTCATGCTGCGAGAGCGTGGCGCAAAATACCGCGAGACGGGCTTCCGGCCCGGAAAATACCGTATGTTGCGTACCGTTGTTGGCGGCGAGATCCAGCTCAAACTGGCGAGCCAGCGGCATCAGCGTGTCTTCGTCTGCAAATACCGCTACCATCGCGCCGCTTGCGCACTGCTGCATTAGCGCGCCGCGTCGACAAACCAGTGGCATGACCTGTTCAATCGTATAGTGTCCGCAGACAACGGCAGCGGCAAATTCACCGACGGAATGCCCAATGGCGAAGTCTGGCTTCAGTCCTTCAGCGCGCCAGTGCGCCGCCATCGCGATTTCAAACGCGACAATCGCTGGCTGCGCCCAGGCCATATTGTCCAGCTGCGCCGAATCGGGGTTAAACATCGCTTCGCGCAGTGACGGCGTGAGCATTTCGCTACAGGCGGAAAAACAGCGATCCAGCGTGTCGGCAAACGCCGTTGAGTGCTGGTACATTGTCTGACCCATAGTGCGCCAGTGCGAGCCCTGGCCGGTAAACAGCCATACCTGCTTGCCGCTGGCGCCGTGGCCGCTGTAAACCAGCGCCCCCGATTTCTCACCGGCCCAGGCGCTGAGCGCCGCGGCGGTTTCACGGTTTAATGGCGCCGCCAGGCGGAAGGGAAGATCGAGACGGCGCGCGTGCAGGGCTGTGAAGGCCAGATTGCTGGCATCCGTATTCTCCCTCAGCGCCCCGGCATAATCCGTCGCCAGCCGCCGCAACGCGCTGTCGCTGGCGGCGCTGAGCAGCAGCGCGGTACTTTTTCTGCCGCCATCCGTATTGGGGAGGCGCGCGTTGAGCGCGTCGGGCAGCGAGGCGACGATCATATGGCAGTTGGTGCCGCCAATACCAAAGGAGGAGACGCCCGCATAGCGCATTTCGTCCTGCCACGCCTGCGCCGACACCGGTATGGTAAAGGGACTCTCTTCAAGTTTCAGCGCTGGGTTGGGGGTGTGAAAATTCAGTAAGGGTGGAATTTGCCCGCGGCTGACTGCCAGAACGGTTTTCAGCAGTCCGGCAATGCCCGCCGCGGTATCCAGATGGCCCATATTACTTTTCACGGAGCCGAGCGCACAGCGCTGATCCTGCGGGCGAGGCGCATAGACGTTGCGTAACGCTTCAATTTCAATCGCGTCGCCCAGCGGTGTGCCGGTGCCGTGGGTTTCAATGTAACCTACCTGCCTGTCGTCGATCGCCGCCAGCATTAACGCCTCTTCGATGACTGCCTGTTGCCCTGCGACGGAAGGGGCGGTATAGCCGACCTTTCTGTTGCCGTCGTTGTTGACCGCGCTGGAGAGGATCACCGAGATAATCGGATCGCCTGACAGCAGCGCGTCTCTCAGGCGACGCAGCACCACGCAGCCGAGACCGTTACCGGCCCAGGTGCCCTCAGCCGAGGTGTCAAAAGGACGACAGTGACCATCAGGAGAGAAAATCATTCCGGGCTGGTAGCGGTAGCCCGCTTGCTGGGGGAAAGAGAGCGCCACGCCGCCGGCAACCGCCATATCGGATTCGCCTGCGCGCAGGCTTTCACAGGCCAGATGCACGGCAACCAGCGAACTGGAGCAGGCGGTCTGTACCGATAACGCCGGGCCGTGCAGGTTGAGTTTGTACGCGGCGCGGGTGGCAATATAGTCTTTATCATTGCCCATCAGAGATTGCAGACCCTTTACCTGCGCGACTTCTGTCACGTTCAATGCTTCGCGACCGGGGTAGGTACTCATCCGGGAAGAGGCGAAAACGCCGGTCTTATGGGGGACGGCGCCGGGGGCATAACCGGCATGTTCCAGCGCATGCCAGACCGCCTGCAAAAACAGGCGCTGCTGCGGGTCCATCGACTCCGCTTCCTGTCGCGAATAGCCAAACAGGGTGGCGTCGAAGCAGTCGGCGTTGTCTAACACCGTACCGATATTGACATAATGAGGATCGTCAATGATGGCGGCATCCAGACCCACGGCCAGAAGCTCTTCGCGCGTAAAACGTCGGCTGCATTCACGACCTTCCAGCAGATTTTGCCAGAACGTTTCGCCATCCGGCGATTCAGGAAAATGGCAGGCGTAGCCGATAACCGCGACAGGTTCGCAGTCCGGGTAGTGTTGAGCGATCGATGCATCAATGGAATCTGCTGTCGGCGCAGAAGAGAAGCGCAAGTTATCCATAATCGGTCCCGTTTCCTAAGATTCACAAAGTCAATGGAACGCCATGCGTTCGCGATGGCGTTCCGGGGAAAATCAGTTTGCTTCGCGCTATATCCGCCGCTGACGACGGCGAACAGGGCGAGGACGTTTTGTTTTCTCCACCGTGGCGACGCCGGCCAGATAATCGGCCAGGGCGGCAGGAGAAGGGTGGGTGAAGAGGTCAAGCAACGTCAGGGTGGAAAATTCGTGACGTTGTAACAAAACGTGCAGTTGCACCAGATTCAGCGACGTTGCACCCGCCTCAAAGAAGTTTTCTGCGGGTGTGACAGACTCGCCAACCACCTCGCGGAAGGCGTCGCAAATCAGGCTGACGGTGCTCTCGTCCGCCGCAATGTGTGGCTGAGAGTGCTCAGGGCATACGCGCGGTGAGCGTTCTGCGCATTGCCCTGCGTGTTTAACGGGAGGCACCAGCGCGGCGAGCGGCAGTTGCCAGCCGCTTTCATCCTCGGCCATTCGGTTTAGCAATGCGCAATACTGTTCAAACTGGCGCTCCACCTGTCCGGCAGGAAACAGCGCGGCGACAAAATCCCAGTTAAAGCGCAGTTCGCCTTCGGATTCATAAACCTGGTGATCGAGCCAGACCTGCGGCGTCTGGGAGATGCCCCAGACCGGTTTGAGCAGATTACGCCGGGCGAGGAAGTTATCCTGCTCAAAGCCCAGCGCGCTGGTAAAGACGACGGGCATCGGAACGGCAGGCACGTTTTGCCGTTGCGCCAGTTGACGCATCACGCGGATGGCCGACACATCGCGGTGGTTGAGGTTCTGGCTCAGCCGCTGCTGTAGTGACTGCGCGCTGTGCAGCCAGCTTTCGCCGGGATGCCAGCTCAGCAACATCAGCGAGGTGAAATCGCCCAGAATCTGGTTGATTTGCGGGTGCAGCGGTCGCCTGTCGAAAAGCGTAAGGTTAAGCGTGAACTCAGGCTGCGCACTCCATGCAGAGAGAACCGTTGACCACACCGACAACAGCACGGTCGACGGGGTGAGATGGGCGTCAGCCGCCCGTTTTTTCAGCCGATGCCAGCGCGTGCTGTCCAGCGCGCCGTTCAGGCGGGCGAAGCGCGGTGTTTCAACCTCCTGAGGCAAGCAGCGCAGCGGCAACGCAGGCGCCGGAGGAATATCATCAAGCTGCGCCTGCCACCATGCCAGAGAATCTGGATTGGGCGACTGTAGCGAGGGCTGTTGCAGATAATCCCTGAAGGTGACGGGCAGAGGCGGAAGCAGCTGTTGCGGGTAGCGGTAGCCGTGCTCCAGCTCCGCCAGCAGGATCTGCATGCTCAGACCGTCAAGCAACAGGTTATCCAGACACAGCCACAGGCGGGCAGGCATCCCGTCCACGTATCCGACCTGGAGATCGAATACCGGCCACACTTCGGGGTTGAGTACCTGATGCGCCAGTTTTTCGCGCACCCGCAACGCCTCTTCAGGCGTATGGAGGGTGTGTGCGGGTATCACCCAGGGGGGCGTCTGTTCGAGCACCTGTTGCTGTCCATCACGCACGATGGCGCGCAGCATATCGTGGCGGGCGATTAATCGGTTCCAGACCGTCTCCAGCCGGGTGAGGTCCAGATCGGCAATTTCAAATTCAACAAAGAAATGTGAGCCGACGCCGCCCAGGGCAAAGCCCGGCTGACGCCCCACCAGGTAAGCCTGCTGCACGTCGGTAAGCGCAAAGGGCTGGTAGCGATCTTCAGGGGAGTGGACGAATGGTTGTTCGACCGGGACGTCGGTTTTCCGCAGCGTGGCGGCAAAATCCGCCAGCCGGGGATGATTAAACAGGTCGCTTAATTGCGCTTCATAACCTGCCTGATGAAGTTGCCCGGTCAGACGGGTCGCCAGCAGGCTATCGCCGCCTTGCTGGAAGAAGTCGGTTTCTCTGGTGACATTGCCAGTTGATAAGAGTTGCTGCCAGAGGGCGGCAACCTGTTTTTCAATGTCGCCCTGGGGTAAATCCGCTTCGGCCGGGTTTTCCGCTTCAGGGGTATGACGACGCTTCAGCGCCTGGTAGTCAATTTTCCCGTTAGCCGTCAGCGGTAAGGCGTCGAGGAAGACGATCCGTTGCGGCACCATCCACCCCGGCAGACGCCCGGCGAGGGCGGCCTGAAGTTGACGGGGATCGCGGCGCACCTGCCTGTCAGGACATTGTACGAGGAAGCGTTGTAACCCCGCGACCTCATCGCCATGCTGACAGTTGAAGGCGGCTGCGCTAAATAATGCCGCCCAGTCGGCACTGTTATGCAGCAAGGCCTCCGGCTGCCCATCGGTTAACAGAAGCGTGCTGAGCAAGGCGGACGGCGTTAACTGGCGAAACTCCATCACGTAGAGCAGCGCGCCGGGAACGGCAAGCTGTTGTAATGTTGCAAGGAGCCCGGGATCTTCCGGCAGCAGACGATGCAGGGCGTTATTAAGCCAGATAATGTCCGCCGAGTGAGCGTGCGCCGCCAGCGTGTCTGCATTCCAGGGGGACAGACGAGCGCCAGGCCAGGGGGCAAGCCTCTGCCGGGCGCTCAGCAGCATCTCCTGGCTCTGCTCAAGCCCGACATATTCAATCTGTCCGGCGTTGAGCTGTGCCAACAGCGATTCTGCGGCGCGGCCGGTGCGGGTTCCCACCTCAAGCAGGCGTACCGGGCGCTGTAAGCGCTGTGCAAGCTGTTGGCAAATTGTCGCCAGTTCCTGAATATACGGGGCGCTGGCCGGATGGTTGAAGGCCAGGCTTTCCGGCGACCACTGCGCGTCGTTCAGTAACGACAGTTCGTCACGGGCGCCGCGAAGAATTTGCGATAAGGTTAAGTCATGTCCGCTGAAGTGCGGGTGCTCATCCTCGCGTTCTTCACCAGCGCAGACCTGATAACCTTCAGCAGCGGGCTTCAGTCGCCGTTGCGTCACCAGAAATGCTAACCAGCGTTCCACCACGGCCTGCCAGCGCGGCTGGATAGCGAGTGAGTTCATCAGGGGGAGAGAATCGGCGTCAGCGGTGTGACCCGGCTTCAGTTTTAACAGGCGATGCTGAAGGAAATCGGCTACCTGTTCTGCGGAGATCTCTGGCGAGATGGCGCAACAGGGCAACGTTCCCGCAAGCGTGTGCCACGCCTGCGGCAGTGCCGGGTTCCGATGATCGGTAACGCAAAAAGCCTCGCCCTGAGGAACCACGTATGCCGCCAGCGTTTTTTCTTTTTCGCCGATCGCCAGAACGGTTGCTTGTTTCACCCCCGCCAGCTGGCTGAGCGCGCTTTCGATTTCGCCCAGCTCGATGCGATATCCTCCGACTTTGACCTGCTTGTCGCGACGACCGAGGAACTCGATTGTGCCATCTGGCCAGTAGCAGCCGAGATCGCCGGTGCGATACCAGCGCTCGTCCGGGAGCGTCAAAAATTGCTGCTCGCTGCGCAGGGGATCGTTGAAATAGCCTTCCGCGACCCCAATGCCGCCAATCCATAATTCACCCGGCACCCAGTCAGGGCAGTCCCGGCCCTGTTCATCCACCACCCGGTAGCGTTGGTTGGTTAGCGGAAAACCGTAAGGGATGGAACGCCAGTGGGCGGGGACGTCGTGAATTTCGCAGGCGTTAGACCAGATAGACGCCTCGGTGGCGCCGCCCATCGCGATAAATTGTCCTTGTGGCCGGAAGGCCCGATAACGGGCGGGGAGGTCAAGCCCGATCCAGTCGCCGGAAAGCATCACTGCGCGCAGGTTTTCCGGCGTGGCGTCGGCGAAACCTTCACACCAGGTCAGCAGCATATCGAACAGCGCCGGGACGCTGTTCCAGAGCGTGACCTGATGGCGCTGGATCAGCTCACACCATGCGTGAGGATCGCGCCGTTGATTTTCCATCACCATTACCAGCGCGCCGCCCGCGCGCAGTACGCCAAAAATGTCGTAAACCGATAAATCAAAATGCAGGGCGGAGAGGGCCAGCACCCTGTCATGTGGGCCAACCTGATAGCGGGTATTGATATCGCAACAGGTGTTGAGCGCTCCCCGGTGAGAAATGACTACCCCTTTCGGCGTGCCGGTAGAGCCGGAGGTGTAGATAATGTAGGCCGGTTGCGTGGGGGCGCGTACCACCGGGTTGACGATCGGCTCCGCCTCAATGGCCTGCTGCCAGGCAAGGACGGGAATATCGTCTGACCCGGCGCTGGCGTCGTGCTGACAAATGAGCACCAGCCGGACGCTGGCGTCAGCGTAGATTTTCTCGCGCCGTGCGGCAGGCTGGTCCAGCGAAACCGGAACGTAAACCGCCCCGGCCAGCAGGACGGCCAGAACTGCAACAAGTTGTCCTGCGCCTTTCGACATCGTGATAGCCACATTATCGCCGGGCTGAACCCCGCACTCGATTAACCTGCCTGCGCAACGGCGGGCATAGTCTGTCAGCTCATGATAATTCCACTGATAACGCATGTCCGTTACCGCCAGCGCCTGCGGTTGTTGCAGAGCGATACGGAAAATGCCTTCATGCAGCAAGCCTTCGGGAATGGGGGCGCCGGTGGCGTTGACCCGTTCGCGTATCGCGCGCTGGCTGGCGGGCATCATATCTGCGAACGGCTTTTGCCAGGCGCTTTCGTCATCGCAGAGTTGGTTAATCAACTGGCAGTAGGCGTCGAACAATGTTTCGACTAACGCCGGAGGGAACAGCGCGTCGTTGCTGTCCCATTGCAGCCAGACCTCGCCGTGATGCTCGAACGCCAGATGATCTATCCAGACCTGCGGCGTTTGCGAGATGCCCCATTCCGGCTCGCCCAACGGTGATTCTGCGCGGCTGCTGTAGAGGGAACGCCCCAGATTGCTGGTAAATACCACCGGGGCGCCGTGGGGGTAGCGCTGCTGGCGTTTGAGTTCACGGAGTAATTCGACGCCGGACCAGTGGCGATGCTCCCAGTCCTCCGTAAACGTGAGCTGGTTTTTACGCGCCAGGTTGCTGACGGTATCGCCATCGCAGGCGGTATCCAGCAGAAGAATATTGGTGAAGTCGGCAAGCATCGCGCCAACCGCCGGGTGCAGCGGCTGGCGGTCGAATAAGGTGATGTTAAGCAGCAAACGCGTCAGGCCGCCCCAGCGAGCCAGCACGGCAGAAAAGCAGGTCGCCAGCGCCATTGTTGGCGTCACGCCATACTCGCCGGCCCGGTTGCTAAAGGCGTGCCAGCGTGTTGCCGGGACAATCATGCGGCGTCGGGTATTACGGACTTCACGTAGCGTGGCGGGTTCGCAGGCCAGCGGCAAGACGGGCGCGGGGGGAAGCGTCGATGCTTTCGCCAGCCAGTAAGCGCGCGCGTCGTCTCTCAGTGGTTGATTGATCTTCTGCTGGTGCAGCAAATACGAACGGAAATCATAGCGGGTGTCGATAGCCGGCAGCGATTCTCCGGCCAGCAGGGCGTTAAGCTCATCGAAGAAAAGCGTAAAGCTGGAGGCATCCATAATCAGCAGGTCAATATTGACATGGAGGCGGTGGCGATTGTCCGGCAAGAGCGTCAGCTGAAAATCAAACGTTTCGCCGATCTCCACGCGTAAAAGACGGTGGCTCAGGCGCTGGCGCAGTGCGTCCAGATAGGCCTGGCGGCTTTCAGCGTCGTTATGGCGTAAATCATGAACGGTGACGCCGTTCCAGTAAGGTTGCGGTAGCCAGACCTGCTGCCCGTCGGGGCGAAAGGCGATATGCAGCATTGGGTGGCGTTGCAGCAAGGTCGTGATGGCCTGCTCCAGCTGCGACGCCGTCAGACAATGGCCTTCAAACTCCTGATACAGGTGGCAACCCACGCCGCCAAGCGTCTGCCCCGGCATGCGGCCCGTCAGGTAGGCGTGCTGTACCGGCGTCAATGGGAAGGGGGTACTTTCGGTCATGTTCGGCCAGGATGATTCGTCGGGCAGCGTTTCTTCTTCCGCGTTCTCCGGCGACCGGCTGAGCATTAACTGGTTCCATGCCGCCAGCGTGGGGGCGGCATACAGCTCGCGAAGGGTAAGGCGGTAGCCATTTTTACGAAACCAGTGTAACCATCTCATCAATCTTATTGAATCCAGGCCGGCCTGGATCAGATTGCTCTCTTCATGTAACTGCTGCGGCGTTAAATTCAGTTCCTGTATAAGCCGCTCGCGTAATTGTTGGTAATCAGCCGCGTGGCGGTTGTCCGGTAACAGCGAATCCTGAGATGGTGCGCCAGAAATCATTCTTCCTCCTGATGGCACGTCTTACCGAAAAGCATTGCTCATATGAGAATAATAATTATTAACAATTGGATGCTACCCGAAACGGGTTTATTTATGCCCGTTTCGGGTTGGTAACAGGCGGAAAGAACAGAGGCCCGGATGGGGTATCCGGGCCTCTGTCAGGGAGGAATCTAGGGGGGCGCGACCCCGGTTACATCACGCGTTTAAAGGTCGAAGGGGTTACGCCAAACTGTTTCTGGAAGGCGGCAGAAAAATGGCTGGCGTTGGCATAGCCCAGATCGGCCGCCACCGTCATGACGGAGGTATTGCCGTTGGCCAGGCGTCTTCTGGCTTCCTGCATTCGTTCAGCCTGAAACAGGCCATAGACGCTGTTGTTGAACAGAACGCGGAAGCCTCGCTTAATTTTGAGAACGCTCAGACCGGACTCTCTGGCCAGCTCCGCGACGCCCGGCGCTTGCGTCAGATCAGCCAGCAGCAGATCCTTCGCCCGCAGCAGTTTCTGACGTTCCATCGGGTTGAAGTGGCAGGAGAGGCAACTGGCGTCTTCGCGATGTTCATCCAGCACCAGACTGAGCATGACCAGACTTTGCCCCTGCAACCATAGCGTCGACGGCTTTTGTTCATGGCTGAAGCCGCCGTGCATGCGCATCAGCGCGTGACGCAAGGCCTGAGCCGTTAAGTGGGTTTCAGCATTACAACGCTGCTGCTGGCAACAGCAGTGGGAATCGATCTTATTCTTAATGACCGCGCTAATATCCGGCACCCACAGCGCGAGGGTTTCAGGGCTGAAGGAGAGGGTAATACTCTCGAATCGGCCACAATAGGAGGCGCTGCCACGGCAGTCTGGCGTATGGGTAATGTAATGGCGATTGCGCGCAAGCTCCCAGTCGGTGTGGCGCCGGAGTCCCTGAATCGCAAAGCGCGATGTGCCTTCCAGGATGCACGAGAAGTTAATCCTGCCCAGATCGTCGTGTAGCTGCAACGTCTCAGGCCGCGCAAAATGGCCCCTCCAGAGCAAAATATCCATACCTTCCTGCAACGAACAGCGCAGCAGTTCACACTGAGCAGGAATATTGCCATCGTTTGCAGGTTTCCCGACCACCAACTGGTGAATAGAGATTTCAGATTGCGTTTGCGGTGACTCCGTCATGACCTGGTTATCTCCCTGTGGCTTAGACCAATGCGGGCATATACCCGTCATATTTCAAGTTGCATGTGCGTTGGCTACGGGTTACTCGGCCCATCCCTGGGCCTCGCCCTTACGGGCCGCCGCAAGCGGCGTTCAAATCTGTTCCAGACAGATTTGTCACTCACCCCAGTCACTTACTTCTGTAAGCTCCTGGGGCTTCCCTCGCTTGCCGCCTTCCTGCAACTCGAACTATTTAGGGTATAAATAGAACCGAATGGGGTAGATGAGTTATTGATAATGGTTATTATTCACATTAATTCTCAGAACGCCACCCTGAATTGTCGTTTTTGGCGTCCGTAAAAATTCATCAGGAAATTCAGTTACTCCCATGTCATCTCAATCATCCAATACTGAATCGCTGTCCCGATTTCCTCTCTGGCAGGTGATTACACCGGTTCGCAGGAAGGTTATTTTAGCTATGGCGCTGGCGGGGCTGGCGGCATTAACCAGCCTGGGGGCGCTCCTTTTTCTGGCGTGGAGCCTGCGTGACATTCGCGCGACGCCTGACGCTATTCCGGCCTGGCCGCTGGGCGGCGTGATCGGCTGCGTGGTCTTAACTTTTGTTCTGCGCTTGCAGGCGTTCAACACCTCTCATTACGCGGCTTTTCATCTGGAGAACATTCTGCGCAGCAGGTTAGCCCGTAAAGCATTGCAGCTTCCGCCTGGCGTGTTACAGCAAATGGGCAGCGGGTCAGTAGCGAAAGTGATGCTGGATGACGTGAAGTCGTTACATATTTTTGTGGCCGACAGCACGCCGCTCTATGCCCGCGCGATCATCATGCCGCTGGCGACAATCGTTATCTTGTTCTGGCTGGACTGGCGGCTGGCAATCGCGACGCTGGGGGTACTGGCGTTTGGATCGGTTGTTCTCGTGCTTGCCCGCCAGCGTTCGGAAGATATGGCTCAGCGTTATCATAAGGCGCGCGAGCAGGTCAGTGCGGCGGTTATTGAGTTCGTGCAGGCCATGCCCGTGGTGAGAACGTTTGATAGCGGCAGCACCAGTTTTTTGCGCTATCAACGCGCCCTTGAAGAGTGGGTCGATGTGCTCAAAACCTGGTATCGCAAAGCCGGTTTTTCAGCGCGTTTTTCCTTCTCGATTCTGAATCCTCTCCCGACCCTGTTTGTCCTGATCTGGTCGGGATACGGCCTGTTGCACTATGGCAGTCTCGATTTTATCGCGTGGGTGGCCGTTTTACTGCTGGGCAGTGGAATGGCCGAAGCCGTAATGCCAATGATGATGCTCAATAACCTGGTCGCGCAAACGCGTTTAAGCATTCAGCGTATTTATCAGGTTCTCGCGATGCCGGAGTTATCGCTGCCGCAGTCTGACCAGCAGCCGCAAGAGGCGAGCATCACCTTTGAGCAGGTGAGCTTTCATTATCCGCAAGCGCGTACTGGCGCCGCGTTGCAGGAGGTGAGCTTTCATGTGCCTGCCGGGCAAATTGTGGCGCTGGTCGGGCCAAGCGGCGCCGGAAAAAGCACCGTGGCGCGCTTGCTGCTGCGTTACGCCGACCCGGACAAAGGCCATATCCGTATTGGCGGCGTGGATCTGCGCGATATGCAGACGGACACCCTGATGAAGCAACTTTCGTTTGTGTTTCAGGACAACTTCCTTTTTGCCGACACGATAGCCAATAACATTCGTCTGGGCGCGCCGGATACGCCGCTGGAGGCGGTAATAGCGGCGGCCAGAGTGGCGCAGGCCCATGATTTTATTAGCGCGCTGCCAGAAGGTTACAACACGCGAGTCGGGGAACGCGGGGTATTTCTCTCCGGCGGCCAGCGGCAGCGCATCACTATCGCCAGGGCGATTTTGCAGGATCGCCCCATCCTGGTGCTTGATGAGGCGACGGCGTTTGCTGACCCGGAAAACGAAGCGGCGCTTATCAAGGCGCTCGCGGCGGCCATGCGCGGCCGGACGGTCATCATGGTCGCGCATCGTCTCTCAATGGTGACTCAGGCCGATGTGATATTGCTGTTTTCCGACGGACAGCTCAGGGAAATGGGGAACCATACGCAACTGTTGGCGCAGGGCGGCCTGTATCAACGGCTCTGGCAACACTATCAGCAGGCGCAGCATTGGGTGCCGGGTGGAACACAGGAAGAGGTGGTGGAAAATGAAAGACAATAATCCTGCGGATAACCTGGCCTGGCGCGTCATCTGGCGCCAGCTTATCTCCAGCGTTGGCAGTCAGGCCAGGATGCTGAGGCGCAGTATGCTGGCGCTGTTGCTGGCGGCATTCATGCAGGGGATCGCCTTTGCCTGTCTTTATCCGATCATTGATGCGCTGTTACGGGGAGACGCGCCGCAACTTCTCAACTGGGCTGTGGCCTTCAGCGTTGCCGCGATTGTGACACTGGCGCTACGCTGGTATGGCCTGGGCTTTGAATACCGTGGTCATCTGGCGCAGGCCACCCATGAGTTGCGCCTGCGACTTGGCGAGCAGTTACGCCGCGTGCCGCTGGAGAAGCTCCAGCGCGGCAGGGCGGGCGAGATGAACGCCTTGCTGCTGGGCAGCGTGGATGAAAACCTCAATTATGTTATCGCGATAGCCAATATTTTGCTGCTCACCATTGTCACGCCGCTAACGGCGTCGCTGGCGACATTGTGGATAGACTGGCGGCTGGGGCTGGTGATGTTGCTGATCTTCCCTCTGCTGGTGCCGTTTTATTACTGGCGCCGCCCGGCGATGCGGCGACAAATGCAGACGCTGGGGGAAGCGCACCAGCGGCTGAGCGGCGATATCGTTGAATTTGCTCAGGGGATGATGGTATTGCGCACCTGCGGCAGCGATGCCGATAAAAGCCGGGCGCTGCTGGCGCATTTCAATGCGCTGGAAAACTTACAAACCCGCACTCACCGTCAGGGCGCTGGCGCGACGATGCTGATCGCCAGCGTCGTGGAGTTGGGCCTACAGGTGGTGGTGTTATCCGGGATCGTCTGGGTGGTGACGGGCACTCTGAACCTCGCCTTTTTGATTGCCGCCGTCGCGATGATTATGCGCTTCGCAGAACCGATGGCGATGTTTATCAGCTACACCTCGGTTGTGGAACTGATCGCCAGTGCCCTGCAACGGATTGAGCAGTTTATGGCGATAGCACCGCTTCCCGTCGCAGAGCAAAGCGAGATGCCGGAACGTTACGATATCCGCTTTGACAACGTCAGCTATCGCTACGAAGAAGGCGACGGCCACGCGCTTAATCATGTTTCTTTGACGTTCCCGGCAGCCAGTATGAGCGCGCTGGTGGGTGCCTCCGGCGCAGGCAAAACCACGGTCACCAAACTGTTAATGCGCTATGCCGATCCGCAGCAAGGGCAGATTTCTATTGGCGGCGTCGATATTCGCCGCCTGACGCCGGAACAGCTCAATAGCCTGATTTCTGTTGTTTTCCAGGATGTCTGGCTGTTTGATGACACGCTGCTGGCGAATATCCGTATCGCGCGCCCACAGGCGACGCGACAGGAGGTGGAAGAGGCTGCCCGCGCGGCGCAGTGCCTTGAGTTTATTTCCCGTCTTCCGCAAGGCTGGCTGACGCCAATGGGAGAGATGGGCGGCCAGCTATCGGGCGGCGAGCGCCAGCGGATTTCCATTGCCAGAGCGTTATTGAAAAACGCGCCGGTCGTCATTCTCGATGAACCGACCGCCGCGCTGGATATTGAAAGCGAGCTGGCGGTGCAAAAAGCGATCGATAACCTGATCCACAACCGGACGGTGATTATCATCGCTCACCGTTTATCCACCATCGCCGGGGCCGGAAACATTCTGGTGATGGAAGAGGGACAGGTGGTTGAGCAGGGTACTCATGCGCAATTGATCTCCCGTCATGGACGTTATCAGGCGCTGTGGCAGGCGCAAATGGCCGCGCGCGTGTGGCGCGACGACGGGGTTTCCGCGTCTGGAGTGTGGGAACATGAGTGATGTTCAGTCGAATGTGAAACTGCTGACGTTGACGACCGGGCGGGTGATTTTTGCTATTGCCGGCGTCTATGTGACGCAGAGCCTGGTATCGGCGCTGTCTATGCAGTCCTTACCCGCGCTGGTGCGCGCTGCTGGCGGTTCGCTGGCGCTTGCCGGTGCGACAACCCTGTTCATGCTGCCCTGGGCGCTGAAGTTTATTTGGGCGCCGTGGATCGAGCGCTGGCGGCTTCCGCCCGGTAGCCAGGAACGCCGTTCGCGGATGTTAATCCTGCGTGGTCAGGTCGCGTTAGCGGCGATCCTGATGATTGCCGCAGCGATTGGCTGGTTTGGGCGAGAAGGGGGATTTCCTGATACGCAAATCGTCGCGTTATTTGTTCTGTTTATGGTGGCAGGCACGGTCGCCTCCACCATTGATATCGCCAGCGACGGCTTTTGCGTCGATCAACTGACCCGCGCGGGTTACGGCTGGGGAAACAGCGTGCAGGTCGGCGGCAGCTATCTGGGAATGATGTGCGGCGGCGGGGTGTTTCTGATGCTGTCGGCGGCATCCGGCTGGCCTGTCGCCATGCTGATGATGGCGGTGCTGATTATGGCGCTGTCATTCCCGCTGTGGCGCATTACGGAGCCGACGCGAACAGCAACTATCCCGCATGTTCCGGCGTTAGGTTATGCGCTACGGAGGAAACAGGCGCGCCTGGGTTTACTGCTGGTATTGATGCTGAATTCAGGCATGCGGTTTGTGCTGCCTCTTCTGGCGCCGCTGTTGTTGGATCATGGGTTGAGCATGTCCGCGTTGGGCGCGCTGTTTAGCGGCGGCAATATTGCAGCGGGCATAGCAGGAACGCTGGCTGGCGGATTGCTGATGAAATACACCTCACCCGGCAGAGCGCTGTTGACGGCTTATGGCGTCCAGGGGATCGCGCTGCTGGCGGTGGTGATGACGCTCATGATGGCGCCGGGTCATCTGCTGCTGCCGATTCTCCAGTGTCTGGTCATTGTCCAGTCCATTTCGCTGGCCTGCGCGCTGGTCTGTCTTTACGCCACGCTGATGTCGCTTTCATCGCCTTTGCAGGCCGGTGTCGACTTCACCCTCTTTCAATGTACTGACGCGGCAATCGCCATTCTGGCTGGCGTTATCGGCGGCGTTGTTGCTCAACATTTTGGCTATGCGGCCTGCTTCCTGTTTGCCGGGGCATTCACGTTGCTGGCGGCGTGGGTTGCTTATATCCGGCTGCATTCGGCAAGAGAACTGATGACCAGCGCAATTGATTGATCCGGGAATAACACAGAGAGGTAAGGGATGAAAATCAGTGAATTTCTACACCTGGCGTTACCAGAGGAACAATGGCTACCGACGATTTCTGGCGTCTTACGCCAGTTCGCAGAAGAAGAGTGTTATGTCTATGAGCGCCAACCCTGTTGGTATTTAGGCAAAGGGTGCCAGGCACGGTTGCACATTAATGCCGACGGAACGCAGGCGACATTTATTGATGATGCCGGGGAGCAAAAATGGGCGGTGGATTCCATTGCCGACTGCGCACGTCGTTTTATGGCACATCCTCAGGTGAAAGGACGTCGGGTTTATGGACAGGTTGGGTTCAACTTTGCGGCGCATGCGCGGGGGATTGCCTTTAACGCCGGGGAGTGGCCGCTGCTGACGTTAACCGTTCCCCGTGAAGAACTTATTTTTGAAAAGGGAAATGTCACCGTTTATGCGGACTCCGCCGACGGGTGCCGACGTCTGTGCGAGTGGGTAAAAGAGGCCGGTACAACGACGCAGAACGCACCACTGGCGGTGGATACCGCCCTCAATGGTGAGGCGTATAAACAACAGGTTGCGCGCGCCGTTGCGGAGATCCGCCGTGGCGAGTACGTCAAAGTGATTGTCTCGCGCGCCATTCTCCTGCCATCGCGGATTGATATGCCCGCCACGCTGTTATACGGTCGGCAGGCAAACACGCCTGTGCGCTCGTTTATGTTCCGTCAGGAAGGACGCGAAGCGCTGGGCTTTAGCCCGGAACTGGTGATGTCAGTGACGGGCAATAAAGTGGTCACTGAACCGCTTGCGGGCACCCGCGATCGCATGGGAAACCCGGAGCATAATAAGGCGAAAGAGGCAGAACTGCTGCACGACAGTAAAGAGGTGCTTGAGCATATCCTTTCTGTCAAAGAAGCGATTGCTGAACTGGAGGCCGTTTGCCTGCCGGGCAGCGTGGTGGTTGAAGATTTAATGTCGGTTCGCCAGCGCGGCAGCGTTCAGCATCTGGGGTCCGGCGTGAGCGGTCAGCTTGCGGAAAACAAGGATGCCTGGGATGCGTTTACCGTGCTGTTTCCGTCGATTACCGCCTCAGGTATCCCTAAAAACGCTGCCCTGAACGCGATTATGCAAATTGAGAAGACGCCGCGAGAGCTCTATTCCGGCGCAATCCTGCTGCTGGACGATACGCGCTTTGATGCGGCGCTAGTCCTGCGTTCCGTATTTCAGGACAGCCAGCGCAGCTGGATACAGGCGGGGGCGGGGATCATCGCGCAATCTACGCCGGAACGCGAACTGACGGAAACCCGGGAGAAATTAGCGAGCATTGCGCCCTATTTAATAGCGGCAGAGCAGGGGTAACGGAGCGAAAAAAAATCCACGCAATTGCGTGGATTTTATAGGGTTTTGTGATTTTCATGAGATTCGATGAAACCTCACGAGACAACAAATTTTATTTAGACGTTGAACAAGAAGTTCATCACATCGCCGTCTTTAACGATGTAGTCTTTGCCTTCCGCACGCATCTTACCAGCTTCTTTCGCGCCTTGTTCACCTTTGTACGTGATGAAGTCGTCGAAAGCGATGGTCTGCGCACGAATAAAGCCTTTCTCAAAATCGGTGTGAATTTTACCCGCAGCCTGCGGTGCGGTTGCGCCGACAGGAATCGTCCATGCGCGTACTTCTTTCACGCCAGCGGTAAAATAAGTTTGCAGATTCAGCAGCTTGTAGCCAGCGCGAATAACGCGGTTGAGACCCGGTTCTTCAATACCCAGCTCAGCCATAAACTCGTCACGGTCAGCATCGTCGAGTTCTGCGATGTCGGCCTCGATAGCGGCACAAACCGGAACCACGACAGAGCCTTCTGCATCGGCAATGGCGCGAACCTGATCCAGGTACGGGTTATTTTCGAAGCCATCTTCGTTGACGTTAGCGATATACATGGTCGGCTTCAGCGTCAGGAAGCTCAGATAGCGGATCGCCGCTTTATCTTCGTCTGTCAGATCCAGTGAGCGCAGCATGCCGGCGTTTTCCAGGTGCGGCAGACATTTTTCCAGCGCGGCCAGCTCAGCTTTCGCGTCTTTATCGCCGCCTTTGGCTTTCTTCTGCACGCGGTGAATGGCGCGTTCACAGGTATCAAGGTCGGACAGCGCCAGCTCGGTGTTGATAACGTCAATATCTTCCGCCGGGTTTACTTTCCCCGCAACGTGGATGATGTTGTCGTTTTCAAAGCAGCGTACTACGTGACCAATCGCTTCGGTTTCACGGATGTTTGTCAGGAACTGGTTACCCAGGCCTTCGCCTTTCGACGCGCCTTTTACCAGACCGGCAATGTCGACGAACTCCATAGTGGTAGGGAGAATGCGCTGCGGCTTGACAATCTCAGCCAGTTTGTCCAGACGCGGATCGGGCATCGGCACTACACCGGTATTTGGCTCGATGGTGCAGAACGGGAAGTTTGCCGCTTCAATACCGGCTTTAGTCAGGGCGTTGAACAGGGTGGATTTCCCGACGTTGGGCAAACCAACGATACCGCATTTGAATCCCATGATTTAAATCACCTTAATATCTTGATAATCAACCTGTTGCAGAAAACAGATTGTAGAAAAGTAAACAACTTTGCCTATTATACACAGCGCGCGGCAAAAATGCCGCACATCACTGCTTATTGTGCTTTAAAGGCATGTAATCGGTTCGTCGCTTTGGTTAACCCTTCTTTGAACCAGACTTCAGTACAACGTGCCGCTTCGTCAATGGCGTCATCAATTAACTTTTGTTCTGACACCGGCGGTTTACCCAGAACAAAACCGACAACTTTATTTTTATCGCCCGGATGACCAATTCCGACACGTAAGCGATGAAAGTTAGGGTTATTACCCAGTTTGTTGATGATGTCTTTCAGGCCATTATGACCACCGTGTCCGCCGCCTAACTTAAATTTCGCGACGCCAGGGGGGAGATCCAGTTCGTCGTGGGCAACCAGAATCTCATTGGGCATGATGCGGTAAAAACTGGCCATCGCGCCGACGGCTTTACCGCTCAGATTCATAAACGTGGTCGGTACCAGCAGGCGAACATCTTCCCCTTCGAGGGTCACTCTGGAGGTGTAACCGAAGAATTTCGGCTCTTCACGCAGAGGCGCGCGTAGTCGCTCTGCCAGTAAATCGACGTACCATGCGCCCGCATTATGGCGTGTCGCCGCGTATTCTGCGCCGGGGTTCGCCAGGCCGACAATCAATTTAATCGTCACGTTTTTTGTCCTGAGTGTGTCCATAACTGGCGCGTAGTTTACTGTCTGCGGCCGCGCTTGACAAAAAACAGCGTGGATTGCGCCGGAATCTGAATAATTGCCTGTTTGAACTATTGGAAAGTCAAGCTGTTCAGAGGGTTATTTGTAAAGTTTTGTTGAATAACAGGTTGTAATTGTGATCGCCCACGCACTCATAAAGCACAGTGTTGTCTATACTTTACACATAAGGATTAGGGGTATTCCCTGAAACAACCCAAAAGTTCCGGAGGTGACATATGAAACGCAAAAACGCTTCGTTACTCGGTAACGTGCTCATGGGGTTGGGGTTAGTGGTCATGGTGGTTGGTGTTGGTTATTCTATTTTAAACCAGTTACCGCAGTTTAACCTGCCACAATTTTTTGCACATGGTGCGGTGCTGAGCATCTTTGTCGGTGCCATTCTCTGGCTGGCAGGCGCCCGCGTTGGTGGGCATGAACAGGTGAGCGATCGTTACTGGTGGGTTCGCCACTACGACAAACGTTGCCGCCGTAACGACAATCGCCGTCACAGCTAAGGTATCGCGTCGGTTTAAGACCAGTCAGCGTTGGACTGACTGGTCATTGTCTTAACCATTCTCACTCGTTTTTTCTGACGAGCGTCTCTTTAATCGGCGCAAAATCAGCAGCAATGCCAGCATAATGGCCAGATAACTCATTACGTAATGGCCCTGATGCTTTCGCTGTTCAAGCGTCGGATCGGCAGCCCATGCCAGAAAAGCCGTAACGTCTCGTGCGTACTGCTCTTCGGTTTCTGGTATATCGTCCTTTTCTGACCTGTTGATCTCCCCATCAGACAACGGCTTCGGCATGTTAATTATGCCGCCGGGAGCGTATCGGTTTGCCTTCATTTCCGGGTCGTCAGGCAGATAACCGGTCAACAAGGCATAGACGTAATCCGCCCCCTGATCGGTATAGGGCAAGAAGGCATCGAACAGAAATTGCGGGAACCCCCGGTCGTACGTTCTGGCGCGAACGATATAGGTTAAATCGACGGGAAGGGCGCCATTATTAAGATATCTTGCTTCCTGATCGTTAAGGTAGGGCGAGACAAACGTATCATTGAGATTGCCTTCCCGCTCGCCGGTTTGACCATCATCCTGAATGTCGGGAAAGACGTAGCCGCTGGCAAGACGCTTTGCCTCTGTGAGCGAGAGTTCGGGCCCGCCTGGCTTTGTCAGGGTGCGAAAATTAAGATGAACCATCCCGTGGCAGGCGCGGCATTTCTCTTCGTAGACCTGTAAGCCGCGCCGCAGTTGTTCTTTATCATAGTGGCCCGTTATGCCGCTAAAACTCCACGCCTGGCGAGGTGGCGTCTCTTGCGCACAGACAGCGCTGGCGCCCAGAATGCACAGCCATAAAACGCTATATCTCACTAATCCCTTCATGGCGGTTAATCCTGCTTTTCCAGAAAACGTCGGCAGGGCAGTACGATGACAAACCATCCGAAGTAAACCAGCGTTGAAAGTTGCGATGCCGCGCGTATCCAGCCCTCTTCATTACTGAAACCGTCAGGCAGGTCGGGGCCGACCAGCGCTTTTGAACCCAGCCATCCTAAAAAGAATGCATTAGCAACCCAGAGCCAAAAACCACATTTAACGAGCTTGCTGTAATTGCGAAAGCGGGCGCGTGAAGTGTCGAGCCAGGGGAGAAAATAAAAAATCAGCACTGAAGCACACATGGCGGCTATCCCGAGAAGTTCGTTTGGGAAGCAGCGCAAAATGGAAAAGAACGGCAAAAAATACCACTCAGGCGCCACGACAGCGGGCGTTACGGTGGGATCTGCCGGGATAAAATTGTCGGCGCTGCTGAGATAGTGCGGGGCAAAGAATAAAAACCAGGCGAACAGCATCATGAAAAGAGTGAGCTTGATGGCATCACTGTCGGTGATTTTATAATCGAAAAACAGTTTCCGGGACTCGCTCTGCGTAAATGTCTTTTTCATTGCCTGCGCAAATGCGGACTGCACGGTGCGGATATGCCATATCGTTCCCCCGACAATGACGAAGGGGATAATAAAATGAAGCACATAAAACCGGCCTAATGTGGGTGTTCCTGGAGCATACCCGCCGACTAAAAACGAATACAACGTATCTCCCACCCACGGGATCGCACGAGTGAATCCGGTAATAACGGTGGCGGCCCAGTAGCTTTTTTGCCCCCAAATCAGGCTATATCCCAGAAATGCGGTGATCATCAGTAACACGTATAACGTCACGCTTATCATCCACATTTTGAGATAAGGCTTTCGGTACACGTTGTAATACATGGCGCGGAAGATGTGCAGGTAACAGGCGAAGAAAAATAGCGATGCGCCAATAGAATGCGCGTTGCGCACCAGTTCGCCGTGTCTCACGGATCGCATAATATGAATGATTGAATCAAAGGCCAGCCCTTCCGTGGGTACATAAAACATCGCCAGAACGAGACCAGAAAGAATTTGTACTCCGAGCATCACCAGCAGAATGATCCCGACGGCAAAAAACCAGACGCCTGCGACCGTACGAGGGAAGGGAATACGCCACACTCGCTCTCGTCGGGGTATGGATAGATGTTCTGCCGCCATTTCAGACTTCCTTCGCGCCAATACGCACCGTCAGGCCATCGGGATGAAACGCGTAATCGGGGATTGCGAGATTCGCCGTAGCGGGCCCCCGCGTGACGCGCCCTGAAGTGTCAAACTCCGAGCCATGACAAGGGCATACCCAGCCTTGCCCACCGGGTTTGGCATTGGGCACACAGCCTGCGTGGGGGCAGTAACCTTGAATGACCAGCCACTGCGGATACTCTGTCTTGATACGTTCGCCGTCAGCCTGCGGATCGATAAAACGATGGACATCCGCCTGCTGCGCTGAGCGAATTTCCTCCGGGGTACGGTGATGAATAAGGATAAGTTTTCCCTGCCAGACTCTTTTCACCGTCTGGCCGACGGCAACCCCGGCGAGAGAGACATCGACAGGTTCGTTTTCCGCTACGGTTTTATCATCCGGCCCCAGTGCGGTGATGAGCGGCCAGACGGCGGCGGTGACACCCGCAGCCCCGACAAATTTTGTGAGTTTACACAGGCATTCTCGCCGCTGTACCTGAACGTCTTCATTGCTCTGTTTTTTATCCGCCACCGTGCGCCCCTCACCATTTTCGCGTATCTGGATTACTGTTTCTCAATGCGTGTATAAATGTCCTGGAAACGCTTATCCGCGATCCCCGGCGCCTTAAAGGTTCGATAGCTGTCAGGCAGGGTTGCATCACCCACTTTAATGAGCATCACCATCCCTTGCGCGTAATGCGGGGTGCATTTAATACCGTAAAATCCAGGTTTGTCGTACCTGACCTCAATTTCCTCATCAATCTTGCCGACAAATCCGGGGTAGCCTGCTGGCGAAAGCTCTGCGATTGACGCAGCGTTATGGCTCTTATGCTTGCGAATAAACTTCACGGTGTCGCCTGGCTGAATCGCCAGATAATCAGGTTCATATACCATCGGGCCGCCCGCGCCTCTGTTTTTCATCAGCACTTCGTGGGTCTGAGCGAAAGCCGTGGTGGTCAGCGCTAACAGACATAACATGCTCAGGCTTTGCTTAATCAATTTCATGGGTTCTCCCTTAGGTGTTTATTCCGGTCGTTGGTAGCGGATGAAGCAGCTCAATCCATCCGGCGCCTGCTCAACGATGGCATTAATGCCAAACCACTGGCTGAGGTTTTCAGGCGTAAAAATGGTTGCAGGGCTGCCCTGCATCACCAGTTGACCCGCTTTCATTACGAGAATGCGGTCGCAGAACATGGCGGCATGGTTCAGGTCGTGCAGAGCCGCAATGACGGTGAGCTTCTGGCGTTTCACCAGATTAAGCAGACCTATCTGATGTTGAATGTCGAGATGGTTCGTGGGTTCATCCATCAGCAGCACTTTCGGTTGCTGCGCCAGGGCCCGGGCGATATGCAGACGCTGTTTTTCCCCGCCAGAAAAGGTATTCCAGCAGCGATTTTGTACGCGCTGTAGATCTACCTTCTCCAGCATGGTCTGGACAATATCGTCATCTTGTTTAGACCAGGGCGAGAGCAGACTCAACCACGGGGTGCGCCCCAGAGAGACAGCCTGCAATGCGGTGAGACGTTCACTGGTTTCCGCTTGTTGTTCCACCAGCGCCACTTTTTGCGCTAAATGGCGGCGCGAGTAATGGCGGATATTTTTATTCTCCAGCGTTACGCTGCCAGACGAGGGTTTCAGTAAACCGGCAAGCAATGAGATCAGTGATGTTTTGCCTGAGCCATTGGGGCCGATAATGCCGACAAACTCACCGGGCGCGACGTGAAAAGAGACGTCGCTGACGATGGCTTTGCCTTTCACTTCCCAGTACAGTTGCTGCGCCTGCACCAGGCTTCGGACTGTTGCAGAAGGATAGCGTGGAGCGGTGAGAGCAGAATTTACCGTCATTTTGTCTGGTTTCCTCTGATCAAAATGATGGAAAACGCAGGTGCGCCTACAAGCGCCGTAATCACCCCGATGGGTAACACCTGCCCGGGAAGTAATGTTCTGGAGATTACGTCGGCGATAATGAGAAAAATGGCGCCGATCATGGCGCTGACCGGCAGCAATCGATGGTGTTGATTACCCACCAGCAGGCGGGCGGCATGAGGGATCACCAGGCCGACAAAACCAATCGCCCCGACAATGGAGACCATAATTGCCGTCATCCCGGTAACGGCGGCAATCAGGACTCCGCGCGTGCGTTTTACCGGGATGCCAAGTGACGCTGCGGACTCTGCGCCAAACGAAAACGCATCCAGATGACGGGCGTAACAAAAACATAACGCCACACCGACCAGCGCGGTAGGGACGGCCAAAACGACATCTGGCCAGCGAACGCCGCTCAGATTGCCCAGCAGCCAGAACATAATCCCACGGGCCTGTTCTGCATTCGCTGAGCGAGTGATGATTAGCGAGGTGAGGGCATTAAACAACTGTGAACTGGCGATCCCGGCCAGGATGATTTGTGTGGTGGCGCTTCCCTGTCTCCCCCCGGCGGCGATCGCCAGTAACGCCACGAAAAGAAAAGCCGTTAACGCCCCAATAAAAGCCCCGAGCGACATGCTGACGATCCCAGCGCCAAGCCCTGTTAAGGCGATCAGAACAGCGCCGGTCGAGGCGCCGGCAGAGATCCCCAGTAGATAAGGCTCTGCCAGCGCGTTTCGTAGCAATGACTGCAATACGACGCCGGAAACCGCCAGACATGCGCCACAACAGGCAGAAACCAACGCCCGCGTCAGGCGATAGTTCCAGATAATGCCCGCATCCAGCGCATCAACGGCATAGCGCGTATCAAAGAACTGGTTAGAAAGCGTATGGATGACATGCTGCCAGGGGATAAACGTCTCGCCAATGGAGATCCCCGCCAGTAGAACGCAGCACATCAGCACGCTGACCCAAAGGGCGTGTCCCCCGATTCTTATCGTTAACTGGCCGACAGCGCGACGCGTCCTGCGAGTTTCGCTCATCATCTACCTGCAATCCTGAATACCAGAGGCGCGCTATGCCCGGTAAGACATAGCGCGACATAACGATTATTGAGCCGTTTTCGGATGCGCCAGACTGTATTCAACCAACGCATCGGCGAGTTTTTCGACGCCATCTATCGTTCTGATGCCGGCGTTCATTGTTTGCACATCCACCACTGGCAGATGGTTCTCCTTCACGGCGGGGATGAGTTTAGTCACGGGATCGGACTTGAGATATTCCAGTTTGACCTGCCAGTCATCTGCCGGGAAACGACGGCGGCTCATTTCACCGAGAACAATGACGGACGGGCTGGCTTTCGCGATGGTTTCCCAGCCAACGGTTGGCCACTCTTCAGCAGAATCAATCACATTTTTCACCCCCAGCGTCTGGGCGATCCATGCGGCAGGGCCAAATTTCCCGGCCACATAGGGGTCCAGTTGCAGGTCGGCGCTGGAAAACCAGAATACGGCGGAGACGTTCTTATCCATTCCGGCAATTTTGTCTTTGGCGGCAGCTTCACGGGCCTTCAGACTGGCGATCAATTCATCGCCTTTGTCCTGCACGTCAAAAATTTTCGCCAGATCGGAGACTTCCTGATAAACCATAGCAATATCAAACATGCCTTTACGTACACCGTCGCCACCGTCTTCGTTGTCTTTAGCGCAGTCCGCAGGCGCGGTATATACCGGCACGTTCAACTCGCTAAACTGCTCGTAAGAGGCGACGGTTCCGGCAGGCCCAATTTGCCATTCAAACTGACTGGCGACCAAATCCGGTTTTTTGGCAATAATGCCTTCAAAGCTGGGGATGTTCTGCGCAATCACGGCCACTTTTTCATTTGCCGCTTTGTAAGCATCCGGGACGGGGCCGAACCACAGCGATGTGCCGACAACGCGCTCGGCCAGTCCCAGGGAATAAAGAATTTCAGTGCTGTTTTGCCCGACCGTGGCAACGCGTTCCGGGGCTTTATTGAAGGTAATATCACGGCCGCAGTTTTTAATCGTCAACGGATAGACTGTTTTTGCTGCATGAGTCAATCCTGATGTGAATAATAACGCTGCGCCAGCCACAGCCAGAAGGTATTTTTTATGAGGTAAAGTAAAGTCTGCGTACATTGTTATCGTCCTGTACATGCCAGAATCTGAACGTCTGGTCATGGTTTATTTGGTTCCATATATCGGGACAGGTACATGACGATAGATGACATTGAATGATGAAATTATGAGAATGCAAAATCTCAGCAGGAATAGGCTCATCAATTCATAATGGTATTTATGCCAAATAAATCATCCCATGGACCATCCCGTCCACTCAATGTGTACAACCCTGACAGCAGGTCTCCTGGCTCGCGGTAATCAGAATATCGGCCTTCCCATAAAGCAAATCTTTACAGTGACCGGTGGTTACAATAACCACACGCAGATATTCGGTATCCGCCTACAGTTGCGGGGGCAGCTATGGAATGAGATTAAAATAATCCGCACCATATTCCTTTCAAAACAACGGCTGTGTTATGAATACTGTCACTGGCGACTGTATCGGCAATCAATAACCTCGTCAACCGTATGAAAAAAGAGCAAAAACATCATACTTTATGGCGATTTTTATATTAATTAATTTAAATTCAAATGGTTGTGTTTTTGTTGGGGTGGTGATTATTGCAACCGCAAGTAATAACGGAAAGGCAAATGAGAATTGATTGACGTTGATCAATTAATCGCGATGAGAAAGAAGGCGTTATTATAAACAGTGAATGTTATCAATACTGTCGCTGGTAACAATATATTTACACGGTTTTTCCATATGCACGATCTGCCATTCGTCGCCCACATCCATGAAGACGTTAAACAGATTTCGCCGCCAGAATTGATACCCGCCGGGTAAAAAATGGTGGGTGTGCAAATATAATATTTTATAGCGTTGCTGCTCGCAAAATTGTTCAGCCAGCGAGACCAGTTGGCTGCCAATACCTTGCCTGCGATAACGTTGATCGACATAGCAGCGACAAATCTCAGCTGTCTCCGATAAATTATAACGACCGTGCAACATCTCTATTCTGTCATTGTACTGACATATCGCCAGCGTTCCAATTATCTGCTGTTGTTCATTCCAGACGCCGAACAATTGGTTTCTTTCCCGCTCAAGATAATTTCCCTGGAGGTCGAATACGTCGTCACTCGCAGTGGGTAATGCTCTTCCGGCATTAAAATAAAGATTAAGATGCCGAATAATAAAGGACTGTACGGCAGGAATATCGTCCCGCGTTATTTCACGAAAAACAAACGGAGAGGTTGGTTTCATATCGGTTATCGCTAACAAATATCAGGAAAACGATAATAACAAGCCAGACGCAGAAAACCAGTTTTCAATAAGAAAACTTGCCGGTCTGTTGAGATACAGACCGGCAGTCGGGATTAGATATCCGCCAGCGCGGCATCTTTGTTCGGGAAGAATGCCAGACGACCCGGAATGGGTTTGATACCGGCGCGGGCCATGGTACGCAGCGGCTGGAATTCCACGTTACTGACGCGCAGTTCACAGCCTTCCGGCAAACGCTTCACAAAGCGCTGGAAGGCGTCCAGACCACCGGCATCCAGCACCGGAACGGCGTCCCACTTCAGCACCACGATGCGTTTACCCTCAATGCGTGATTCGAGGTCGGTAAATAACCCTTCCGCGGCGGCGAAAAAGAGCGGCCCGATAACGCGTAATACCAGCACATCATCGGGAACCGTGATGTTTACCGCCGCGAGGCGCGTCATACGGGCAATACGGCGCATAAACAGCAGGGAAGCCAGGACAATCCCGACGCTGATCGCAATCACCATATCGAAAAGCACCGTCAGCGACATACACATCATCATCACGATGATGTCATCTTTGGGCGCATGTCGCAGTAAATCGACCACCTTATGGGCTTCACTCATGTTCCACGCAACCATCAGCAGCAGCGCGGCCATGGCGGAAAGCGGCAGCCATGACAGCAGGGGAGCCAGCGCGAGGAGGGCGAGGATGACCAGAATTGCGTGGATAACGGCGGAAATGGGCGAGGTCGCGCCTGCGCGCACGTTTGCCGCAGAACGGGCGATCGCCGCCGTCGCGGTGATCCCGCCAAAGAACGGCGCCACGATATTCCCCAGTCCCTGGCCGATCAGTTCGCTGTTTGCTTTGTGTTTGGTGCCCGTCATGCCGTCGAGCACGACCGCACACAGCAGGGATTCAATCGCCCCCAGCATCGCCATCGAGAAAGCGGCTGGCAATAACGCCCGCAATGAATCCCAGCTTAGCGTGAAATCTGAATCCGGGAGATTCCACGGCAATACCAGCTGCGGCAACAACTGAGGAATGCCGTTGCCCTGCGAACCATCGGTCAGCACATAGTGGAACTGTGAACCAATCGTCGCCACATGACCACCCAGCAGATTAACCACGGCCATAACGGCGCAGCCCGCCAGCAGCGCCGGAAGATGGCCCGGCAGACGAATCCCCAGACGCGGCCAGAACATCAGCATACCGAGCGTCACCACGCCAATAGCGGCATCGCCCGGATTAATGGTCGGCAGCGCCATAACCAGCGCCCCGACTTTTTGTAGGTAATGCTCCGGCACATGGGCCATTTGCAGACCGAGAAAATCTTTAATCTGCATTGTCCCGATGGTGATGCCGATCCCTGATGTAAAACCTAACGTGACCGATACGGGAATGTATTCGATCAGACGGCCAAAACGCGCGAGGCCGAAGAGGATCAGGAACACCCCGGACATGAGGGTGGCGACCAGCAGACCTGCCAGCCCGAATTGTTGCGACACCGGGTAGAGAATAACGACAAATGCGGCGGTCGGGCCGGAGACGCTGAAGCGTGACCCGCCGGTTAAGGCAATAACAATCCCCGCCACAGCGGACGTATAAAGACCGTACTGCGGTGCAACACCACTGCCAATTGCCAGCGCCATCGCCAGCGGGATAGCGATGATCCCGACGGTTACCCCGGCAATCACATCACGGGTGAACCGTGAGGCGGTATATTTTTCTTTCCAGCAAGCGTCGATGAGGGCGCGGAAAGGCATCACATGTGAGGAAAATATTCTGTTCACAATAATGTTTCATCCATGAGCGCATCATCTGTCAACTAAATGGCAGGTGAAGGAGGCATTGGTCATACAAATAAGAGTTACAGACAAAAAAACCCGCCGCAGCGGGTTTTTTAGCCGGGTTCGATTAATGTTCGAACATAGCTGAAATGGATTCTTCGTTGCTGATACGACGAATCGCTTCGGCCAGCATACCCGACAGTGTCAACGTGCGCACGTTCGGCAGTGCTTTAATTTCGTCGGTCAGTGGAATGGTGTCACAGACAACGACTTCATCAATCACAGAATTACGCAGGTTGTTTGCCGCATTGCCTGAGAAAATCGGGTGAGTTGCGTAGGCGAATACGCGTTTGGCACCACGTTCTTTCAGTGCTTCTGCTGCTTTGCACAGCGTACCACCGGTATCGATCATATCATCAACCAGTACGCAGTCACGACCGGCAACGTCACCGATGATGTGCATCACCTGAGAAACGTTAGCGCGCGGACGACGTTTGTCGATGATCGCCATATCGGTATCGTTCAGCAGCTTAGCGATAGCGCGGGCACGCACAACGCCACCGATATCTGGAGAAACCACAATCGGGTTATCCAGGTTCAGTTGCAGCATATCTTCTAACAGAATTGGGCTACCGAATACGTTATCAACCGGAACGTCAAAGAAGCCCTGGATCTGTTCAGCATGCAGGTCAACGGTGAGAACGCGGTCAACGCCAACGCTGGACAGGAAGTCAGCGACGACTTTTGCGGTAATCGGTACACGAGCGGAACGTACACGACGGTCCTGACGCGCATAGCCAAAGTAAGGGATAACGGCGGTGATACGGCCTGCGGAAGCACGGCGCAGCGCATCGACCATAACAACCAATTCCATCAGGTTGTCGTTAGTAGGGGCACAAGTGGACTGGATGATGAAAATATCACCACCGCGTACATTTTCGTTAATTTGTACGCTGACTTCGCCGTCGCTAAAGCGACCTACAGCGGCGTCGCCGAGAGAAGTGTACAGGCGGTTGGCAATACGTTGTGCTAGTTCCGGGGTGGCGTTACCAGCAAAAAGCTTCATATCAGGCACGAGAAGAACCTCAGGCATGCGTCCATTGGTGGATAGAATCTGCCGAAAACTGTGCGGGCCAGGCAATATCCTATCCAGGCGGTGTATTAAAGAGCGCGATGCAACGTCTGGAACAGGGTGACGTTGTCACCGAAACTCAGCTTGCCCGGCTTAAAGCATGGCTTTTTGCAATGGAGAGAGGTTGACACCCTTCGCCACAAACGCATTGAGCCATTCCGGGGCTTGCTTAAGCACCTGACGAGCAGCGGATTCTGTATCGAATTCAGCAAAGACACAGGCCCCTGTACCAGTCAGGCGCGACGGCGCGTATTCTAACAGCCAGGAAAGCGCCGCATCAACCTCGCGAAAACGTTTTCTTGCGATAACCTCGCAATCATTGCCGAATTCACATTTTAATAACGTTTCTATTGACCTTTTTGGCGTGTTGCGCGGTAATTCGGGGTCCTTGAAAATAACCGGCGTGGGGATGCTTACCCTTGGGTGGGCAACCAGATACCACTTCTCCGGCGGGTCTACCGGCGTCAGGATTTCACCCACGCCCTCGGCGAAGGCCGCATGTCCACGGACAAACACCGGGACGTCCGCGCCCAGCGTTAAGCCTGTTTCCGCCAGTTCATCGACCGATAATCCGCACTGCCAGAGATGATTCAGCGCCACCAGAACGGTCGCCGCATTGGACGAGCCGCCACCCAGACCGCCGCCCATGGGCAAACGTTTCTCGATGCTGATATCCGCGCCGCTGCCTGCGGGCAAACGCCCGTGGGCGGACGCTGTCTTCATCAGCAACCGCGCCGCGCGGACGATCAGATTGTCGTCATTTTCGACGCCCTCGACAGGCGTCAAAAGATGAATTTCGCCGTCGCCGCGCGGCGTAATGCCGATCGTGTCGCCGTAATCAAGAAACTGGAACAGCGTTTGCAATGTGTGATAACCGTCCGCACGCTGTCCGGTGATGTATAAAAACAGATTCAGTTTTGCCGGAGATGGCCAGTGGGTCATCATTTTACAATCCAGTTATCCATCTTCAGTTTGATGCGCTGACTGCCGTCAGAGAGTTCCATATTTGCCGGCATGGCGGGCTGCGTTTTACTGTCGTATCCGCTGTATACCACTTTCCAGTTTTTACCGTCCTGGCGGTAGTTCACTTCGCTCAGGCGGTACTGGTCGTCGAGGGTGTAATCGGTGGCGTCGCCCGGCAGACCGAGGATCCACTGGCGTAAGCTGTTAAGCGGAATGGGCATTCCGGTCAGCTTGCCGATCATCTCTTCGGCGTCGTCGGCGGTGTAACGCTGCCCTTTGTTGTCGACCAGTTGCACATTGCCCGGCTGGGCGTTCAGCTCCAGTTCGGTGCTGCCCAGCGGATTGGTCAACAGCAGACGGTAGCGATCCTGACCGGTTTGCTGCCAGAAGAAGCGGGCATACACTTTCTGATCGTCGGAGATATAAGCAAACGCGCCACGCGTCTGATACTGATTCAACTTGCGCACATCCTGCTGATGCTGACGCCACTGAGGGGAGTCGGGACTTTTGCCAGGACCTTTCGGCGCATTGATCGTACAGGCGGTGAGGACCAGGCTAGCCAGCGGGAGCAGGCGGATCAGGCGAAAATCAGGCAGGGTCATAGTGATGACGAATCCTTGTAATACGATGCGATAATTGCCTGATGGCGCTATGCTTATCAGGCCGACAAACTGAACCCGTCGGTTGGTTGCAGTTATAACCCTTAATGCTAGCGCTGACCGGGTACATCGTCTACGTTCACGTTATCTTAATTTAAACGGTAAGCTATTACTCCAAAAGGAGGCTGTCTCTTTTATTGACCACGAGCATCCTGTATGATGCACCCAGTCTAACCTTATCAACGCTGGTACTATTCCCGCACACATGACCCTTTTAGCGCTCGGTATTAACCATAAAACGGCACCTGTATCGCTGCGAGAACGCGTAACGTTTTCGCCAGATACGCTCGATCAGGCGTTGGACAGCCTGCTTGCGCAGCCGATGGTGCAGGGCGGCGTGGTGTTGTCGACGTGCAACCGTACGGAGTTGTATCTCAGCGTTGAAGAACAGGATAACCTGCAAGAGGCGCTGATTCGTTGGTTATGTGATTACCATAATCTCAATGAAGACGACCTGCGCAATAGCCTCTACTGGCACCAGGACAACGACGCCGTCAGCCACCTGATGCGCGTCGCCAGCGGGCTGGACTCGCTGGTGCTGGGCGAACCGCAAATTCTCGGTCAGGTGAAAAAAGCGTTTGCGGATTCGCAAAAAGGTCATCTGCATGCCAGCGCGCTGGAACGCATGTTCCAGAAATCGTTTTCCGTCGCCAAACGCGTACGCACCGAAACAGACATCGGCGCCAGCGCCGTGTCCGTTGCTTTTGCCGCCTGTACGCTGGCGCGTCAGATTTTCGAATCCCTCTCCACGGTGACGGTGTTGCTGGTCGGGGCGGGTGAAACCATTGAACTGGTCGCGCGCCATCTGCGTGAACATAAAGTACAGAAAATGATCATCGCCAACCGCACCCGCGAACGCGCGCAAGTGCTGGCGGATGAAGTGGGAGCTGAGGTTATTTCGTTGAGCGACATCGACGAACGTCTGCGGGAAGCCGATATTATTATCAGCTCAACCGCCAGTCCGCTGCCGATTATCGGCAAAGGGATGGTGGAGCGCGCGTTAAAAAGCCGTCGTAACCAGCCGATGCTGTTGGTGGACATTGCCGTGCCGCGCGACGTGGAGCCGGAAGTCGGGAAACTGGCGAATGCCTATCTGTACAGCGTTGATGACCTGCAAAGCATCATTTCGCATAACCTGGCGCAGCGTAAAGCGGCGGCAGTGGAGGCCGAAACGATTGTCGCGCAGGAAGCCAGCGAATTTATGGCCTGGCTGCGCTCGCAAAGCGCCAGCGAGACCATCCGCGAATACCGTAGTCAATCAGAGCATGTACGCGATGAACTGACAGTTAAAGCGTTGGCAGCCCTTGAACAGGGCGGCGACGCGCAAGCCATTTTGCAGGATCTGGCATGGAAACTGACCAACCGCCTGATCCATGCGCCAACTAAATCTCTTCAACAGGCCGCCCGTGACGGGGATGACGAACGCCTGAATATTCTGCGCGACAGCCTCGGGCTGGAGTAGCAGCACACCAATCTATTTTTTACAGGGTGCATTTACGCCTATGAAGCCTTCTATCGTTGCCAAACTGGAAGCCCTGCACGAACGCCATGAAGAAGTTCAGGCGCTGTTGGGTGATGCGGGAACCATCGCAGACCAGGAACGCTTTCGCGCGCTGTCGCGTGAGTATGCGCAATTAAGCGATGTTTCTCGCTGTTTTACGGACTGGCAACAGGTTCAGGATGATATCGAAACGGCACAGATGATGCTCGACGATCCTGAAATGCGCGAGATGGCGCAGGATGAACTGCGCGAAGCCAAAGAAAAAGGTGAACAACTGGAGCAACAGTTGCAGGTTCTGCTGCTGCCAAAAGATCCCGATGACGAACGTAACGCTTTCCTCGAAGTGCGCGCCGGAACGGGCGGCGATGAAGCCGCGCTGTTCGCAGGCGATCTGTTCCGCATGTACAGCCGTTACGCTGAAGCGCGTCGCTGGCGGGTAGAGATCATGAGCGCCAGTGAAGGCGAGCATGGCGGCTATAAAGAGATCATCGCCAAAATCAGCGGCGATGGCGTTTACGGGCGACTCAAGTTTGAGTCCGGCGGCCATCGCGTTCAGCGCGTCCCGGCGACCGAATCGCAGGGGCGTATCCACACGTCCGCCTGTACCGTCGCCGTTATGCCGGAACTGCCGGAGGCTGAACTGCCGGATATTAACCCGGCTGATTTACGTATCGACACCTTCCGCTCTTCGGGCGCGGGCGGTCAGCACGTTAACACCACCGACTCCGCAATTCGTATTACGCACTTGCCGACCGGTATCGTGGTGGAGTGCCAGGACGAACGTTCACAGCATAAAAACAAAGCGAAGGCGCTGTCGGTGCTGGGGGCGCGCATCCATGCCGCAGAAACGGCGAAGCGTCAGCAGGCTGAAGCCTCAACCCGGCGTAACCTGTTAGGCAGCGGCGACCGCAGCGATCGCAACCGTACCTATAACTTCCCGCAGGGTCGCGTGACGGATCATCGTATTAACCTGACCCTCTACCGTCTGGATGAGGCGATGGAGGGGAAACTGGACATGCTCATTGAGCCGATTGTTCAGGAACATCAGGCCGACCAACTGGCGGCGTTGTCCGAGCAGGAATAATGGATTACCAGCACTGGTTGCGTGAGGCGATAAGCCGCTTACAGGAGAGTGAAAGCCCCCGACGTGATGCCGAGATTTTGCTGGGCCACGTTACCGGTAAGGCGCGCACCTTTATTCTGGCATTTGGCGAAACGGCGCTGACCGACACGCAGCGTGAGCAACTGGCGCAGTTGCTGGCGCGTCGTCAGCGCGGCGAACCGGTCGCACACCTGACTGGCATGCGCGAGTTCTGGTCACTGCCGCTGTTTGTCTCGCCCGCCACGCTGATTCCGCGCCCGGACACCGAATGTCTGGTCGAGCAGGCGCTGGCACGTCTGCCTGATTCGCCGTGTCGGATTCTCGACCTCGGCACCGGAACCGGCGCGATTGCGCTGGCGCTGGCGACAGAGCGACCGGACTGCGAGGTCACGGCGGTAGACCGTATGCCAGACGCCGTGGCGCTGGCTGGCCGTAATGCGCAACATCTGGCGATTCACAATGTTCGCATATTGCAAAGCGACTGGTTCGCGGCGTTGCCGGGGCAGCAATTTGACATGATCGTCAGCAACCCTCCGTATATTGATGCGCATGATCCCCATCTCGCGCAGGGCGATGTGCGTTTTGAACCGCTGTCGGCGCTGGTCGCAGACGATAACGGCATGGCGGATATCACGCACATTATCGCGCAGGCGCGCCATGCGCTGGCGCCGGGGGGGTATCTGTTGCTGGAGCACGGCTGGCAGCAAGGGGCGGCGGTCAGAACCGCGTTGACGCAGGCGGGGTACGTTCAGGTTGAGACCTGCCGTGATTATGGCGACAACGAACGAATCACGCTTGGGCGGATCGCGCCATGAATACATTTACGCTGCTGCTGGGCGTCCATCTGACCAGCGTTACGCTTTCCGTTAGCCTGTTCGTGCTGCGTTTCTGGTGGCGCTATACCCGCCATGCGCTGGCATCCGCACGCTGGACGCGGGTTGTCCCGCCGATTATTGACACCGTTTTGCTGCTTAGCGGAGCGGGGTTGATCATAAAAACGCACATCCTGCCATTCACCGAACAGGGGACATGGCTGACTGAGAAGTTGTTTGGCGTTATCATCTACATCGTTTTGGGTTTTATTGCGCTTGATTATCGTCAGGCGCGCAGTCAGCAGGCGCGCGTTATCGCCTTCCCGCTGGCGCTGGTGGTGCTGTACATCATCATTAAACTCGCCACCACAAAAATACCGTTACTGGGGTAAGTCATGAGGTCGTTAGCTGATTTCGAATTTAATAAAGCGCCACTGTGCGATGGGATGATCCTGGCATCGGAATCGATCCGCCTGGATTTTCCGACGCAAGCGGTCTATGACGAACTGGAACGTCTGGCCAGTCTGGCGCATGAAGAAATTAGCCAGCTCCTGTCTCAGGATGAGCAACTGGAAAAATTGCTGGCACTTTTTTATGGCGAGTGGGGGTTCAGAGATACCCACGGCGTCTACCGTCTTTCTGATGCATTATGGCTCGATCAGGTTCTGAAAAACCGCCAGGGGAGCGCGGTATCGTTAGGCGCAATCTTATTGTGGCTGGCTCACCGGCTGGGTCTCCCATTGGTGCCGGTCATTTTCCCGACCCAGTTGATTCTGCGTATTGAATCGCTGGAGGGGGAAATGTGGCTGATCAACCCATTTAACGGCGAAACGCTCGATGAGCATACGCTGGAAGTCTGGCTGAAGGGCAATATTAGCCCGGTCGCTGAGCTGTTTAACGAAGATCTGGATGAGGCGGATAACGCTGAGGTCATTCGCAAATTGCTGGATACGCTGAAATCTTCCTTGATGGAAGAGCGGCAAATGGAACTGGCGTTGCGCGCCAGCGAAGCGTTACTGCAATTTAACCCGGAAGACCCTTACGAGATCCGCGACCGGGGGCTGATTTATGCGCAACTGGAGTGTGAACATGTTGCGTTGACGGATTTAAGTTATTTTGTTGAACAGTGTCCAGAAGACCCGATCAGCGAAATGATTCGTGCGCAGATTAATACCATTGCGCACAAGCAAATTGTTTTGCATTAATTAATCGACATTTTACCCATGGTTAAGGCGATCTTATGAAACAAAAAGTGGTTAGCATTGGCGACATCAACGTGGCAAATGACCTGCCATTCGTGCTGTTTGGCGGTATGAACGTGCTGGAATCACGCGATCTGGCGATGCGTATCTGTGAACACTACGTAACCGTAACCCAGAAGCTGGGTATTCCTTATGTGTTCAAAGCCTCTTTTGATAAAGCCAACCGTTCCTCTATTCACTCTTACCGTGGCCCGGGTCTGGAAGAAGGGATGAAGATTTTCCAGGAACTGAAACAAACGTTTGGTGTGAAAGTGATCACCGACGTTCATGAAGCCAGTCAGGCGCAGCCTGTCGCTGACGTGGTGGATGTCATTCAGCTTCCGGCATTCCTCGCTCGCCAGACCGACCTGGTGGAAGCGATGGCAAAAACCGGCGCGGTCATTAACGTGAAAAAACCGCAGTTCGTCAGCCCTGGTCAGATGGGCAATATCGTGGACAAATTCCACGAAGGCGGCAACGATAAAGTGATCCTGTGCGATCGTGGTGCGAACTTCGGCTACGACAACCTGGTTGTTGATATGCTGGGCTTTAGCGTGATGAAGAAAGTTTCTGGTAACTCGCCCGTTATTTTTGACGTCACCCATGCGTTGCAGTGCCGTGACCCGTTTGGCGCCGCGTCTGGCGGTCGTCGCGCGCAGGTTACCGAACTGGCGCGCGCCGGTATGGCGGTAGGTCTGGCCGGTTTGTTCATTGAAGCGCACCCGGACCCGGAGCATGCGAAATGTGACGGTCCGTCCGCGCTGCCGTTAGCGAAGCTGGAACCGTTCCTGAAGCAAATTAAAGCGATTGACGATCTGGTGAAAAGCTTCGGCGAGCTGGATACCGAACACTAAGCGGGGATGATGTGTGCCGGAGGGCGTCTGACGCCGTATCCGGCCTACAATAAACGCGGTTTCGTAAGCCCGGTAAGCGTAAGCGCTACCGGGCTTTTTTGTCCGTCAGGCAAAAATGGTCATCAGGTAAGCGATAAACAGAGCCAGATGCGCCGCGCCGTTCAACACATTGGTTCGCCCGGTCGAGAAGGAAATGTGGCACAGCACCAGTGAGGCTACCATCACCACCATCTCCGGGGCGCCCAAACCGAAGAGCAGGTCATTTCCGGTAGCCCATGCAATCAGCGTCACCACTGGTACGGTCAGGGAGATGGTTGCCAGTACCGAACCAAAGAACAGGTTCATGGCTCGCTGTACCTGGTTATTCAACACCGCTTTCAGCGCGCCCAGTCCTTCAGGGGAGAGGATCAGCAAGGCCACGAGGAAACCGGTAAATGCCACTGGCGCATTCAGTTCGGTTAACAGTGTCTCCAGCGGATTGGCGTTCATTTTCGTCACGGCGATAACGGCAATCAGATGTACGATCAGCCATACAGCGTGCCAGATGTTGCTGTGCGCGGACGGCTTGCCGTGGTGCGGGTCATCGTCATCACTTTCATCTTCATGCTCGTAAACGAATAAACTCTGGTGCGTTTTCGTCTGAATCAGCAGGAAAACGCCGTACATCGCGGCGGAAATAAGCGCCACTAACAGCGCCTGAGCCGTAGTAAAATTCGCCCCTGGCAACGCCATAGGGAAGACCAGTACGATAATCGCCAGTGGAAACAGGGCAATTAAATACTGTTTAATGCCAAACAGGTTCATATATTGCGTGGCGAATTTACGACCGCCAAGCAGCAGAGAAAAACCGACCAGTCCGCCAGTTACAATCATGATGATTGAATAGAGCGTGTCGCGCATCAGCGTTGGCGCGGCGTCGCCGGTGGCCATCAATGCGGAAATTAAACTCACTTCCAGAATAACGACAGAAAGACTTAAGATCAGGGAACCGTAGGGTTCGCCGAGTCGGTGCGCTAATACATCCGCATGGCGGACAACGCTGAAAGCGCTGCTTAAAATACCAATAAGGGCAAGTATATTAATACCGATGACCACTGGTAGTGACTGACTGCTTCCCCATAAGAACAGCACCACCAGTGCCAGAACCGGGAAAATAAGCGAGGTCTCCTTGTGGCGGGTTTTCACCGCCTCATGTGCGTGTGTCATTATGATTCTCCATCTCCGCAGGTGTTTTTAATTATAAATGTATTAAAGATTGTAAAAAATAACAGAAATCGCGGCTTCATCATTGTGTTTTTACGTAATTTTACGGCATGGGCTATTTTTCCCCGCAGAGTGAATAAAAAAGTACGTCTTGTTTAGAGAGTATATGAATAACAGTGGGTTAGTGACAAATAAAAAGTAAAATCCCCCCCGACTGGCGAGACAAAACATTGTTGACCACACTAAAGGTTTACAGCAAAAAGAGGAGTCAGCAATGCCTTATAAAACGAAAAGCGATTTGCCGGAAAGCGTTCAGAATGTGCTGCCTGCGCACGCGCAGGATATCTATAAAGAGGCGTTTAATAGCGCCTGGGAACAATATAAAGATAAAGCGGACAGACGTGACGACGCCAGCCGGGAGGAGACCGCGCATAAGGTTGCCTGGGCTGCCGTCAAAAATGATTACCAAAAAGGGGACGATGATAAGTGGCATAAAAAGCGCTGATTGTCTTCGTGCCAGACCAGGCAAATGATGCGCGTTGAGCGTCTGTTGCCTTGCAAGCGGCGATTGAATTGCATATTGTCCTGTTAGTGGTTTCAAAATGAGCAGTTAAAATGCCCGGAAGGCGTCAAAAAAGTGTTGCAGGGAAGTTTGCAGTGGCGGAGGTGTAAGGTGTTAACGCGTGATTTTTTACTGAATGCCGATTGTAAAACGGCGTTTGGCGCTATTGAAGAATCACTACTTTGGTCAGCAGAACAACGGGCCGCTTCACTGGCGGCGACGCTTGCCTGTAGGCCCGATGATGGGCCGGTGTGGATCTTCGGTTATGGATCGTTGATGTGGAATCCGGCGTTAGAATTTGACGAGTCCTGTACCGGTACGCTGGTCGGCTGGCATCGGGCGTTTTGTTTGCGTCTGACGGCAGGGCGTGGAACGGCGTGCCAGCCCGGACGGATGCTGGCGCTGAAAGAGGGCGGGCGAACGACTGGCGTGGCTTATAAACTGCCGGAGAACGCGCTGGAGCAGGAGCTGACGCTGCTGTGGAAGCGGGAAATGATTACCGGCTGCTATCTTCCCACCTGGTGCCAGCTGGCGCTGGATGATGGTCGGACGGTCAATGCGCTGGTGTTTATTATGGACCCGCGACACCCGCTGTATGAGTCGGATACTCGCGCTCAGATTATCGCGCCGCTGATCGCTGCTGCCAGTGGGCCGTTGGGCACCAACGCGCAATATCTGTTCTCGCTGGAACAGGAGCTTGCCAGACTGGGGATGCGGGACGATTGCCTGAACGATCTGGTGGCGAAAGTCAGAGGCTTGTTAGGCGAGAATCAGCCGGAAAGGGGATTCAACCCCGGATTTGCCTGAGCGTTGCCCCTGAATCCAGGGGCAAAAAAATCAGGCTGCGATATAACTGATGGAGTGTTCCAGTGACTGGCTGTGGCTGTCGATCAGCACGTTCCAGACACCGGTGTACGGTACGGTCAGCCAGGCATTATCACGGTTCTGCACGCTTAAAATATCGGTCTGCGTGTCTTTGACGTGTTTTTTCTCGCTCATTAAATGGATGTGGCAGCGTTCAGAACAACGCACTATCACCGTATCCCCACCAAACAATTTCAAACTTGCTTTCACTAATGCCATTTTTCACCCCGTTCTTGAAAACAACGTACTCCCTTGCGGAAGTGCTGCGTGATGTTGTTCACATTTCACTCACTGCATAACACCAAAGGGTGAGCTCACGGATGCTGATTTTGATCAAAAAATGGCATAACCATTAAACAAAAATGACAAAATGCCTGAAAATCATTGAAAGGGCGTGGTAACTTTCGACAAAAACACGCCCTTATAAGATTAAATTCGGAAATGCCCGGCAGTTTCAGCCAGCTCGCCTGCCTGGCTCTGCAAGGCGCCTGCGGCGGCGGCAGACTGCACCACCAGTTCAGCGTTCTGTTGCACCATGCGATCAAGGTGGTTCACGGAGTGATTTATTTCCTGAATGCCTTTCATCTGTTCACTGGTGGCTATGCTGATTTCATGCATGATGCCGGAGACATGGCCGATGCTGGACAGGATCTCCTGCATACTTTCTCCGGCCAGATGAACATAACGTGAACCTGTCGCGACGCTGGTGGTTGTGGAGTCGATCAGCGATTTAATCTCTTTTGCCGCCTGTGCGCTGCGGCTGGCAAGGTTGCGCACTTCACCCGCGACAACGGCAAACCCGCGGCCTTGCTCTCCCGCCCGGGCGGCTTCGACCGAAGCATTCAGCGCCAGAATATTGGTCTGGAACGCAATGCCGTCGATCACGCTGGTGATATCGCCGATTTTCGCCGATGCCCCTTCAATAGATTGCATTGTCGTGATTGCCTGCGAGACCACGTCGCCGCCGCGCGTGGCGGCCTGTGAGGCTTTTTGCGCCTGATCGTTGGCTTCGGCGGCAGATTCCGTGGACTGGGCGACCGATGCGGTGATTTGCTCAACGGCGCTGGCGGTTTCACGCAGGCTGGAGGCGGCCTGCTCGGTACGGCCTGAAAGGTCGCGGTTACCGGCGGCAATCTCCTGCGCGGCCATTTTCACTGAGGCGCTGGCATCGCGTAGCTGTACCATCACCACGGACAATTTATCGCTAAAACCGTTAAACGCCCTGGCGATTTGCGCGACCTCGTCCGTGCCGCTGTCCGGCAAACGCTGAGACAAATCGTTCGTCCCGTTGGCAATGGCATGCATCGCGTCGCGGATCGTGGACAGACGCTTCATCAGGCGAGCCACCAGAAGGTGCATCACTGCGCCGCCCGCGAGAACCAACAGTAGCAGAGACAGGGTGGACGCCTTCAGCAGCGCCAGCATGCCGGAGGTTGCCTCTTTTTCGTCTAACGCCACGACCAGCCACCAGTGGGTTCCTTGCACCGGCGTTGCCAGCAGCGTTTTACTGCTCTCGCCGATCAGCGCCTGAACAGGGTGTCCGCTTTTTACCTGATTGAAATCCACGCCGCTGACGACCTGCGCGAAAGGTTTCATCGTCAGCGCCGGATCGTTGGCGGCGATGAGCGTTCCGTTTTGGTCGAGCAACATACCGCTGCTGGCGGGCGTCGGTCGAATACCGTGTACATTCGCCACGACGGCATCCATCGCGACATCACCGGCGACTACCGCTTTCAGTTCGCCGTTCTCTTTCACCGGAACGGCGAACGTTACCACCAGCTTACCGGTTCCGGCATCAACATAGGGGGCCGTAACGACGGCGGCGTCAGCGCTGACAACCTGTTGATACCAGGGACGTGACGTCGGATCAAAATCTGGCGGTATGCCTGCCGGATCGGAAAATTTTGCTGTTTTGCTGACATACCCGACATAGATATTCGTAAAGCCGCCGCCCAGCGCCATTTGACGAAATACCGGCACCGGATCGTCGGTTAGTGCCGCCTGCTGCAATGAGGAAATCATATTCATTTTGCTGCTAACCCAGTCGGCAATCGCCAGACTGTGGCTGGCGCTGGTACTGGTGAGCGTATCCTGCTGCGCTTGTCGGTTATCGAGACGCGTTACCTGAAGGTTAATCAGCGTGTTAAGGAGGAGGGCGACAACCAGACATCCCGTTGTCGCCGCAATAATACGGGCGCGAATTGAGCTGAACATAGTATTTCCTTCAGTGTGGTATTGGAAATCCTATCGGCTACCGGGCGGCGAATCTTGAGGCTGCAACCGCGTCCATAAGAAAATAGTATCAGCAGGGCTAAACGCGCGTTAAGCGCTAATGAAGGTGCGCGGAAACCAGGGGCAATTCCCGCGCCGGGGATCAGAAGGTCAGAACTTTATCCGCCGCCAGCGTCCACTGGGCCAGTTCGACCAGCGTACCGACTTCCACGCCGTCAATGAGCGGCAATGTGGTGATTCCCCGCCCGTCGGTACAGGTTTTACACAGTTTCACCGGGACGTTCTGCGCGGTCAGGATCTCCAGCATTTGCTGGATATTGTAACCTTCCGCAGGCTTCTGTCCGCGTAATCCTGCGGTGACGGCATCCGACATTAGAAATAAACGCAGGTCGAGGTCGCCGGCCTGTTCACGTAGCGCAATGGCCAGACGCAGGCTGTTAAATAACGCTTCGCTACCGTATGCCGCACCGTTTGCGACGATCACTATCTTTTGCATTTTGACTCCTGTTGTCAGGGGGGCATGGATATTGCTTGTAGTTACGGGTAGACCTGTTACCCGGGAGAGCAACGATGATGACGAATATGGAAAGCCGCCCCGGCGCCACCCAATGGTTTCATTATGCGCGCCAGCTTGAGAATACGCAGCTTCGCCAACTGGCGCAGTCAGGGAAACTGGTGTCCCGGATTAGCCATCTGGTGCATATGCTACAGTGCGAACGCGGCGCATCCAACATCTGGTTGTGTTCCGCAGGGCAACTTTATGGGCCGGAGATACGCGCCAGCCGCGCGCTGGTGGACGAAGAACACGCCCGGTTGCAGTCCCTGTTGCAGGAGATGAGGCCGATGGCGAACAGCGCGCTCTGTCATCGCATCGCCGGGGCTGTCTGGTGTCTGGAGCAGTTGCCGCAGCTGCGCGAAGCGGTCAGTGGACGGCATAGCGATGCGCCACAGGCGATGGATCAGTACAGCCGCACGCTGCGCCACCTGTTAAGCATTGTGCCGCAGCTTAACGACAACATCGACCATCCCCACATCGCCGGAGGGATGGTCGCGCTGTACAGCTTTATGCAGGGTAAGGAGCTGGTGGGGCAAGAGCGGGCGCTGGGGGCGATAGGGTTTACGCAAGGGGTGTTCAGCCACGAGATGCGACAGGAACTGGTGGATCGCATTGACGGACAGCAGCTCTGCTTTGACACCTTTATATCGCTGGCGTCTCCGACGGTGGTTCACGCATTTCGCCAGCAGTGCGAAGCGGAAGCCGCTATCGAACAGTGGCGCCGTCTGGCCTGTACGCGCCAGCCTGCGCCCGATAAGGGCGAAAGCGCTTTACGCTGGTTCACGCTCCAGACGCAACGGCTGGAGCAACTGCGCAGCATCGAGGAGATGCTGATCGCCGAGTTAATGTCTGCGGTGGAGCGCCGTCTGGCGCAGGATGAGACAACGTTGCCGCTCGCCAGCTGGCTGGATGATGCCACCGACGATACGTTCTCATTGCGCCGGGATAAGCAGTTGCTGCTGGTTGTGCGGCAACAGGCGCGGGAGCTGGAGCAGCTCAGCGGGCAACTGGCGTCGCTACAGGATGCGCTGGAGGAGCGAAAGGTTATTGATAAGGCCAAATATGTGCTGATGCATCACCAGAATCTGTCTGAAGAGCAGGCCTGGCAGTCGCTGCGCAAAATGGCGATGGATAAGAACCAGCGGATGGTGGACATCGCGCGTGCGCTGCTCACGGTGAAATCGCTCTGGCAGGTGACAACCAAAGGGTAGTTGCACAACGGCTGGGCATCGTGTGCCAGATTCGGGTGCAAGCGCGTTCGCGTACCGCCTGAAAAGCGGCGGGATAAGGGCATGTTGATGTTGGCATCTGAATTGCAATACTGAAATGGTAAAAGAGTTCTGAAAACAGTTTAGCGGCAAACCAACGACGGTTTGCGCGCGTTTGGGATAAAGGCGTCCTGCAATGCTTCGGCATTGCCGGGCGCTTTTTTTTTGCAATGGGGAGCATGTATGGGTGACAGGTCTGTTTCATTGACGCGACGTCGATTATTGCAGGCAGGGGCCGCGATGGGCGGGGCGCTGCTGGTGCCCGGTTTGATGCAGTCCGTGTGGGCGGCAGGGTCGGACAAACCCGAACTTGAAACTGTCAGAGTCGGCTTTATTCCGCTCACCGACTGCGCGCCGCTGATCATCGCCGCGTTGAAAGGGTTTGATAAGAAATACGGCATTACCCTTGTGCCGACCAAAGAGGCCAGTTGGGCGGCGGTGCGCGACAAACTCGTTTCCGGTGAACTGGACGCGGCGCATGTGCTGTATGGACTGCTCTATGGTCTTGAGCTTGGTATTGCCAGTAAGCCGCAGCCGATGGCGAACCTGATGACGTTAAATCAGAACGGACAGGCAATCACGCTGTCGACGGAGATCCAGGAAAAAGGCATTACCGACGCTGGCGGATTGAAAAACATGATCGCCGGACAAGCGCCCGGCACTTACACCTTTGCGCATACATTTCCGACCGGAACGCATGCGATGTGGCTCTATTACTGGCTGGCCAGCGCGGGTATTAACCCGTTCTCTGATGTCCGAATGGTCGTCGTGCCGCCGCCGCAAATGGTGATGAACATGCGTATTGGCAACATGGTGGGTTTTTGCGTCGGTGAACCGTGGAATGCCCGTGCGATTAATGATCGCATTGGTTTTACCGCCACGACCTCACAGGCCATCTGGCCCGATCACCCGGAAAAAATCCTGGGAACGCGCCGTGACTGGGTCGAACAGCATCCAAACACCGCCAGAGCGCTGGTCAGCGCGGTACTGGAGGCGGCGCGCTGGATCGACGCCTCAGTGGAAAACCGACGCGAAACCGCACAAATACTGGCCCGTCGCGCCTGGCTCAACACTAAAGAGCAGTACCTGACCGGACGTATGTTGGGCGAGTACGACAACGGCGCAGGGCATCGCTGGCAGGACGCGCACGCCATTCGTTTTTATCACGATGCGGAAGTGAGTTTTCCGTGGCATTCCGACGGGATGTGGTTCCTGACGCAGTTTCGTCGCTGGGGGCTGCTCAAGGACGCGCCGGATTATAACGCCATCGCCGCCCGGATTAACCGCACGGACATCTGGCGGGACGCCGCCGCAGCGGTAGGCGGCATCACGCCGCCTTCTCAGCTGTTACGCACCAGCACCCTCATGGATGGTTCCGTATGGACCGGGCGGGACCCCGAACGTTACGCCAACAGTTTCACTCTCCATCATCAAGGGGCCTGACATGAAAACAGTACAAAACGCGCAAAGACGCATCCCTGAACCCGCCGCCGGTGAAGTGATTACGCTGCCGCCCGTTACGGTGCGCAGGCGTAATCCGCCGCTGTCGCATCTGATGCGAACGCTGGCGCAGCGAACCGTTCCCGCATTGCTGGGGCTGGCGCTGCTGGTGGTGGGCTGGCAACTGGCGGCCATTAACAGCAAAGGCTTCCCGACGCCGCTCAGCACCCTTGATTCCGCGCTGACGCTGTTTGCCGACCCGTTTTATAACGGTGGGCCTAATGATATGGGGATTGGCTGGAATGTGCTGGCGTCGCTACAGCGTGTGGCGATTGGTTTTGGGCTGGCGGCGCTGGTGGGTATCCCGCTTGGCTTCCTGATCGGCCGGTTCACCTTTTTCTCGCGCATGTTTACCCCGCTGATCGCGCTGCTGCGACCGGTCAGCCCGCTGGCCTGGTTGCCAATTGGCTTGCTGCTGTTTCAGAAAGCGGAACCGGCATCAAGCTGGACCATTTTTATCTGCTCTATCTGGCCGATGGTGATCAACACCGCCGAAGGCGTGCGCCGCATCCCACAGGATTACCTTAACGTTGCCCGTGTCCTGCAACTCCCGGAATGGACGGTGATGCGCCGTATTCTCTTTCCGGCGGTTCTGCCTGCGGTGCTGACCGGCGTGCGCCTGTCTATCGGCATCGCCTGGCTGGTGATTGTGGCGGCGGAAATGCTCACCGGCGGCCTTGGCATTGGCTTTTGGATCTGGAACGAGTGGAACAACCTCAATGTGGAAAACATTCTCATCGCTATCGTCATCATCGGCGTGGTTGGCCTGCTGCTGGAGCAGGGTTTAATGCTGGTGGCGCGTCGTTTTAGCTGGCAGGAAAAATAAGGGGAACACCATGAAACCGTTAATTCAGGTACAGGCCGTCAGTCAGCGTTTTTCTACCGCCAGCGGCGAATTTCTGGCGTTGCAAAACGTCTCTTTCGACATTCATGAAGGTGAAACCGTCAGCCTTATTGGGCATTCCGGCTGCGGGAAATCGACGCTGTTGAATCTGATTGCCGGAATTACGCTCCCTACCGACGGGGGGCTTATTTGCGACAACCGGGAAATCGCCGGGCCGGGGCCGGAAAGGGCGGTGGTCTTTCAGAATCACTCGCTGCTGCCGTGGCTGACCTGCTTCGATAACGTTGCGCTGGCGGTTGATCGGGTCTTTCGCCGCACGATGGGGAAAACAGAGCGTCGGGAATGGATTGAACACAATCTTGAACGGGTGCAAATGGGGCACGCCATGCACAAGCATCCGGGAGAAGTGTCCGGGGGGATGAAGCAGCGCGTCGGCATCGCCCGGGCGCTGGCGATGAAACCCAAAGTGCTGCTGATGGATGAACCGTTTGGCGCGTTGGACGCCCTGACGCGCGCGCATTTGCAGGACACGGTGATGCAAATCCAGCAGTCGCTCAATACCACCATTGTGCTGATTACCCACGATGTGGATGAAGCGGTGCTGCTCTCCGATCGCGTGCTGATGATGACCAACGGCCCGGCGGCGACGGTAGGCGACATTTTGCCCGTCACGCTTCCTCGCCCGCGTAATCGCGTGCAGCTGGCTGACGACAGCCGATACCACCAGCTGCGCCAGCAGATTCTTCACTTCCTCTACGAAAAGCAGCCGAAGGCGGCGTAGGGAGGCGGTATGACGCAGCGACTGGTCATTATCGGCAACGGGATGGCTGCCACCCGTCTGGTGGAGGCGCTGTTGGCGCAGGCGCCGCAGGCCTTCACGATAACCGTGGTGGGGGAAGAACCGCAGCATGCGTATAACCGCATTCAGCTTTCGCCCGTACTGGGCGGCGAAAAGCGCTTTGCGCAGACGCTGCTGCATCCGCCTGAGTGGTATCAGCGCCACGGCGTCACGGTGCTGACGGGGGAAGCCGTCATCGCCGTTGACGCGATAGCGCGTACGGCCACCACCACCGGTCGAACGCTGGCGTGGGATGCGCTGGTGTTTGCCACCGGCTCGGTTCCGTTTATTCCGCCGATCCCCGGCGCTGATTTACCCCATGTGCATGCTTTTCGCACGATTAACGATGTGGACAGCATCCTGCATGGCTGCGGGCCGGTTGCCGTGCTGGGCGGCGGTGTGCTTGGGGTCGAGGCGGCTGCCGCGCTGCGACTAAAAGGTGACAATGTCACGTTAATTCATCGCGGCAATCGGTTCATGGAGCAACAGCTTGATGAGCAGGCCGGGGAACTGCTGGCGGAGCACCTTGTCGCACGCGGGATTGACTGTGTGCTGTCGTCCGGTATCGACAGGATTACGCCTGATGACGTCACGTTGACGAACGGTTGCGTGCTGTCTGCAACGCGCGTGGTGATTGCCACTGGCGTAAAACCCAATACGGCGCTGGCGCAGGCAAGCGGGGTGCTCTGTCAGCGTGGAATTGTGGTGGACGGGCAACTGCGCACGGCGGTGGCGGGGATCAGCGCGATAGGCGAGTGCTGTGAAATCGACGGGCAGACCTGGGGGCTGGTCGCGCCCTGTCTGGCGCACGCGGAGGTGCTGGCGGCCCGCCTGGCGGGAACCCCCGGCGCTGATTTTCACTGGCAGGACAGCGGTACGCGTCTGAAGGTGACGGGTATCGATCTGTTCAGCGCCGGGGAGGTAAACGCCACGGCGGGTGATGACCTGCTGCGCACATTTGACCCGCTGAGCGGCCATTACCGTCGTCTGCTGATCCGCAATGGACGGTTACAGGGGGTGCTGCTGATGGGCGATTGCCGCAGCGCCGCGCCGTTGACTGATTTGCTGGCGCAGGCTGCGTCGGCGAATCCTGACTGGTTATTCGACAGATTTGATACGCAGCCTGCGGCTGCAGGACAGGTGACTATGACAAAACCCACGTTGGCTGTTGTTGGACACGGTATGGTTGGCCACCATTTTCTTGAGCAATGCGTTAGCCGCAATTTGCATCTTGACTATCAGATTGTGGTCTTTGGCGAAGAGCGTTATGCCGCCTATGACCGCGTTCATCTGTCGGAGTATTTCGCCGGGCGCAGCGCAGAATCGCTCTCGCTGGTGGAAGGCGATTTTTTTGCCCGCCACGGTATTGAGCTGCGGTTGTCGCAATGCGTTACGGCGATCGATCGGGATGCCCGCGTTATTCGCACCGCCAGCGGACATGAAACGCACTGGGATAAACTGGTGCTGGCAACCGGATCATATCCCTTTGTTCCGCCGGTGAAAGGCGGTGATTCAGCGGCGTGTTTCGTCTATCGCACGCTGGACGATCTGGATGCGATTGCCGCGAAGGCAAAACACTCTCGCCGTGGGGTGGTGATTGGCGGCGGGCTGTTGGGGCTGGAGGCGGCGAACGCCTTGCGGCAATTAGGGCTGGAGACGCATGTTGTCGAGTTCGCGCCATCGTTAATGGCGGTTCAGCTTGATAACGCTGGCGCGGCGATGCTGCGCGAAAAAATCGAGGCGCTGGGCGTGAGCGTGCATACCTCGAAATCCACTGCGGAAATTGTCTCCACCCCGCAAGGGTTACAGTTGGTGTTTACGGATAGTGAGCGTCTGGAGACGGATATGGTGGTGTTTTCTGCCGGTATTCGCCCGCAGGATGCGCTGGCGCGCGGCGCCGGACTTCGTATCGGAGAACGCGGCGGGGTGTGTATTGATAACCACTGTCTGACCTCTGACGCGGATGTTTTTGCCATCGGTGAATGTGCGCTCTGGGACGGCAGGGTGTTTGGGCTGGTTGCGCCGGGCTACCAGATGGCGCGCGTGGCGGCAGCGCAGTTGGCCGGTGAAGATGCGGCGTTCAGCGGGGCGGATATGAGCACCAAACTCAAATTGCTGGGGGTGGATGTGGCCTCGTTCGGCGATGCGCAGGGGCGCACGCCAGGCGCGCAAAGCTATCAGTGGACGCATGGCCCGGAGCAAATCTACAAAAAAATTGTGGTCAGCGCGGACGGCAAGACGCTGCTGGGCGGCGTGCTGGTGGGTGATGCGGCGGATTACGCCACGTTATTGCAAATGATGCTTAACGGTATGGCGCTGCCCGGACAGCCGGAATCGCTGATTTTACCTGCTTTGGCGGGCAGCGCGCCGAAAGCTTTGGGCGTTGCGGCATTACCGGACAGCGCGCAAATATGCTCTTGTCATAACGTCAGCAAGGCGGACATTTGCCAGGCGGTCAGCGCGGGCGCAACGGAGATGGGCGCAATCAAGCAGTGCACCAAAGCGGCAACCGGCTGCGGTGGGTGCAGCGCGCTGGTGAAACAGGTGATGGAGTTCCAGCTGGCGGCACAGGGCGTGGAGGTTAAAAAGGATATCTGCGAACACTTTGCGTACTCGCGACAGGAGATTTACCACCTGGTGCGGGTGAACCGCATCCACACCTTTGAGCAACTGATTAGCCGCTATGGTCGCGGGCATGGTTGTGAGATTTGCAAACCACTGGTGGGCTCGGTGCTGGCCTCCTGCTGGAATGAGTATCTGCTAAAACCTGCGCATCTGCCGTTGCAGGACACCAACGATCGTTATTTTGCCAATATCCAGAAAGACGGTTCGTATTCCGTTGTACCGCGCATGGCGGCAGGCGAGGTGACGCCGGATGGGCTGATTGCCATAGGCGAAATCGCCAAACGTTATCAGCTCTACAGCAAAATTACCGGCGGGCAGCGTATCGACTTGTTTGGCGCGCGCCTCGAACAACTGCCGGATATCTGGCGCGATCTGGTTGCTGCCGGTTTTGAAACCGGGCACGCCTACGGGAAGTCGTTGCGCACAGTGAAATCCTGCGTCGGGTCAACCTGGTGTCGCTATGGCGTTCAGGATTCAACCGGTCTGGCCGTCACGCTGGAGAACCGCTACAAGGGACTGCGCGCCCCGCACAAAATCAAAATGGCGGTCTCCGGCTGTACCCGCGAGTGTGCCGAAGCGCAGGGGAAAGACGTTGGTGTGATCGCCACCGATAAGGGCTGGAACCTGTATGTCTGCGGAAACGGCGGTATGAAGCCGCGTCATGCGGATCTGTTCGCCAGCGATCTGGATGACGCCACGCTGATTAAATTCGTGGATCGCTTCCTGATGTTCTATATCCGTACCGCCGATCGCCTGCAACGCACCAGCACCTGGATGGATAATCTTGAAGGGGGCATCGACTATCTGCGCGAGGTGGTTATACACGACAGCCTGGGTATCGGCGACGAGCTTGAACAAGAGATGGCGCGGATTGTGGAAACATACCAGTGTGAATGGCAAACCACGCTGAATGATCCGCAGCGTCTGGCGCTGTTCCGCGCCAGCGTGAACGGCGACGAACCGGATGAAGCCGTAGCGCGCCAGATGCTACGTGGGCAACCGCAGCTGGCGAAACCGGCGGCGCCAGCGAGAACCATCCTGCCGAAAAAACCCTGGCAGGAGGTTTGTCAACTGGAGGAGATCCCCGAACAGGCGGGCATTGGCGCCCGTCTGGGCAACCTGCAAATTGCGCTGTTTCGCTTTGGTCAGACGATTTACGCCCTTGATAACCATGAACCCGGCAGCGACGCAAACGTGCTTTCCCGGGGAATTCTGGGGGATGCCGGCGGTGAGCCCGTTGTCATTTCACCGCTCTACAAACAGCGTATTCGCCTGCGCGATGGTCGACAGTATGACAGCGGTGAACCCGTTGTGCGCGCCTGGCCGGTGAAAGTCGAAGCGGGCAAGGTATGGGTGGGGAATCAGGCGCTACTGCTGCGTGCGGAGGCGTCATGAATGAAACCCGGACAACGTGCCCTTACTGCGGCGTCGGCTGTGGAGTGATCGCCCGCGTCAGCGAACAGGGCGTCACGGTTCAGGGCGATCCCGATCACCCGGCCAATTTTGGGCGACTGTGTGTGAAAGGCGCCGCGCTGGGGGAAACCACCGAACTGAGCGGGCGGTTATTACACCCGCAGGTTAACGGTGAAACGGTAAGCTGGCAGCAGGCGCTGAACACGGCGGGCGAGCGCCTGCGCAGCATCATCACGCAATATGGCCCAACGTCGGTGGCTTTCTACGCCTCGGGACAACTGCTGACGGAAGACTACTATGCGGCGAATAAACTGATGAAGGGATTTATCGGTGCGGCCAATATCGATACCAATTCGCGCCTGTGCATGTCGTCAGCCGTTACGGGCTACAAACGCGCGTTTGGCGCGGATGTGGTGCCATGCAGCTACGAAGATATAGAGCGCAGCGATCTGGTGATTCTGGTCGGCTCGAACGCGGCGTGGACGCATCCGGTGCTCTATCAGCGCCTGGTGCAGGCGCGAAAAGAGAACCCGTCCATGAAAGTGGTGGTGATTGATCCCCGGCGCACCGCCACCTGTGATATTGCGGATATGCACCTTGCTCTGACGCCCGGCAGCGATGGCGGGCTGTTTGTCGGGCTGCTGCACGCCATCGTGACAAGCGGCGAACATGACGTCGATTTTGATGATGCGCAGGCGGCGTTTGCCCGCGCCAGCCGCTGGCCTGTTGAGCGAGTCGCGCAATTTTGTGGTCTGGAACCCGCGGAAATCCGCCGGTTTTATGATGGTTTTCTGACCGCGCCGCGCGCAATCACCCTTTACACGATGGGGATTAACCAGTCCGCCAGCGGCAGTGATAAATGCAATGCGATCATTAACGTACACCTTGCCAGCGGTAAATACGGGCGGGAAGGCTGCGGGCCCTTTTCGCTGACCGGACAGCCAAATGCGATGGGAGGGCGTGAAGTCGGCGGGCTGGCGACACAGCTGGCGGCGCACATGAATTTTGAGCCGCAGGATCTGTCGCGGGTTGCCCGTTTCTGGGGCACGGAGCGGCTGGCGCAGACGCCGGGGCTGATGGCGGTGGATCTGTTCGACGCTATCGCGCGCGGCGAGGTGAAGGCGGTGTGGATCATGGGCACGAATCCGGCGGTATCGCTGCCGGACACTCATGCCGTTTGCCTGGCGCTGTCTGCCTGCCCGTTGGTCATTGTCTCGGAGGTGGTGGCCGATACCGATACCAGTCGACTGGCGCATATCCGGTTTCCGGCGCTGGCCTGGGGGGAGAAAAACGGCACCGTGACCAACTCTGAACGGCGCATCTCGCGTCAGCGCACATTTTTAACTGCCCCCGGCGAGGCCAGAGCAGACTGGTGGATTGTCGCGCAGATGGCGAAACAACTCGGTTTTGGCGAGGCATTCGCCTGGCAGGATGCGTGGGATGTCTTTCGGGAACACGCTGCGCTGTCGGGGTTTGAGAATGACGGCGACCGCGCGTTTGATATTGGCGCGCTGGCGGATCTGAACCGCGCGGCGTGGGATGAAATGGCGCCTGTCCGCTGGCCAGTCAGCCGTCACCACGGAGCGCTGGACTTGGCTCGCGGCTGGCATCGCAATAAGCGTCTGCGGCTGGTGCCCGTTGAACCGGAGGGCATGAGAACGCGCTGTGACGCGCTCTATCCGCTTATTTTAAACAGCGGCCGCCTGCGCGATCAGTGGCACACCATGACCCGAACCGGAACGGTGGTTCGGCTTATGCAGCACATTAGCGAACCGATTGTTGAGGTTTCACCGTCCGATGCCGCCCGTTTTCACCTGGTGGATGGCGCATTTGGCCGTATCAGCTCCTCGCGCGGGGTAATGGTCGCCAGAGTGGTGATTCAGGCCGGCTTGCGGGAAGGGACGGCGTTTACGCCGATGCACTGGAATAATCGCTTTGCCCGGCAGGGAAGGGTGAATGCGCTGGTCGCGCCCGTCTGCGATCCTCAATCTGGGCAGCCGGAGAGTAAACAAACGGCGGTGCGCATCACGCCGTGGCAGCCGCGCTGGCAGGGGGAACTGTTCATCCGCGAAGAGATAACCTTTCCTCCTTTTGTTCACTGGTGGCGTAAAGCGGCGGAAGGCGTGGCGCGTTTCACTCTCGCAAGCGATCGTGACGATCGCGACTGGTTGCTGGCGATGTGCCGCGAACAGCGCTGGCAATTGCAGACCGCGCAGACGCCGCAGGGGCTGAATATTCTGGCCTGGCAGGCGGGACAATTAATGCTGGGGTTCTGGTCAGATGCGATAAAACCCGAAACAGACGATGCGGCGGTGATTGCCGCGTTCCGCCATCCGCCGGAAAACGCCCCTGAACGGCATGGCCTGTTGAGTGGCAAACCGGGCGGCGGGATGCCCGACCAGGGACGCATTATCTGTAGCTGCTTTAGCGTGGGGGAGTGTGCTATTCAGCAGGCTATCGCACAAGGGTGCGACTCCGTTCAGGCGCTGGGCAAAACATTACGCTGCGGCACCAACTGCGGCTCATGCGTACCGGAGCTGAAAGCGCTGCTGGCGCAAACGGCATCCGCCGGAAGCCTGGGATTCTCCTGAAAATGCGATAAAGGGCTGCAAAACGCGGATGGAAACGTTATGGTTTTAGTTAATTGTGAGATTTCATTCGTTTAATGTAAAAGCAGCTGACAATTTGAGCCGTATTGTTTATCGCCCTCTTTCCCTTTGCATACTCTTGCTGCTGGCAGGCGGTACTGCCAGCGCGCAATCCTCGTTTATTCAACAGGCGGAAAATCCCTTCGATAACAACCAGGATGGTTTACCTGATTTGGGCATGACGCCTGAGTCACACGAAGGTGAAAAACAGTTTGCTGAGATGGTGAAAGCCTTTGGCGAAGCGAGCATGACCGACAATGGGCTGGATACCGGCGAGCAGGCGCGTCAGTTTGCGTTTGGCCAGGTGCGGGACGCCGTGAGTGAACAGGTTAATCATCAACTGGAGTCCTGGCTTTCGCCCTGGGGGAATGCGAGTGTCGATCTCAGGATTGATAACGAAGGGAGCTTTACCGGCAGTCGTGGGGGCTGGTTTATTCCCTGGCAGGACAACACGCGGTATCTGACCTGGAGTCAACTCGGGCTGACTCAGCAGGACGATGGCCTGGTCAGTAATGTCGGCATCGGCCAACGCTGGGCGCGCGACGGCTGGCTGTTAGGGTACAACACTTTTTATGACAATCTGCTGGATGAAAATCTGCAACGGGCGGGATTTGGCGCGGAAGCGTGGGGCGAATACCTGCGATTATCCGCCAATTACTACCAGCCTTTCGCTTCCTGGCATGAACAGACCACCGCCTTAGAGCAGCGTATGGCGCGCGGCTACGATGTTACCGCGCAGATGCGTATGCCGTTTTATCAACACCTCAACACCAGCGTCAGCGTGGAACAGTATTTCGGCGAACGGGTGGATCTGTTTGACTCAGGCACGGGATACCATAATCCGGTAGCGGTAAAACTGGGGCTTAATTACACGCCGGTGCCGCTGGTGACGGTGACGGCGCAACATAAACAGGGCGAGAGCGGGGTGAGCCAGAATAATCTGGGGTTGAACCTGAATTACCGTTTTGGCGTGCCGCTGAACAAACAGCTGTCGGCCAGCGAGGTGGCGGAGAGTCAGTCGTTGCGCGGCAGTCGCTATGACAACCCGCAGCGCAATAATCTCCCGACGATGGAGTATCGTCAGCGTAAAACGCTCACTGTTTTTCTGGCGACGCCGCCGTGGGATCTCCAGCCTGGCGAGACGGTGCCGCTGAAGGTGCAGATCCGCAGTCGGCATGGCGTTCGTCATGTGACGTGGCAGGGCGATACGCAGGCGCTGAGTCTGACGGCAGGAGCGAAGGCGGACAGCGCAGAGGGCTGGACCATTATCATGCCGGCCTGGGACAGCAGCGAAGGGGCGACAAATCGCTGGCGGTTGTCGGTCGTTGTTGAAGATGAGCAGGGCCAGCGTGTCTCCTCCAATGAGATCACGCTATCACTGACTGAACCGTTTATGGCGATGCCCGATAACGATCCGCGCTGGAAGCTGCTCCCGGAGGAGTAATCAGAAGATGCGTTCCTGATGCACCCATACCGCCGCTTCGACGCGTGACTTCAGCTTCATCTTCTTCAGCATATGTTTCACATGCACTTTGACCGTACTCTCGGTGATATCCAGGCGGCGGGCGATCATTTTATTCGGCAGCCCCTGGGCGATCAGCTTCAGGATATCGCGTTCGCGCGGCGTCAGTTGGGTCACGTCGCGGTCAGAGGTCGCGCGGTTTGCCCGCAGGCTGGCGGCCAGAACCGGCGTTAACGCTTCGCTCAGCACCATTTCGCCAGCGGCCGCTTGCTGTAAGGCTTTCAGCAGATCTTCCGGCTCCATATCTTTTAACAGATAGCCGTCTGCGCCGCGCTTCAGCGCCGTCACCACGTCTTCTTCATGATTGGACACGCTGAATACTACGATACGGCCTGACAGTGATTTCTCACGCAGCTTATCCAGGGTTTCCAGACCGTTCATGCCCGGCATGTTCAGATCCAGCAGGATCAGATCGGGATCAAGAGACTCTGCCAGCTCAATACCCTGCTCGCCATTACTGGCTTCGCCGATCACGCTAATATCGGGCGCCATGCTGACAAGCTGTTTAACACCGGTCCGTAACATCGGATGATCGTCGATCAGCAGGATGGTAGCCGGTTCCTGATTACTCATGGGTATCTCCTTGGACTTCTGTGAAGTTTGTTTCGGGAATAAAGGTGACAGCAACTTCCGTACCGCCCGTCTCACGACGGCGTACACGACAATCGCCACGCAGGCTCTGCGCGCGGTCACGCATAATAATCATGCCATAATGGTTACTGCGCTCGGCGTTTTCTGGTACGCCGCAGCCGTTGTCTTTTACTGTCAGTTTGACCTGATTGCCATTTTGCACCACGGCGACGGCCACCTCATCGGCATGGGAATGCTTGAGGGCGTTACTTAACGCTTCGCGGGCAATTTGCAACAGGTGGATAGCCTGATGCGACGGCACCCGTCGCGGCGGGAGCTGATAATCCAGCTTCACCGTAAAACCAAATCGGGCGCTATATTCCTGACAGCTCGCCTCCAGCGCAGGCCGCAGGCCGGGTTCGGTCAACTGTAACCGGAAGGTGGTCAACAGTTCACGTAGCTGTACCCAGGAGGTATTCAGTTCGTTGCGGATCTGGCTGAGCAACTCGCGGCTGCCTTCCGGCAACGTCGCGCCCTGCATTTGCAGACAGCTGACCTGCATCTTCATGCAGGAGAGCGATTGTGCAATAGAATCATGAAGTTCGCGGGCAATGGTGGCACGCTCTTCCATCACAATCAACTGTTGCTGGCGTTCCTGATTTCTGTCCAGCGCCAGCGTAGCGGTCAATTGCTCGACCAGCGTATCAATCATCTGCTGCTGATCGTGACTCAGATGGCGCCCGTGCGGCAGCGTCGCCAGCAGAATGCCGTATTGCGTATGGGCATCGGTAAGTCGCCATTTCAGCGTGGTGCCGCCGTTGATCGCGGGCAGCGCGCCGCGCGGGCAGAGGTGGCACCCTTTGTCATCACAACTGCTGTCGGACTGGCAGGTGAACTCCTGATGATTATCTTCATCTTCCAGGTCATAAACCCGCAGTTCAATATCGTGCAGCAGCGTCAGGTTTTGCAGGCCGTTCAGCACCGGGGAGAGGCGCTCGCACAGCGGCACCTGGGAATGCAGGCGGCGGTTGGCCTGCCACAGGAATGAGAGGATCTGGTTTTTATGCTCCAGCCCGGCCGTCTTTTCCTGCACGCGTTGTTCCAGTACGGCGTAACTTTCGGCCAGTTCTTCTGACATGTTGTTGAGCGCTGAGCCTAACATCGCCATCTCATTGCGCCCGCTGATATGCGCCCGCTGGGTGAAGTCGCGCTGGCTGACGGCTCGCGCCATCGAAAGCAGTTGTTTCCACGGTTGCAGCAGGCGCGCCCGTAGCCAGATGATCGTAAAGACGAACAGCAACGCCATAAAGATGGCCATTAACCGATGCACCATCACCACGCGCTCAATGCGCAGCTCGGTCGTGTGATCAAAGGCGGTGACTAACCGATCCAGACCGGTGACAAAACGCATAACATCGCCGGCAACGGCGTTTCTGTCCTGCGCGCGTTGCAGCCCTGGCGCCAGTTCCGTATGCCAGTAGTCCTGTAGTGCGCGAAGCTGCTCTTGTTGCCCGTCGCGTTCCGCAGCGCGGGTCAGTTCAGGGCTGAACGCCGTCTGTTTCATCTCATCCAGCAGTTTTTGGTCGTGGGCGCTCAGCGGCACTGCTGCCAGCAGGCGATAGCTCTGCATACGCAGCGAACCGGCCTTGTTGATCGCATGGGCGCTGCCTTGTACGCCCTGAACCAGCCAGCCAGAGATAGCCATGCCCGCCACACCGATAGCGGTGGACAGGAGAACAATAAGCGCCAGTTGGTTGACCAGCGTGAGTGGAGAGAGACAACGTTTAAACATGTAGACTTCTTCCTTCAGGCTTCCTGCTCAGGAAACCTTAATGAATGACGATTCTGCCGGGATGCTCACCGAGGGGCGTTTCGACAGTGACGTTATTCTCAGCCATACCCTGGAGTATACCCATACCTATAACGAGTTACCTCTTAATTGCTGGTGGTGGGAGGGGATCGCGAAGCCGGGGGGTAGGGTTATACAGCACCGTGAAAAACCACATCTTTTTTGTCGACAAAGCCTACTCACTAAGGGGCATGATAATTTTTAGCCGCGAATAATGACGGCTTTTCCTTTGATTTATATCAACTTACCCCCGGCTGTAAACCCTAATGTGGCAGACATCGAATCGAGTAACAGAGGTGTCTATGAGTCACTCATCTGCCCCCGAAAGGGCATCTGGAGCTGTAATCACAGAATGGCGGCCGGAAGATCCCGCTTTCTGGGAACAGCGTGGTCATCGTGTTGCCAGCCGCAACCTGTGGATTTCCGTCCCCTGTTTGCTGCTGGCGTTTTGTGTATGGATGTTATTCAGCGCCGTCGCGGTGAATTTACCGAAGGTCGGTTTTAACTTCACCACCGATCAGCTGTTCATGCTGACCGCCTTGCCGTCTGTTTCTGGCGCATTACTGCGTGTGCCGTACTCCTTTATGGTTCCTCTGTTTGGCGGCCGCCGCTGGACGGCGTTCAGCACCGGGATTCTGGTCATTCCTTGCGTATGGTTAGGTTTTGCCGTGCAGGACACCTCCACGCCGTTTAGCACCTTTATTCTGATTTCTCTGCTGTGCGGTTTTGCCGGCGCGAACTTTGCCTCCAGCATGGCTAACATCAGCTTCTTCTTTCCAAAACAGAAACAGGGTGGTGCGCTGGGTCTGAACGGCGGTTTAGGCAACATGGGCGTGAGTGTTATGCAGCTGGTCGCGCCGCTGGTGGTCTCGTTGTCTGTCTTTGCCGTATTTGGCAGTCACGGTGTGGAACAGCCGGACGGTTCGCAGCTGTATCTGGCGAACGCCGCCTGGATTTGGGTGCCGTTCCTGGCCATTTTCACCCTGGCCGCCTGGTTCGGTATGAATGAGCTGGCGACCTCGAAGGCTTCGCTGAAAGATCAGTTGCCGGTACTTAAACGTGGGCACCTGTGGATGATGAGCCTGCTGTATCTGGCGACGTTCGGTTCATTCATCGGCTTCTCCGCCGGGTTTGCGATGCTGTCTAAAACGCAGTTCCCGGAAGTACAGATCCTGCATTATGCCTTCTTCGGGCCGTTAATCGGCGCGCTGGCCCGTTCTGCGGGCGGGGCAATTTCCGACCGTCTGGGCGGAACGCGGGTGACGCTGGTTAACTTTGTGCTGATGGCGATTTTCAGCGCCTTACTGTTCCTGACCTTGCCTTCTAACGGCCAGGGCGGCAGCTTTATCGCCTTCTTCGTTGTCTTCCTGGCGCTGTTCCTGACTGCCGGGCTGGGCAGTGGGTCTACTTTCCAGATGATCTCCGTTATTTTCCGCAAGCTGACGATGGACAGGGTTAAAGCGGAAGGGGGTTCTGAAGAGAAAGCGCTGCGTGAAGCCGCGACCGATACCGCAGCCGCATTGGGCTTTATCTCTGCGATTGGCGCAATCGGCGGTTTCTTTATTCCGAAAGCATTCGGGACATCTCTGGCATTAACCGGCTCACCGGTCGATGCGATGAAAGTGTTCCTGATTTTCTATATCGCCTGCGTAGTCATCACCTGGGCGGTATACGGACGTCATTCTAAAAAATAAAAAAGTAATTGTTTGATTATCCATTGCGCGGCGTTAGACCGCGCTTTTTTTTGCCTGTTTTTAGTTACAACATACTTATTTATAAATAAATAGCGCCGGTTTGTCAGAACAGCGTTCATTTATGCCTTGCAGGAGGCATACCCCTTAATACCCACTTATAAAGAATTTAACATTTACATAATGGATGGATTTGAAAATATTTATATTAATCAGCATGTTGAGTGAATAAAAATAATCCTCCTTAAGGGGTATGTCAAAAAACACCCCCGATTTTCATCCCCGTCTGCCTTGATCGTTATCAATTCTGACGCCCTTTCAGAGCGTTACCTTCACAGCCAATCCAGCAATGTCGATTTATCAGAGAGCCGTCAGGCTCCAAACAGGAGAAACCCGATGAGTAAATTCCTGGACCGGTTTCGCTACTTCAAACAGAAGGGCGAAACCTTTGCCGATGGGCACGGCCAGCTTCTCGAAACAAACCGGGACTGGGAGGATGGATACCGCCAACGTTGGCAGCATGACAAAGTCGTGCGTTCAACCCACGGGGTAAACTGTACCGGCTCTTGCAGCTGGAAAATTTATGTGAAAAACGGTCTGGTCACCTGGGAAACCCAGCAGACAGACTACCCGCGTACCCGCCCGGATATGCCGAACCATGAACCTCGCGGCTGCCCGCGTGGCGCGAGCTACTCCTGGTATCTCTACAGCGCAAACCGCCTGAAATATCCGCTGATGCGTAAGCGCCTGATGAAAATGTGGCGTGATGCGAAAAAACTGCACAGCGATCCGGTAGAAGCCTGGGCTTCCATCATCGAAGACGCCGATAAAGCAAAAAGCTTCAAACAAGCGCGTGGTCGTGGTGGCTTCGTTCGTTCTTCCTGGCAGGAAGTGAACGAACTGATTGCGGCATCCAACGTTTATACCATCAAAAATTACGGTCCCGATCGCGTGGCGGGCTTCTCGCCGATTCCGGCAATGTCGATGGTCTCTTACGCATCCGGTGCTCGTTACCTGTCTCTGATCGGCGGGACTTGCCTGAGCTTCTACGACTGGTACTGCGACCTGCCGCCTGCGTCTCCGCAGACCTGGGGCGAGCAGACGGACGTACCGGAATCCGCTGACTGGTACAACTCCAGCTACATCATCGCCTGGGGCTCTAACGTTCCGCAGACCCGTACCCCGGATGCCCACTTCTTTACTGAAGTGCGTTACAAAGGCACCAAAACAGTTGCCGTTACGCCTGACTACGCTGAAATCGCCAAGCTGTGCGACCTGTGGCTGGCGCCGAAGCAGGGGACTGACGCCGCAATGGCGCTGGCGATGGGCCACGTCATGCTGCGTGAATTCCACCTTGATAACCCGAGCCAGTATTTCACCGATTACGTCCGTCGCTATACCGACATGCCGATGCTGGTGATGCTTGAAGAACGCGACGGTTACTATGCCGCTGGCCGTATGCTGCGCGCCGCCGATCTTATTGACGCGCTGGGTCAGGAAAACAACCCGGAATGGAAAACCGTTGCCATCAACACCCGCGGCGATATGGTTGCGCCGAACGGTTCTATTGGCTTCCGCTGGGGCGAGAAAGGCAAATGGAACCTCGAACAGCGTGACGGTACGTCAGGCGAGGAAACCGAACTGCAACTCAGCCTGCTGGGTAGCCAGGACGATATCGCAGAAGTGGGCTTCCCGTACTTTGGCGGTGAAGGCACTGAACACTTCAACAAAGTCGAGCTGCAAAACGTTCTGCTGCACAAGCTGCCGGTGAAACGCCTGCAACTGGCGGACGGAACCACCGCGCTGGTGACTACCGTTTACGATCTGACGATGGCGAACTATGGCCTGGAACGCGGTCTGAACGACGAAAACTGCGCAACCAGCTACGACGACATTAAAGCCTATACTCCGGCGTGGGCAGAGCAGATAACCGGCGTACCGCGTGCGCAAATCACTCGTATCGCCCGTGAATTTGCGGATAACGCCGATAAGACGCATGGTCGTTCAATGATCATCGTCGGCGCCGGTCTGAACCACTGGTATCACCTCGATATGAACTATCGTGGGCTTATCAACATGCTGGTGTTCTGCGGCTGTATCGGTCAGAGCGGCGGCGGCTGGGCGCACTATGTCGGCCAGGAAAAACTGCGTCCGCAGACCGGCTGGCAGCCGCTGGCGTTTGCTCTTGACTGGCAGCGTCCGGCGCGTCACATGAACAGCACCTCCTATTTCTATAACCACTCCAGCCAGTGGCGCTACGAGACGGTTACCGCGCAGGAACTGCTGTCGCCGATGGCGGATAAATCCCGCTACAGCGGTCATCTGATCGACTTCAACGTGCGTGCTGAACGCATGGGCTGGCTGCCGTCTGCGCCGCAGTTGGGCACCAACCCGCTGTACATCGCGCGTGAAGCGGAAAAAGCCGGGATGACGGCGGTGGATTACACCGTTAAATCGCTGAAAGAAGGCTCGATTCGTTTTGCGGCGGAGCAGCCGGAAAACGGGAAAAACCACCCGCGTAACCTGTTTATCTGGCGCTCGAACCTGCTGGGTTCATCCGGTAAAGGGCATGAGTACATGCTGAAGTACCTGCTGGGTACGGAAAACGGTATTCAGGGCAAAGATCTGGGTATGCAGGGCGGCGTGAAGCCGGAAGAAGTGGAATGGCAGGATAACGGTCTTGACGGCAAACTGGACCTGGTGGTGACGCTGGACTTCCGTCTGTCGAGCACCTGCCTGTACTCCGACATCGTGCTGCCGACCGCCACCTGGTATGAAAAAGACGACATGAATACCTCGGATATGCATCCGTTTATTCACCCGTTGTCTGCCGCCGTTGACCCGGCCTGGGAATCGAAAAGCGACTGGGAAATCTATAAAGGCATCGCGAAGAAATTCTCTGAAGTCTGCGTGGGACACCTTGGCAAAGAAACCGATGTGGTGACGTTGCCTATTCAGCACGACTCCGCTGCCGAACTGGCGCAGCCGCTGGACGTGAAAGACTGGAAAAAAGGCGAATGCGACCTGATCCCAGGTAAAACCGCGCCGCACATCATTCCGGTGGAACGCGACTACCCGGCGACGTATGAGCGCTTTACCTCTATCGGCCCGCTGATGGAGAAAATCGGCAACGGTGGCAAGGGTATCGCCTGGAACACTCAGAGCGAAATGGATTTGCTGCGCAAGCTCAATTACACCAAAGCTGAAGGCCCGGCAAAAGGCCAGCCGATGCTGAATACCGCGATTGATGCCGCCGAGATGATCCTCACGCTGGCGCCGGAAACTAACGGCCACGTAGCGGTGAAAGCCTGGGCAGCGCTGAGTGAGTTCACCGGTCGTGACCATACGCATCTGGCGACCAATAAAGAAGAAGAGAAAATCCGCTTCCGCGATATTCAGGCGCAGCCGCGCAAAATTATCTCCAGCCCGACCTGGTCTGGCCTGGAAGATGAACACGTCTCTTACAATGCCGGTTATACCAACGTTCACGAGCTGATTCCGTGGCGTACGCTGTCTGGCCGCCAGTCCCTGTATCAGGATCATCAGTGGATGCGTGACTTTGGCGAAAGCCTGCTGGTTTACCGTCCGCCAATCGACACGCGTTCAGTGAAAGCGGTGATGGGTGAGAAATCTAACGGCAACCCGGAAAAAGCACTCAACTTCCTGACGCCGCACCAGAAGTGGGGTATCCACTCTACCTACAGCGACAACCTGCTGATGCTGACGCTGTCGCGCGGTGGGCCGATTGTCTGGATGAGCGAAACCGATGCCAAAGATCTGGGTATTGAAGATAACGACTGGATCGAGGTCTTTAACAGCAACGGTGCGCTGACGGCACGCGCGGTGGTAAGCCAGCGTGTTCCGGCCGGGATGACCATGATGTACCACGCGCAGGAACGTATCGTTAACCTGCCGGGTTCAGAAATTACCCAGCAGCGCGGCGGTATTCACAACTCGGTAACCCGTATCACGCCGAAGCCGACCCACATGATCGGCGGCTATGCGCAGCTGGCCTACGGCTTTAACTACTACGGTACGGTCGGTTCAAACCGCGATGAGTTTGTTGTGGTGCGTAAGATGAAGAACATTAACTGGTTGGATGGCGAAGGCAATGACCAGGTACAGGAGAGCGTAAAATGAAAATTCGTTCACAAGTCGGCATGGTGCTGAATCTCGATAAATGCATCGGCTGCCACACCTGTTCAGTGACCTGTAAAAACGTCTGGACCAGCCGTGAAGGTATGGAATACGCCTGGTTCAATAACGTGGAAAGTAAGCCTGGCGTCGGTTTCCCGAACGACTGGGAAAATCAGGAAAAATGGAAAGGCGGCTGGGTCCGTAAAATTAACGGCAAACTGCAACCTCGCATGGGCAACCGTGCGATGCTGCTGGGTAAAATCTTCGCTAACCCGCATCTGCCGGGCATTGATGATTACTACGAGCCGTTTGATTACGACTACCAGAACCTGCATACCGCGCCGGAAAGCAAGCATCAGCCGATTGCGCGCCCGCGCTCGCTGATCACCGGTCAGCGGATGAACAAAATCACCAGCGGTCCGAACTGGGAAGAAATTCTGGGCGGCGAATTTGAAAAACGCGCCAAAGACCAGAACTTCGAAAACATGCAGAAGGCGATGTACGGCCAGTTCGAAAACACCTTCATGATGTATCTGCCGCGTCTGTGCGAGCACTGCCTCAACCCGGCGTGCGTGGCGACCTGCCCGAGCGGCGCCATCTACAAGCGTGAAGAGGACGGCATCGTCCTGATTGATCAGGACAAATGCCGCGGCTGGCGTATGTGCATCACCGGTTGTCCGTACAAGAAGATCTATTTCAACTGGAAGAGCGGGAAGTCCGAGAAGTGTATTTTCTGCTATCCGCGTATTGAAGCGGGTCAACCGACCGTATGTTCCGAAACCTGCGTGGGTCGTATCCGTTACCTTGGCGTGCTGCTGTATGACGCCGATGCGATTGAAAGCGCAGCCAGCACGGAGAACGAGAAAGATCTGTATCAGCGCCAACTGGATGTGTTCCTCGATCCGAACGATCCGGCGGTCATTGAACAAGCGCTGAAAGACGGCGTTCCGCAGAGCGTTATCGATGCGGCGCAGCAGTCCCCGGTTTACAAAATGGCGATGGACTGGAAGCTGGCGCTGCCGCTGCACCCGGAATACCGTACGCTGCCGATGGTCTGGTACGTGCCGCCGCTGTCACCGATTCAGTCTGCGGCGGACGCCGGCGAACTGGGCAGCAACGGCATCCTGCCGGACGTGGAAAGCCTGCGTATTCCGGTTCAGTACCTGGCGAACCTGCTGACCGCAGGCGACACCCAGCCGGTACTGCTGGCGCTGAAACGTATGCTGGCGATGCGTCACTACAAACGTGCGGAAACCGTTGACGGTAAACTGGATACCCGTGCGCTGGAAGAGGTGGGTCTGAGCGAGGCGCAGGCGCAGGAAATGTACCGTTACCTGGCAATTGCAAACTATGAAGACCGTTTCGTTATCCCGAGCAGCCATCGTGAGCTGGCGCGTGAGGCGTTCCCGGAGAAAAGCGGTTGCGGCTTTACGTTCGGCGATGGTTGCCACGGTTCAGATACCAAATTCAACCTGTTCAACAGCCGCCGCATTGATGCCATCGATGTGAGCAGCAAAACGGAGCCGCACCAATGATTGAACTCGTCATTGTTTCGCGTCTGCTCGAGTACCCGGATGCTGCCTTATGGCAGCATCAACAGGAACTTTTCGATGCACTCGCGTCATCCGAAAACCTGGATAAAGAAGATGCCCAGAGTCTGGCGGTTTTCCTGCGCGATCTCACTGCGCAGGAGATGCTGGATGTACAGGCAAGCTACAGCGAACTGTTTGATCGCGGTCGCGCCACGTCGCTGTTGCTGTTTGAGCATGTTCATGGCGAATCCCGCGATCGCGGCCAGGCAATGGTCGATTTGATGGCACAGTACGAGCAGCACGGCCTGCAACTCGACAGTCGTGAGTTGCCTGACCATTTGCCGCTGTATCTGGAGTATCTGGCACAGTTGCCGAAAAACGACGCGCTTGGCGGCTTGCAGGACATCGCGCCGATTCTGGCGTTGCTGGGCGCACGTCTGCAACAGCGGGAAAGTCGCTATGCGGTGCTGTTCGATCTGCTGCTGAAGCTGGCTAATACCGTTATCGACAGCGACAAAGTGGCAGAGAAAATTGCGGATGAAGTCCGTGACGATACCCCGCAAGCACTGGATGCCGTCTGGGAAGAAGAACAGGTGAAATTCTTTGCTGAGCAGGGTTGCGGCGAGTCGGAGATTTCCGCTCACCAGCGTCGTTTTGCCGGGGCTGTCGCTCCGCAATATTTGAATATCACCACCGGAGGACAGCAATAATGCACTTCCTGAATATGTTCTTCTTTGATATCTATCCGTACATTGCCGGGTCAGTGTTCCTGATTGGCAGCTGGTTGCGCTATGACTACGGTCAGTACACCTGGCGTGCGGCTTCCAGCCAGATGCTGGATCGCAAAGGGATGAACCTGGCTTCGAACCTGTTCCACTTCGGTATTCTGGGGATCTTCGCGGGTCACTTCCTGGGGATGCTGACGCCGCACTGGATGTACGAAGCGTTCCTGCCGATTGAAGTGAAGCAGAAAATGGCGATGATTGCAGGCGGCGCTTGTGGCGTGATGACGCTGGTCGGTGGCGTACTGCTGCTCAAACGCCGTTTGTTCAGCCCACGCGTGCGTGCAACGACCACGGGAGCGGATATTTTGATCCTTTCTCTGCTGGTGATTCAGTGCGCGCTGGGACTGCTGACTATTCCGTTCTCTGCGCAACATATGGACGGTAGCGAAATGATGAAACTGGTGGGATGGGCACAATCTGTGGTGACGTTCCACGGCGGCGCGTCTGAGCATTTAGAGGGCGTAGCGTTCATTTTCCGCCTGCACCTGGTGCTGGGGATGACGTTGTTCCTGCTGTTCCCGTTCTCGCGCCTGGTTCACATCTGGAGCGCGCCGGTCGAGTACCTGACGCGTAAATACCAGGTCGTGCGCGCCCGTCGCTGATACGGCTTTGCGTGCGGCTAAACCCTGCTTCGGCAGGGTTTTTTTATGCCTGTCTGCCGGATGGCGGCTGCGCCTTATCCGGCCTACGATCGGACATAAGATGTGGTTATGTAATCATGTAGGCCCGGTAAACGGAGTGCCACCGGGCAAAATATGGAACACAGGAATTTAATTTGGCTGGGGTGCAACAGATAAATAATGGTGGTGGGGGAAGGATTCGAACCTTCGAAGTCGATGACGGCAGATTTACAGTCTGCTCCCTTTGGCCACTCGGGAACCCCACCAGGGGTAATTCAAATTGTAGAGGTCTTGCGAAGAGATGGTGGTGGGGGAAGGATTCGAACCTTCGAAGTCGATGACGGCAGATTTACAGTCTGCTCCCTTTGGCCGCTCGGGAACCCCACCACGGGGTAATGCTTTGTACTGGCCTGCTTCCTGTTGGGAAGCGGGGCGCATCATATCAAATGACACGCCGCTGTAAAGCATTCCTTTGCTTAAAATGAACTGTTTGCGTACTTTTCATCCGTAACGGAGTAAAGCTAATCAATTCATATCGTTGACGATTACAGAATGATGGTGCGATTCCCGTAAACAAACACACGCTGGGCCAGCACCTTATACAATGCGCGGCTTAACACATTCTTTTCAACATCACGCCCTGCTCGCATCATATCCTCAGCCGTATAGGTGTGATCGACATGAATTACGTCCTGCATAATGATCGGGCCTTCGTCCAGATTATCGTTCACGTAGTGCGCGGTAGCGCCGATAATTTTCACGCCACGCTCATAAGCCTGATGGTAAGGACGTGCGCCAATAAAAGCCGGCAGGAACGAATGGTGAATATTGATAATCTTATTCGGGAAGCGGGAAACGAATTCCGGCGTCAGGACGCGCATATACTTAGCCAGCACGACATAATCAGGCTGGTGCGCATCAATGGCGTCCGCCATCTGTTTATCGTGCTCGTCGCGCGTTAACCCTTCGTGGCTGACCAGCTCGAAAGGAATATCGAAACGTTCAACCAGAGGTCGCAGGGTTTCGTGGTTGCCGATTACGGCGGAAATCTCAACGTCGAGCCCGCCATAGTTGGCTTTCATTAACAGATCGCCCAGACAATGCGCTTCTTTGGTGACCAGAATGACGACGCGGCGACGCCCGGCAGGATTTAACTCGCGTACAGAACCCTCCGGTAATGCGCTGTCGAGATCGGCAAGCAGCGTGACATCATTAAAAATGCCTTCCAGCTCTGTGCGCATAAAGAAGCGCCCGGTCCGGTGGTCAACAAATTCGTTGTTTTGCACGATATTGAGTTCGTGCTTGTAGCAGATATTTGTAATACGCGCGATGAGGCCCTTCTGATCGGGGCAGATAGTGCGCAGAACTTTTCGTTGTAGTGAATGCATTACCGGGTAAATCCTGTTTAATGTGTTTGCTGTATCAGCACTGTCAGGCGTTTTAGCCGCAGCACTTTTTAAATTTTTTGCCGGACCCGCAGGGGCAGGGATCGTTTCGACCAAACTGGGGGCGCGTACCGTCAATATAGTACCACTGACCGTTTTCTTTTAAGAAACGCGAACGTTCAATAATCGCGCCGGGTGTTCCCTGTTCGATAAAACGGGCCACAAAACTGACATACCCTGTGTTTTCCGCGTCTGACCCGCTCTCTTCAAAAATGGTCAACCCAAGCCACTCAGTATGGGCGAACCCCGCGACAATATCGTCCCGAAAGGCGGTTGCACCACATGCGGGATGCCAGGTTCTAATCAGGTAATTTGCGTCTTTCATCACAAAAGCGCAGTAGCGAGAACGCATGAGATGTGACGGATCGGGTGCAACTCGCTCACCGGACACAATAGGGCCGCAACATAGGCTATACTCGACAGCGCTACCGCAGGGACAAAGCTGAGACACAATCATCTCCCTGGATAAAAAAAACGGCGTACAAACGCCAGGGTAGCGCTATGTTAACCGAGTGGTGACGATGTTGCTACGTCTGGAAGCCAGGGGAAGTTTTTACGTACGATGAGAAAAATTAAAATAGGGCTGGCGCTAGGTTCCGGCGCCGCAAGAGGATGGTCGCATATTGGTGTCATCAAAGCCCTGAAACACATGGGCATTGATATCGATATCGTGGCGGGATGTTCAATTGGTTCGCTGGTTGGCGCCGCATACGCCTGCAATAAACTGCCCGCGCTTGAACAGTGGGTGTGCTCATTCAGTTACTGGGATGTCCTGCGCCTGATGGATCTCTCCTGGCGCAGAGGAGGGTTGCTGCGCGGCGAGCGCGTCTTCAATCAGTACCGGAACGTTATGCCGGTACTGGATTTTGAACAATGCACCCGACGTTTTGGTACGGTGGCGACCAACCTGAGTACAGGGCGAGAATTGTGGTTTACCGAAGGCGACCTGCACCTTGCGGTTCGCGCGTCTTGCAGTATGCCTGGCCTGATGTCTCCGGTGGCGCATAACGGCTACTGGCTGGTGGATGGCGCCGTCGTTAACCCTGTTCCCGTTTCTCTGACGCGTGCGATGGGCGCCGATATTGTTATTGCGGTCGATCTTCAGCACGATGCGCACCTCATGCAGCAAGATCTTCTGTCTTTGAATGTCAGCAATGATAACGACGAGAGTGATGATTCGCTCTCCTGGCATGCGCGTTTGAAAGAGCGCCTCAGCAGCATGACTTCACGCCGTGCGGTCACCGCGCCAACGGCGATGGAGATTATGACAACGTCCATTCAGGTGCTGGAAAACCGCCTTAAACGCAACCGAATGGCAGGCGACCCGCCGGATATTCTGATTCAACCGTTCTGTCCGCAAATATCCACGTTGGACTTCCACCGTGCCAGTGCCGCTATTGCTGCGGGACAACTGGCGGTAGAGAAAAAGATGGACGAACTTTTGCCTTTGGTGCGTACCGACGTTTAACGCACCTTTTATACACACTTAAGCAAATTCTGACAGGCGCGAGCGGCAATAGCATGCCACTATTTACTAAAGCCAGTCAGGGGAGAAAACATGACGCAGCCATTGGTCGGAAAACAGATTCTTATTGTGGAGGACGAGCCTGTATTTCGCTCGCTTCTGGATTCGTGGTTTTCCTCTTTGGGAGCGACAACGGCACTGGCGGGCGATGGTCTTGACGCCCTGGAGTTACTGGGAAGTTTTACGCCTGATCTGATGATCTGCGATCTTGCGATGCCAAGGATGAACGGTCTCAAACTGGTAGAGCATTTACGTAATCGGGGCGATCAGACCCCCATTCTGGTTATCTCGGCGACAGAAAATATGGCAGATATCGCCAAAGCGCTGCGACTGGGCGTTGAGGACGTCCTGCTAAAGCCAGTGAAAGATCTCAATCGTCTGCGGGAAACCGTCTTCGCCTGCCTCTATCCCAATATGTTTAACTCTCGGGTTGAAGAAGAAGAACGCCTGTTTCGGGACTGGGATGCGATGGTTGATAACCCGGTGGCGGCAGCAAAGCTGTTGCAGGAGTTGCAACCTCCGGTTCAGCAGGTTATCTCGCATTGCCGAATCAATTACCGCCAACTTGTTGCGGCAGACAAACCCGGTCTGGTGCTGGATATTGCGCCGCTGTCTGATAACGATCTCGCTTTTTATTGCCTCGACGTGACGCGGGCAGGGGATAATGGCGTACTGGCCGCGTTATTACTGCGGGCGCTATTTAATGGCTTATTACAGGAACAGCTCGCTCATCAGAATCAGCGTTTGCCGGAACTGGGGGCGTTATTGAAACAGGTCAATCATCTGCTTCGGCAAGCGAATTTGCCGGGACAGTTTCCGCTATTAGTGGGTTATTACCACAGCGGTCTTAAAAATTTGATACTGGTTTCAGCAGGCCTGAATGCGACGTTAAATACCGGTTCTCACCAGGTACAGATCAGTAATGGCGTTCCGCTGGGCACATTGGGCAATACCTACCTGAACCAATTAAGCCAACGCTGCGGGTCATGGCAGTGCCAAATTTGGGGCGCGGGCGGACGTTTGCGTCTTATGTTGTCTGCGGAATGAGCAAATGAAAAGGCAAAGTGAAATTGATTTACCCGCCTTTCTCTGTGGGTGCTACTATCAGCGCCAGATTATACGTATTTGTCTTAATTATACTAACACGCGTCCTTTTCGGAACTGAGGCTTGTACCAGTGCTGATATACTCGGATGCGATACAGATTGATGAACACGTTCAATACATGAACAGTCCAGGAGATTTTTAAATGGCTGCCCTAAATTCGAAAGTCAAAAAAGCCGTTATCCCGGTCGCGGGATTAGGAACCAGGATGTTACCGGCGACGAAAGCGATCCCGAAAGAGATGCTGCCGCTGGTTGATAAGCCATTAATTCAGTATGTCGTGAATGAATGTATTGCTGCGGGCATCACTGAAATTGTGCTGGTGACGCACTCTTCCAAAAACTCGATCGAAAACCATTTCGATACCAGCTTCGAGCTGGAAGCCATGCTGGAAAAACGTGTTAAGCGTCAGTTGCTGGAAGAGGTGCAATCTATTTGCCCTCCGCACGTAACGATTATGCAGGTGCGTCAGGGGCTGGCGAAAGGCCTGGGTCATGCCGTATTGTGCGCGCATCCTGTTGTTGGTAATGAGCCCGTCGCGGTGATTCTGCCGGACGTTATTCTGGATGAATACGAATCCGATCTGTCTCAGGATAACCTTGCTGAAATGATTCGTCGTTTTGACGAAACCGGCTGTAGCCAGATTATGGTTGAGCCTGTTGAAGATGTTACCGCGTACGGCGTTGTTGATTGCAAAGGCGCGGCGTTAGCACCGGGCGAAAGCGTGCCGATGGTTGGCGTTGTAGAGAAGCCGAAAGCGGATGTCGCGCCGTCTAATCTCGCGGTAGTTGGCCGTTATGTCCTGAGCGCGGACATCTGGCCTCTGCTGGCGAAAACCCCTCCGGGAGCGGGCGACGAAATTCAGCTGACCGACGCGATTGATATGCTGATCGAAAAAGAAACGGTCGAAGCCTACCATATGAAGGGCAAAAGCCACGACTGCGGTAATAAATTAGGTTACATGCAGGCGTTCGTTGAATATGGCATCCGTCATAATTCTCTGGGCGCTGAATTTAAAGCATGGCTTGAAGATGAGCTGGGTATTAAGAAGTAAGCGGTATAATCTGAAAGGCGCGGCGCTGTTTAACAGCGCCGTTTTTTTTGCCCTGAACAGACGAGGTATGGGGGAAGGGCAAAAAAAATCCCGCCACTGGCGGGATTTTAAGCAAACATATTCCGAATTATCCCTTGATCAGGAAATCGTCCAGTTGTTTACCTTGTTCTTCCATCGCTTTTTTGATCACTGCCGGTGTACGACCCTGGCCAGTCCAGGTTTTCGTTTCACCGTTTTCATCAACGTAGCTATATTTAGCCGGACGAGCAGCGCGTTTAGCTTTAGTGCCAGATTTAACGGCAGCCATGCTATTCAGCAGTTCGTTCGGATCAATACCGTCGGCAATCAGCATTTCACGATATTGTTGCAGTTTACGGGTACGCTCTTCAACTTCAGCTGCTGCGGCGCTTTCTTCTTCGCGACGCTCGTTAACAACAACTTCTAATTTTTCCAGCATTTCTTCAAGCGTTTCCAGGGTACATTCTCTTGCCTGTGCACGAAGAGTACGGATGTTGTTCAGAATTTTAAGTGCTTCGCTCATTGTAGTAATCTCAAACTTATATTGGGGGTGGTTTGTTGAGCTAATAATAGAGCGATAAATTCAGATGTGCAATAGCCTGGAATGTAAGGAATTCAAAATTGCTCTTTATTAAGTACAGATATTAATTATCCCATCTTAAATTTTTCTTGAAGAACCGCACAAAAAAGAGCTTATTGGCAACGAGGTTACTCCTGGCATAACGTTAAAATTCCAGGATTTTAGTCACATTTTATCAGGGTGGAATAGGCTGTCATTGCAGTAATTTCAACCTTTTGTATTAGTTTCCCTTACGGGAAAGTCCTAATACGTTGCCACATTTATGAGGAAGCGTAACAATAAGTATGAGCGCCCGGTTATGCGATGAGATGATAAGCAGCATTGATGAATATCTTAGGCACAATTTGTGAAGGAATGTGTATAACCGAACGATGTTTGCTCAATTCTTTATACCGGAGGCGTGACGAGGCGCCCCCGACATGCCGGTAAATTATGATACAATCCCGCCCAATCTTTATTTCAGCCAGGTGAGGGCCTGCTGCCAATGGCACAGCTATATTTCTACTATTCGGCAATGAATGCGGGTAAGTCGACTGCATTGCTGCAATCTTCATACAATTATCAGGAACGCGGGATGCGTACCGTTGTATATACAGCGGAAATTGATGACCGCTTCGGCGCCGGTAAAGTCAGTTCGCGTATCGGTCTCTCCTCGCCAGCAAAATTGTTTAACCAAAATTCATCGTTGTTTGAAGAGATTCGCACCGAGAATGCGCAACAGACAATACATTGCGTTCTGGTTGATGAGTGTCAGTTTTTGACTCGCCAGCAGGTGTACGAATTATCTGAGGTTGTTGACCAACTGGATATTCCGGTGTTGTGTTACGGACTGCGTACTGATTTTCGTGGCGAGTTATTTGGCGGCAGCCAATACTTACTCGCGTGGTCAGATAAGCTCGTCGAATTAAAGACAATCTGTTTCTGTGGCCGTAAGGCAAGCATGGTATTGCGTCTTGATCAGGCTGGCAGACCTTATAATGAAGGGGAGCAGGTTGTGATTGGTGGGAACGAGCGTTATGTCTCCGTATGCCGCAAGCATTACAAAGAAGCCCTTGCCGAAGGCTCCCTGACGTCGATTCAGGAGAAACACCGCCACGCGTGATTGCACGCGTTCTGTAGGCCGGATAAGGCACTTGTGCCGCCATCCGGCGACCCCTACAACATTACGCAGAACCTGTAGGCCTGATAAGGCGCTTGTGCCGCCATCAGGCAAAAAAAAGCCCCCGAAGACGGGGGCTTTTTCAGAATGTCGCCTGGGCTAACGAATTAAGCAGATTTCTTCGCTTTCTTGTCAGCTTTCGGTGCGGCAGCTTCTTTCTTCGCAGCAACTTCACCTTCAGTGAATTCACGGCCGTAGTAGGTATCCAGCAGAATCTGTTTCAGCTCGGAGATCAGCGGGTAACGCGGGTTAGCGCCGGTGCACTGGTCATCGAATGCATCTTCAGACAGCTTGTCTACATGAGCCAGGAAGTCAGCTTCCTGCACGCCAGCTTCACGGATAGACTTAGGAATACCCAGTTCCGCTTTCACGCTTTCCAGCCATGCCAGCAGTTTCTCGATCTTAGCGGCAGTACGGTCGCCCGGTGCGCTCAGACCCAGATGGTCGGCGATTTCTGCATAGCGACGGCGAGCCTGCGGACGGTCATACTGGCTGAACGCAGTCTGCTTGGTCGGGTTGTCGTTCGCGTTGTAACGGATAACGTTACAAATCAGCAGGGCGTTTGCCAGACCGTGCGGAATGTGGAACTGAGAACCCAGTTTATGCGCCATAGAGTGGCACACACCCAGGAAGGCGTTCGCAAACGCGATACCGGCGATAGTCGCTGCACTGTGAACGCGTTCACGCGCTACCGGGTTTTTAGACCCTTCGTGGTAGGACGCTGGCAGGTTTTCTTTCAGCAGTTTCAGCGCCTGCAAAGCCTGACCGTCAGAGAACTCAGATGCCAGTACGGAAACGTAGGCTTCCAGAGCGTGAGTGACCGCATCCAGACCACCGAAAGCACACAGAGACTTCGGCATGTCCATAACCAGGTTCGCATCGACAATCGCCATATCCGGCGTCAGCGCATAGTCTGCCAGCGGATATTTCTGACCGGTCGCATCGTCGGTCACAACAGCAAACGGCGTTACTTCAGAACCGGTACCGGAAGTGGTAGTGATTGCGACCATTTTCGCTTTCACGCCCATTTTCGGGAACTTGTAGATACGCTTACGGATGTCCATAAAGCGCAGCGCCAGTTCTTCGAAGTGAGTTTCAGGATGTTCGTACATGACCCACATGATTTTCGCCGCATCCATCGGGGAGCCGCCGCCCAGCGCGATAATCACGTCTGGTTTGAAGGAGTTCGCCAGCTCTGCGCCTTTACGAACGATAGTCAGCGTCGGGTCAGCTTCAACTTCAAAGAAGACTTCAGTTTCAACGCCAGCCGCTTTCAGCACGGAGGTGATCTGGTCAGCATAGCCATTGTTGAACAGGAAACGGTCGGTCACGATGAGCGCACGTTTGTGGCCATCAGTAATCACTTCATCCAGCGCGATTGGCAGAGAGCCACGGCGGAAGTAGATAGATTTCGGAAGTTTGTGCCACAACATGTTTTCAGCTCGCTTAGCAACGGTTTTCTTGTTGATCAGGTGTTTCGGACCAACGTTTTCAGAGATGGAGTTACCACCCCAGGAACCACAACCCAGAGTCAGGGAAGGTGCGAGTTTGAAGTTATACAGGTCGCCGATACCACCCTGAGAAGCCGGGGTGTTAATCAGGATACGCGCGGTTTTCATCATCTGACCGAAGTAAGCAACGCGTTCTGGCTGGTTGTCCTGGTCGGTGTACAGGCAGGAGGTATGACCGATACCGCCCATTGCAACCAGTTTTTCTGCTTTATCAACAGCGTCTTCGAAGTCTTTAGCGCGATACATTGCCAGCGTCGGAGACAGTTTTTCGTGAGCGAACGGTTCGCTATCATCAACAGCCGTTACTTCGCCGATCAGAATCTTAGTGGTTTCTGGTACGGTGAAGCCTGCCAGTTCAGCAATTTTATATGCCGGTTGACCAACGATAGCCGCGTTCAGCGCGCCATTTTTCAGGATAACGTCCTGAACGGCTTTCAGCTCTTTGCCTTGCAGCAGGTATCCGCCGTGGCTGGCGAAACGTTCGCGAACTGCGTCATAAACGGAGTCAACAACAACAACGGACTGTTCAGATGCACAGATTACGCCGTTATCGAAAGTTTTGGACATCAGTACGGAAGCCACCGCACGTTTGATATCTGCTGTTTCGTCGATAACAACCGGCGTGTTACCTGCACCAACGCCGATAGCCGGTTTACCAGAGCTGTATGCAGCTTTAACCATGCCCGGACCGCCTGTCGCCAGGATCAGGTTGATATCAGGGTGGTGCATCAGCGCGTTAGACAGTTCAACGGAAGGTTGATCGATCCAGCCAATCAGGTCTTTCGGCGCGCCCGCAGCGATAGCCGCCTGCAAAACGATGTCAGCCGCTTTGTTCGTTGCATCTTTGGCGCGCGGATGCGGAGAGAAGATGATTGCGTTACGCGTCTTCAGGCTAATCAGAGACTTAAAGATCGCAGTAGACGTCGGGTTAGTGGTAGGTACGATACCGCAGATGATACCAATCGGTTCAGCAATGGTGATAGTCCCGAAGGTGTCGTCTTCAGACAGCACACCACAGGTTTTTTCATCTTTATAGGCGTTATAGATGTATTCGGAGGCGAAGTGGTTTTTAATCACTTTATCTTCGATGATACCCATGCCGGATTCGGCAACGGCCATCTTAGCGAGGGGAATTCGAGCATCTGCGGCAGCCAGAGCGGCGGCGCGGAAGATTTTGTCAACCTGTTCTTGAGTGAAACTGGCATATTCACGCTGGGCTTTTTTCACACGCTCTACGAGTGCGTTAAGTTCAGCGACATTAGTAACAGCCATAATGCTCTCCTGATAATGTTAAACTTTTTTAGTAAATCATCTGCTCGATACGAGAGTATAGACAGATTGACGAAAGTTTGTATAACAGTCTGAAAATCAAACGGTTACTTAACGTCCATTTCGCTCTGATTTACTAAAAGAGCTTAAGCGATAGCGTTATCTAACTCTAACGCGTTACCTCCAGGTGGCGTAAGCAAGGTTACTCACTTCTGAGTAGTAATTGCGTGATCCAGATCAAATTTAAGCAAAGCTGACACCTTTCAGCAGCCCATTTGAGCCATTTCCGCCAAGTGTTAATAAATAGTGGTGATGAATAGAGGTGAAGTTAGCATAATCTACACATATTTATAACACCGAGAAATAGTCGTAATTTCAAGCAGTCAGGAGGTGAAATATGCTGACAAAAGGCGTATCTTCAGCGCGTTTTTCACCATTTTTATCGACATCATTTATCCGGCTAACGTTTCGGAGCTAACCGTGACCCAAACGCTTTTTGATTTTCCTGTTTATTCCAAGTTTTTCATAGGGTTATTTGCGCTGGTAAACCCGGTGGGGATTATCCCCGTCTTTATTAGTATGACTAGCTACCAGACGGCAGCGGCGCGCAACAAAACAAATCTCACGGCAAACCTGTCGGTAGCCATCATTTTGTGGATTTCGCTCTTTCTCGGAGATGGCATTTTGCAACTCTTCGGCATTTCGATCGATTCGTTCAGAATTGCTGGTGGGATTCTGGTAGTGACGATCGCGATGTCGATGATCAGCGGGAAGCTGGGTGAAGATAAGCAAAATAAACAGGAAAAATCAGAGACCGCCATTCGCGAAAGTATTGGCGTGGTTCCGCTGGCCTTACCATTAATGGCAGGGCCGGGGGCCATTAGTTCGACGATTGTGTGGGGAACGCGTTACCACACCATTATGCATTTAATCGGCTTCTCTGTGGCCATCGCTCTGTTTGCGTTCTGTTGTTGGGGAGTGTTCCGCATGGCGCCCTGGCTGGTGCGGTTATTGGGGCAAACGGGCATCAACGTCATTACGCGTATTATGGGCTTGTTGCTGATGGCATTGGGCATTGAATTCATTGTTACGGGGATTAAAGCGATTTTCCCCGGTTTACTGAATTAACGATCCTGACCGATAAAACGGAGCCGCTTCAGGCTCCGTTTCTTTTCCATTATCAGTAAATCTTCTCACTAAAGTTGAAATTCAGCGTTGAAATAATAAAAGATACTGATAATGTTTATGCCTCTTTGTTATTGATTCTATTATAAATTATTCTAATAACACTCACGCCTGCCGTTATGTCGCCTGTTATTTTCTTAACATCATACTCTGGGGCTTGATGAAGGATTATCGAAATGTTATTAGTTATTTCAACGCTCTCTCAGATGAATGTGCTAAATAATAACCAATTGTTAAATTTATGTGCATTTTTGCCTGACGGCAGCAACAGAACGAGGTCAGACTGTGGGTGAGTGGTTAACGTATTGACTGGGCAAATAATTTTTCCTAAACGTCTCTTTTGGAGATGTCTTTCTGGTCAAAAATTTTTCCGTAAAAGAGAATTAGTTAACAAATCTGTAAAATGTATTGGCGGTTAAGAAACGCATTTGGTACTTTCCGGCCAGATATTTTGCAGAAGATTTTGCGGTGATGAGAATTATTTTCAATAAGCTTCTTGCACCAGACAGAATAAATGTCCGTCTCTGACAGGGGAGGCGGATACGGAATCGACGTAAGGCGATCGTACGAATCGTCAGAATAAATAAAGTCGGTGATAGCAAAGCAGTAAACGACCTGGCAGCAGCAAAATCTCCAGTGCTGTACAGGACCCTAACGGGATTAAACAGGCTGGTTAAGAAAACCAGTAATTATAATGAGTGGAGTACAAACACAATGTCCAACATCACAAAAAAAAGTTTGCTGGCGGCGGGGATTTTCACTGCGCTAATCGGCGGGAATGTCGCAATGGCCGCAGATGTCCCGGCGGGTGTTCAGCTGTCTGACAAGCAGACGCTGGTTCGCAATAATGGTTCTGAAGTTCAGTCTCTCGACCCACATAAAATTGAGGGTGTCCCGGAGTCAAACGTCAGCCGCGACCTGTTTGAAGGTTTACTGATCAGCGACGTTGAAGGCCACCCGTCACCGGGCGTCGCTGAAAAGTGGGAAAATAAAGATTTTAAAGTCTGGACATTCCATCTGCGTAAAAACGCAAAATGGTCAGACGGCACGCCTGTTACCGCGCACGATTTTGTATATAGCTGGCAGCGCCTGGCGAATCCGAATACCGCATCACCGTATGCCAGCTATTTGCAATACGGGCACATCGCGAATATCGATGACATTATTGCGGGCAAAAAACCGGCGACCGATCTCGGCGTAAAAGCCATCGACGATAATACGTTCGAAGTGACGCTGAGCGAACCGGTGCCTTATTTCTACAAACTGTTGGTTCACCCGTCCGTTTCTCCGGTTCCTAAAGCGGCTGTGGAAAAATTTGGCGAGAAATGGACCCAACCTGCGAATATCGTGACCAACGGCGCGTATAAACTCAAAAACTGGGTCGTCAACGAGCGGATTGTTCTGGAACGTAATACCCAGTACTGGGATAACGATAAAACGGTTATCAACCAGGTGACTTATCTGCCAATCTCTTCTGAAGTAACTGATGTTAACCGCTACCGCAGCGGTGAAATCGACATGACCTATAACAACATGCCGATTGAGTTATTCCAGAAGCTGAAAAAAGAGATCCCAAATGAAGTGCGCGTTGACCCGTATCTGTGCACTTACTATTACGAAATTAATAACCAGAAAGCGCCGTTTAACGACGTGCGCGTTCGCACCGCGCTGAAACTGGCGATGGATCGCGACATTATCGTTAATAAAGTGAAGAACCAGGGCGATTTGCCAGCCTACAGCTACACCCCTCCGTATACCGATGGCGCGAAACTGGTTGAGCCTGAGTGGTTCACATGGTCACAGGAAAAACGTAACGAAGAAGCGAAAAAACTGCTGGCGGAAGCCGGTTATACCGCCGATAAGCCGTTAACGTTTGACCTGCTGTACAACACCTCCGATCTGCATAAAAAACTGGCGATCGCGGTCGCGTCAATCTGGAAGAAAAACCTGGGCGCCAACGTGAAGCTGGAAAACCAGGAGTGGAAAACCTTCCTTGATACCCGTCATCAGGGGACGTTTGATGTCGCGCGTGCGGGCTGGTGTGCAGACTACAATGAACCGACGTCCTTCCTGAACACCATGCTGTCCGACAGCTCAAACAACACCGCTCACTATAAGAGCCCGGAGTTTGACAAGCTGATTGCCGACACGCTGAAAGTGACCGACGAAGCGCAACGCACCGAGTTGTATGCCAAAGCGGAACAGCAGCTTGATAAAGATTCTGCGATTGTGCCGCTCTATTACTATGTGAACGCGCGTCTGGTGAAACCGTGGGTAGGCGGCTATACCGGTAAAGACCCGATGGATAATATCTACGTTAAGAACTTGTATATTATCAAGCATTAATGGCAAAGCGTGGGGCAAATGTGTTTTGCCCCACAGTGTCTTATTTTCATCGCACTATAAACATCTCTCTTTCAGTGCGTCTGAATGACGAGATGTAAAGGCACACGCCAGAAGGTACGGGCAATGTTAAAATTTATTTTACGTCGCTGTCTGGAAGCGATTCCGACGCTTTTTATACTTATTACGATTTCGTTCTTTATGATGCGTCTCGCACCGGGAAGCCCTTTCACCGGAGAGCGCGCATTACCGCCGGAAGTGCTGGCGAATATCGAAGCGAAATACCATCTTAATGATCCCATCATGACGCAGTACTTCAGCTATCTGAAACAACTGGCGCATGGCGATTTTGGGCCTTCGTTTAAATATAAGGACTATACGGTCAACGATCTGGTGGCGTCGAGTTTCCCGGTTTCGGCGAAGCTGGGCGCAGCCGCCTTTTTCCTTGCCGTTATTATTGGCGTGAGCGCGGGCGTGATTGCGGCGCTGAAACAAAATACGCGCTGGGATTATACGGTGATGGGGGTGGCAATGACCGGGGTCGTGATTCCCAGTTTCGTGGTCGCCCCCTTATTAGTCATGATATTTGCCATCACCTTAAAATGGCTGCCCGGCGGCGGCTGGAATGGCGGGGCGCTGAAATTTATGATTTTGCCGATGGTCGCGCTGTCGCTCGCCTATATCGCCAGTATCGCCCGTATTACCCGTGGCTCCATGATTGAAGTGTTGCACTCCAACTTTATCCGTACCGCGCGCGCAAAAGGTTTGCCGATGCGCCGGATTATCTTCCGTCATGCCTTAAAACCGGCGTTGTTACCCGTACTGTCTTATATGGGCCCGGCCTTTGTCGGTATCATTACGGGTTCAATGGTTATTGAGACGATTTATGGTTTGCCGGGGATCGGGCAACTTTTCGTGAACGGGGCGCTGAACCGCGACTATTCGCTGGTGCTGAGTCTGACCATTCTCGTCGGTACGCTCACCATTCTGTTTAATGCGATTGTCGATGTGCTGTACGCCGTTATCGACCCGAAAATTCGTTACTGATACTGGAGCTCGCTATGATGTTAAGTAAGAAAAACAGCGAGACGCTGGAGAATTTCAGTGAGAAGCTGGAGGTTGAAGGGCGCAGCCTGTGGCAGGATGCTCGCCGTCGTTTTATGCATAACCGCGCGGCGGTGGCCAGCCTTGTCGTTCTGGTCATTATCGCGCTGTTTGTCACACTGGCGCCGATGCTGTCACAGTTCACCTATTTCGATACGGACTGGGGCATGATGTCCAGCGCGCCGGATATGGAGTCGGGCCACTATTTTGGTACGGACTCCTCCGGTCGCGATCTGCTGGTTCGTGTGGCGATAGGCGGGCGAATCTCGCTGATGGTCGGCATTGCTGCCGCGCTGGTGGCGGTGGTTGTCGGTACGCTGTACGGGTCGCTGTCCGGCTATCTTGGCGGCAAAATTGACTCCGTAATGATGCGTCTGCTGGAAATCCTCAACTCCTTTCCGTTTATGTTCTTCGTCATTTTGCTGGTGACCTTCTTCGGCCAAAACATCCTGCTGATTTTTGTGGCGATCGGGATGGTCTCCTGGCTGGATATGGCGCGTATCGTTCGCGGGCAGACGTTAAGCCTGAAACGCAAAGAGTTTATCGAAGCGGCGCAGGTTGGCGGCGTCTCAACGGTCAGCATTGTTGTGCGTCATATTGTGCCGAACGTGCTGGGCGTGGTGGTGGTTTATGCATCTCTGCTGGTGCCGAGCATGATCCTGTTTGAATCCTTCCTCAGCTTTCTGGGTTTAGGTACGCAGGAGCCGCTGAGCAGTTGGGGCGCATTGTTGAGCGATGGCGCGAACTCCATGGAGGTCTCACCCTGGTTGCTGTTGTTCCCGGCGGGTTTTCTCGTTGTGACCTTATTCTGTTTTAACTTTATCGGCGATGGCCTGCGTGACGCCCTCGACCCGAAAGATCGTTAAGGAGTGCAGCCATGAGCGTAATTGAAACCTCAACCGCGCCACTCGCGCAACAACGGGCTAACGCACTGCTGGACGTGAAAGATCTTCGCGTGACGTTTAGTACACCCGACGGCGATGTGACGGCCGTAAACGACCTGAACTTTACGCTGCGTGCCGGGGAGACCTTAGGCATTGTCGGCGAGTCAGGTTCAGGCAAATCGCAAACGGCGTTTGCGTTGATGGGGCTGCTGGCGGCGAATGGCCGCATTGGTGGTTCTGCGACGTTTAACGGCCGCGAAATTCTCAACCTGCCGGAGCGTGAACTCAACAGGCTACGCGCTGAACAAATCTCAATGATTTTTCAGGACCCAATGACCTCTCTTAACCCGTACATGCGGGTTGGCGAGCAGTTAATGGAAGTGCTGATGCTGCATAAAGGTATGAGCAAGGCCGAAGCGTTTGAAGAGTCTGTCAGAATGCTGGACGCGGTGAAAATGCCGGAAGCGCGGAAACGGATGAAGATGTATCCGCATGAGTTTTCCGGCGGGATGCGCCAGCGTGTGATGATTGCGATGGCGCTGCTGTGTCGGCCGAAATTACTGATTGCGGATGAACCGACAACCGCGCTGGACGTGACCGTTCAGGCGCAGATCATGACGCTGCTTAATGAACTGAAACGCGAATTTAACACGGCGATTATCATGATTACGCACGACCTTGGCGTCGTGGCCGGTATTTGCGATAAGGTGCTGGTGATGTACGCCGGTCGTACGATGGAATACGGCAAGGCGCGCGACGTCTTTTACCAGCCTGTTCATCCGTATTCCATCGGTTTGCTCAATGCGGTTCCGCGTCTGGATGCCGAAGGGGAAACGATGCTGACCATTCCGGGCAACCCGCCGAACTTGCTGCGCTTGCCTAAAGGGTGTCCATTCCAGCCGCGTTGCCCGTATGCGATGGAGATTTGCAGTTCAACTCCACCCCTGGAGGAGTTCAGTCCGGGGCGTTTGCGCGCCTGCTTTAAACCGGTGGAGGAGCTGGTATGAATGCTGTGACCCAGGAGAGAAAAGTGCTCCTCGAAATTGCCGATCTCAAAGTGCATTTCGATATCAAAGATGGCAAACAGTGGTTCTGGCAGCCGGCGAAAACCCTGAAAGCGGTCGATGGCGTTACGCTGCGATTGTATGAAGGTGAAACGCTGGGGGTGGTTGGGGAATCCGGCTGCGGTAAATCGACCTTTGCGCGGGCGATTATTGGTCTGGTGAAAGCGACCGATGGCCGCGTGGCGTGGTTAGGGAAAGATCTGCTGGGGATGAAACCTGATGAATGGCGGGACGTACGCAGCGATATTCAGATGATTTTCCAGGACCCGCTGGCGTCATTGAACCCACGCATGACCATTGGAGAAATCATCGCTGAACCATTACGCACCTATCATCCAAAATTGCCGCGCCAGGAAGTGCGCGATCGGGTGAAAGCGATGATGATGAAGGTGGGGCTGCTGCCGAATCTGATTAACCGTTACCCGCATGAGTTTTCCGGCGGCCAGTGCCAGCGTATTGGTATCGCGCGTGCTCTGATCCTGGAGCCGAAGCTGATTATTTGCGATGAGCCGGTTTCGGCGCTGGACGTGTCGATTCAGGCGCAGGTGGTGAATCTGCTGCAACAGCTACAGCGTGAAATGGGGTTATCGCTGATCTTCATCGCTCACGATCTGGCGGTGGTGAAGCATATTTCCGATCGTGTGCTGGTGATGTACCTGGGTCATGCGGTGGAATTGGGAACCTACGATGAGGTGTATCACAATCCGCTGCACCCTTATACCAAAGCGCTGATGTCCGCCGTGCCGATTCCCGACCCGGATCTGGAAAAGAACAAGACGATTCAGTTGCTGGAAGGGGAATTACCGTCACCCATCAATCCACCGTCGGGGTGTGTTTTCCGCACGCGTTGCCCGATTGCCGGGCCAGAGTGTGCGAAAACCCGACCGGTGCTGGAGGGCAGTTTCAGGCATGCGGTTTCCTGCCTGAAGGTGGACCCGCTATAAATTTAAGGGCTGACATGATGTCAGCCCTTTTTTTGGCATCAGCCCGATCGCTCGACGTCTTTCTTATTCACGCCAAAGGATATGGCAAAGTTTGTGATCTTTTTCGCGGCATAACAGCACGCGGGCAAAAATATCGTTAATTTCGCCGTCTTCGCTATCCGCCAGGCCAATCACGACTTCGGCAAAAAAGTCAGGGTTGAGGTCAAAATCAACGTGTTCCTGCCAGTCTTCTGACGGATCGAATAACTCCGCGCCGCCGCGCTCTTCGAACTGTAAATTGAACAGAATAATATCTGCCGGATCGAGATTATCTGCCGCCAGTTCGAGAAAAATATCATAAGCCTGCTCAAGCGTTTCATCTTCAGTCAGGCGATTGTTCAGATCCATTTCCATAATGACTACCCGTTTACCGTCTCTTGGGCACGTTTTACAGCAACGGACTGAAGAAGTAAAACAGTCGCTCAGTAATCCGCTGCCATAATGGCCGTTTTACCCACAGGCGGGCATCAAGCAGGCGAGAACGTGAAATATAATCATCCTGAACCGCAGCCAGATCGCCGCCGAATCCGGCGTCGTCAATCACCAGCGTGATTTCAAAATTTAACCACAGACTGCGCATATCCAGGTTCACAGTGCCAACCAGACTCAGCTCGCCATCCACCAGCACGCTCTTGGTGTGCAATAATCCACCTTCAAACTGATAGATTTTGACTCCGGCGGCCAGCAGTTCAGTGAAAAAGGCGCGGCTGGCCCAGCCGACCAGCATGGAGTCATTTTTACGCGGCAGGATGATGCTGACATCCACGCCGCGCTGCGCCGCCGTGCAGATCGCGTGCAATAAATCGTCGCTGGGGACGAAATAGGGCGTTGTCATGATCAGATATTCACGAGCGGAATAGGCTGCCGTCAGCAGCGCCTGGTGAATCAGATCTTCCGGGAAGCCTGGCCCTGAGGCGATAGTATGAATGGTGTGTCCGCTGGCCTGCTCAAACGGCATGATATTGACGTCTGGAGGCGGCGGCAGGATGCGTTTACCCGTTTCGATTTCCCAGTCGCAGGAGTAGACAATCCCCATCGCGGTCGCTACCGGGCCTTCCATTCTCGCCATCAGATCAACCCATTGTCCCACGCCGGCGTCCTGTTTGAAGAAACGCGGATCGACCATATTCATGCTGCCGGTATAGGCGATGTAGTTATCAATCATCACCATCTTGCGGTGCTGGCGCAAATCCATACGGCGCAGAAAGACACGCATCAGATTGACCTTCAGCGCCTCAACCACTTCAATTCCGGCGTTACGCATCATGGCCGCCCACGGGCTGCGGAAAAAGGCCACGCTCCCGGCGGAGTCCAGCATCAGACGGCAATGAATGCCGCGTCGCGCCGCCGCCATCAGCGACTCTGCAACCTGATCCGCCATGCCGCCGGGCTGCCAGATGTAGAACACCATCTCAATGTTATGGCGCGCCAGTTGAATGTCGCGGATAAGCGCCTGCATCACATCGTCAGAGTCGGTCAGCAGTTGCAGCTGATTACCTTTAACGCCAGCGATTCCCTGGCGTCGCTCACACAGCTTAAACAGCGACGAAGCGACGCTGCTGTTCTCTTCGGCGAAAATGTGTTTACAGGCTTTGAGGTCGTTCAACCACTTCGCAGTGGACGGCCACATCGCTCTGGCGCGTTCGGCGCGGCGTTTCCCTAAATGCAACTCGCCGAATGATAAATAAGCAATAATCCCTACCAGCGGCAGAATATAGATGATTAAGAGCCAGGCCATCGCGGAGGGAACGGCGCGTCGTTTCATTAAAATACGTAACGTCACACCGGCAATAAGTATCCAGTACCCCAGAATGACCAGCCAACTCACCACTGTGTAGAAGGTTGTCATAAATTTAAAAATCCTTTTGAAAGCGTATTGTTAAGAGTTTACGCATCAGGCTTCATCTGGCAAATAAAAACACCGGAAAAGCGCTGGTCTGCTCCCGACGAGAGGGTATAATGCCTGCTCTGGCACTGTAAGAGTAGTTAACATGAAGCGTAGTAGAACGGAAGTGGGACGCTGGCGCATGCAACGTCAGGCTAGCCGCCGTAAAGCGCGTTGGCTTGAAGGACAATCGCGTCGTAATATGCGTATCCACTCAATCAGAAAATGCATTCTCAATCATCAACGTAACACGTTATTGTTTGCGATTCACAGCATCTGATACAACCAGGGCACCGTATTCGGTGCCCATGAATGCAAACCCCGCCTGATTTAAAAGACTTTCTTATACGGTTTTACAGAGACTTGCGCATACACGCCCGCAGCCACATACGGGTCTGCGTCTGCCCAGGACTGCGCTTCTTCCAGCGATTCGAATTGTGCAATCACGGTTGAGCCGGTAAACCCGGCGGCACCGGGATCGTTGCTGTCGACGGCTGGCATAGGGCCTGCGGTCAACAGTCGGCCCTCATCATGGAGCAGTTGCAGGCGCGCCAGATGGGCAGGGCGGACGGAAAGACGTTTTTCAAGAGAATCGGCGATATCCTGAGCGTAAATGACATACAGCACGGGTAGAGCTCCTTAATCGGTAAAAGTCGTTAATTACGTTATTGGAAAGGTCTTTCAACTGCAACGCAAAGATAACGACTTTGTTAAGACCGTGCATAACACAGGGACTTTTTGCGGTAATATTGCGTTTTAAATGCGGCTTACCGTGATGTCTTATTGAATATGATTGCTATTTGCATTTAAAATCGAGGCCTGGTTTTTTAACTGAAACGATTATGACTTCAATGACCCTTGATTTACCTCGTCGCTTTCCCTGGCCGACGTTACTTTCCGTTGGCATTCATGGTGCTGTAGTGGCGGGTCTGCTGTATACCTCGGTACATCAGGTTATTGAACTGCCTGCGCCCGCGCAGCCGATCTCAATCACAATGGTCGCGCCTGCCGATCTTGAGCCACCACAGGCGGTTCAGCCGCCGCCGGAACCCGTCGTCGAACCTGAGCCGGAACCTGTTCCTGAGCCGCCAAAAGAGGCGCCGGTGGTGATTGAGAAGCCGAAACCTAAGCCGAAGCCAAAACCTAAACCGGTGAAAAAGGTTCAGGAGCAGCCTAAACGTGATGTTAAGCCTGCTGAACCGCGCCCGGCCGCACCGTTTGAAAATACGGCGCCGTCACGTCCGACAACGAATACCGCAGCGGCAACCAGCAAACCGGCCGTCAGTGTTCCTGCGGGGCCTCGCGCGTTGAGCCGCAACCAGCCGCAGTATCCGGCACGAGCGCAAGCGTTGCGTATTGAAGGCCGCGTGAAAGTGAAATTCGACGTCACTTCAGACGGGCGAGTGGAGAATGTTCAGGTGCTTTCCGCTCAGCCGGCGAACATGTTTGAGCGTGAAGTGAAAAACGCGATGCGCAGATGGCGCTATGAAGCAGGGAAACCGGGGTCGGGCTTGGTGGTTAATATCATCTTCCGTCTGAACGGCACCACGCAGATCGAGTAATCGCGATCCCCTTAAATCGTAGAGCGGATAAGGCGGCGCACCGCCTTATCCGGTAATTCATGCCTGAACCGGCAGCGGGCGAGGTTTACCGTCACTGTCTACCGCCACATAGATGAACAGCGCCTCGGTTGCTTTATAACGCTGGCCGATTGGCTCTGACGCCACCTTTTTCACCCACACTTCAATATTAATGCTGACAGACGTTGTGCCGCGTTTAACGCAGCGGGCATAACAGCATACGACGTCGCCTACGGCGACAGGGCGCAGAAAACTCATTCCCTCAACGCGCACGGTCACTACGCGACCATGAGCAATTTCTTTAGCCTGAATCGCGCCGCCAATATCCATTTGAGACATGAGCCAGCCGCCAAAAATATCGCCGTTAGCATTGGTATCGGCGGGCATGGCCAGCGTGCGTAAAACCAGTTCGCCCTGAGGAGCGTTATTTGTTGTTGTCATTGTAGAACCGACTGTGAAGAAAGATTTCAGGCGCGAATGCTACTATGATTTGCGCAGGGAGAACAGAGGGGAAACGCGCGTCAGGCTGGCGTGAAGGGGATGCCAGACCAGACGGTCTGGCAAACAGAACTCAGGATTTATCTTCCTGCGGCAGATGGCGGTAAATGTAGACCCCGCTCAGAAGGGTAAAAATCAGCGTCAGCGCGGTTAAACCGAACACTTTGAAGTTGACCCAGATGTTTTGCGGCAGCCAAAACGCGATGTAGATATTGGCGAGCCCGCAGAGGATGAAAAATACGGCCCATGCCAGGTTCAGCTTAGACCAGACCGGCTGCGGCAACGTCAGTTCTTTCCCTAACATGCGTTGAATCAGCGGCTTTTTCATGACCCACTGGCTTATCAGCAGCGCACCGGCAAACAGGCCGTAAATCACCGTCACCTTCCACTTAATAAACTCATCGTTGTGGAAGAAAATGGTCAGGCCGCCAAACACGGCAACCAGAACGAAAGTGATCAACGCCATCTTTTCGACCTTGCGATAGCGAACCCAACTGTAGATCAACACAATGGCTGTCGCGACAATCAGGGCGGAGGTCGCCGCATAGATGTCGTACAGCTTATAAAAAGCAAAAAAGACAACCAGCGGTAAAAAATCAAGAAACTGCTTCATTCTTCGATTCCGTAATCAAAAGTTTTGGGCAAACCGGCCCTTAACACGTTCAGGGTTATTGGCGAATCAACATATACAGGCGGAACAAATAGATGAGCAATATGGCGGAAATCAAATTGCTCAGCGTATTCGCCAACACTGCGCCAACATTCGGCGTCAGCGCTGCAAAGCTGGGGGCAAACAGCAGCAAGAGCGTTTTCGCCAGTAACCAGCCGATCACCGCCGGAGCGACCAGTCGCATATTAGACCACGCCAGACGCATACTGTTGCGCATGGAGGCAAATACGCCCATCTTGTCCTGAACCAGCATCACCGGCGCAAGCGCCAGCAGAATCGCCATCAAAATCCCCGGTACGACAATCAGCATAATACCGATTTGCACTAACAGGGTAGTCAGAAAAATCAGGACAAACAATTTAGGTAAAACCGGCGCGCTGGCACCGATAGCACGTAATGCGCTGACCCGATGACCGGCGGAAATCAGCTGGATCATCAGCAAAACGCCCCCTGCCAGGATCGCATTGCCAATGAGTCCTGAAAATGTTGATGCCGCTGAAGCCCGTAATAATATTTGCTGCTGTTCCGGCGTCATGTTCTGCACCAGATCGAACAGGCCAACGCTACCGGTCAGATGGTCCCCTTCACTGAGTTGCGCGATTTGGGCATCGCTGGGGGAAAAGGCATGACCTAAAACCACCGTAATAAATGCGCACAGCAACGAAACCAGCAAGATGGTTACAAATTGATTACGGAAAAAGTTCCCCGTGTCACGGTAAACGGACTTCGCCGTGATAGACATGCACTCTCCTTGAGTTTTGCAGGTGTTAATTTGCGGGCAATTGTACCCTGGATAACTCTACAGTGGCAGCATCACGGGGTGTATGGAAAAGCATATCTTTGTAAAGCGCGGGTAATTTTGGCTGCGAAAGCGCCAGCCGTCCTCTCTTTTACAATCCATCCGCCTGGTTGAAAAAAGCCATTTATCACTAAAATTCGGAAAATTTGATTCAAACGGCTTTAACCAGGATTTTAGATGCAAGTTCTAAATTAATCTGGATCAATAAAGGTTAAATTACAGGGCCTAATGTGATCTGTATTGGATCACTTATTACTCCATTGTAGGTATATTCGTGACGCATTTATAACCATAACGATGGAGCGGATATGAAAAAGTTAACAGTGGCAGCCCTGGCAGTAAGTACTCTTCTCTCTGGTAGTGCGCTTGCGCATGAGAGCGGTGAGTTTTTTATCCGTGCGGGCTCGGCGACCGTGAGACCGACGGAAGGGGCAGGCGGAACGCTGGGGCATCTGAACGGTTTTGACGTCAGTAACAATACGCAACTCGGTTTGACTTTTACTTATATGGCAACCGACAACATTGGTATTGAACTGCTGGCGGCGACGCCGTTCCGTCATAAAATTGGGACAGGGGATACCGGTGATATCGCTACCGTGCGTCACCTGCCGCCGACATTAATGGCGCAGTGGTACTTTGGCGACGCCAGTAGCAAACTGCGCCCTTATATTGGCGCGGGTGTAAACTACACCACCTTCTTTGACGAAGGTTTCAACAACAATGGTAAAGAGACAGGGTTGTCCGATCTGAGTCTGAAGGATTCCTGGGGAATGGCCGGGCAGGTGGGTATGGATTACCTGATTAACCGGGACTGGTTAATTAACATGTCGGTCTGGTATATGGATATCGATACTACCGCAAGCTATAAACTCGGTGGTGCCCAGCAGCATGACAGCGTCCGCCTCGACCCGTGGGTATTTATGTTCTCTGCCGGTTATCGTTTCTGAGTTTATATGACCCATCTAAAAAGCGGGCTGTCTTACAGCCCGCTTTTTATATTCTGCTGATTTCAACATCATACCTCTCCCTGAGATGCTATCTTTGAAACAAGCCTGTTTTGAGAGCATTGACGATGATAGTAACTCAAGCCCTTCTGCAACAAAAAATCGCGACCCTGGAATCGATAGTCAGAGATGAAGAGGCTGAGTTCACTTTACAGGCGCTGCGTATGCTGCTGGATGCAATGCATTAGATTGATGTGCTGGAAGAGAATATTGCTACGCCCGTCCGTTTACCTTATTGCAGTTCGAGTCCGGTTTGTGAGATTGAAGCCGGGTACGCCGCTGGCGTCAGTGACTGCCGTGAGGCTATTCGCAGGGCGGGATACCCGATTGAAGGAGATGATTAATCACTGAAAACTGTACTGTATCAGCAAAATCTACTAACGTATTCGGCCCCGCGATTCAGGCTTAAGGTGCCTCAGTGAAGATTGTTCAGGACAGCCTAAGAAATAGCCAGGCGTTGTTGATGTCAGCGCTTATCACTTTACTTTTTACTTCACTGTATCTCTTTATTATTTATGAACAACGACAGGCCGTTGTGAATGAAGGGATGAGTCGTCTGCAAACGCGGATGATGGATATTTTCAACGATAACGAACTCATCGCCGATGCGACAGGGGTTCGCTATCACCAGATCAAAAATGCCGGGCAGTGCGGCAACCTCTCAAGGTTTTCCCCCAGAGATGCGGATTCATGGGGAATCAATGCCGACCGGGCGCGGATCCATTCCGCAACGGGCACTATTGTTTCCCGCCAGCCCAATATTAACGCTTTATGTATGTTTGCGGCGGCGGAGTTTATTCGGGATCGGATGAACACCCTTAATCCGGGGGATTATGCCGCGCATCGCTACATTATCGCCAAAGATGCCAGCTATTTTTATTGGTTCACGCCAGCAGATGCAAAACCCTTCTATTTTAGCGACTCTAAAATGGCGGGCGATATCACCGACTTTTTCTTACCGCCCGTGGGCTTTTATACGCGTCTGCTGCAAAAGAATGTCAAATCCAAGTCGCTCAGTTCAACGGACTTTTATACGGACAAAATCACGAATGAAAAAGCGTACAGCGTAGTCAGTTATATTTACGATCTTTCTGGAAAAGAGATCTCCGATCATATCGTTGCGTATCTGGTGTATGACCATTCTAAACCTGAGCTACAGGAGGCGCTGACGGAGGCCTTTGAACATCATATTCCACCCGGCCTTAATGTGGCTCTGGTGCATACGCCCACGCAGGAAAATCTCTGCCTGAGCGGTGATTGCCAGCCTGTCGCCGGGGAGTCCATCCGCGCAATGTCTGCAAAATATGCGTTCCATTCCTCGCTCTCTCTGCATCGGTTCGTCAGATACGACACGCAGGCCGGGATTGCGATTCTGCTGGCGCCATTCTTCTTTATCCTGATCTTCCTCGGCTTAAAATACTGGCTGAACGCGAGCGACCTGAAGGTGTATATCGACTCGCTGACGGGCTGCTTTAACCGCAAGATCCTTGATATTGTGAAGCGCAGGGACTTAACGCGCAGCTGCGTGGTGCTGCTGGATTGTAATAAGTTTAAAGCCATCAACGACACCTGGGGGCATGTGGCGGGAGACCGGGCGTTGCAAATCATCGCCAACAGAATGCTCTCTAACACCCGCACCAGTCATGACCTGGTGATTCGTACCGGCGGCGATGAGTTCGTTATTTTGCTTTACCGTGCGCAGATTGGTGACGCGATAGCCATCGCGGAGCGGATAACCGGCCAGATAAATGATTATGCATTTATGGTTGATGGTCATGTTGTACCGCTGTCGGTGTCATGGGGCGTCGCAGAAGTAACCCGCGATCTGGATACGGCTATTCAGCATGCGGATAACGAAATGTACAAAATGAAGCAGATGAGGGAATGACAGGATTGGCCCGATAAGCATGGCATTATCGGGCCTGTTGCCTGCGCAATATTATGCGCGGGTCGCGGCTTTCATTGCCGTGACAAACGCTTTCAGCTCGGTCAGCATCTGCCCGGGGTTTGCGACGTTTTTCTCAATGAGCTTAACGATTGCTGACCCGGAAATCGCCCCGGCGGCGCCGGCTTCAATAGCACCTGTAACCTGTTCCGGGGAAGAGATGCCAAAGCCCTGCAACGGGGGCGCGGCGTTATACTCTTTCAGTTTTTCCACCAGATGATGCAGCGGTAATGCGGCGCGGTTTTCTGCGCCCGTCACGCCTGCCCGCGAAAGCAGATAGGTATAGCCGCGGCCATAAGAGGCTATCTGGCGCAACAGATCGTCATCGGCATTGGGCGGGCAGATGAAAATCGGCGCCACGTTGTAGCGTAATGCCGCCTGACGGAAGGGCGCAGACTCCTCAACAGGCACATCCGCCACCAGTACGGAATCCACGCCGACTTTCTCGCACTGCGCGTAGAATTCGTCGATCCCTTTGCTGAACACCAGGTTGGCGTACATCAGCAGACCAATCGGAATCGTCGGGTGTTTCTGACGAATCAGCGCCAGCATCTCAAAGCATTGCGTAGGCGTTACGCCTGCGGCAAACGCGCGCAGCGTGGCTTCCTGGATGGTCGGCCCGTCTGCCAGCGGATCGGAGAACGGAATGCCGAGTTCAAGGGCGTCGGCGCCGGCTTCAATCAGCGTATCAATAATGTTCAGTGACTGTTCAACGGAAGGATCGCCCAGGGTCACGAAGGGGACAAATGCGCCTTCCTTGCGATCCTTCAGCTGTGCAAACAGGTTTTCATAGCGTTCCATCAGATTTCCCCTCGCGCTTTCAGAATATCGTGTACGGTGAAAATGTCTTTGTCGCCGCGACCGGAAAGGTTAACGACCAGCAATTGTTCTTTTTCTGGATTTTCACGCATCATTTTCAGGGCGTGAGCCAGGGCATGGGACGACTCCAGCGCCGGAATAATCCCTTCATGCAGACAGAGCGTTTTAAAGGCTTCCAGCGCTTCGTCATCGGTGATCGACACATAATCGGCGCGACCAATGCTGTTCAGATACGCGTGCTGCGGCCCAACGGACGGGAAATCCAGCCCGGCGGAAATGGAGTAGGACTCTTCAATTTGCCCTTCTTCGGTTTGCATCATCGGCGCTTTCATGCCGAAATAGATGCCTACGCGGCCATGCTTCAGCGGTGCGCCGTGCTCGCCTGTTTCAATCCCGTGGCCGCCAGGTTCGACGCCAATCAAACCCACGCTGGTTTCGTTGATGAAGTCCGCAAACATGCCGATTGCGTTGGAGCCGCCGCCCACGCAGGCAATCACGGCATCCGGCAGACGACCTTCTTTTTCGAGGATTTGCGCTTTTGTCTCTTCCCCGATCATGCGCTGAAATTCACGGACGATGGTCGGGAACGGGTGCGGGCCCGCCGCAGTTCCGAGCATATAGTGCGCGGATTCATAGCTGCCGGACCAGTCGCGAAGCGCTTCGTTGCAGGCGTCTTTCAGGGTGGCGGAGCCGCTGTGTACAGGGATCACTTCCGCGCCCATCAGTCGCATACGAAAGACGTTTGGCGACTGACGCTCGACGTCTTTTGCGCCCATATAGATACGGCATTTCAGACCGAGCAGGGCGCTGGCGAGCGCGGAAGCCACGCCATGCTGACCTGCGCCCGTTTCGGCGATAATCTCTGTTTTACCCATGCGTTTCGCCAGCAGCGCCTGACCCAGTACCTGGTTTGTTTTGTGCGCGCCGCCGTGCAGTAAATCTTCACGCTTCAGATACAGCGTGGTTTTGGTGCCGGCGGTGATATTCTGGCATTTGGTCAGCGCGGTTGGACGGCCTGCATAGTTCTTCAGCAGATCGGCAAACTGGGCCTGAAACTGTGGATCTTTCTGCGCGCTGACGAACGCTTCTTCCAGCTGGCGCAGGGCAGGCATCAGAATCTGCGGGACATACATGCCGCCAAATTCACCAAAGTAGGGATTGAGTAATGTTGTCATGTTTTCTTCCTTAATATGCGCGCAGTGTCTGAAAGACCGAGGCCAGAAGGTGTGCATCTTTGATGCCCGGCTGTGACTCTACACCAGAATTAAAATCGAGACCGGCACAGCCGGTTTTTGCCGCTTCCACGCAGTTGTCTGCGCCTAATCCGCCCGCCAGCAACACGTTGTCCAGCGTTTCACCGTTCAATAACGACCAGTCAAAACGTTGGCCGCTGCCGCCCTGGCCGTTATCAAGAACGTACTTATCAACGTGCTGGTAATCACGAGCTGGCAGTGTGTCGCCCACGCTAAGCGCTTTCCAGATTTGTACCTGTTCCGGTAATGCGGCGCGCAGAGCATCGACATAAGCCAGGTCTTCACTGCCATGCAGTTGCACGGCCTTGAGCGACAAGGTGGTCGCTTTTTCACATACCTCGGTGATAGCGGTATTGCGGAATACGCCGACATATTGCAGGGGGGCTGCGGCTATCACCTCGCGCGCCTGGTCGAGATTTACGACGCGAGGCGACGAGGGAACAAAAATCAGCCCGCCATAAATGGCGCCTGCTTCGTAAGCGGCTTTTGCATCCTGCCCGCGCGTCAGGCCGCAGACTTTGTTCTCGCCAAGCAGCACGCGACGCACGGCGGCGTGCAGATCGTCATGGGACATCAGCGCAGAACCGATCAGAAAACCGTTAGCGAAGTGGCTTAGCTCGCGCACCTGTGCATAGGTGTTAATCCCGGACTCGCTGATCACGGTCACGCCGTGCCCCAGTTTTGGCGCAAGCTGACGGGTACGGTTAAGGTCAATCGACAGATCGCGCAGGTCGCGGTTATTAATACCGACGACTTTCGCACCCAGTGCGATGGCGCGCTCCAGTTCTTCTTCGTTACTGACTTCCGTCAGCACGCCCATTTTCAGACTGTGGGCGACGGCGGAAAGCTGGCGATATTGCTCGTCATCCAGTACGGAGAGCATCAGCAGACAGGCATCGGCCTGGTAGTAACGCGCCAGATAGATTTGGTAAGGATCGATGATGAAGTCCTTACACAGAACCGGCTGCGGCGCGATACGGCTGACAACAGTGAGAAAGTCAAAACTCCCCTGGAAATATTTCTCATCGGTCAGAACGGAAATCGCCGACGCGTAATGTTTATAAACACCGGCAATCTGCGCGGGGTCGAAGTCATCACGAATCACCCCTTTGGAGGGGGACGCTTTTTTACACTCCAGAATAAATGCGGTACGCGTGCCTTGCAGCGCATCATAGAAATGGCGGGCACTTGGCTGAACCTCATTCTGGAAACTGGCTAACGGTTGTTGTTGTTTACGGGTTTCTACCCAGATCGCCTTATCCGCGACGATTTTCGCTAAAACGGTTTGCATCATTTACCCTCTTGCCGCCAGTGCGGTAACCCGGTCATAAGCTGCGCCACTGCGCAGTACATCAATCACAGTTTGCGCATTGGCCTTTAAATCTTCCTTACCATGCAGGCGCATTAACATGGCGACATTCGCAGCGACAGCGGCCTCGTGAGCGGCTTCACCTTTACCTTGTAACAAGCGGGTGAGAATGTCACGGTTTTCTTCCGGCGTGCCGCCTGCCAGCTGTTCCTGGTGATACGGGGTGAGGCCGAAGTCTTCCGCCGTGAGCTGGTAGCTCTTGATTTCGCCGTCGTGCAGTTCAGCCACAATGGTTGGCGCATGCAGCGACACTTCATCCATACCGCCGCTGTGAACCACCGCCGCACGCTGATAACCCAGTACCCGCAGAGTTTCGGCAATGGGCAGCACCAGCTCCGGGCTGTAGACGCCAATCAGCGCCAGCGGCGGGTGAGCCGGGTTGATCAGCGGCCCCAGCACATTGAACAAAGTGCGGGTTTTAAGCTGCTGGCGAACCGGCATCGCATGACGGAAACCCGTATGGTATTTCGGTGCGAACAGGAAGCAGACGCCCAGGTCGTCCAGCGCCTGACGCGATTTATCGGCGTTCATATCCAGATTGATACCGAATGCCGCCAACAGATCGGACGAACCGGATTTACTGGAGACGCTGCGGTTGCCATGTTTGGCCACCTTCAGTCCGCAGGCCGCCGCCACAAAGGCGCTGGCGGTGGAAATATTGATGCTGTTGCTGCCATCACCGCCGGTGCCGACAATATCGGCAAACAGATAGTCCGGGCGCGGGAACGGCGCGGCATTTTCCAGCAGCGCGGTGGCGGCGCCAGCGATTTCATTCGGATGTTCGCCACGCACTTTCATACTGACCAGCGCCGCCGCCAGTTGTTCTGGCTTCAGTTCGCCACGGACCACGGCAGAAAAAAGCTGGTGGCTTTCCTGCTGGGTCAAGGTTTGCGCCTGGTACAATTTTTCCAGAATCGGTTGCAGCGTATTGGTCGGCTCCAGTTTTTGTTGCGCCCAGGCCAGCGTTTGTTCCAGCAACAGCGCACCTTGCGTAGTAAGAATGGACTCCGGGTGGAACTGAAAACCACAGACGCGATCCGTGTCGTGACGTACCGCCATCACCATGCCGTTAAAATGGGCGTTAATCGTCAGCCCCGCAGGCACGTTGCTGCCCACCAGAGAGTGATAACGAGCAACCGGCAGCGGGTTCACCAGACCGGCAAACATCGCCTGTCCGTCATGTTCAATGCTCGATGCTTTACCGTGGAGAATCTCGCCCGCCTGACCGACGTAGCCACCGTAGGCTTCAACAATCGCCTGGTGTCCGAGGCAGATGCCGATAATGGGCAACTTGCCGCGCAGACGGGTCAACAACTCCGGCATACAACCGGCTTCGCTGGGGACGCCTGGCCCTGGAGAAAGCATCAGCACCGGGTTTTTCATCGTCGCAAGACGGTCGATTAAGGTCTGCGCCGGGATATGGTTACGGTAAATCACCACATTGTGGCCGTTGGCCCGTAGCTGATCTGCCAGGTTGTAAGTAAAAGAGTCGATGTTATCGAGCAGCAGAATGTCAGCCATTAGAAAATCTCCTGTGCATGGTGCGCGGTGGCAATAGCACGCAGAACCGCGCGCGCTTTATTACGGGTTTCGTCGGCTTCAGACTGCGGAACAGAATCCAGCACGATTCCGGCACCGGCCTGCACGGTGGCGATGCCGTCTTCCACCAGAGCAGAGCGAATCACAATGCAGGTATCAAGATCGCCATGCGCGGTGAAGTAGCCCACCGCACCGCCATAACTGCCGCGACGACGCCCTTCGGCACCGGCGATAAGCTGCATGGCGCGAACTTTTGGCGCACCGCTCAGCGTGCCCATATTCATACAGGCGCGGTAAGCATGCAGCACATCTAGATCGCTGCGTAATTCACCCACCACGCGGGACACCAGGTGCATAACGAACGAATAACGATCGACTTTCGTCAGGTCGGCAACGTAGCGGCTGCCGGGAGTACAAATGCGCGCCAGATCATTACGCGCCAAATCGACCAGCATCAGGTGTTCAGACAGCTCTTTATGGTCGGTGCGCATCTCCAGCTCAATGCGGCTGTCGAGATCGCGATCCAGCGAGCCGTCGGCACGGCGACCGCGCGGGCGCGTGCCGGCGATGGGGTAAATCTCAATCTGGCGACTGGTCGCGTCGTACTTCAGCGAGCTTTCCGGGGAGGCGCCAAACAGGGTGAAATTGTTATCCTGCATAAAGAACATGTATGGACTTGGGTTGCTCTTTTTCAGTACGTAATAGGCCGCCAGCGGTGACGGGCAGGGTAATGAGAAGCGGCGGGAAGGCACCACCTGGAAAATCTCTCCTGCGCGAATCGCTTTCTGCATGGTACGCACAACGGCGCCAAACTCTTCGTCGCTCTGGCTGCATTCGCAGCGCATTTGCGGCACTGGTGTAACGGGCAACGGCGGCGCGGGTTCGGTTAATTGCTGCGTCAGCTGCGCGAGGCGCGCCGTCAGACGCTGTTTTTCCGCTTCATTATCGGTAAAGAGGCTTGCCTGAATACGGGTGCTTTTCTTCTGATGGTCAATCACCATCAGCGTTTCCGCCAGATAGAAACAGTAATCCGGGCAGCGATTACCGGCTTCCAGTTGCGGTAACGCTTCAAATCCCGCCACCAGGTCATAGGCAAACAAACCGCCGAAAAACATGGCTTCGCGCTCTTCAGCAGGCACATTCACCAGGTTCTGCAACAGACGGAATGCGTCAAATACCGACAGCGAACACAGACGCGCATCCTCATCTAACAGCGGACTTACTGCGGGAAAGCGCAGCTTCCGGTTGCCGGGCAGCGCTGTATTTTCAACGCCTGCGGGCAGCGCGGCATCCAGCAGCGGGAGCAGGGATGCACCGTTATCCGTTAACGCTTCGATAGTGACAGTGTCACCCAAAGCGGTAATGCGCAGCGCGCTATCGACCAACAGCAGGCTTTTTAGATCATTTTTACTGTCGATATCAGCGGATTCCAGCAGCAGCGTTGCCGGGCGGTCGCCACAAACCTGATGGAACAACGCCGTCGGGTTCTCACGGTAGGCGGCATTGCAGGAAAGCAATTCGAGTGTTGGTTTTTGTATTTGCATCGTTATTCTCATTCATTCTGTTCAAAAAAAAGCCCGCTCATCTGGCGGGCCGGGTATCTGGTTGCTTATTGCAGACGTCATACACTGCCCGAAATCAGGAAGTGCGCCACCAACCGTGCAGTACGAATGTTGTTTTCATCTCAGATACCTTCTTTATGTGAACTTGCGTACTAGTTAACTAGTTCAATGAAATAAAGTCAACACCTGATTTCAGTATATTTGCCGGAACCGTTATGATGTTTGTGAAAGAACATTTATTAAGACGGGAGCCGCCTTGAGCGACACGAATTACGCAGTGATTTACGACCTGCACAGTCATACAACGGCGTCCGATGGTCGGTTAACGCCAGAAGCGTTAGTACATCGTGCGGTAGAGATGCGAGTCGGCACACTGGCGATCACCGATCATGACACCACAGCCGCTATTCCGGCGGCAAGAGAAGAAATTTCACGTTCCGGGCTTGTCCTGAACCTGATTCCTGGCGTGGAAATTTCAACTGTCTGGGAAAATCATGAGATCCATATTGTGGGTCTGAATATCGACATTGCGCATCCGGCGATGTGCGCGTTCCTGGCGAAACAAACCGAACGTCGTCAGCAGCGTGCGCGTCTGATTGCCGAGCGTCTGGAGAAAGCGCATATTCCTGGGGCGTGGGAAGGCGCTTTGCGGCTTGCCGACGGTGGGGCCGTGACGCGCGGGCATTTCGCCCGTTTTCTGGTGGAGTGCGGCAAAGCCGGGAGCATTGCCGATGTTTTTAAAAAATACCTTGCGCGTGGGAAAACCGGATACGTTCCGCCACAGTGGTGTACAATAGAACAAGCTATTGATGTGATTCATCATTCTGGCGGTAAGGCAGTATTGGCCCATCCGGGCCGCTACGACCTTAGCGCTAAGTGGCTGAAAAGGTTGATTGCGTATTTTGCGCTGCATCGCGGTGATGCGATGGAAGTGGCGCAATGCCAGCAGTCGCCCAATGAGCGAACCCAACTGGCGACCTATGCGCGCCAGCACCATTTATGGGCATCACAAGGCTCTGATTTTCATCAGCCGTGCCCGTGGATTGAACTGGGTCGCAAGCTCTGGCTGCCAGCAGGCGTCGAAGGCGTATGGCAGTTGTGGGAAGAGCCACAAACACCACAGTGAGGGAAGTATGAGCCAGTTTTTTTATATTCATCCTGAAAACCCGCAACAACGGCTGATCAATCAGGCGGTTGAAATTGTGCGTAAAGGCGGGGTGATTGTTTATCCAACCGATTCCGGCTATGCGCTGGGTTGTAAAATCGAAGATAAAGGGGCGATGGAGCGCATCTGCCGCATTCGCCACCTGCCGGACGGGCATAACTTCACGCTGATGTGTCGGGATCTGTCTGAGTTATCGACCTATTCGTTTGTCGATAACGTCGCCTTTCGCTTAATTAAAAACAATACGCCGGGCAACTACACTTTTATCCTGAAGGGAACGAAAGACGTGCCGCGCCGCCTGTTACAGGAAAAACGGAAAACAATCGGTCTGCGCGTGCCGTCGAACCCGATCGCGCTGGCACTGCTGGAAGCGCTGGGCGAACCGATGCTCTCCACCTCGCTGATGCTGCCCGGCAGCGAATTTACCGAGTCCGACCCGGAAGAGATCAAAGACCGCCTGGAAAAACAGGTCGATTTGATCATTCACGGCGGTTACCTCGGCCAGCAACCGACCACGGTGATTGATTTAACCGATGATTCCCCGGTTGTCTTGCGCGAAGGCGTTGGTGACGTTAAACCTTTCTTATAAGGGCGCAACTCTGTATACTACGCGGCCTTAAAATGGCGCTGTAAAGCGCCGTTGATTCTCCTGTTCGACGCCTGTGAAGGCGACACCTGAAGGAAGCTCTATGAGCGAAAAGTTACAAAAAGTGCTGGCTCGCGCTGGCCACGGTTCTCGCCGTGAAATTGAATCCATTATTGAAGCAGGTCGCGTAAGCGTTGACGGCAAAATCGCCACGCTTGGCGATCGCGTTGAAATCACGCCGGGTCTGAAAATCCGTATCGACGGTCATCTGATCTCGGTGAAAGAGTCTGCGGAACAAATTTGTCGCGTTCTGGCCTATTACAAACCAGAAGGTGAGCTGTGCACCCGTAACGACCCGGAAGGTCGTCCTACCGTTTTTGATCGCTTACCGAAACTGCGCGGCGCGCGCTGGATTGCCGTAGGTCGTCTGGATGTGAATACCTGCGGTTTGCTGTTGTTCACGACGGATGGCGAACTGGCGAACCGTCTGATGCACCCGAGTCGTGAAGTTGAGCGTGAATACGCCGTGCGCGTATTTGGTCAGGTTGATGACGCCAAGCTGCGTGACCTGAGTCGTGGCGTTCAACTGGAAGATGGCCCGGCGGCGTTTAAGACCATCAAATTCAGCGGTGGTGAGGGTATTAACCAGTGGTACAACGTCACGCTGACCGAAGGGCGTAACCGTGAGGTACGTCGTCTGTGGGAAGCGGTTGGCGTGCAGGTTAGCCGACTGATCCGCGTGCGCTATGGCGATATTCCATTGCCGAAAGGGCTGCCGCGCGGTGGCTGGACCGAACTGGACCTGGCGCAGACCAACTATCTGCGTGAACTGGTGCAGCTGGCGCCGGAAACCACCTCCAAAGTGGCCGTCGAGAAAGACCGACGTCGTATGAAGGCGAACCAGATTCGCCGTGCGGTGAAGCGTCACAGCCAGGTTGGCGGCGGTCGTCGTTCAGGCGGTCGTAACAACAACGGTTGATGCTGAATGCCCGGTGGCGCTTACGCTTACCGGGCCTACGTTTTGCCTGTAGGCCGGATAAAGCGTTTACGCCGTCATCCGGCACCGTTTCCTAATAATCAATTCCCATCTGGGCCTTTACGCCCGCTTCAAAAGCATGTTTGACCGGACGCAGCTCGCTGACCGTGTCGGCCAGTTCCAGAATATCGCGATGACAACCGCGACCGGTAATAATTACCGTCTGATTCTGCGGACGGGCATTTAAGGCATTGATGACCTCTTCAAGCGGCAGATAGTCATACGTCACCATGTAGGTCAGTTCATCCAGCACGACCATATCCAACGTTGGGTCCGCCAGCATACGTTTGCCATGTTCCCAGACAGCCATACAGGCTGCGGTGTCGGTTTCGCGATTTTGCGTTTCCCAGGTGAACCCGGTCGCCATCACCTGAAACTCCACGCCGTGGGGCTCCAGCAGATTGCGCTCGCCGTTAGGCCATGTGCCTTTAATGAACTGCACTACGCCCACTTTTTTACCGTGGCCGACGGCGCGCGTTGCGGTGCCGAATGCCGCCGTGGTTTTGCCTTTACCGTTGCCGGTAAACACGATGATGATGCCGCGTTCGTCCTGCGCCGCCGCAACGCGGGCGTCGACCCGGTCTTTCACACGCTGCTGGCGTTGTTGATAGCGTTCTTCAGTCATTGGGCGATTCCTGGTTTACGGCCCGGCTGGGCATCAAAAGTCATGCCGGTTTTACGGCGGCTGTCATCGCCCATCAGCCACAAATAGAGGGGCATGATATCGGCGGGCGTTTTTAACTTCTGTGGATCTTCCGTAGGGAAGGCGCTGGCGCGCATACTCGTGCGCGTGCCGCCTGGGTTGATGCAATTTACACGTAAGGGGTGGTTCTGGTATTCGTCCGCCAGTACCTGCATCATGCCTTCGGTGGCGAATTTAGAGGTGGCGTAAGCGCCCCAGTTGGCGCGTCCCTGACGACCGACGCTTGATGAGGTAAAGACCAGCGAACCGGCGTCGGATTTAAGTAATAAAGGAAGCAGCGCCTGGGTCAGCATGAATGTCGCATTGACGTTAACTTGCATAACATCCTGCCAGACGTGCGGATTTTGTTCGCTCATTGGGCAGATATCGCCCAATAACCCGGCGTTATGCAGAACGCCATCCAGTCGTGGATAGTGCGCTGCAATCCGCTGGCCTAACTGGTGGCACTCTTCAGCGGTGCAGGTCAGTAGATCCAGCGTAAACCACTGTGGCAATGCGCCTGTATCTTCGGCGACAGTCTGTGCGACCTGACGCAGTTTTTCTTCATTTCGACCCAGCAAAATGACGTTTGCGCCGTAGCGCGCATAGGTGAGCGCGGCTTCGCGGCCAATGCCATCACTGGCGCCAGTGACCAGAATAATGCGATTTTGCAATAGATCTTGTTTAGGTTGGTAATGCACGGCTACTCCTCGGCGACGCGTTGGGTCACCCTGCCAGTTGTCTTATCTTCTCTTTAACTTTTCGGCTTTATGCCTGAAAGCCCGCGTCATTTCAATCAGTCAACGGCGATAACGCCGAAAAATGAACACTTTGTCATACTTTTCACCCAGTAACCGCAACGCAGGATCAAACGAGACGGGCTAACACGCCTGTTGTACACTGAGCCAAAATAGCGTTGTGTAACCAAGGTGGGACTCGTGGAATTGTTGTCTGAATATGGGTTGTTTTTGGCAAAAATCGTCACTGTCGTGGTGGCAATCGCCGTCATTGTGATGCTGATCGTGAATGCTGCCCAGCGTAAACGCCAGCGTGGGGAGCTGCGGGTAACGAATCTCAGCGAGCAATATAAAGAGATGAAGGACGATCTGGCGACGGCGCTGATGGACGGCCATCAACAAAAACTCTGGCATAAAGCGCAGAAAAAAAAGCTGAAGCTGGAGGCAAAAGCGGCGAAAGCGAAAGCAAAGCAGGGGGAAAATGCCGCGACGGGGAAACCTCGTGCCTGGGTGCTGGATTTTAAAGGCAGTATGGATGCCCACGAAGTCAGCGCGCTGCGTGAGGAGGTGACGGCGGTGTTAGCGGCGTTTAAACCGCAGGATCAGGTGGTCGTGCGTCTGGAAAGTCCCGGCGGCGTTGTGCATGGCTATGGCCTGGCGGCTTCGCAATTGCAGCGTCTGCGCGATAAGCAGATCCCGTTGACGGTAACGGTGGACAAAGTCGCCGCCAGCGGCGGTTACATGATGGCCTGTGTGGCCGACAAAATTGTTTCGGCGCCGTTTGCGATTGTCGGCTCTATTGGCGTTGTGGCGCAAATCCCTAACTTTAATCGCTTTTTGAAAGGGAAGGATATCGATATTGAGCTGCACACGGCGGGCCAGTATAAGCGCACGCTGACGCTGCTTGGCGAGAACACGGAGGAAGGGCGCCAGAAATTCCGTGAAGATCTGAATGAAACCCATCACCTGTTTAAGCATTTTGTGCAGCAGATGCGTCCTGTGCTGGATATCGAACAGGTGGCCACAGGCGAGCACTGGTATGGCCAACAGGCGCTGGAGAAAGGTCTGGTGGACGAAATCAACACCAGTGATGACGTTATTCTCCGCTTGATGGACGGTTATGAGGTGTTCAACGTTCGCTTTATGCAGCGTAAGAAATTGATGGATCGGTTTACGGGTAGCGCCGCAGAAAGCGCCGATCGTTTGTTGCTACGCTGGTGGCAGCGCGGACAAAAACCGCTGATGTAAAATTGTCATTGCCCGGTGGCGCTAACGCTTACCGGGCCTACGGACTGTTTTGTAGGCCGGATAAGGAGCCCGGTGGCGCTAATGCTTACCGGGCCTGCGGACTGTTTTGTAGGCCGGATAAGGCGTAGCCGCCATCCGGCAAAACCTTTCCTGCGTTAATCGATCAGGTGATACTTCTCAGAAAGCACATGTGCCAGATGTTTAAACATATTAAACACGGCGGTGCTTTTTGGCGTCGGTAAACCTTGCTCGTCTAAAAAGTAATCGCCGCTGAAGACCAGCACGCCGTTTCGTTGCGTCACACCGGTGGCGACAATCCCCGCCAGCGTGTCCTCATGCTCACGAATGATTTTGTTGGCTTCAATCAGCAGTGTTTCACGATCGATAGGTTGGGTGTCTTTATGCATTATTTACTCCTTAAACAAGGACATTAGTCTACGCCGGGCGCTGCTTATGGGCAAATATTCCCTGATAAACACGAAGGTCTTGTAAAGGTGCTGTTACTGGCGAGATTTGTTTTTGCATGCTAATAAAGTTGCGTAACGAATTTTATCAGGTACAGTGTGACGCTTTCGTCAATCTGGCAACAGATTTGCTTGACATTCGACCAAAATTCCGTCGTGCTATAGCGCTTGTGTGCTAAAAAGCCTGTTAACTCAGTCACCTGAGGATCACGTTTCGCGCACTGAGTCAGTACAAGGGGTTGATATCCGCCGACACAGAGACCATATCGGTGTCTCGTCGCCAGTGGAAGGTGAATCAACGTGCGACGCATTCCAGGAAGAATCAATTTAGGTAAAGGTGAATATGGGTAAAGCTCTTGTCATCGTTGAGTCCCCGGCAAAAGCCAAAACGATCAACAAGTATCTGGGTAATGATTACGTGGTTAAGTCCAGCGTCGGTCATATCCGTGATTTGCCGACCAGTGGCTCAGCAGCTAAAAAGAGCGCCGACTCTACCTCCACCAAAACGGCTAAAAAGCCCAAAAAGGATGAACGTGGCGCTCTCGTCAACCGAATGGGGGTTGACCCTTGGCATAACTGGGATGCGCAGTATGAAGTGCTGCCCGGTAAAGAGAAGGTCGTCTCTGAACTGAAACAATTGGCTGAAAAAGCCGACCACATCTATCTCGCAACCGACCTTGACCGCGAAGGGGAAGCCATTGCCTGGCACCTGCGGGAAGTGATCGGGGGTGATGACACGCGCTATAGCCGCGTGGTGTTTAACGAAATAACCAAAAACGCGATTCGCCAGGCGTTTGATAAGCCAGGCGAACTGAATATCGACCGTGTTAACGCGCAGCAGGCGCGCCGCTTTATGGACCGCGTTGTGGGCTATATGGTGTCGCCATTGCTGTGGAAAAAAATTGCGCGAGGCCTGTCGGCAGGCCGCGTACAGTCCGTTGCCGTGCGTCTGGTTGTTGAGCGCGAACGTGACATCAAAGCGTTCGTACCGGAAGAGTTCTGGGAAGTGAACGCCAGCACGACAACGCCTTCTGGCGATGCCTTGCCGCTCGACGTTACGCACCAGAATGATAAACCGTTCCGTCCGGTTAACCGCGAGCAAACGCTGGCGGCGGTCAGCCTGCTGGAAAAAGCGCGTTACAGCGTACTGGAGCGTGAAGATAAACCGACCAGCAGCAAGCCTGGCGCGCCGTTTATCACGTCGACGCTGCAACAGGCGGCGAGCACGCGTCTGGGCTTTGGCGTGAAAAAAACCATGATGATGGCACAGCGCTTGTACGAAGCGGGCTACATCACCTACATGCGTACTGACTCCACCAACCTGAGCCAGGATGCGGTAAACATGGTTCGCGGTTATATCAGCGATAGCTTCGGCAAGAAATACCTGCCGGAGAACCCGAACCAGTACGCCAGCAAAGAAAATTCACAGGAAGCGCACGAAGCGATCCGTCCTTCTGATGTTGCGGTGATGGCCGAAGCGCTGAAGGATATGGAAGCGGACGCGCAGAAACTGTATCAGTTGATCTGGCGTCAGTTTGTCGCCTGTCAGATGACGCCAGCCCAGTACGATTCCACCACGCTGACGGTCGGTGCGGGTGATTTCCGCCTGAAAGCGCGTGGCCGCATTCTGCGTTTCGACGGCTGGACGAAAGTCATGCCTGCGCTGCGTAAAGGCGATGAAGACCGGACGTTGCCTGCGGTGAATAAAGGCGATGTGTTGACGCTGGTTGAACTGACCCCGGCGCAGCACTTCACCAAACCACCGGCGCGCTTCAGTGAAGCATCGCTGGTTAAAGAGCTGGAAAAACGCGGTATTGGTCGTCCATCCACCTATGCGTCGATCATCTCGACCATTCAGGATCGCGGTTATGTCCGCGTGGAAAACCGTCGCTTCTATGCTGAAAAAATGGGTGAGATTGTCACCGATCGACTGGAAGAAAACTTCCGCGAGCTGATGAACTACGATTTCACCGCCCAGATGGAAGACAGCCTCGACAAGGTGGCCAGCCACGAAGCCGAGTGGAAAAACGTGCTTGATAACTTCTTCAGCGATTTTACTCAGCAGCTTGATAAAGCGGAGAAAGATCCTGAAGAGGGCGGCATGCGCCCTAACCAGATGGTGCTGACCAGCATCGACTGCCCGACATGCGGGCGCAAGATGGGGATTCGCACCGCCAGCACCGGCGTGTTCCTGGGATGTTCCGGCTATGCGCTACCGCCGAAAGAGCGCTGCAAAACCACCATCAACCTGGTGCCGGAAAATGAAGTGCTGAACGTACTGGAAGGCGATGATGCGGAAACCAACGCCTTGCGTGCAAAACGTCGTTGCCAGAAGTGCGGCACCGCAATGGACAGCTACCTGATCGATCCGAAACGCAAGCTGCATGTCTGCGGTAATAACCCGACCTGCGACGGTTACGAAATCGAAGAGGGCGAGTTCCGCATTAAAGGTTATGACGGCCCGATCGTTGAGTGCGAAAAATGTGGCTCTGAAATGCACCTGAAAATGGGGCGTTTTGGTAAGTACATGGCCTGTACTAACGACGAATGTAAAAATACCCGTAAGATTCTGCGTAACGGTGAAGTCGCGCCGCCGAAAGAAGATCCGGTGCCGTTGCCGGAACTGCCGTGCGAGAAATCGGACGCGTATTTCGTGCTGCGTGACGGCGCCGCAGGGATCTTCCTCGCGGCGAATACCTTCCCTAAATCGCGTGAAACGCGTGCGCCGTTAGTGGAAGAGTTGTACCGCTTCCGCGACCGTCTGCCGGAAAAACTGCGTTATCTGGCCGATGCGCCGCAGCAGGACCCGGAAGGCAATAAGACGCTGGTGCGTTTTAGCCGTAAGACGAAACAGCAGTATGTTGCCGCTGAAAAAGACGGGAAAGCGACGGGATGGTCCGCATTCTTCGTTGATGGCAAGTGGGTAGAAGGTAAGAAATAACAGTCACCTGGCTGAATTTCACTTAAGAGGGTCGCGCAAGCGGCCCTTTTTTATTCCGGGCTTATTATTTTTTCTTCGCATCTATACAGCTCTGATATAAATGATATAGTGGTTATAGTTAACGGCTTTTTTATTATTAAATCGTATTAGCAGCGCGTGACGTGCTGCTTATCAAACGATGACATGACGGCGCTAATCTGGATGGTTTAACATGAAATTACAGCAGCTTCGCTACATTGTTGAGGTGGTTAATCACAACCTTAATGTCTCTTCCACCGCCGAAGGGCTTTACACCTCCCAGCCGGGCATCAGTAAGCAAGTTCGTATGCTGGAAGATGAGCTTGGCATCCAGATTTTCGCGCGCAGCGGTAAACACCTGACGCAAGTGACGCCAGCGGGGCAGGAAATTATTCGCATTGCGCGCGAAGTGTTGTCCAAAGTCGATGCCATCAAGTCCGTGGCGGGCGAACACACCTGGCCGGATAAAGGTTCTCTGTATATTGCCACCACGCACACTCAGGCGCGCTATGCGCTGCCAAATGTGATCAAGGGCTTTATTGAGCGCTATCCTCGCGTTTCATTGCATATGCATCAGGGGTCGCCCACGCAAATCGCAGAAGCGGTTTCGAAAGGGAATGCCGACTTCGCTATCGCTACCGAAGCGCTGCACCTGTATGACGATCTGGTGATGCTGCCATGCTACCACTGGAATCGCTCTATCGTCGTCACGCCAGAGCACCCGCTGGCCGCTAAATCATCGGTGACGATTGAGGAACTGGCACAGTATCCGCTGGTGACTTACACCTTTGGCTTTACCGGGCGCTCCGAGCTGGATACCGCGTTTAATCGCGCCGGGCTGACGCCGCGTATTGTCTTTACGGCAACCGATGCGGACGTGATAAAAACATACGTCCGACTTGGCCTGGGGGTAGGGGTGATTGCCAGCATGGCCGTCGATCCGATTTCCGACCCGGACCTGGTGCGTGTCGATGCGCATGATATTTTCAGCCATAGCACCACGAAAATTGGTTTTCGCCGCAGCACGTTTTTACGCAGCTATATGTACGACTTTATTCAACGCTTTGCGCCGCATCTGACGCGCGATGTTGTGGATACCGCCGTGGCCTTGCGTTCTAACGAAGAAATCGAAGCCATGTTTAACGATATTAAATTACCGGAAAAGTAATCACGCGCGTGAGTTTTCAGGTATCTCCAGACATGAGGAGATACCTGAATAACCACTAAATTTATGGATTATGGTTTTCGTTTTTTCTGCGATCATATTACCTGTATCGTATTCATGGAAAAGCGCCAGTAAAGTAGTTTCGAATTACCCGCCTCGCAAATTCCGCCTTTCAAATATTTATTTCCGGTCAAAAGATTGATTTATTCATGGGAAACGATTCGTAAATTCACTGGATTTTTGACTAAAGTTTCTTTAGGATTTGTCTCATCTGATGATTAATTGTACCGATTGTTTGGTGCTAAAATGATAAGTGATGCCGATTGTATGAGGTTAGCAATGCCTTCTGGAAACCAGGAACCCCGCAGGGACCCCGAGCTTAAACGCAAAGCATGGCTGGCGGTATTCCTCGGCTCTGCGCTGTTCTGGGTTGTGATTGCGCTGGTTATCTGGCAAGTGTGGGGGTAAGTCATGGTTTCGCAGGAACATCAGCAACCCTCAACGCCAGCACGTCAGCCTCGTGATAGCGTGAAGGAAGCGCGGAGCGAATGTGTGACGAATATTCCAGAATCCTGGAAACTCACACAACAGCAACAGGCATTTATTGATTCATTCGCTGAAGATGAGCAACAGAAACAATAATTGGCGATTTTTTTAATCATCATTTCCAGTACAGGTCATTAACATCCCGTACTGTATTTTCTTATACACCACAGCAATAAGCGCTGAGTAAATCTCAGCATAAAGTATTAAACAAATGTCGGTGTAGCCTATGCAAACTGTGAATCTTAAATATTGGTCATGGATTGGGGCGTTCTCAGTATCGCTCTTGTTCTGGGCTCAACTTATCTGGATTGTCTCTTTCTGATCGTATGCCGGTCAATGCCCGATGGCGCAACGTCATCGGGCCTGCGCATGCCAATTCCCGTCCGTAAGGTTTCTCCTCTTTTATCAATTCGGGTTGTTATCAAAACGTTACATTCTGTTTGTGTTATCTTTAATACTAACCCTGAGGAGAGTCAGGGTATCCAACCCTGTTATTAAGGAGGAGCTATGTCGTCAACCCTACGAGAAGCCAGTAAGGACACGTTGCAGGCCAAAGACAAAACCTATCATTACTACAGTCTGCCCCTGGCTGCCAAAAAACTGGGCGATATTACCCGCTTGCCCAAGTCGCTAAAAGTTCTGCTTGAAAACCTGCTGCGCTGGCAGGACGGCGACTCTGTTACCGAAGAAGATATTCAGGCGTTAGCCGGGTGGCTGAAAAAAGCCCATGCCGACCGCGAAATTGCCTATCGACCCGCCCGTGTATTAATGCAGGATTTTACCGGCGTCCCGGCGGTGGTGGATCTGGCCGCCATGCGCGAAGCGGTCAAACGCCGCGGCGGGGATACTGCGAAAGTGAATCCGCTATCCCCGGTAGACCTTGTTATTGACCACTCGGTAACGGTCGATCGCTTTGGCGATGATGACGCTTTCGAAGAGAACGTGCGTCTGGAAATGGAACGCAACCATGAGCGCTATGTGTTCCTGAAATGGGGGCAACAGGCTTTTAGTCGCTTCAGCGTGGTGCCGCCAGGAACCGGGATCTGCCACCAGGTGAACCTGGAGTACCTTGGCAAGGCCGTCTGGAGCGAATTGCAGGCGGGAGAGTGGGTCGCATACCCGGACACGCTGGTCGGTACCGACTCCCACACCACGATGATCAACGGCCTTGGCGTGCTGGGATGGGGCGTCGGGGGGATTGAAGCGGAAGCCGCGATGCTGGGCCAGCCGGTCTCAATGCTCATTCCCGATGTTGTTGGCTTCAAGTTGACCGGTAAGCTGCGTGAAGGTATCACCGCGACCGACCTGGTGCTGACCGTGACCCAGATGCTGCGTAAACACGGCGTCGTTGGTAAATTCGTTGAATTCTACGGCGACGGTCTGGACTCCTTGCCACTGGCCGATCGCGCGACGATAGCAAACATGTCGCCGGAATATGGCGCGACCTGCGGCTTCTTTCCGATTGATGGCATCACCCTCGAATATATGCGTTTAAGCGGCCGTAGCGAGGAGCAGGTTGAGCTGGTCGAAACCTATGCCAAAGCGCAGGGGATGTGGCGAAACCCTGGCGATGAACCTGTTTTCACCAGTTCGCTGGAACTGGATATGGGGGATGTCGAGGCGAGCCTTGCCGGGCCGAAGCGCCCGCAGGATCGGGTTGCGCTGGCAGATGTGCCTAAAGCCTTCGCCGCGAGCACGGAGCTGGAACTGAACACCGCGCAAAAAGACCGGCAGCCAATCGATTATGTTATGAACGGCCATCAATACCAGCTCCCGGACGGCGCTGTCGTGATTGCGGCTATCACCTCCTGTACCAATACTTCAAACCCCAGCGTGCTGATGGCCGCCGGTTTGCTGGCGAAAAAAGCGGTAACGCTGGGACTGAAACGGCAGCCGTGGGTGAAAGCCTCGCTGGCGCCGGGATCGAAAGTGGTCTCGGATTACCTGGCGCAGGCGAAACTCACGCCTTATCTTGATGAGCTTGGCTTTAATCTGGTGGGGTATGGGTGCACCACCTGTATTGGTAACTCCGGCCCACTGCCGGAGCCTATCGAAACGGCAATCAAAAAGGGCGACTTGACGGTAGGCGCGGTACTTTCCGGCAACCGTAACTTTGAAGGCCGAATCCATCCGCTGGTGAAAACCAACTGGCTGGCGTCGCCGCCGCTGGTTGTCGCCTATGCGCTGGCGGGCAATATGAATATTAACCTGGCGAAAGAGCCGCTGGGCCACGATCGCAAAGGCGACCCGGTTTATCTGAAGGATATCTGGCCTTCCGCGCAGGAGATCGCCCGCGCCGTTGAACTGGTGTCGTCGGAAATGTTCCACAAAGAGTATGCCGAGGTTTTTGAAGGGACGCCGGAATGGAAAGCGATCAATGTTGATCGCTCAGACACCTATGGCTGGCAGGATGACTCCACCTATATCCGCTTGTCGCCGTTCTTTGACGAAATGCAGGTTCAACCCGATCCGGTTGAGGATATTCATGGCGCCCGTATTCTGGCCATGCTGGGTGATTCCGTCACCACTGACCACATCTCCCCGGCGGGCAGCATAAAGGCGGACAGCCCGGCAGGGCGCTATTTGCAGAATCATGGCGTTGAGCGTCGGGACTTCAACTCCTACGGTTCGCGCCGTGGAAACCATGAAGTGATGATGCGCGGTACGTTCGCGAATATTCGTATCCGCAACGAAATGGTTCCCGGCGTTGAAGGGGGAATGACCCGACATTTGCCGGGGACGGAGGTGATCTCCATCTATGATGCAGCGATGCTGTATCAGCAGGAGAAAACGCCGCTGGCGGTGATTGCGGGTAAAGAGTACGGTTCCGGTTCCAGCCGTGACTGGGCGGCTAAAGGCCCGCGTTTGCTGGGTATTCGCGTCGTGATTGCCGAGTCGTTTGAACGTATTCACCGTTCAAACCTGATTGGTATGGGGATTCTACCGCTGGAGTTCCCGCAGGGCGTTACGCGTAAAACGCTCGGGTTAACTGGTGAGGAGACAATTGATATTGCCAGTTTGCAAAACCTGAAGCCTGGCGCCGCCATTCCGGTGACGTTAACCAAAGTGGATGGCAGCACAGAGGTGATTTCGTGCCGGTGCCGTATCGATACCGCAACTGAATTAACCTACTACCAGAATGACGGCATTCTGCATTATGTGATTCGTAATATGTTGCATTAAGACATAAAAAAGGCCTGATAGCGCGGTGCTTATCAGGCCTTTAATAGCAAAAATTTATTTACCCAATAAATGCCCCATCTTAGCGGCTTTGGTATCCAGATAGTGTTCGTTATTTGGGTTACGGCCAACAATCAGCGGTACGCGCTCAACAATATTGATACCTGCTTCCGTCAGAATTTCGACTTTCTTCGGGTTATTGGTCAGCAGACGGACTTCATCGACGCCCAGCAGTTTAAACATATCGGCACACAGGGTGAAATCACGCTCATCGGCGGCAAACCCCAGCTGATGGTTGGCTTCTACGGTATCGTAGCCCTGATCCTGCAACGCGTAGGCGCGAATCTTATTGAGCAGGCCAATATTACGTCCTTCCTGACGGTGGTAGAGCAGAATACCGCGACCTTCTTCCGCGATATGCGTCAGCGCCGCCTCTAACTGAAAACCACAATCGCAGCGCAGACTAAACAATGCGTCGCCGGTCAGACATTCTGAATGGACGCGAGCCAGGACAGGGGTTTGACCAGCGATATCGCCATAAACCAGCGCGACGTGGTCGTGTCCGGTTGCCAGTTCTTCAAATCCCACCATCAGGAAATCGCCCCATGGGGTTGGCAGTTTGGCTTCTGCCACTCGTTTAAGCTGCATGTATTTCTCCAGATAATGCTGGTGTCATCGCCAATTGGCTTCTGTATGTTGCTATTTTGCCATAAGGCGGCGGACTTCACCTAATCGCTGCCGTGCGATCGCTTTTGGAATGGCACAAATTTGTCAATTTTCCGGCACGCCAGGTTTTCAGTTATGATTGTGGCACTTATCGACGAAAGGAGAGGTCATGCTTTCGATTGCGAAGCGCACAACCGTGGGCGCTGCTCTGTTGCTTGTGATGCCGGTTAGCGTATGGATTTCAGGCTGGAACTGGCAACCCGGACACTCGGTCTGGTGGTTAAAATCCTTATACTGGGTGACAGAAACGGTGACGCAGCCGTGGGGAATTATTACGCATGTGCTTCTGTGCGCCTGGTTTCTTTGGTGCCTGAGATTTCGCCTGAAAGCCGCAATGATGCTTTTTGCTATTCTGGCCGGTGCGATCCTGCTGGGCCAGGGGGTAAAATCGCTGGTGAAGGAGCGGGTGCAGGAACCCCGACCCTTTGTTATTTGGCTGGAAAAAACGCACCATATTCCCGTTGATGAGTTCTACACTTTAAAACGTAAAGAACGCGGGCACTTAGTCAAAGAACAACTGTCCGGGCAGCAGGATATTCCGGCTTTTCTGCGTCAACACTGGCAAAAAGAGACCGGATTCGCGTTTCCTTCCGGGCATACCCTGTTTGCCGCAAGTTGGGCGTTGTTGGCGGTAGGACTATTATGGCCGCGCAGGCGTACCCTTACGATTGCGATTTTGTTAGTCTGGGCGACAAGTGTTATGGGGAGTCGCCTGTTGTTGGGTATGCATTGGCCGCGTGATTTAGTTGTCGCGACGTTGATATCCTGGCTTCTGGTGACGCTGGCGACCTGGCTTGCTCAGCGCATTTGCGGGCCGCTTACGCCACCCGTTGAAGAGGCTCGCGAGATAGCGCAGCGGGAGCAAGAACGTTGACGGTGGTTGATTTTCCGTAATTTGCCCTTAAATCATGAGTGGACAGAACGCTTTTCCGTTTCGCGCGCGTCGCGAAAATGGTAATTTAAAGGGCTGAATGCGGTAAGTTGAACACGATTTATTCGCTCAAACCACATAACGGGAAGTAATGTGAAATATTTACTCATTTTCTTACTGGTGTTGGCGATTTTTGTTATTTCGGTGACATTGGGTGCGCAGAACGATCAACAGGTAACGTTTAATTACCTGCTGGCTCAAGGGGAGTACCGTATTTCTACGTTGCTTGCCGTTTTATTTGCCGCAGGCTTTGCTATTGGTTGGCTAATTTGCGGCCTGTTCTGGCTGCGTGTTCGCGTCTCCCTGGTGCGTTCCGAACGTAAAATCAAACGACTGGAAAACCAGCTTTCGCCTGCGACCGACGTTGCGGTATCTGCCGATTCGTCGGTTGTGAAGGAATAATCATTTATGCTGGAGTTGTTGTTTCTGCTTTTACCTGTAGCGGCAGCCTATGGCTGGTATATGGGTCGCAGAAGTGCGCAACAAACAAAACAGGACGAAGCTAACCGTCTTTCTCGCGACTATGTGGCGGGGGTTAACTTCCTCCTGAGTAACCAACAGGATAAAGCGGTGGATCTGTTCCTCGACATGCTGAAAGAGGATACCGGCACCGTTGAGGCTCATCTCACTCTTGGAAACCTGTTTCGCTCTCGCGGTGAAGTAGACCGCGCCATCCGCATCCACCAGACCTTAATGGAAAGCGCGTCGCTGACTTATGAGCAGCGTCTGCTGGCTGTGCAGCAACTGGGGCGTGATTACATGGCGGCCGGGTTGTATGACCGGGCGGAAGATATGTTCAACCAGCTTACGGATGAAACGGATTTCCGCGTAGGGGCGTTGCAACAGCTGTTGCAAATTTATCAGGCGACCAGCGACTGGCAGAAAGCGATTGATGTGGCTGAGCGGCTGGTGAAGCTCGGCAAAGATAAGCAGCGCATTGAGATCGCACATTTCTATTGTGAGCTGGCGCTGCAACAGATGGGCTGCGATGATATGGATCGCGCCATGACGTTGCTGAAAAAAGGCGCCGCCGCAGACAAAAACAGCGCCCGTGTTTCTATCATGATGGGCCGTGTGTTTATGGCAAAGGGGGAATACGCCAAAGCGGTGGAGAGCTTACAGCGGGTTATCTCCCAGGATAAAGAACTGGTCAGTGAAACGCTGGAGATGTTGCAGACGTGCTATCAGCAGCTTGGTAAAAATGATGAATGGGCGGAGTTCTTACGTCGGGCCGTGGAAGAAAACACCGGCGCCGCCGCTGAGTTGATGCTTGCCGATATTCTGGAAGCGCGGGAAGGGCACGACACTGCGCAGGTCTATATCACTCGCCAGTTACAGCGCCATCCGACCATGCGGGTGTTTCATAAGCTGATGGATTATCACCTCAATGAGGCAGAAGAAGGACGCGCGAAAGAGAGCCTGATGGTGCTGCGTGATATGGTCGGTGAGCAGGTGCGCAGCAAACCGCGTTATCGCTGCCAGAAGTGCGGGTTTACCGCCTATACCATGTACTGGCATTGTCCTTCCTGCCGGGCGTGGTCGACGATTAAACCTATTCGTGGCCTCGACGGGCAGTAGTTTTAAAAAAGTCTGTATTTTAGTTACAACATCCTATTGATTTTTACCTGTCCCTCACACTGGCATCCGGGCAATATCGCCTCGCAGAGGTACAATCGCGCCTGTTCATTTTGCCCTTGCGCAGGTAGAATGCACGCCGTTTACCCATTTCGCGCCGCACCCGGTGCCCATCATCAAGAAGGTCTGGTCATGACGTTTACTGCTTCATCTTCTTCCCGCGCTGTTACCGATTCTCCTGTCGTTGTTGCTCTGGATTACAATAATCGTGATAACGCGCTAGCTTTCGTCGACAGAATCGACCCGCGTGATTGCCGCCTGAAAGTCGGCAAAGAGATGTTCACGCTGTTCGGCCCGCAGTTAGTTCGTGATTTGCAGCAGCGCGGCTTCGATATCTTTCTTGACCTGAAATTTCATGATATTCCAAATACCACGGCACATGCCGTTGCGGCGGCGGCAGATCTGGGCGTATGGATGGTTAACGTCCATGCGTCGGGTGGGGCGCGAATGATGACCGCAGCGCGCGAAGCCTTACTGCCGCTGGGTAAGGATGCGCCATTGCTGATTGCGGTGACGGTACTGACCAGCATGGAAGCCAGCGATCTGGCGGATCTTGGCGTGACATTGTCACCGGCTGAGCATGCGGAACGTCTGGCGCGCCTGACGCAAAATTGTGGGCTGGATGGCGTGGTCTGCTCGGCGCAGGAAGCGGTGCGCTTTAAGCAGGAATTTGGCACAGAGTTTAAGCTGGTAACGCCGGGTATTCGTCCTCAGGGGTCTGACGCTGGCGATCAGCGCCGTATCATGACGCCGGAACAGGCGATGGCGGCGGGCGTGGACTATATGGTTATAGGACGACCGGTTACGCAGTCTGCTGACCCTGCGCAAACCCTGAAGGCCATTAATGCCTCACTGAAACGGGGAGCCTGATGAACAATTCTGACAACCGTCTGGTCTATTCCACGGAAACGGGCCGGATTGACGAACCGAAAGCGGCGGTTGAACGCCCAAAGGGTGATGGTATCGTCCGTATTCAGCGCCAGACCAGCGGGCGGAAAGGTAAGGGGGTGTGCCTCGTTACCGGCATTGATATGGATGATGCTGAACTGACCAAACTGGCCGCAGAGCTGAAGAAAAAATGCGGCTGCGGTGGGGCGGTTAAAGAGGGAATAATTGAAATTCAGGGCGATAAGCGCGATCTGATTAAATCATTACTGGAAGCCAAAGGAATGAAAGTTAAACTGGCGGGCGGCTAATGAAAAAAGCCACGATAGTTATTTATCGTGGCTTTAAATTTCACTGTGTATATTTAGAGTAAAGACCTGTAAAGAATTACCGTATTATTATTTCGAGCCGGTCGACCGTAGATTATTTACCTACCTGATGGCCGATAACACCACCTACCGCAGCCCCGCCAAGCGTACCCAGCGTGCTACCGTCAGTTAAAATGGCACCGCCCAACGCCCCAGCCCCTGCACCGATCGCAGTGTTACGGTCACGTTTAGACCAATTAGAGCAAGCGCTCAGAGACATCGCCAGGGTAATTGCCAGAACAGCGGCGGTCATTTTTTTGCTCGTCATAAACATAATACTTTCTCCTGAATAATTGATTCACGGAAGTAAGTTCTCTTTAATTATAGCTAAAATGATGTTCATTAAAGCCATTAAAGAGACTGTCCGCAAAACCTCGTTGCGCAGGGGTAACAGCTTAAAATCACGCAGGTGATAGTCACTTCCTGTTATATCGCTAATATAAATTTTACGACTTTACCCTGTTAATAACAGGTAAATAGTCTTAATTAGATTGTCGGAAAAATCTCAGAGGGGAGAGATGATTTGCCATACGGCAAATCATCTGCAATACGCTCAGGCACGAGGTTCGATGATGTTCACCGTCAGCCCGGTGCGTTCCAGTTGCATTTGATGGTCCGCACTTATTCTGGAATCGGTGATCACGCGGCTAAAACGTGTTAACGGCCCCAGCGTATAAGGATGTACTGCGCCGAATTTAGAGCTGTCCGTCAGAACAATGGCTTCAGAGCCTTTTTCCAGTACGGCGTTAACCACATCCGATCGCATCATGTCCCGTCCGGTAAACCCGGTATCCGGCTGCCAGCCATCGATACCGATAAAGGCCTTACTGAAGTGAACCTGCTGGATAAACTGGCGGGTCAATGGCCCGACCATACTTTCACTTTTTTTCTGGTAGATTCCGCCAAGGAGGATCACTTCGCACGGCGTCTCTTTGAGCAAGTGAGCGATATAGCTACTCACCGTAATAATGGTGACATCCTTTTGTTCCGCTAACGTTCTGGCCAGCAGGGCATTGCTGCTGCCGTTTTCAATAAACACCGATTCGCCGGGGCTGACCAGTGATGCGGCAAATTCAGCCAGTTCGCGTTTGAGCGTGTAATTGGTCATCATGCGCGTTTCGACGTCATCGCTGTCCAGCGAGACGGCAAAACCATGCGCACGGCGCAGATAGCTCTGTTTTTCCAGGGTGTTAAGATCCTGTCGGATCGTGACTTCAGAGACGCCGGTGATTTTCGCCAGCTCAGCCACGCTCATCTGGCCTTTATCAATGACCATTTGCAAAATTGATTGTTGTCGGGAATTCATAATTTTAATTTTTATAACGGTATCAGTACCGGGGAGTATAAGGGATGCTGCGTTTCCTGAGTCAGGTGCCACGAAAAGCTCGCGTCACTTAGATCTCCCACGGAGCCCGGGGTTTCGTCGAGGAGGCGTCGGTATCTTCTTTCACCTGACTTAACAACTCCGCTTTAAGAATTTCAAGGTTGTGGATGGCAGAGTGGTAATCGCCAGCAACAAGGATATCCAGCACGGTATCAATGCGTTCGGCAACACGTTGGGCGTCGATATCAGACATGGTTATCATCCTTACGTCAAAAATGTATGAATTTCATGATGCAGAAAATAATGCCAAAAGAGAAGGGGAAAAACAGGATTCGCCAAAACCATTGGGTAATATTATATATTCTGTTATTACATGCAGATAAGTTTGTTACCAGAGGTCTCTTACCCTGTCCCGAACGCCTGTTTTTTGCCCATCTCAGCGCATCTTTTTATTCAGATAACGTTTATACCAGCGTTCAAAAGCGGCGGCGGGCATGGGTTTGGCAAACAGGAAACCCTGGCGCTCGTTGACGCCATTCTTGGTTAAAAACGCATCTTCTTTTGCGCTTTCGACGCCTTCCGCAATCACCTGTAGATTTAACGCCTGCGCTACGGCGACGATCGCGCGTACTAACGATTGCGAAACCGACCGCTTATGAATGTCTCTGACAAACGTCTGATCCAGCTTGACCGCATCAATGGGGAAGCGGGCAAGCTGAGAAAGCGACGAGTAGCCGGTGCCAAAATCGTCCAGATGTATCTGTGCGCCAAGCTGGCTGAATTGCTGGATGACGGTCAGCGCCAGCTCTTCGTTTTCAATCAAACAGCTTTCTGTCAGTTCGACATCAATCGGGCAATATTCGAAGTTCAGTTCATGAAGCACCTGCTTCAGGTCGGTAAAAATAGTTTGATCCGCGAGCTGGCGGGCGGATACATTCACCGCGACGCGCAGGTTGATGCCTTTGCTGCGCCATTTGGCGACCTGCCGTACAACATCCATCATCACCCATCGCCCCAGCGGGACAATCAGCCCAGACTCTTCGGCGTAGGAGATAAACTCCAGCGGGGGAATTAACCCGCGTTCCGGTGATTGCCAGCGCACCAGCGCTTCGAGGCTGCGGACTTCGCCGCGCCAGGTCATCTTCGGCTGGTAGTGGATCAGGAGCTGATCGTTTTCCAGCGCTTTGCGCAGATTGGTGTCCAGCCAAAGATACTCAAAGACGCGCTGGTTCATCTCGGGGGAGAACACGCAAAACTGTCCACGTCCGCCTTCTTTCGCGGTGTACATTGCGGTATCCGCATTACGAATCACGCTTTCGCTGTCATGCCCATGCTGCGGCGCAAGGGCGATACCGATAGAACAGCCGGTATACACCTCGATAAGGCCAATGCGAAAGGGTTGACGTAAGCGTGTGAGAATTCGCGATGCCATAGCCTCCAGCGACCCTTGCGAAGTCTGCGTGGCGAGAACGATAAACTCATCGCCGCCGAGGCGGGCCAGCAGTTGATTCTCCTCAAGGCAACTCAGGATCGCCAGCGAGACGGCCTGTAGCAGCTGGTCTCCAAACATATGCCCGTAGGCGTCGTTCACCCTTTTGAAGTTGTCCAGGTCCAGATAGACGATACCAACCTGATTGTCGCCCGCGTTTTCAATGGCATCGTTAATCAGCTCATGAATGGCATTCCGGTTAGGCAGCCCGGTGATTGTGTCCGTATTCGCCAGTACGCGTAAACGCTCCTGCGTACGCCGCTCCTCGGTAATGTCGGTGCCTGAACAGATTAAAAAGATTTCGTTCTTACCGCTGCCGCTATGGACAAATTTATTCCGAAACAGAAACAGGCGCTGGCCTTTGCGGGTCTTTACCCAGCGTTCGATCTCATAAGAGTTGCCGTTGCGGAAAAAACCGCTGATGTTGCGCCTGGAGGCTGCGGCTTCGCGCCGGCTCATAAATAATTTGAAGACGCTTTGCCCAATGACGTCATGCTCTTTTAACCCGGTGTATTCTTCGCAAAGACGGTTAAAACGCTGGATATTCCCGCGGCTGTCAAGGATCACGATCGCTGAGTTGGCCTCTGATACCACCTGCTCGGCAAAGGAAAGTCCCAGAACGGCCTCCTGCGTATCTGAGGGCGCATCATGCCAGACCGATACGTTTCCTGCCCATTCGCGCTTGTTGATTTTTCGCCCGACAAGTTGCACGGGAACGGCATTATGTTCACCGGGAAGGGTGAGTAACAGGCTTGACGTGATGACGGTCATCTCCCGGATGCGGTCAGCCTGCTCGGAAGATAACGCAACGGTCTGGTCAGCGTCGGCAGCCTCAGTCGCGGATAAACGCAGGGTGTCGCAGTCATCCGATAAACGCCAGTAAGGGCTATGGGTTCCCAAATCGCTAAACAATGAAACAGGCTCCAGAACGTCTTTCATGATGCTTACCATCCCGTTTAAAGCGCATACAGCCTCAGGAGAAAGGTTAGCCATGATTCGTACGAGGTAATTATGGCTGAACATATTGTTTTACTTATGTATTTATATGTAATCCAGATTCAGAAAAAAGCATAGCGAGCGGATAAAAATAATTCTGAACGGATGAGTGAAGTGTAGCGTGCGGTGGGTGGGGCGGGCAGAAAAAAAACGGCCTTTCCGGTTAAAGAAAGGCCGCTACATCAAAAACGTCAGGCGACAGGCCGGGCGATAATGCTACGGGTTTCCATGCGAACTTCCGCGATCGTTACATCGATCACATCCGTCACTTTGTATACCGTTTCACCTTTGATCTGCACGGTGCCGCTTTCCTGGCTGCAAACCAGCTCGTCACGTACGGCATGCAGGAACGGCGCCGGGATAAAGGCCATTGCGCCATTATCGACCAGGCGAACGCGCATCCCGCCGCGGCTGATATCAACGATTTCCGCCGCAAAGCGTGTTTCTGTACCGGCTTTATCATTCAGGAAACGCGCATATAACCAGTCTCCGACGTCACGTTCCGCCATACGGTTCAGGCGGCGGCGTTCAGCCATCTGCTGCGTTGTCTCTTCCTGTGGACGCGCGATGGTTTCGCCTTTGATGACGGCCTTCAGCAGGCGGTGGTTAATCATGTCGCCGTATTTACGAATCGGAGAGGTCCAGGTTGCATACGCTTCCAGACCCAGTCCAAAGTGAGGGCCCGGTTCGGTGCTGATCTCTGCGAATGACTGGAAGCGACGAATACGGCTGTCCAGGAAACCGGACGGTTGGGCATCCAGCTCGCGGCGCAGTTTGCAGAAACCTTCCAGGGTTAATACGTCTCCTGCGTCAACGTGCAGGCCATGCGTTTTCAACAACGCTGCCAGCGCGTCGGCGTTGGCCGGGTCAAAGCCCATATGAACGTTGTAAATACCAAAGCCCAGTTTGTCGCGCAGCACGCGGGCGGCGCAAATGTTCGCCGCGATCATGGACTCTTCCACAATGCGGTTCGCAATGCGGCGAGGTTCCGCGACGATATCCAGCACTTCGCCTTTCTCTCCAAGAATAAAGCGATAGTCCGGGCGATCTTTGAACACCAGCGCATGGTTGTGACGCCATTCGCCACGGCTCAGGCAAATGCGCTGGAGCAGGCGGATCTGTTGGGCGATAGCGTCACTCTCAGGCTGCCAGCTACCGGTATTTTCCAGCCAGTCGGAGACATTGTCGTAGGCCAGTTTGGCTTTCGACTTGATCGTGGCCGCAAAGAAGGTGATGTCATCTTCAATAGTGCCGTCGGCGGCAATGGTCATGCGGCAGGCCAGTGCCGGACGAACTTCCTGCGCGCGCAGGGAGCAGAGGTCGTCAGACAGTTCGCGCGGCAACATCGGGATGTTGAAGCCCGGCAGATAGTTGGTAAACGCCCGGATTTTTGCGATGTTATCCAGCTTGCTGCCTTCCGCAATCCACGCGGTCGGATCAGCAATCGCAACCGTCAGTTGCAGCTTACCTTCGCCCAACTCTTGCGCATAAAGGGCGTCATCCATGTCTTCGGTGCTGGCGCTGTCGATAGTGACAAAATCCAGCGCGGTCAGATCCTGGCGTACCAGACCTTCATCAAGCATTTCTGTCGCCGCGCCGTTCGGCGCTTCTTTTTCGAGATTATGGCGAGCCAGCGTGACCCACCACGGTACGAAGTGGTCGTCGGCGAAGGTGATGAACTGGGTTAACTCGGCGTAGAAAGAGCGGTCGCCTTTCAGCGGATGACGGCGCATTTCAGCAACGGCCCAGTCACCCTCTTTAAATTCGTGTTCCACGCCACGGGCGGCACGGCATGGGATAGCGTCTTTCAGCAACGGATGATCCGGTACGATGGACAGACGATCGTTTTTACCCTGGATTTTGCCCACGAAGCGGGTCAGGAACGGCTCGATCAGTTCTTCTGGCTCGGCGGACTCGCGTTCTTTTTCCGTATGGATCACCGCGACAATACGGTCGCCATGCATGACTTTTTTCATCTGCGGCGGCGGGATGAAATAACTTTTTTGTGCATCGACTTCCAGGAAGCCAAAGCCTTTTTCCGTGGCTTTTACCACCCCTTCAGCACGCGGCGTCTGGGAATGTAGTTGCTGTTTAAGCTGCGCTAGCAGCGGGTTGTCCTGAAACATAATTGTCTATTTTCGTGGCCAAAAGAGCGGCTGACAGTTTTACGCGATTCTGCCTGGCGCAGCAAGCGCTCTTTCAGTAAAGGCGCGGTTAATGTGTTTCGCCCAACGCGATTTTTAAACGGTTCAACCAACCGCACAATCCGCACCAGCCCAGCAAGTTGACGGCCTGTTCCAGTGACGCCCCTTGTTCGAGTAACGGCGTGAATTGCGCAGCGCTAAAACGATCGGGCGCCCTGGTCAGCCATTGTATCGCTTGCGTGACAGGACGCTCAACCGGATGTTGGCTTTCCCAGTGCTGTATCTCCCGTTCACCCCGGCGGAACACCGAAATTGTCTCTGCCCATTCGCCCGCGTGGCGCGACTGTTCATTAAAACAGGCGACGCTGCCATTGATGCGCGACGTGAGCAGCGTGGCGAGCGAGAGCGACGCCGGTGGCGCATCCGTACGCAGGGCGCTGGTGAGTAGTGTGCCAAGCAAAGAAAGCAGGGCGGGTTCGTGAACCAGGACTGGCGCGAGCGTCAGCAGTTCTGCAACCGGCTGATGGTGAGACAGGCACTCCAGCTGTTCGGCGCTGGCGTAACGTATTTCCACGCCTTCCTGAGCCGGGTGCCATTGCGCGTCCTTTTCCTGGAAAAGCTGCGCATCGGCGAATTGCTGTATATCCAGGCCCGGCACCCAGCGGACGGGGTGTCCATGATAAGCCTGGAATATCGCCACGACGCGCGCTTGAAAACCCACAAAACCAATAATCTGGTTTATCAGAATGATGTCGCAGGTTGTCAGACCCACATCGTCAAGATGCTGGCGGTCGCGGGCATTAATGACCGCAGGGGAACTGGCCAGTTGACGCGCGTATTGCGTGATTTGCGCCAGTCGGTGGTTACTCTCCCGGGAAGAGTCCGGGCCGGGAAGCGGGGTTAGTCGCGCGGCGTAATGGTTACAGAGCCGCTGTACGCCATAGACCTGGGCAACGGTCAATGCGGTACTCATTCGTTCATAGGCGCTGAACGTGTGGAGACGATTCTGTGTGACGCGCTCGGGAAAGAGGCGTTGAGCAAGTTGACGGGCAGGGTGCAACCAGGACTGAAAGGGTAAAAGCACGTCTTCGGCGATCGCTAAATCCAGCAGAAAACTGTCCTCGACGTTCGCGGCTTCCGGCACCAGCGGGAGAACCTCTTGCGGATAAGTGCTGGACTGGGTTTCATGATACCAGTGGCTTTTGCCTTCAATTCGGCGTTGTTCCATGGGCGTTCCTTGGTCTAAAAGTGGCGACCCGGACACGTCGTCGTCGAATCACGCCGGATCGTTTTCGCTGCATTATCCTGGCGTAAGCAAGAGAGGGGATAAAAGATTGTTAGGTGATAATAAATATCAGAATGATATATACCGCGATGCGACAGCGCGCGAAGAATGGAAGGGGGTGAAAGGCGTCATCAGAGAAGGGAATAATGGGCGACGCTGCGCCGCCCATTGCGGGAAGTGAAACGATTATTTCAGTTCCAGTTCGTTCATGGCTGCGATGCTGAAACCGCCGTCGACGTGAACGACTTCACCGGAGATACCGGCAGACAGATCGGAGCACAGGAAGGCGGCAGAGTTGCCCACATCTTCAATGGTAACGGTGCGGCGAATCGGCGTAACCGCTTCGCAATGCGACAGCATTTTACGGAAATCTTTGATGCCGGATGCGGCCAGAGTACGGATCGGACCTGCGGAGATTGCGTTAACACGAACGCCTTCCGGGCCCATCGCGTTAGCCATGTAACGCACGTTTGCTTCCAGAGACGCTTTTGCCAGACCCATGACGTTGTAGTTCGGGATTGCGCGCTCAGCACCCAGATAAGACAGGGTCAGCAGGGCGGAACCCGGATTCAGCATGGTACGGCAAGCTTTTGCCATCGCCACAAAGCTGTAAGAGCTGATGTCGTGCGCGATTTTAAAGCCTTCACGGGTAACGGCATTCACATAGTCGCCATCCAGCTGATCGCCAGGTGCGAAGCCGATAGAGTGAACGAAACCGTCGAATTTCGGCCAGACTTTACCCAGCTCGGCAAACATAGCGTCGATGCTGGCATCTTCAGCCACATCACACTGCAACACGATGCTGGAATCCAGTTGAGCGGCAAACTCTTCCACGCGGCCTTTCAGTTTGTCGTTCTGGTAGGTGAACGCCAGTTCAGCTCCTTCGCGGCGCATCGCCTGAGCGATACCGTAGGCGATGGACAATTTGCTGGCAACACCCGTTACCAGAATGCGCTTACCGGAAAGAAAACCCATAGCTTTAATCCTTATAGTCATTACTTATTTTTTGCTTTTAATATCAATAAATTAAAAGCAACATTTCAAAGTTATTCGAAATTAGCTCGAAATTATATCCCACTCACAGCCCTTTGTGTCACGATATTTTTCCGTCATTTCCCGTGACTTAGCTCCGGGGCGGCGCAGGACGAGCCTGTTCACTTTCGATATTTTCCTGCATCCGTCCAGTATATCACCCGCTATCAGGTTCGCCTCATCCAACCAGCACGAGCGGGCGACGCGCTGCGAATATAAGGGATAAATACATTTGGACGAATCATAATGGTTGCATGACTAATTCTACTTATGTATTATTCGCAGCCGGTTCGTTATGACGCGTAAGTGCGTGATAACTCACAAGAACCGTCAAACCGCCATTAGCTCATCTGGAAGAGCGAACGACATTTGTTGTGGGTGTTGTAGGGAACGGGGTTCGAGGCCTCGATGGCGGCCCAGGCCGACTTAGCTCAGTAGGTAGAGCAACTGACTTGTAATCAGTAGGTCACCAGTTCGATTCCGGTAGTCGGCACCATTTCAAACGTTTCCAGTGTTTTCTGACTTCACAAAAGCCCGCGTATCGCCGTTTCTCCTCTCCCGTCAAAACCGCGCGTCAACGGGAAAGAAGAGTCTGAACTTACGGTTTACCTGCCAGTCGAGACCTTTTCAAATCGATAAAACAGGTTCGGCTCACTCATAATATAAATGTTGCCGGCCTTATCCATCGACACGCCTTCAGGTTGCGGGATATCTTCCTCAAGACCATTTTCGCCCTGCGTTAATGACATCCGGCGCAGCACATTGCCGTTCAGGTCTATCTCTGTCAGGCTGCGTGACTCATCAGATAAGATCAGCAGATGTTCACCGTGGATGTGAAGGGCGGAGATATCGTCTACGTCCAGATTTTTAATCAGATCATCCAGTGGGACGATCTCAGAAAAATGAGTAAGGCCGCCGTCGCTTTGGGTTCGGTACAGCATGACCGGTTTACGTTCTTTGGCGAAATAGAGTTCATTTCGTCCGGCCATCCAGGCAATGCCTTCGATTCCCCGGTTGCGCGCGTTCTCAAACAGGTCTGTTTCTATTTTTCTCACTGACCTGATGTCCAGATCCTGGCTGAGCTGGTAAACATACATCGCGGAGTCTGCTTCATCGACCAGTAAGTATGTCCCGTTACCCGCGTATTCAATTGATTCAGCATCTTTAATCCGATCTGCGATGCTTTTTCTGGCGAGTATTTCTCCATTTTTAGACAGTTTGAGGATGGTGGCGGGTCTGTTGAGGGTGGCGACAAAAACATCTTCTTCGGGCACGTAGCTCAGGGAGGATAAATTGTCGATCCCGGACAACGGTTTTTTGAAGTCCAGAGTGTAGCCGAATGCCGGTTCAGTCTGGTTGTCAGCGCGAGTGAATGCGAAAGCAGACGCCAGTAGCACAGCCAGCGCCAGACACAGGATCAGCCAGGAATATTTTCTCATGGGCGCTCCTGCATTCGGGGCGCGTGGTGGATGACCAAATGGCCGTTAATTGATTCAGACAACAACATCATAACGCTCCTTCAGGCTAGCGATCTTTTCGCCAGGCGTCGGCGGTGAGGGCTTCGCCGAAGTGTCCTGCGATCAAACGGCGGGTGAGTTCATGTAACGGAGAGGCGAGAACATCAGCAGTGCTGCCGCGTTCGACCACTTCGCCCTGGTGCATGACCAGCACCTGATCGCTGATGTGTTTCATCATCCCCAGATGCTGAGTGACGTAGATATACGAAATCCCCTGTTTTTCCTGGAGTTCCAGCATCAGGTTGATGAGCTGCGAGCGCATCGACATATCGAGCGAAGCCAGCGCTTCGTCGGCGATGATCACCTTCGGGCGTAAAATCAGGGCGCGGGCTAATCCCAGACGCTGTTTCTGCCCTGGCGCCAGCATGTGCGGATAATAGCTGACGTGGTCAGGGAGAAGGCCGACCATCCGCATGGTTTCAATAATCTGCTTACGTCGCTGCTCCGGTTCCAGATCGGTATTCAACCGCAGCGGGAAATCCAGAATCTGCGAGATGCGCTGTCGTGGATTGAGTGACGTTGACGGGTCCTGAAAAATCATGCGGATGCGCTGGCTGCGAAACGAGTAGTCGCCGTATTTCAGCGGATGATCGTCAATCAGCAGTTCGCCGCTGGTCGGCGCGATCATTCCTGCCAGCATTTTCGCCAGCGTGGATTTGCCGGAGCCATTCTCGCCAATAATGGCGAGCGTCTGGCGTTCGCGTAAGGTGAAGCTGAGCGGCTTTACCGCCTCGACGGTCTGACGCCGGAACCATCCTGTACGGTAGCGGAAGGTTTTACTCAGGTTACGCACTTCGAGCAGGGTTTCCACCATGTCACTCTTTCTCCATATTCAGCGGAAAATGACAGGCGTAGAGATGATTCTTCGCCCCGGTCAGACGCGGGGTTTCAATGCATTCTCGTTGAGCATACGGGCAACGCGGCCCCAGACGACAACCTATCGGTAATTGTTCCAGCAGCGGGATTGCCCCTGGCATGGTATTCAGGCGGCTTTTATGCGGCATGGCGCTGCCAAAATCCGGTATCGCGCGGATGAGCGCCTGAGTATAAGGGTGGTGAGGCGTCGCCACCAGATCCTTACTGGGCGCAGTTTCAACCGTCTGCCCGCAATACAGAACGTTGATTTTGTCTGCCCACTGGCTGAGCATTTGCAGGTCATGGCTGATCAGCAAAATAGTGGTATTGCTGTTCTGGTTCAGGCGCGTCAGCAGGCGGAAAATCTGCGCCTGGGTGGTGGGTTCCATCGCGTTGGTCGGTTCGTCGGCAATCAGCAAGCGCGGCTGATTGGCGAGCGCAATGGCGATCATGACTTTCTGACATTCGCCATCCGTCAGCTCATACGGAAAACTGCGCATCGCGTCTTTGTGATCTTTAATGCCGACCCGGTGCAACAGTTCAATGGCACGGCGTTTTCGCCAGCCAATACGCTGCCACCAGCGACCTTTATAGGTCCAGGCGGGAATATTCTGCATCAGTTGACGGCCAATGCGCTCCGAAGGATCAAGGCACGACTGCGGTTCCTGAAAGATCATCGACACGTTATGGCCGACCAGTTTGCGGCGCTCGCGTGCGGAAAGACGCAGCAGGTCGATATCGTCAAAGCGCATACGGTCGGCGGTGACGCGCCAGTTGTCTTTCGCCACACCGCAAATGGCTTTCGCAATCAGGCTTTTCCCGGAGCCGGATTCGCCGACCAGTCCACGAATTTCCCCTTCATTTAACGTCATACTGACCCGATCTACGGCTTTAACCCAGTCTTCGCCGGTTTTAAATTCAATGGTCAGGTTACGGATATCCAGTAACGGCATTATTCCACCCCCGCGATAATCGCGCGCCGGATGCCGTCGCCGAGCAGGTTCACCAGCAGAACGCTGATCATAATTGCCGCGCCAGGTAACATCACCGTCCACGGCGCAACATATATTAGCTCCAGCGCGTCGCCGAGCATGGCGCCCCATTCAGGAGAGGGGAGTTGCGCGCCGAGGTCGAGAAAACCGAGCGCAGCGATATCGAGGATCGCCATCGACAACGCGCGGGTGATTTCGGTAATCAGACCGGCGGTAATATTGGGCAGAATGGCAAACCAGAGAATATTGAGCGTGGTGGCACCGTCGAGGCGCGCGGCGATCACATACTCTTTTTCCAGCTCGTCATGCACCATGCTGTAGACCGAGCGCACCATACGCGGCAGCAGTGCGAGCCAGACGGCAAACATTGCGTGACTCAGATGCGGCCCGGCAAAGGCAACAACGATAATCGCCAACAGCAACGACGGAATAGAAAGCAGGGTGTCCAGAATATGGTTGAGTACGGCGGAGCGTAAGCCGTGCGTAGCCCCGGCGACAACGCCCAGAATCAGGCCGCACAGCGTTGCCGCCAGCGTGACGATAAACGCGCCGCCGACGGTGGGCGCCGCGCCGCTCAGCAGGCGACTTAAAACGTCACGCCCCAGATCGTCCGTTCCCAGAAAAAACGAGACTTCGCCATAGCGCGACCAGGACGGCGGCAGCAACTGGTAGCCGAGGAACTGCTGATCGATGCCGTAGGGAGCAAACCAACTGCCAAAAATACACAGCACCACCAGACCTGCGCAGCCGTAAAGACCGACCATCGCAGAAGCGTCGCCATAAAATTTGCGCCAGGCAGTGCGCAGCGTTCCCGGTGGGCGCTTTTCGCTGTACACACTATCGTAAGGCATACCATTCCTTATGTTTCAGAGGGTTAGCCATAGCACCCAAAATATCAGAGATCACGTTGACGATAATCACCAGCGAACCAACCACCATTACGCCTGCGGAAATAGCGGCGTAGTCCTGCTGGCGGATAGCGTTGATCAACCAGCGTCCCAGCCCCGGCCAGCTAAAGACCATCTCGGTGATCATCGCCAGCGTCAGCATGGTGGAAAACTGCAAGCCGAGACGCGGGATCACCGGCGGCAGCGCGTTGTGCAGCACATGCCGACGCAGAATCGTCAGCCGTGACAGACCGCGCGTCGCCGCTGCCTTCACGTAATTCTGGTCATACACTTCAATAGTGCTGATGCGCATCAGACGAATCACTTCCGTGGTGGGGGCGACGGCCAGCGTCAGCACCGGCAATACCATATGGCGCACTGCGCTCATCACCATCTCATCGCGCCAGGGCGAGTCGGAAATCCAGGCATCAATAATGGCGAAACCGGTGACCGGCTTCACTTCGTAAAGCAGATCAAAACGACCTGATACCGGCAGCCAGCCGAGCGTGAGCGAGAAAAACAGCGTCAACAGCAGCGCCAGCCAGAAGACCGGAATCGAAAATCCCACTAAAGCGAGGGCGCTGATGAAACGGTCTGGCCATTTATTCCGCGTTACGCCTGCCAGCATCCCCACCGGGATTCCGACCATCAGGGCAAAGCCGAAAGCGAGAATGCACAGCTCCATCGTGGCGGGAAAAACCTCTTTGAGCTGTTCGGAGATCAGCTGGCCGTTAATGCTGGAAACGCCAAAATCCCAGTGGATCAGGCTGTTAAACCAGAAAACCCAGGCGTTCCACAACGATGCGCCCTGTAATGGCGCATGGGGCGTGAAATAGCTCAGGCTAAAGCCGATAAAGGTCAGAAAGAACAGCGTGACCAACAGCAGCAGAAACCGACGCAGGGTGAAAATAATCATGGTTTTTTCACCTCATCTTCTTTTTCCCGCGAAACACCGGCAAACGAGGCGTTACCAAAGGGACTTAAAACCAGCCCTTTAATATCATAGCGATAAGCCTGTAAACGCAGCGAGGAGGCGAGCGGCAGTATCGGCAGCTCTTTTGCCAGAATATTTTGCGCTTCATCATACGCGTCAATACGCGCCGCAAGCTGCTGGGACGAGAGCGCTTTTCGCAGAATGCCGTCAAACTCAGGATGGCACCAGTGTGCAAAGTTGGTTTGTGAGTTAATGGCGGCGCAGCTCAGCAACGGCCTGAAGAAACTGTCTGGATCGTTACTGTCGGTTGCCCAACCGGACAACGTCAGATCATGGTTCATGTCCATCAACCGCGCCTCCTGGAAACGACCTTCTACCGGAACAATCACCACTTTTACGCCGACCTGCGCCATATCCGCCTGGATCAGCTCGGCGGTTTTCAGCGGGCTGGGGTTCCAGGCCTGGGAACTGGTCGGCACCCACAGCTGTAGCGTTAAGTTTTCCAGCCCCAGCGCTTTCAACTGCTCGCGGGATTTAGCCGGATTGTATTCTGTAATTTTAGCCTCGTTGTCATAGGCCCACGAGGCGCGCGGCAAAATAGAGGCGGCGGTTTCTGCTGTACCGTAGTAGATCGACTGCATCAGCCGCTGGTTGTTGATCGACAACGCCAGCGCATGGCGCACGGCGGGATTATTCAGCGGCGGCTTATCGGTATTAAAGGCCAGGTAGGCGATGTTCATACCGGGGCGCAGCGTCAGACGCAGGCGCGGATCGTCGCGCAGAATCGTGAGTTGACTGGCGGCGGGCCAGGCCAGCACATCGCATTCGCCGGTGAGCAATTTCGATAAACGGCCTGTGCCGCCGGAGCCTAAGTCAACCACCACCTGCGGCATCAGCGGTTTACCACGCCAGAATCCCTCATGACGTTGCAGACGAATATATTGTCCGGCGCGATATTCCGAGAGCTGGAACGGGCCGGTGCCGATCGGCTGGCGGTCAATCAGTTCCGGGTGATCCTGCTTTGTCAGCTGCGCCGCATATTCCGCTGACATGACCGACGCATAGTGCGTCGCCAGATGCCATAAGAAGGAGGCGTCTGGTTGGGTCAGGCGAAATTCGACAATATTGTTGTCCAGCTTACGCACGCTCTGTACGTTATCGGCAAACTGCAAACTGTCGAAATAGGGAAAGCTGCCGCCGTTAACGTTATGCCAGGGATGTTTGCGATCAAAAATGCGCTCGAAGGTAAACACCACGTCATCCGCGTTCAGCTTGCGGGTAGGGGTGAACCAGGCGGTCTTCTGGAAAGAGACGTTGCGACGCAGGTGGAAACGGTAGGTCGCGCCGTTGTCCAGCACTTCCCAGCTTTCTGCCAGTTCCGGTACCAGACGATAAGTATAAGGGTCCACATCCAGCAGTCTGTCATACAGCTGGGCGGCAAGCGTATCAACGATCAGGCCGCTGCTCGCTTTTTGTGGATTGAAGGTGTTGACCTGCCCACTGACGCAATAGACAAAACCGCTGTCGCGAATATCAGCATGCATAGTCGGTTCAGGCGCAGCCGCAGCCTGACCACTCAGGAGTCCAGTCATCACGATCAGAGACGATAAAACCAGGCGCATAATTTTTAAGGTTTTTAGATTCGATCTGCAAAGTGTATCGCACTTCGGCCCGCCAGGTAAAAATGACTGCGGACAACTGGCGTAAATGTACACAATTGCAATGAAGGAATCGTCATACTGGTTGAATAAACACCAAAGGAAATGCCCGTTCAGTTAAGTTACGGGCTTTGATACATGATTACTTCAGGCTTACGTTTCGCAATATTTTCTGGCCTGCGACAGATTGTACTTTCCAGGTACCGTTTTCTTTCACCATGCAGTCTATTACGGTGTGTTTCTGTTCAGCGCCGAAAGAGACATAAACCTGTGTACATACGGGATCTAAGTCTGATGAGACGATCTCTATTTGCTGCCAGTCATCGTCAAAATCCTGGGCTTTGATGAACATATCAGAATCGGGTACATCTTCGGAGTCTGGGTCTGCTGTATTTGAGGCCTTTAACGCAGCAATGGTGTTTGCTGTAACGTAGGGCTGGAGTCCCTCATAATCAGCCAGTGGATTTTTCTCCTGTATTAACTGGGATATGTACCAGCGATTAAATGTTAAAGCTGTAGCTTCGGGTCCGCCGGGAGACAACGCCGCAAAAGCAGAAGAGCTGATTAACAAGCCAGCCAGGCTCGCACCCATCATAGCGTGTCTGCGTGCGTATTCTACGGTTGCGTGTTTATCCCAATTCATGGCATTTCCCTTGTATGCAAAATCGTTGGGTATAACATTACGCTGGAAATTCAATCACCTTTGTAATTATTTTTATTATGTTATTAACCAATATCGAAATTAATTATAAAGAAAACCTCATTAATTCACTTAACATATTACCCCCACAGAATGAGAACAACTGTCCCGGGCATGAGCGCTAAATCTGATGTTTTTTGAGCAATGCGCGCAACTGGTGGTAGGTCAGACCCAGCAATTCTGCTGCCCGTTTTTGATTAAATTTCGCCTGTTGCAGGCTGATTTGCAGAAAGTCTTTCTCCTGCTGTTGCTGAAATTCGCGTAAATCCAGCGGCAATGATGGCGCAGAAACGGGCGTTTCCGACGGCGTCGGTTCGGGAATGTCACGCTTAAACGGGTCGATGATAATTTCATCTAACGGATAATCGCTGCTGCCATGCCGATAAACCGAACGTTCAACCACGTTTTTCAGCTCACGAATATTTCCCGGCCAGCGGTACTGAAGCAGGGTTTCTCTCGCCCGCGCGGTAAAACCCGGGAAGAGGGGCAGATGAATCTCACGGCACATCTGAATGGCAAAGTGTTCGGCCATTAACATGATGTCGCTTTGACGCTGGCGTAAAGGGGGAAGCTGCACGACGTCGAAAGCGAGCCGGTCCAGCAGATCGGCGCGAAATGTCCCTTCGCTCACCATTTGTGGCAAATCGGCATTTGTCGCGCAGACCAGACGCACATTAACCTGCAACGGCTGGCTGCCGCCGACGCGCTCCAGCTCGCCGTATTCGATCACCCGCAGCAGTTTTTCCTGAACCAGCATGGGAGCGGTCGCCAGCTCATCCAAAAAGAGCGTACCGCCATCGGCGCGTTCAAAGCGCCCGGGATGACGTTTTTGCGCGCCGGTAAATGCGCCTGCCTCATGACCAAATAACTCGGAGTCGAGCAGGTTTTCATTGAGCGCGGCGCAGTTAAGGGAGATGAACGGCCCTTGCCAGCGCGTTGAGAGAAAATGCAGCCGGTTGGCGATCAGCTCTTTCCCTGTTCCGCGTTCGCCAATGATAAGCACGGGTTTATCCAGCGGCGCCAGATGGGAAACCTGCTCCAGCACTTCAAGAAAGCTGTTGGCTTCGCCGAGAAGGTTATCTTTGTATTCTGCCATGATGAGATTCACCACTTGTTAGTGTTATTCACCACTTTAGCCTATTTCTCTCGTGAGGTAAAATCGTACATTGTTTTAATAATCAATAAATTAAAAAGTTGGCACGCAGATTGTATTAACCCTGTAGCAGGGCATAGCCCGATATCAGAACATACCGTGTGAGGATTGAATTATGGGTATTTTTTCTCGTTTTGCCGACATCGTGAACGCCAACATTAATGCGCTGCTGGAAAAAGCGGAAGATCCGCAAAAGCTGGTGCGCCTGATGATTCAGGAAATGGAAGATACGCTGGTGGAAGTCCGTTCTAATTCCGCGCGCGCGCTGGCAGAAAAGAAACAGTTATCCCGTCGCATTGAGCAGGCCGCCGCGCAACAGGCGGAGTGGCAGGAGAAAGCCGAGCTGGCGCTGCGTAAAGATAAAGAGGATCTGGCGCGCGCCGCGCTGATTGAGAAACAAAAACTGACGGATTTGATCGCCACCCTCGATCAGGAAGCGGCACTGGTTGACGACACGCTGGTGCGGATGAAGAAAGAGATTGGCGAGCTGGAAAATAAACTCAGTGAAACCCGTGCCCGTCAGCAGGCATTGACGTTGCGCCACCAGGCGGCAAGCTCTTCCCGTGATGTTCGTCGTCAACTGGACAGCGGCAAACTGGATGAGGCTATGGCGCGTTTTGAATCGTTTGAACGCCGTATCGATCAGATGGAGGCGGAAGCGGAAAGCCAAAACTTTGGCAAGCAGAGAACCCTGGATCAGCAGTTTGCCGATCTGAAAGCAGATGATGAAATCAGCGAACAACTGGCGCAGTTGAAAGCCAAAATGAAGCAAGATAACCAATAATAATACCTGGCGGCGCCCGAACGCGCCGCCGCTCATCACCTGTAAGGAGCACTCATGAGCGCGTTATTTCTGGCCATACCGTTAACCATTTTCGTGCTGTTTGTGTTACCGATTTGGTTATGGCTGCATTACAGCAACCGTTCCGGTCGGGGCGAACTGTCGCAAAGCGAACAGCAACGTTTAATGCAGCTAACCGACGAAGCGCAACGCATGCGCGAGCGTATTCAGGCGCTGGAAGCCATTCTTGACGCCGAACATCCGAACTGGAGGGATCGCTAATGGGAGGAATTAACCTGAACAAGAAATTATGGCGTATGCCGCAGCAGGGGATGGTGCGAGGGGTGTGTGCCGGTATCGCGCAGTACCTTGATGTACCGGTGAAACTGGTGCGTATCCTGGTGGTGTTGTCGATCTTCTTTGGTCTGGCATTTTTCACCCTGGTGGCTTACATCATTCTCTCTTTTGTACTGGACCCGATGCCGGACAGCATGGCAACGGGCGAGCAACAGCCTTCCAGCGGTGAACTGTTAGATGCGGTGGATCGTGAACTGGTCGCAGGCGAAAAACGTTTACGCGAAATGGAGCGCTATGTGACCTCTGATACCTTCACGTTACGCAGCCGCTTCCGTCAATTGTAAGAGGACAGAGATGAATACTCGCTGGCAACGCGCCGGGCAAAAGGTGAAGCCGGGCTTTAAACTTGCAGGGAAGCTGGTTCTCCTGACCGCGTTACGCTACGGTCCCGCAGGCGTAGCGGGGTGGGCGGTGAAATCCGTGGCCCGGCGCCCGCTGAAGATGTTGCTGGCGTTGGCGCTTGAGCCTTTACTGAGCCGGGCAGCGGCTAAATTATCCCGGCGTTATGGGCGATAAGAGGATGCAGGAAATATTTTCTTAAGGCCATGTGTACAGGATGATGAAATCCTGATCATCAGTAAGAACGATAACAGGTGTACTTTTCTGCTTGTGGCGGCGTAAACGGCGTCGCCATAAATACCTCAGAGAGTTGATAATTAATAATCAGCCCCTATCTTTATTTCCTGCTCGTTATACTTTTTATGGACTCTTCAGGCACAACAGGATGGCGATGAAGCGACTCAAAAACGAACTTAACTCGCTGGTTAATCGCGGTGTAGACAGGCATTTACGTCTGGCCGTTACCGGACTTAGCCGCAGTGGAAAAACCGCGTTTATCACTGCGATGGTTAACCAACTGCTCAACATCCATGCCGGATCGCGACTGCCGCTGCTAAGCGCGGTGCGTGAGGAGCGTTTGCTGGGCGTGAAACGCGTTCCACAACGTGATTTTGGTATTCCACGTTTTACCTACGATGAAGGGCTGGCCCAGCTTTATGGCCAGCCGCCTGCCTGGCCGACGCCAACGCGCGGCGTGAGCGAAATCCGTCTCGCGTTACGCTATAAATCCAATGATTCTTTGCTGCGCCATTTTAAAGACACCTCGACGTTATACCTGGAGATTGTCGATTATCCCGGCGAATGGCTGCTCGACTTGCCGATGCTGGCGCAGGATTACCTGAGCTGGTCCCGGCAAATGACCGGCTTACTGCAAGGGCAGCGGGGCGAATGGTCGGCCAAATGGCGTCAGTTATGTCAGGGGCTGGACCCGCTGGCGCCTGCTGATGAAAATCGCCTGGCGGAGATCGCCGCGGCCTGGACGGCGTATCTGCACCAATGTAAACAGCAGGGGCTGCACTTTATTCAGCCTGGCCGCTTTGTGCTGCCGGGCGATATGGCGGGCGCGCCTGCGTTGCAGTTTTTCCCGTGGCCGGATGTGGATGCGCATGGCGAATCGATACTGGCGCAGGCGGACAAACACACCAACGCCGGAATGTTGCGTGAACGCTTTAATTACTACTGTGAAAAAGTGGTGAAAGGGTTCTATAAAAACCATTTCCTGCGGTTTGATCGCCAGATTGTACTGGTGGATTGCCTGCAACCGTTGAACAGCGGGCCGCAGGCGTTCAACGATATGCGTCTGGCGCTGACGCAATTGATGCAGAGTTTCCACTATGGTCAGCGAACGCTATTTCGCCGACTCTTTTCCCCGGTGATTGATAAACTGCTGTTTGCGGCGACCAAGGCAGACCATGTGACTGTCGATCAACATGCCAATATGGTCTCTTTGCTCCAGCAACTGATTCAGGATGCCTGGCAAAACGCGGCGTTTGAAGGCATCAGCATGGATTGTCTGGGACTGGCGTCCGTACAGGCGACGACCAGTGGATTGATCGACGTAAATGGTGAAAAGATCCCGGCCTTACGCGGTAACCGTTTAAGCGATGGAACGCCGTTAACGGTATACCCCGGCGAAGTGCCCGCACGTCTGCCGGGACAAGCGTTCTGGGACAGTCAGGGTTTCCAGTTTGAAGCGTTTCGCCCGCAGGTGATGGATGTGGACAAACCATTGCCGCACATTCGTCTGGATGCCGCGCTGGAATTTTTAATAGGAGACAAATTGCGATGAGCGAACCGTTAAAACCGCGTATCGATTTCGCAGGTCCACTGGAGGTGGAGCAAAACCAGACGCTTAAAACGCAACAGACCTTCAGCGAGACGCAAGCGCAGACCTTTGCCCCCGCGCAGGTGGATGAACCTCTGGAGGACGAGGGACAGGCGGAAGCGGTCATTGATGCCGCACTGCGCCCTAAACGCAGTTTGTGGCGCAAGATGGTGATGGGGGGACTGGCGTTGTTTGGCGTCAGCGTTGTGGGCCAGGGCGTGCAATGGACCATGAACGCATGGCAAACTCAGAACTGGGTGGCGCTGGGCGGTTGTGCCGCCGGGGCGTTGATCATTGGCGCAGGCGTTGGCTCGGTCGCGACAGAATGGCGTCGGCTATGGCGATTACGCCAGCGGGCGCATGAACGGGATGAAGCGCGCGACCTGTTGCACAGCCACGGTACGGGAAAGGGCCGTGCGTTTTGCGAAAAGCTGGCGCAGCAGGCCGGTATCGATCAGTCTCACCCGGCGTTGCAGCGCTGGTATGCTTCGATTCACGAAACGCAAAATGATCGGGAAGTGGTCAGCTTATACGCTCAACTGGTGCAACCGGTACTGGATGCCCAGGCGCGACGTGAAATCAGCCGTTCGGCCGCCGAGTCCACGTTAATGATCGCCGTCAGCCCGCTGGCGTTGGTGGATATGGCATTTATCGCCTGGCGAAATTTGCGGCTGATCAATCGCATTGCGACGCTGTATGGCATTGAACTGGGGTATTACAGCCGTCTGCGCCTGTTTCGTCTGGTGTTGCTCAATATTGCGTTTGCGGGCGCCAGCGAGCTGGTGCGTGAAGTCGGGATGGACTGGATGTCGCAGGATCTGGCGGCGCGTTTGTCTGCCCGTGCGGCGCAGGGTATTGGCGCCGGGCTGTTAACCGCTCGTCTGGGCATTAAAGCGATGGAACTGTGTCGTCCCTTACCGTGGATCGACGATGATAAGCCGCGTCTGGGGGATTTTCGTCGCCAGCTTATCGTTCAGGTCAAAGAGACCTTGCAGAAAAGCAAAACTCCGCGCGAAAACTGATCGCTGGAAGGGCGCTGACCGTATAACTTTACGGCCCGGCGCCCAATTTTCCGTCATGCTGTCAATAATTGTTGACAGAATCCTTCCTGCTAATCGAATACTGGCTTATCATCTATCTAATAGCTCATTGTTTTAGGTGAAAGTTCCCATGCGTCTGGAAGTCTTTTGTGAAGACCGTCTTGGTCTGACCCGCGAGTTACTCGATTTGCTGGTGCTTCGTAGCATTGATTTACGCGGTATTGAGATTGACCCCATCGGGCGAATTTACCTTAATTTTGCTGAACTGGAGTTCACCAACTTCAGCAGCCTGATGGCGGAGATCCGCCGCATTTCCGGCGTGACCGATGTCCGTACGGTGCCGTGGATGCCGTCTGAACGCGAGCATCTGGCGCTGAGCGCACTGCTCGAAGCGTTGCCGGAACCCGTCCTCTCTCTGGATATGAAAAGTAAAATAGAGATGGCGAACCCCGCGAGCTGTCAGCTTTTCGCACAAAATCAGGAGCGTATGCGCAATCACACTGCCGCGCAGTTGATCAACGGCTTCAACTTCCAGCGTTGGCTGGAGAGCAACCCACAGGTCTCTCACAACGAGCATGTGGTGATCAATGGGCAGAACTTCCTGATGGAGATTACCCCGGTTCATTTGCAAGGGGAAAATGACGAGTACATGCTCACGGGCGCTGTCGTTATGTTACGTTCCACCATCCGAATGGGGCGTCAGTTGCAGAATTTGACGACTCAGGATTTGAGCGCATTTAGCCAGATTATCGCCGTCAGCGCGAAAATGAAGCATGTCGTAGAGCAGGCTCGTAAGCTGGCTACGCTGAGCGCGCCACTGCTGATTACCGGCGATACCGGAACCGGTAAAGATCTCTTCGCCCATGCCTGTCACCTGGCAAGCCCGCGTGCGGCAAAACCGTATCTGGCATTGAACTGCGCCTCCATTCCTGAAGATGCGGTTGAAAGCGAACTGTTTGGTCATGCGCCGGAAGGTAAAAAAGGCTTCTTTGAACAGGCTAACGGGGGTTCGGTGCTGCTGGATGAGATTGGTGAGATGTCGCCACGCATGCAGACCAAATTGCTGCGTTTTCTTAACGACGGCACTTTCCGTCGCGTTGGCGAGGATCATGAGGTTCACGTTGATGTCCGGGTGATCTGCGCCACGCAGAAGAATCTGGTGGAGCTGGTGCAAAAAGGGCTGTTCCGCGAGGATCTCTACTACCGTCTGAATGTGCTGACGCTCAATCTGCCGCCGCTGCGTGATTGCCCGCAGGATATCATGCCGCTCACTGAACTTTTCGTGGCGCGTTTTGCCGATGAGCAGGGGGTGCCGCGTCCAAAACTCTCTGCCGATCTCAGCACCGTATTAACCCGTTATGGCTGGCCGGGCAACGTGCGCCAGCTTAAAAACGCCATCTACCGGGCGCTGACGCAGCTTGAAGGGTACGAATTACGTCCGCAGGATATCTTGCTGCCGGATTACGACGCCACGACCGTTGCCGTTGGTGAAGATGCGATGGAAGGCTCGCTGGATGATATCACCAGTCGTTTTGAACGTTCCGTACTGACGCAGCTTTATCGCAATTATCCGAGCACGCGCAAACTGGCAAAACGCCTGGGCGTCTCACATACCGCGATTGCCAATAAGTTACGTGAATACGGTTTGAATCAGAAGAAAAGCGAAGAGTAGAAACGACACAAGTATTAGAAGCCCGATGAGCGTTGCGCCATCGGGCTTTTTTACCGTCTTACGCTTTCAGCACGTCCAGCGCAGCAGCATAGTCAGGTTCGTTGGTGATTTCGTTCACCAGCTGGCTGAAAATGACGTTGTCGTTTTCATCAATGACCACCACGGCACGCGCCGCCAGACCTTTCAGCGGGCCTTCAGTGATTTCAACGCCGTAGTCTTTCAGGAAGTCAGGATTACGCAGAGTGGAAAGGGTAATGACGTTGCTCAGACCTTCCGCGCCGCAGAAACGAGACTGGGCGAACGGCAGATCCGCAGAAACGCACAGTACGACGGTGTTGTCGATTTCTGTCGCCAGTTGGTTAAACTTACGTACCGATGCCGCACAAACGCCGGTATCAATACTTGGGAAAATATTCAGCACCTTGCGCTTGCCTGCAAACTGAGCCAGTGTGACGTCAGACAGATCTTTTGCCACGAGGGTAAAAGCCTGTGCTTTGCTACCAGCTTGAGGAATGGTGTTGGCGACGGCGACTGGATTGCCCTGGAAATGAACGGTTTGTGACATGGTTATCTTCCTGTTTACATATAGTTAACGTCGTGGCTAGTTTATGCCATCAGCAGTTAACACGGCAAACGCTATTTGTGTTTAATCCACCGCCACGCATCTGCAACGTGAAAAACGGCGAGAAAAGGAGAACCAATGAGATCTGTTAAGGTGTATGAGGAGGCCTGGCCGCTGCACACGCCCTTTGTGATTGCCCGGGGAAGTCGTACCGAAGCGCATGTTGTGGTCGTGGAGCTGGAGGAAGAGGGCGTAAAAGGCGTAGGGGAATGTACGCCTTATCCACGTTATGGCGAAAGCGATGCCTCGGTGCTGGCGCAGATCATGAGTATCGCGCCGCAACTGGAACAGGGGCTGACCCGCGAAGCACTACAAAAATTGCTGCCTGCCGGCGCGGCCAGAAATGCGGTCGATTGCGCGCTGTGGGATCTGAGCGCTCGCCAGCAGCAGCAAACGCTGGCGGAGTTTGTGGCCGTTGAATTGCCCGCTACGCTGACAACAGCACAGACTGTCGTGATCGGTACGCCTGAACAGATGGCGGCCAGCGCGGCGGCACTGTGGGAAAAAGGGGCGAAACTGCTCAAAATTAAGCTGGACGATCGCCTGATCAGCGAACGAATGGTCGCGATTCGCTCCGTCGTGCCTGATGCGACGCTAATCGTGGATGCAAACGAGTCCTGGCGTACAGAGGGGCTGGCGGCGCGATGCCAGCTGCTGGCGGATTTAGGCGTCGCGATGCTGGAACAACCGTTACCTGCGCAGGATGACGCCGCGCTGGAAAATTTTGTTCATCCGCTCCCTATTTGTGCGGATGAAAGTTGCCATACCCGCAGTAGCCTGAAAGCGTTACAGGGGCGCTACGATATGGTCAATATCAAACTGGATAAAACCGGTGGTCTGACGGAAGCGCTGGCGCTGGCCGCCGAAGCCAGAGAACAGGGTTTTGGGCTGATGCTGGGATGTATGCTGTGTACCTCCAGGGCCATCAGCGCAGCGTTGCCGCTGGCCCCACAGGTGCGTTTTGCTGACCTCGATGGCCCCACCTGGCTGGCGGTGGATGTCGAGCCCGCTTTACGGTTTACGACCGGGCAACTTCATCTTTAGGGTGCCAGCGCAGCAGAGTAGACATCGCCATCAGATACTTTTCGCTGGCTTCATCGGATGAGATCGGCGGGAACTCTGCGGTAATACAGTGCAGATTGAGGTCGGCGCACCAGCTTCCAAACGAACCGGGCGTTTCGTAACCTACGCTGGAGACCAGCGGCAGCTCAAATGCCCGGGCCAGCCATTCGCCTAACTCGCTATGTCTGGGATCTTCAATACAGGTGAGAGGATCGTGAAAGGAGACCACCCAGGCAGGATGCACCCGGTGTATCAGTTGGCACAGCGCCTGGGTTTCGGGTTCAGATCCCGGATGTTCGCCGGTAAGCAGCACCACATCGCGCTCCTCGGCGCTGCTGTTCCAGCGATAAACCGTCTCACCCGCTTTCCAGTTCGCCGCCGGAAAATTACGGTTCAAATCGACGCCATTGGCATTGGCGCGCAGACCAAGCTGGCAACCGTCCGGGTTCACCGCCAGCACCACATGATGACGGCGGAGTGAAGGATTCAGCGTACGCAGCGCACACGAGAGCGTCACCACCGACGCGTTCTCATCGCCGTGCGTTCCGGCCAGAATCAGGCCGCTTTCGCGATCGGCAGCCGGAGCCGGAAACCAGATCAACGGCGCTCCCAGCAATGAACGCCCATAATGTTCGGTTCCTGGCGGAAATGCGCCGCGCTCGGCACGAGGACGGGTAACGGTCATAAGTGTCTCTGAATGCTGTTGTTATTACTCGCAGTGTTGTGCAAATTGTCCAGATAATCAAATCGTTTTCACGCGTTGCGCGCGCTATGCAATATCCTCTATCTGGCTTCCTGGAAGCGGATGCGTATATCGGGTTAATATCAACTTTCTGTAGGAAGACGTTTGCATTTCCTTCATGCGAAACAAATAATTACGCAGTCATCTAACTTCATCATTTAAGGGCATCTTATGAAGCACTCTGTTTCAGTTACCTGTTGTGCGCTGTTGATTAGCAGCGTCTCCCTGACACACGCTGCGGATGTTCCCGGCGGAACGGTACTGGCAGAGAAGCAAGAACTGGTCCGCCATATTAAAGATGAACCGGCGTCGTTAGATCCGGCAAAAGCGGTTGGGCTGCCGGAGATTCAGGTCATTCGCGATTTGTTTGAAGGTCTGGTGAATCAGAATGAGAAAGGGGAAATCATTCCCGGCGTCGCTACGCGCTGGAAGACCAATGATAACCGGATCTGGACGTTTACCCTGCGCAATAACGCAAAGTGGTCGGACGGCACTCCGGTGACCGCGCAGGATTTTGTCTACAGCTGGCAACGTCTGGTTGATCCGAAAACCCTGTCACCGTTTGCCTGGTTTGCCGCCCTTGCTGGCATTAATAACGCCCAAGCGATTATTGATGGTAAAGCGTCGCCGGATACGCTTGGGGTTAGCGCCGTGGACGCCCGCACGCTAAAAATACAGCTGGATAAACCGCTGCCGTGGTTTGTTAACCTGACTGCCAACTTTGCTTTTTACCCGGTACAGAAAGCCAATGTAGAAAGCGGTAAAGACTGGACGAAGCCCGGAAACCTGATCGGCAATGGCGCCTATGTGTTGAATGATCGCGTGGTCAACGAAAAACTGGTGGTGGTGCCCAATACCCACTACTGGGACAATGCGAAGACGGTGCTGCAAAAAGTGACTTTCCTGCCGATTAATCAGGAGTCGTCAGCGACTAAACGTTATCTGGCTGGCGATATTGATATCACCGAATCTTTCCCGAAAAATCTGTATCAGAAGTTGCTGAAGGATATACCGGGGCAGGTTTACACACCGCCGCAGTTGGGCACCTATTATTATGCGTTTAACACCCAAAAAGGCCCGACGGCGGATTCCCGCGTTCGTCTGGCGCTGAGCATGACGATTGATCGCCGCATCATGGCGGAAAAAGTGTTAGGAACCGGGGAGAAACCGGCCTGGCGTTTCACCCCGGACGTGACGGCAGGCTTTACTCCCGATCCTTCGCCATTTGAACAAATGAGCCAGGAAGAACTCAATGCTCAGGCAAAAACGTTATTGCTTGCGGCTGGCTATGGCCCGCAGAAACCGCTCAAATTGACGCTGTTATATAATACATCTGAAAATCATCAGAAAATCGCGATTGCGGTCGCCTCGATGTGGAAAAAGAATCTGGGCGTAGAGGTGAAGCTGCAAAACCAGGAATGGAAAACCTATATCGACAGCCGCAACACCGGTAATTTTGATGTTATCCGCGCCTCCTGGGTGGGGGACTACAATGAACCGTCTACTTTCCTGTCATTGTTAACCTCGACCCATACGGGCAATATCTCGCGCTTCAATAACCCGGCCTACGATAAAATCATGACGCAGGCGACAGTAGAAAATACGGCGAAGGCGCGCAATGCGGACTATAATGCGGCAGAGAAAATCCTGATGGAACAGGCGCCGATTGCGCCGATTTACCAGTATACCAACGGACGTTTGATCAAACCGTGGCTGAAAGGTTATCCCATTAATAACCCGGAAGACGTGGCGTATAGCCGGACAATGTATATTGTGAAGCACGACAAATAATATGCGGCAGTGAGCGAAAAGACGCGGAATACCGCGTCTTTTTTAATTTGCGGATTGCGGTGACGCGGCGTTATCCAGATAAAGCGTCTGGCTTGGAAACGCAAAATCTGCGCCGTTCGTCTGAACAATGTCGATAATCTTCAGGTAAACATCCTGCTGAACCGCAAGCCAGGCTTCCCATTTGGTGGTTTTGCTAAAGCAATAGACCATGATATTCAGCGATGATTCGCCGAATTCATTGAAATAGACCAGTAGCGTCTGGCGCTGATCGATATCAGGGTGGTTTTGCAGCATCGTTCTGACCGCATCAACAATAACGCCTGTTTTACTGGCATCCTGATACCGTAACCCGATCACCGTTTTAATACGTCGGTTGGTCATCCTGCCGGGATTCTCCACGCTAATGGAGGAGAAAATCGAATTCGGCACATATAAAGGGCGGTGGTCGAAGGTGTTAATTTTGGTCATTCGCCAGCCGATTTCAGTCACGGTGCCTTCAATATTTCTGTCCGGGGAACGGACCCAGTCGCCAATGCTAAAGGGGCGATCAAAATAGAGCATAATCCCCGAGAAAAAGTTGCTCAGAATGTCCTTACCCGCCATCCCAACAGCGATGCCGCCAATACCGCCAAAAGTCAGCAACCCGGACAGACTCATGCCAAAGTGTTCGCCATAGAGTAAAACGATGGCGATAATAATGGTGATCTTAATAATGCGAGACAGGATCTTCGCACTGGTGACGTCTCTGCCTTTACCGATCTGTGATTTTTCAAAGCGGTTGATGAGTAAAAACAGTTTTATTGTCAGAATCAGCGCAATCAGAGATGTGCAGATAAAATCGACGGCATTTGGAGAGATGAATTTCAGATCGTAGTTTTCAATAACATTATTGGCGATACTGCCCAGCGTGCCGATGATAAGGGCATAAACGAAGAACTGTACGGCATGAAATATAAATCCTTTTCTTCTTTTCTCGCCACGACGAAACACAATACTCATCAGAAGTAAGGCGGCGCCACTGCCAAAAATTATTGCCAGATTAAACGCGTTTTTGAAAAAAAATTCTGCAATCATTTTGGTCTGTCACTACCCCGTATGGTTGATATAACGCTAAAAGATCCTGAGGTGCAGATATTTTATCCGCTTCGAATGCGCTGGTCATTGATCAAAAAGAATAAGACGTAGCGCATTTTCAGACAGGGACGCGCGATGTGAATATTATGTCACGACTTGTGTGGCAGACAACGGGGGATTGTCATGGTATTGTTACGCGCAAGTAACAGAGCTTTCATCTGCAAAAGGACGATACCATGATCATGACAAAGCTGAAGACAGCAAAGGGGAAGAAATTTCTGTTGGGCCTGCTGGCGGTGTTTATTATTGCGGCATCAGTGGTTACGCGGGCGACTATCGGCGGCGTGATCGAACAGTATGATATTCCGTTGTCCGAGTGGACAACCTCGATGTATTTCATTCAGTCATCAATGATTTGCGTCTACAGTCTGGTTTTCACCATTCTGCTGGCCATTCCGCTGGGGATCTATTTCCTCGGTGGTGAGGACAAACAGTAACGTGAGTGAGCGGCTTCGCCGGGTAGGCATAAGCGCTACCCGGCACGAAAATAGGCTTAATCGTCTTCTTCGTCGTCCAGTTCTACCGGTGTCTGATACTGATCGGGTTTAATGACAAGCAGATCGCAGCGCAAATGGTCGATAACCTGTTCCGCCGTATTGCCCAGGAAGGCCGCAGATATCCCGGTACGACCAACCGTACCCAGTACAACGATACCCGCCTGTAGGTGCTCGGCTAAATCCGGGATAACCTCTTCAGGCAACCCTTTTTCAACATGCGTCACTTTCTCATCAATGCTGAATTTCTGCCGTAGCGCCTTCATCGCCAGCAAATGCTGACCGCGAATCGCGTCGTTGTAAACGCTCGGATCAAATTCAGGCAGTTCGATTGCGATATTGATGGGCGTCACGGGGTAGGCGCCAACCAGATGGACTTCGGTGTGGTTCACCTGTTCTGCAAGTTGCAGCGTTTCTTTGACCAGCTTTTCATTCAGCGCATTGTGATAAGGTTCTTCGCTTGCCAGGTTCACGGCCACCAGCGCTTTACCGCCTTCAGGCCACGGTTGGTCCTTGACCATCCATACCGGGCTTGGGCATTTACGCAACAAATGCCAGTCAGTCGGCGTAAAGATTACCGCTTCCAGGCGGTCATGCTGGTGCGCCATTTTGAGCACCAGATCGTGATCGTCGCTGATCACTTCCTGGATAATGGCTTCAAAGGGACGGTTGTGCCAGACCACTTTTATCTCAACGGGAACACCTGCTTTGATGTAGTATTTCGCTTGTTCGCGTATCCAGGCTGTTCGCTGGCTGATGACGCCCTGACGCATCGCGGTACGCTCATCAGGCGAGAGCAGGGTAGTCATTTCATAAGAAAAATCATAGATCGGCAAAAAGGCTTTAATTTTGCCACCAATCCGTTGATGCAAATAAACAGCGCGTCGTAATGCGGGTTGATCGTCCTGGTTTGGGTCGATGACCACCAGCATATTTTGATACATAGCCATACAGGGTCTCCTTACAACTGTCACCGCAGTTTGTAATTAAAAGAGTAACCCATATATGTTGAATGAAACAGGGGGGAACCTTCTGCCAGATCAATAAATCAGGAAAATTTGCTGTTCTATAGAGCAGTGTATTGAATGTAAACAATTTCTATCAGTAAAATCAGACTTCCGGGGCATACCTGGGGTAAATAGCGGCTTAGTAGAGTCTGTAATTAAATCTGTTTGATTCATGAATGCCGCCATAGCGGCATTCTTATCGTTAGTGGGAACCAAGACGGATCAGTTCAACGGGTTCGAACTGGCCTTCACAGCCTTCCACTTCGACGGTTTTGTTGCGGCGTAACTGGGCTGGAGTTAACCCGTTAGAATGTATGGCAACGATTTTACCCGTTCTGCCCGTCCCATTAATCATAACCCGACTGCCATTAGTAATAGGATTATGGTTACGATCATAAGTGATCATGGTTCTTTCTCCTCTTAATATCTGGGTATCAAAAAATCCGCTTAACAATCCGGGCCGCAGTCCAGAAGCGAACGTAATATAAATACACCTTTGCCATAATCTTTTTTTGTTTTTGATCAAGGTCACACTTTTTCTATACTCACCAAACCGCTGACGACGGGGTTTACGCACGATGCAGGACCCTGGTGCGGCTGACTGTTATTTTTTTCCTGAAGCTGAAAACATAACTACAGTACCTTTAACCGTAGTTTTAACATCCTCGAAGTACTCGGACAGTATTTGCGTTAAGCCCGCCTCTGAATCTCCGGTATTTGAGAAAATGCCTTTCCGGTTGTAAATGCGCATCAGTTTTTGACCGAAAGTATTGTGCTTAACGCCATCACCAAGAATGGTAGCGCCGTAAAGAGTGCCATTGTCGGTTAAAGCCTGCGCGGCATTCTGTATTACACATCCTTTTGCAGACATATCTCCAGGCAGGCAGTGAAGAAGGTAAAACATGGAGATGGAGTCAAATTGATTATGCAAGGTTTTTGGGTAAGGCTCGAAAACATCATGGGTAATTTTGCTCTGAATTTTCGTTTCTCCAGCCCTTGTTGATGCTGCGCTCAAGCTTGCTTCGTTCAAATCCATTAGCGATATTAAACGGCTTTCAGGAGCGTGAGTGAGGTAATATCCGGTTCCTACACCAATATCCAGATGTTTTTTCCCTAAATGTCGGAGGAAGTGTGGAAGAAGGTATTCCTTAGTGGGGCACCCCCATGCAAGCCGATTTGATACCCTCAAGACCCACCAGTCATAAAGTTTTAGTGTGAGGGGGGTGTAAACTTTAGATCCGTTATCTGTGTTTCTATTCATTAATTCCACCTGTTTATAGTTTTCGGGGGGAATTAAATCAATAATCATTATAAATGACAAGGGGTTAGAGTTGCCGCAGTTGCGTCGTATGCAAGAACGCAACTGCGGCCAGCTGGCGATCGTTCGATAGTGCGAATATAGAACGGTTGCCAGCCGCTGCGGATTGTACTTTTCCGGCATGATGAATCAATGTGGTTAATCCGAAAACGGCCTGGCAGGGCGTAAACCATGCCAGTGGTGTCCAACTGGAGTGATGGCTACGTATTTGAGATTTCTTTAGCTTATTGACGTGGTGTGATTCCTTCTGTCAAACCAATAAATCAGGAAAATTTAATGATTTAACAGAAGGATAACTGACTTACTTGAGGAAAGATTAAGCAACGTTGCGAGTATGACCAGCAAGCACTGCGAGCGCATCGCTGTTTTCGATGGTGATGTATTTACCTTTCACCGCCAGCATACCGCTTTTCTGGAAACGACCCAGCAGACGGCTGATCGTTTCGACCGTTAAGCCAAGGTAGTTACCTATGTCGCCACGGGTCATCGTCAGGCGGAATTCACGCGGAGAGAAACCGCGCTGGGCAAAACGACGGGACAGATTGTAGATAAAGGCTGCCAGACGTTCTTCCGCATTTTTCTTCGACAGTAACAGGATCATATCCTGATCGCCTTTGATCTCGCCGCTCATCAGACGCATCATCTGTTGACGTAGGTTAGGCATCTTACCGGAGAGATCGTCCAGAGTCTCAAACGGGATTTCACATACCATTGAGGTTTCCAGCGCCTGGGCAAAGCTCGGGTGGTGCCCGCTGCCAATCGCGTCAAAGCCGACCAGGTCGCCCGCTAAATGAAAACCAGTGATTTGCTCGTCGCCCTGCTCGGTAATGGTGTAGCTTTTAATCGTACCGGAGCGGATAGCATAGAGCGATTTCAGTTCATCACCTGCTTTAAACAGCGTTTGCCCTTTCTGAATAGGCTTTTTACGCTCAATGATATTATCAAGCTGATCAAGCTCATGTTCGTTAAGTGTGAACGGGATGCAAAGCTGGCTGATACTGCAATCCTGGCAATGGATAGCACAACCGCCAGACTGAATGCGCCGTATAATTCGCTTTTCCGGGATCATAGGTCTGCTCAAGCCGTAATTGATATTTGTCAATTTTAACATCTTTTTGGTGAGCACGTAAGCCTGAGCTACCCCCAATAGAGGATAATTCAGGCATAAGCAGGAGAAATATTTATATCCCTTTGAAAATCCATGCTTTATAAGTGGTTACTTTGCATCAAAGTGTGACGGGTAAGGCACAAAATGCCTGGTTTCTACAGCAGCAGATACCCTTCATGGCGTAATAACCACTCTTTTCTTTGCACGCCGCCAGCATATCCCGTCATTGTCCCGTTGCGCCCGATTACGCGATGGCAGGGTACAACGATACTGACCGGGTTAGATCCGTTAGCGGCGCCTACGGCGCGAGCGGCTCCCGGACGGCCTAATTTTTCGGCAAGTTGACCATAATGCATAACCTGACCGCAGGGGATGGTGCGCAGCGCCTGCCATACTTCCCGCTGAAAAGGTGTTCCCCCGGTGGCGGTCTCCAGCGTATCAATGATGCTGAGATTTCCCTCAAAATACGCGGTGAGCTTATCGCTCAGGCCACCCGGATTTTTGGCGGCGACGCGCTCGTATCCCTCTGAACGATAATGTATGCCCAGTAGCTGTTCCATACGGTCGCTGTGTTGCTCCCATTCGACGGCGCGCAGGCGGAATTGCTCATCGCAAATCACCCATAACGGCCCCAGCGGGGTCGCGATATTGTCTTCAAGTAATCTCAGCATCCGTTATCTCTCATTGCAGGCGGGATAATTCCCGGACTTATCAGCAGTTCAACAAGATACCATGCGACCAATATCCGCAACCATACCCCTAAAAAGATAAGCGGGCATAATACGTTTAGCGTCATTGTTTGTTGAAAAAGCGAACAAATAAAGATGCTGAAAAAATGAAGCACGGCAGGAGAATAAAAAACAGGGACTGTCGACATCCGCCAGCCCCTAAAATCTACACAGCAGTGCTTCCTTAACCTTTTCCCGGCCTGGTTTTCCCTCAGCGGGTAATAAAGTTATAACGGCTATAAAAGAGATATTCCACTTTCAGGGCATAATTGATTTTACAAAAGCCCCGCTGAAATTGTCGGTTAACGCAGGATAAAACGTGGCTTTACCGGGGATGAAATAGTGAGATGCGCATAGCCAGATAATTGAGCCAGTGTCGTTTATTGGAAATAACTGTAAACCGTTGTCGGTATAATAGCGCGCGGTTATGATAGTGCCTGTCTTAACGCGCTGGAGGAGGAATCATGAACCTTGACGACAAAACGCTGTTTCTTGACGCCATGGAGGATGTCCAACCGTTGAAACGTTGCGCTGATGTACACTGGCAGCCCACGCGCAATTCACGGGCGCCGCAGCGTATCGATACGCTCCAGCTCGACAATTTTCTCACTACCGGGTTTCTGGATATTCTTCCTTTGGGCGAACCGCTGGAATTTCGCCGGGAAGGGTTGCAGCAGGGCGTGCTCGACAAACTGCGTTCGGGAAAATACAGCCAGCAGGCGAGTCTCAATTTGCTTCGTCAGCCGGTTGAGGAATGTCGCAAGATGCTGTTTAGCTTCATCTGCCAGGCGCGTCAGGATGGTTTACGCAACGTGCTGATCATTCATGGCAAAGGGCGGGAAGATAACGCGCATGCCAATATTGTGCGCAGCTATGTGGCGCGTTGGCTGACGGAATTTGACGACGTTCAGGCTTACTGTACGGCGCTGCCTCATCATGGCGGCAGTGGAGCGTGTTATGTTGCGTTGCGTAAAACGGCGCAGGCAAAGCAGGAAAACTGGGAGCGTCACGCGAAACGCAGCCGTTAAGGGCGTTCACAGGCTACTTACGAGCAGCCTGTGACGTTTATTACGCCGCCAGCACCCGATTTCTGCCGTCGTTTTTGGCTTTGTACAGGGCATCGTCCACCCGCTTAAATAATTCATCAATACTTTCATTCGATTCATGCCGTGCGACGCCGATGCTGACGGTAAAACGGGGCAGGCCAGGAATACAGACTTTCGCCACGGCGGCGCGTATTGATTCTGCAAGATTAAGCGCAACCTCCAGCGAGGTTCGCGGCAGCAGCAAGACAAATTCTTCACCGCCCCAGCGGAAGACCAGGTCGCCTTTACGTGCGCAGGCTTCCAGCGTTCGCGCCAGAGCGCACAGCACTTCATCGCCTTTCAAATGACCGTATAAATCGTTAATGCTTTTGAAGCGATCGGTATCGATGAGCAGCAGGCTGTAATCCATTGTCATCGACAGATGGGGCGTATGGTTTTGCTCAGTAAGAAGATAAAATTGCCTGCGGTTCAGTAAGCCGGTCAGCGCATCATGCAGGGCTGCGCGTTCCAGCTCCTGTTCCAGCCGTTTTTGCTCGGTAATGTCATGAATGATGCATAACATGAGCTTATCGCCGTATATCTCAAGGGGACCCGCATAGGTTTGTACGTGCCGGGTGGTGCCGTCAGAGAGTTTATGGACGAAGTTTAAGGGCTTATGCCCGCCGGGCAGACGGGCAATCTCATGCATAACGGGTAAGATCTGGCGGCCTAATACGTTGATTTCCCATGTATGTTTCTGGCACATCGCTTCATGGCTGTAGCCATAGAAATTGAGTGCGGCCAGATTGGCATCGACGATCAGACCGTCCCGTGAAGGGTCTATCAACAGCATCGGCGCGGAGTTCGTCAGGAAAAAACGGGCGTAAAACCCTTGTTTTTTACGCTGATAGTTTGCCGAACGGCTGGCCTTGAGGCCTTGCGCCGTGGGTGTCTCTATGCCTTCAAAAATAATAACGTCCCCCTGCGTCGACAGGGTTTTAACCGAGAGGCGGCAGGTTAAGGCGATTTCTTTACCATCACGACAGACCGTCAGAATTTCAACAATATCGTGATGGTGGTGTAAATCAGCAACGTACATGCGCAGTTCATTTTGCGCATAAGTTGAAAATATCCCCTTTCTGAGACGGCTGAAAGTCTGTTCCTGTGTCAGTTCGCGTGCGGCGGTATTAGCGAAAACTAACTCTTCTGTGTGTGGTAAAACAATCCAGACAGGAAAACTTAATAAATCCAGAGCATTGAGTTCGTGAGCAATCATCGATAATCCCGTTATCTTCACATGCTGTGTTGCCGGTTTATTGGTGAATGGCTTTTTTATTAACAGCTTACAGTGATATGGAGCGTTTTTTCACAAATCGGGAGACAACAATAGACGTGCAGATAAATCTAGCAGGGAACCTGGACAAATCCACGAATGATAAGTTTTTTTTCAATGGTCGATATAAGTGTGAACGAGTAAAAAGGAAGAAAGGTTGATGGCGACTTATATAAACATTACTCAGGCTAATCATTCTGAAAGAGGTTAACCCTTTCCCGTACGACATATTAAAGCTGATGATGCAACGCAAGGTTATCGATCTACAGACTAAAATTCATAAATTTCGATTAAGTAAATTATCATCCGTTGAACACCCCATATTGTCTCGCACAACACATTTGCGCCGGTGATGCCGGCGCCTTTCCTGCCATACCGTACTTTTCTGAATCATTTCAGCGCAATGGGATAATGAGGTATTGCTTAACATACGCCGAAGGCTAGACTAACGAAAAAGCGTTGAATGAATGTGGAGGCGTTGTGGAAGCCATCAAGGGATCGGAAGTCAATGTGCCGGATGCCGTTTTTGCCTGGCTACTGGATGGTCGCGGCGGCATTAAACCGCTTGAAAATGACGATATTATCGACAGCCAGCATCCCTGCTGGTTGCATCTCAATTACACCCACCCTGACAGCGCGCAGTGGCTGGCGTCGACGCCTTTGTTACCGAATTCTGTACGCGATGCGCTGGCTGGCGAGAGTTCGCGCCCACGCGTCAGTCGGATGGGGGAAGGCACGCTGATCACCTTACGCTGCATCAACGGCAGTACCGATGAACGCCCTGATCAGCTAGTGGCGATGCGTGTATATATGGATGAACGTTTTATCGTCTCAACGCGACAGCGAAAAGTTCTGGCGCTTGATGAGGTGGTTAGCGACTTGCAGGAAGGGACGGGCCCGTCCGATTGCGGCGGCTGGCTGGTCGACGTGTGTGACGCCCTGACGGATCACGCCAGCGAATTTATCGAGCAATTACACGATAAAATTATCGACCTGGAAGACAATCTGCTCGATCAGCAGATCCCGCCGCGTGGTTTCCTGGCGTTACTGCGTAAGCAACTGATTGTGATGCGTCGATACATGGCGCCTCAGCGTGATGTTTATGCGCGACTGGCAAGCGAGCGTCTGGCCTGGATGAATGATGATCAGCGGCGTCGAATGCAGGATATCGCGGATCGTCTGGGAAGGGGGCTGGATGAGATCGACGCGTGTATTGCGCGCACGGGCGTGATGGCCGATGAAATCGCGCAAGTCATGCAGGAGTCCTTAGCGCGCAGAACCTATACGATGTCGCTGATGGCGATGGTCTTTCTGCCCAGCACATTTTTAACCGGATTGTTCGGCGTGAATCTCGGGGGAATTCCGGGCGGCGCATGGCATTTTGGATTTTCTATGTTCTGTATTCTGTTAGTTGTCCTGATTGGTGGTGTTACCTTATGGTTGCATCGTAGTAAATGGTTGTAACAACAACGCTTTTCATCGTCCTTTGAGCAGAAAAACGCCGCATAATTTGAGCGAAGTCAATAAACAATCTACCCATTCGGGGCAATATCTCTCTCGCAGGTGAATGCAACGTCAAGCGATGGGCGTTGCGCTCCATATTGTCTTACTTCCTTTTTTGAATTACTGCATAGCACAATTGATTCGTACGACGCCGACTTAGATTAGTCGGCTTTTTTTTGCCTGCGGGATATCAGCGTCTACCCTAAAAGAGTCAATCTGTATGACCGGAGGGTAATATGACCAGCCTGTTCACGTTGTTGCAAATGCAAACGCGCCAGTCGGATTCCGTACCAACCGATCCGGTGCCGATTCCCGATCCTATCCCGCGCCCACAACCTATGCCAGATCCGCCGCCGGATGAAGAACCGATTAAATTGTCGCATCAAGAGCGGAGATCTGCGAGGATACGCGCCTGCTGACTGTGTGTCTTTTACCGCGAGATTAAATTGTGACCGCTTTTTCTACTCTGAATGTCCTGCCTGCCGCCCAACTCGAGAATCTTAACGAGTTGGGTTATCTTGAGATGACGCCTGTCCAGGCCGCTGCGTTACCGGCGATCCTGGCCGGAAAAGATGTGCGCGTGCAGGCAAAAACCGGCAGCGGAAAAACGGCTGCATTTGGTCTCGGGCTTTTACAGCATATTGATGCCAGTCTGTTCCAGACCCAGTCGCTGGTGCTTTGTCCTACGCGCGAACTGGCCGATCAGGTGGCAGGGGAGCTGCGTCGTCTGGCGCGTTTTCTGCCTAATACCAAAATCCTGACGTTGTGCGGCGGGCAACCTTTCGGCGCGCAGCGAGACTCTCTCCAGCATGCGCCGCACATTATTGTCGCGACGCCGGGCCGCCTGCTTGACCATCTGCAAAAAGGCACCGTTTCTCTGGATGCCCTGCAAACGCTGGTGATGGATGAAGCCGACAGGATGCTGGATATGGGCTTTAGCGACGCTATTGACGAGGTGATTCGCTTTGCGCCGTCACGCCGTCAGACTCTGCTGTTTTCCGCAACCTGGCCTGAGGCCATCGCGGCGATCAGCGGTCGGGTTCAGCAAAATCCACTGACGATTGAAATTGATTCGGTGGATGCGCTGCCATCTATCGAGCAGCAGTTTTTTGAAACATCTTCGCAGGGGAAAATCCCGCTGCTGCAAAAGCTGCTGAGCCAGCATCAGCCTGCGTCATGCGTTGTTTTCTGTAATACCAAAAAAGATTGTCAGGCGGTTTGTGATGCGCTCAATTCTGTTGGGCAGAGCGCATTATCGCTGCATGGCGACCTTGAGCAGCGCGATCGTGACCAGACGCTGGTTCGTTTTGCAAACGGCAGCGCGCGCGTACTGGTAGCGACGGACGTCGCCGCGCGTGGGCTGGATATCAAGTCGCTGGAGCTGGTCGTAAACTTCGAGCTGGCGTGGGACCCGGAAGTTCACGTACACCGTATTGGTCGTACCGCCCGTGCAGGCAACAGCGGTCTGGCGATCAGTTTTTGCGCGCCGGAAGAGGCGCAGCGCGCCAATATTCTGTCTGAAATGTTGCAGCTTAAACTGAACTGGCTGACGCCGCCGGGCAACGTTCCGGTTGTACCGCTGGAAGCTGAAATGGCGACGCTGTGCATTGATGGCGGTAAAAAAGCAAAAATGCGCCCGGGCGACGTGCTGGGAGCATTAACGGGAGATATTGGTCTGGATGGCGCTGATATTGGCAAAATTACCGTACATCCGGCCCATGTTTATGTGGCGGTTCGCCAGCCTGTGGCGCAGAAAGCCTGGAAGCAATTGCAGAACGGAAAGATAAAAGGGAAGAGCTGTCGGGTTCGTTTATTGAAATAAATGCCCGTTCCGGCCTACAGGTGCTTATGCGCACCGTAGGCCGGATAAGACGTTTACGTCGCCATCCGGCTGAGTCAGAAATTACTTCACTTCCACGACGTTCAGACGCAGTTCATCCAGTTGGTTATCGTCTTCCTCTGGCTGCCAGCCTGCGGGTTGCAGAGGGATCTCTTCGCGGTCAAAGGCTAAATCACCACCGTCCACCACATCGGAATCATGATTAATGCCTTTGAAATCAAAAAGATTAATATCGCTCAGATGAGAAGGCACCACGTTCTGCATCGCGCTGAACATGGTTTCAATACGCCCTGGATAACGCTTATCCCAGTCGCGCAGCATGTCGGCGATGACCTGGCGTTGCAGGTTTGGCTGCGACCCGCACAGGTTGCACGGAATAATAGGGAACGCTTTGGCTTCTGAAAAACGCTCAATATCTTTCTCGCGGCAGTAGGCCAGCGGGCGGATAACGATGTGTTTGCCGTCATCGCTCATCAGCTTCGGCGGCATCCCCTTCATTTTCCCGCCGTAGAACATGTTCAGGAATAACGTTTGCAGAATATCGTCGCGGTGGTGGCCTAACGCAATTTTGGTTGCACCCAGTTCTGTTGCGGTGCGATAGAGAATACCGCGGCGCAGTCGGGAGCACAGAGAGCAGGTCGTTTTGCCTTCAGGAATTTTCTCTTTAACGATCCCATAGGTGTTTTCTTCAACGATCTTATACTCTACGCCCAGGTTCTCAAGATATTCCGGCAGAATGTGTTCGGGAAAACCCGGTTGCTTCTGGTCAAGGTTAACGGCGACCAGTGAAAAGTTGACGGGTGCGCTTTGCTGCAAATTACGCAGAATTTCCAGCATGGTATAGCTGTCTTTCCCACCGGAAAGGCACACCATGATGCGATCGCCTTCTTCGATCATATTGAAGTCAGCAATCGCTTCGCCCACGTTACGACGCAGACGCTTTTGTAATTTGTTCAGGTTGTACTGTTCTTTCTTGCTAATATCTTGATTTTGCGACATTTAATAGAGGCTCAATTCATTGTGTGGCATCAGAAAAGTATGCATCACGCCGGAAAGACCGGCAAAAGAAATCTGATATAAAAACTGTGGCGTGTATGGTACGGATTGGCGAGAAGAATGTCAGCACATTTATACCCGTTATACCTCAGGTTGCAGGTAAGCGTGCAGGGTTGAAAAGTGGATATGAAAAGCCCGCAACGGCGTGCGGGCTGATGCGTTTAGCGAACCACCAGGACGGAACATTCGGCATGGCGTACGACCGCTGCGGCGTTGGAGCCCAGCAGATACGTGGTGATGTCCGGGCGGTGAGAAGCAATAATCACCATGTCTGCCGGTAATTTTTTAGCCATTTCCAGAATTTTATCTTTCGGAGAACCTTCCGCGATATGAATCTGTACTCTGTCGGCAGGAATACTGAACTTCTTGATAATCTCTTCCAGTTGAGATTTTGCTTCGGCTTTCAGATCGTCCATAGCCGGTAACTCTGCTGAGTAGGCCAGGCCTAAAGAGGCGTAATAGGGCAGTGACGGAATAACGGTCAGGAAATGGACCTCTGCGTCATCTATTTTTGCCTCGGCTTCAACATGGGTGATAACGCGTTGAGTTAATTCTGAATCTGAAATATCGATGGGCACAAGAATCGTTCTGCTCATAAAACCTCCTGTTTAAGTATCCGATTAAAGTTTAACCCTTAATGGCACTTTATGTACAATGACAGGAGTCACATTTTAGCGTGAGTTTGGTTTCTGCTCTGGAAATTTCCCTTTGATCACGCCGTCATAAAAGCGGCCTTTAGAAACCACGACAAGAAAATCACGGAAAATACGCGACGGGACGCCGAGATATTGCAGAGTACCGGTTCGATGAAAACGAATTTCCAGCGTGCTGGAGGTTTCGTCATAGCCGACGGATGCAATACGGGATGATTTAACGGGATGATGGTTCATTGCCGGCGTCCTCTACAGCAGATCTTTATGCAATATATCATCTATCAATGGAGAGTTTTAGCGCAACAAATATATTGTTTTAGTATAGATAAAACACTGTTGTTATGAGAAAAGCCCGCCGTTGCCAGCGGGCTGACGAACTTAGAACTGGTAAACCATACCCAGAGCAACGACGTCGTCAGTAGACATATCGTTGCGAGTGTAGAAGCTGTCATCTTCATCCAGCAGGTTGATTTTGTAATCAACATAAGTGGAGAAGTTTTTGTTGAAGTAGTAGGTCGCGCCTACGTCAGCATATTTAACCAGGTCTTTATCTTCACCGCCGGCCAGATCCTTACCTTTAGACATCAGGAAAGATACGGCAGGACGCAGACCGAAGTCGAACTGGTACTGCGCTGTAACTTCAAAGTTCTGGGTTTTGTTGGCAATGGTGTTATCACTGCCGTTTGAGCCACCGTAAGGAGTCATATTACGGGTTTCAGAATACATGGTCGCCAGATAGATGTTGTTAGCGTCATATTTCAGGCCAGCAGTCCACGCATCTGCTTTATCACCGCCAGCAGTAGAGTGATTTGCTTGCTGATTCGTTCGGTCGGAAGTGGTATATGCCGCACCGAAGCTGACGCCCATACCCAGATCGTAAGTTGAAGAGATACCGAAGCCGTCGCCGTTGGAGTTTTTCACGTTACGGTCACCGCCGTTATTTGTCCCCTCCTGGGAATACGTGTCTTCGCTGCCGGATTGGTTTTCATTCGCACCCTGATATTGCAGCGCAAAGCTCAGACCATCCACCAGACCGAAGAAGTCGGTATTACGGTAGGTTGCTACGCCGTTAGCACGACCGGTCATGAAGTTGTCTGCTTTGGTATAAGAGTCGCCGCCGAATTCTGGCAGCATATCGGTCCAGCCTTCCACGTCGTACAGTACGCCGTAGTTACGGCCGTAGTCGAATGAACCATAGTCACCGACTTTAATACCTGCGAATGCCAGACGAGTCCAGGAGTCACCTTTATCACCTTCGGTACCGTTAGCCTGAACCTGATATTCCCACTGGCCGTAACCCGTGATCATATCGTTAACCTGAGTTTCACCTTTGAAACCCATACGCATGTATGTTTGATCGCCGTCAGAATTTGCGTCATCAGAGAAATAATGCAGACCGTCTACTTTGCCATAGAGATCTAATTTATTGCCGTCTTTATTATAAACTTCAGCGGCGTGGGCCGCGCCTGCTGCTAACAGGGCAGGGATTACGAGAGCCAGTACTTTTCTTTTCATTGAAATAACCCTTTAGTTTTTTTATTTACCTGTGACTCCCCATAAGGGAAGTGAAATCATGCTAAAGGAGAAGTTCCGTAAAGAGATAAATATGAATTGTTACGCCTTAAGTAAAATCTTAATTAAATAATTCTACAGAAATGATGATAATTGACAGGAATGTTTTTTAATAAAACATATAAAATAAAAATTATACAATTTAATTTTGTTGCGATATTCTGCGCGGGTTATATGCCTTTATTGTCACATTTTGCTTTTTTCGTTGGGCCATTGCGATAAGTACTGATCTTCCAGCGAATGAATTGACAAGCCCGAACCTTGGTTCGGGCTTTTTTTCGTCCTGACGAATACTCAAACAGCCGTATTATTCAGCACTGCTCTTTTCTGCTTTACCTGCCAGTTGAGCAAGGAAGTCATAGCGTTTTTGCAGATCCGCCGTCGCATCCTTCCAGAGCTGTTCAGCAACGTCTGGCTGCTGTGCATTCAGGCGGCGGAAGCGTTGCTCGTTGAGCAGCGTCTCTGCCAGCGCGTCTGACGGTGGACGGGAATCCAGCGCCAGCGGCAGTTTACCCTCATCGGCGCGACGCGGGTCAAAGCGGTACAGCGGCCAGAAGCCGGTAGCCGTTAACTGACGCATCTGATCGTGGCTCAGCGCCAGGTCGTAGCCGTGTTCTTCACATGGGCTGTATGCAATGATCAGCGATGGCCCCGGATACGCTTCCGCTTCCTGGATTGCTTTCACCGTCTGGTTTAACTGCGCGCCCAGCGAGATCTGCGCGACATACACATGACCGTACATCATCATGCTCACACCCAGATCCTTACGCGCTTTGCGCTTGCCGTGTTCGCCAAACTTCGTGACCGCGCCAAGTGGCGTCGCCTTCGACGCCTGTCCGCCGGTATTGGAATAACACTGCGTGTCCAGAACCAGAATATTGACGTTCTCGGTCAGGCTCAGCACATGATCCAGACCGCCAAAGCCAATATCGTAGGCCCAGCCGTCACCGCCAATCAGCCAGATTGATTTCTCAATCAGCGCATCGGCATCGGTTAACAGTTCATGCGCGCCGTCGACATCTTTCAGATGCTGGCGTAATGCGGCGACCTGTTCACGACGAACTTCCGGCGTCGCGTCGGCGTGCAATGCGTCGTTTAAATCCGTTGGGATGCGATCGGCGAACTGTTCCAGCAGCCGCATGACGCGCACGCGATGCTGATCAACTGTCAGGCGGAAGCCCAGACCGAATTCGGCGTTATCTTCAAACAGCGAGTTCGCCCATGCGGGGCCGCGACCGTTGGCATCGGTGGTGTAAGGCGTTGAAGGCAGGTTACCGCCATAAATAGAAGAACAGCCGGTCGCATTGGCAATTAACATGCGGTCGCCATACAGCTGGGTCAGCAGCTTGATATACGGCGTTTCACCACAACCGGAGCAGGCGCCGGAGTATTCGAACAGCGGCGTGATCAGTTGAGAGGTGCGAATATCAATACGCTCCAGCTTGCTCTTGTCGATTTCCGGCAGATTGAGGAAGAAGTCATAATTCACTTTTTCTTCTTCGACATGTTCAAGGCGGGACATCATGTTGATGGCCTTGATTTCAGGGTTCTGGCGGTCTTTCGCCGGGCAAACTTCAACACACAGGTTACAACCCGTGCAGTCTTCCGGCGCCACCTGCAACACGTATTTCTGACCACGCATATCGCGTGATTTCACATCCAGCGAGTGCAGACTGGCCGGGGCGTTCTCCATTGCTTCCGGCGAAACCACTTTAGCGCGGATCGCCGAGTGCGGGCAGGCGGCGACACAGTGGTTACACTGGGTACACAGCTCTTCTTTCCAGATAGGGATCTCTTCGGCGATGTTGCGTTTTTCCCAACGGGTCGTCCCCATCGGCCAGGTGCCGTCTGGCGGCAACGCTGAAACGGGCAGGGCGTCACCAAGCCCGGCGAGCATGGCGGCTGTAACCGTTTTAACGAAATCGGGCGCTGCGTCAGACACCACCGGAGGACGATTTGCGCTGTGCGGGTCCACCGCCTGCAACGGAACTTCTGTTACCGATTCGCGCGCCAGCGCCAGCGCCTGCCAGTTACGCTCAACCAGCTCCTGGCCTTTACTGCTGTAGCTTTTCGCTATCGCTCCCTGTAATTCCGCCAGCGCGCTATCACCAGGCAGAATCTGCGTCAGGTGGAAGAAGGCCATCTGCATCACGGTATTAATACGTGCCGCCAGTCCGCATTCGCGGGCGATTTTAGCCGCGTTAATCACAAAGAACCGCGCTTTTTTCTGGTTCAGCACCGCCTGAACTTCCTGCGGCAGACGTGCCCAGACTTCATCTGCGTTGTACGGCGTATTGAGCAGGAAAATACCGCCTGGTTTCAGACGTTCCGCCATCTGATACTTATCAATAAACTGCAACTGGTGGCAGCCGACAAAATCAGCCTGCGCTACCAGGTAAGCGGAACGAATCGGCTGCTCGCTGACGCGCAGGTGAGAGACCGTCAGGCCGCCAGCTTTCTTCGAGTCATAGACGAAGTAACCCTGTGCATACCACGGCGTGGAGTTACCAATAATCTTGATGTTGTTTTTGGTTGCAGAAACGCTGCCGTCGCTGCCCAGACCGTAAAATAGTGCTTCCAGTTTCGCTGTACCGGGCAGGGTGTTTTCCGGCAGGGGCAGAGACAGATTAGTGACATCATCATAGATGCCAACCGTGAAGCGGGATTTGGGTCTGGCGCTCGCCAGTTCGTTGAAAACAGCCAGCACGCAATCGGGGCCAAACTCTTTTGAGGAGAGACCATAGCGCCCGCCGATCACCCGCGGTAAGGTTTCTCTCTCGCCGCTGTTGAATGCCTCCGCCAGCGCGGTCATCACATCCAGATACAGCGGTTCGGCCTGTGCGCCAGGCTCTTTGGTGCGATCCAGTACGGCGACGGTACGTACGGTTTCCGGCAGCGCCTGTAATAAATGTTTTGCTGAGAACGGACGGAACAGACGGACTTTCAGTACGCCCACTTTTTCGCCGCGCGCCAGCAGCTCGTCCACCACTTCCTCACAGGTGCCGATTGCGGAACCCATCAGAATAATGACGCGTTCCGCCTGCGGATGGCCATAGTATTCAAATGGCTTGTACTGGCGACCGGTGGCCCCGGCGAAATCATTCATTGCCTGTTCAACGTGGTCATAAACCGCGTTGTACCACGGGTTCGTGGCTTCACGGGACTGGAAGTAGGTATCCGGGTTGGCCGACGTGCCGCGAATCACCGGATGTTCAGGATTGAGCGCGCGGGAGCGGTGCGCGTCAATTTCAGCCTGCGGCATCAGTTTCAGAATGGTGTCATCCGCCAGCGGCACAATTTTATTGATTTCATGCGAGGTGCGGAAACCATCAAAGAAATGAATAAATGGCACGCGGCTTTTCAGCGTGGCAATCTGCGAAATGAGCGCGAAATCCTGCGCTTCCTGAACGCTACCGGCGCTCAGCATGGCGCAGCCTGTCTGGCGAACCGCCATCACATCAGAGTGATCGCCAAAAATAGACAAGGCATGAGTAGCAATGGTGCGTGCGGCGACGTGGAGTACAAACGGCGTGAGCTGTCCCGCCAGTTTGTACAACGTTGGGATCATCAGCAGCAGGCCCTGAGATGAGGTAAATGAGGTCGAGAGCGCCCCGGTCTGTAATGCCCCGTGAACGGTGGCGATGGCGCCGCCTTCCGACTGCATTTCTACGACGCGAGGGGTATCGCCCCAGACGTTCTTAAGCCCGTTTCCGGCCCAGGCATCCGCCTGCTCAGCCATTGTCGAACTGGGCGTAATTGGGTAGATGGCGATAACTTCGCTGGTACGGAATGCGACCGAAGCAACCGCGCCATTACCGTCAATAGTGATCATATGACACCCTTACATTGCACAAAAAGAGGGACTCGCGAAACATCGGCGGGCCCTGATAGTTATCTCTCTATTTTAGCAAACCCCGATCTCTACCATTTTCGCTTTTGTGTCCCTGGAATAGAGGGAATGAATGATTTGATCAAAGAGAGGGCAAAAAAATTGCTAAAAAATGTCAATGAACCGCATAAATGGGCAGTTTGCCTCTCGACGACGCAGGGCAGCCTGCCTATTATTTATGGCGGTGTCGTTTCGGCTAACGTTCAGAGGGGAGAGAGATGCGCTCAGCGTTTTTAGTGGGGTGTGCCGCGTTATTATTGTCGGCCTGTAGTAATGAGCCTGTTCAGCAGGCGACGGCAGCGCATGTTGCGCCGGGGTTAAAGGCGGCAATGTCCAGTTCCGGGGAAGCTAACTGCGCCATGATTGGCGGGTCGCTCTCTGTTGCCCGTCAGCTTGACGGATCGGCGATTGGCATGTGCGCATTACCCAACGGCAAACGCTGTAGTGAACAGTCGCTCGCCGCTGGAAGCTGCGGCAGCTATTAATGCACTAAATCAGCCAGTCGGAACATCAGCGTTTGTTCTGCGGTCGCCAGCGTCAACTGGTTAGCCGTTAAGTCGACCTGCGCGCCTTGTTTGAGCATCGCGCTAATGGTGTGATCCAGTTCATTTAACTGCGGGTCGGCGCACATCATACGCGTCATCGCCATTTCTTTGACTTTCAGCTCGCCATCAGACAGCTTGCCCTGGCCGCTGAAGCGGTTGCACATGCGGCCGGAAACCGTCATTTTTTCACCGAAGCTTAACTCCGGGGCGTTCTTACCCGCAGCGACTGGTTTTCCGTTTACACTCTCCAGAACAAAACGGTGATGCTGTAGCTGATCACAGTTAACGGAGACTTTTCCATTGCTGACGCAGCCTGCCATAAGCATGCTGAGTGCAACCAGTGCGACGATCTTCTTCATTAAAACTCTCTACATTTGCTGACGGGAAATCATTCATAATTGTAATGATATAGCCTGGTATATCATCGGGGATTATCTGAAAGTGCTCCCCTGAACGCAGGGGAGCAGAAGGGTCAGAACAGGGCGTTCGGGCAGGTTTCACCTTTTGAGAGCTGTTCCAGATTTTGCAGAGTGGTTTCCGAGATGCTGGTCAACGCTTCCGCAGTCAGGAAAGCCTGGTGCCCGGTGAATAGCACGTTATGGCAGGCAGACAGACGACGGAATACGTCATCCTGAATCACATCGTTGGACTTATCCTCAAAGAACAGATCGCGTTCGTTTTCATAGACGTCCATCCCCAGTGAACCAATCTTCTGGTTTTTCAGCGCTTCAATTGCCGCCTGCGAATCAATCAACGCCCCACGACTGGTGTTGATCACCATCACCCCATTTTTCATCTGATCGAACGCGGCATGATTAAGCAAATGGTAGTTTTCAGCTGTCAGCGGGCAATGCAGAGAAATGACATCAGACTCCGCAAACAGCGTCGGCAGATCGACATACTCCACGCCAAGCTCCAGCGCGGCGGCGCTTGGGTAAGGATCAAACGCCAGCAGTCGCATACCAAAACCTTTCAGAATACGCAGCGCGGCGACGCCGATCTTGCCCGTCCCGATCACGCCAGCCGTTTTACCGTGCATGGTAAAACCGGTCAGACCTTCCAGTGAAAAGTTTGCATCACGGGTACGTTGATAAGCGCGATGAATGCGACGGTTCAGCGTCATCATCATACCAATCGCATGTTCGGCGACGGCTTCAGGAGAATAGGCCGGGACGCGCACGACTTGCAGACCCAGCTCTTTTGCGGCGTCCAGATCGACGTTATTGAAGCCAGCGCAACGCAGCGCAATGTATTTTACGCCGTGCTTTTTCAGCTCTTCCAGAACCGGGCGACTGCCGTCGTCGTTAACGAAGATGCATACCGCCTCGCAACCGTTGGCGGTTTTTGCCGTTTTTTCAGTCAGCAGAAAGTCAAAAAATTCAAGTTCAAAACCAAAGGACTCGTTAACATGTTGCAGGTACTTCTTGTCGTACTGCTTTGTACTGTAAACAGCGAGTTTCATAAGACTTTCTCCAGCGATGGTGGAATAACATTGAATCAATTAAAATTATCTTACAAAATTTAAAAAATAATTGATAGGCGTGATCATGACATAATGAATAATTTTAGAACATCTCTTCTTAAGGCACCTATCATACTAAAATTAAACAACTTTCTTTAACACATATTTCCCTTCCGGTCATTCTGAACCCACGCCTTATCAGTGGGCCAGTTACTCTTCCACAGACTGACGTATCCTTTCTGTAGCGAATCAGTCTGACAGACGTTCGTAACGTCGAACAACCGACAGACATAACCTGCAAACCATCACTTTCATACGAAATCACCTATCGCTTCAATTGATTGACAAAAATTAATAATTGCTCCGCCCATCGCTCCATTCCATGATGAATTTCATGAACTTTTTCATTTGCTGTGATATTTATCACATTTCTGTAAATTTCACCAATTGTCCTGTCTGGTGTGACCAGCAGTAATTTCCCTTTTATTTTTTGCACTTATTTAAACAGGCGTTGATATGCTCCTGTTATCCCGTTTATCAAGGGATTGTCAAAGGATTCCAAATAAGCATAATTTAACCAAGAAATTAGTTTTGTTATTTTAACTGGAATCTTCGTGATTTTTATTAACACGTTCAATACAAACGAGAGTGGAGGGATGATATTGCCTTAACTTAATACATACTATTAACAACACAGCATGTTAAATCCTGTCTTATCCGGCGAAGTTAAGTTGGAGGTGTTATTATGACTGCGCGCAGTATCGTAGCGACTTTTTAATGGAATAAAAATGTACGCGATGAATCTGTCGATGAATAAGCCTGGTACAGTAAGCAAGATAACCTTATTGAATAAACCAATTTCAATAACTGAAAATGCCTGCTCTACATGTAGTCTACTGGAGCAGCTTCACAGGTATCCTTCAGCTACTGTCGTAATATATGGGCGGCCGTCTTTATTTTTGAGTTTCTGGCTGCATGTTCGGGAATGTTACCCGTGCGCAGCATTGATATTTAAGCATGGCTATTTTTTGCCTGTGGATGAGACCATTGCTGAGTTTTTTAACTACTTCACTATTGAAGGGAGAAGCGGTGTAAAACACCACGATAAAACAATACAGCGTGTAATTTATTTTCTTCCTCCTGTTTTACTAAGGAAAGAATCTGTTCAGGATACAGCATATCTTACGGATACAGTACCTTTACTTAATGAAATAACACATGCGCGACTTTCTTCCGGGAGGTTATCGAAGCTGTCTAAAAGTGTTCTTGCACTAATACTTTCTGGCTTCAGTCGAGAGATGATAGCAATTAATTTAAAAGTTGGAATCAGGCAGGTTTGGTTGATTGAAAATTTCCTACGCAAAAGATGGCGAATTCCAGATTGTTGTTCTCTGGTTGAGTCTGTTTATTTCTGCAATAGATAAAAATTGTTCTTAATTTTAATTTAAGGGTGTTTACATGCATAAGAATGTTATGGCCTCTATGCTAGGTGTGGTTTTGTTCGGTGCTCTAAGCAATATCAGTTGGGCAGCGGACCAGGGCAACGATCTCGACACACCAGTTACCAAAAAAGAACTATTTAAGCAACTGGCTGAATTAGCTCAAACCGTTTCTCAAAAAGGGGGCGTTTCTAAAGATGAGCTGACCAAATATATAGATAATCATGTAAAAGCTACAAATGACAGAACGAGAGAGTATATTAAAGCTACAGATAAAAGTACGAGAGAGTATGTTGATAATGCTATTAGTGCTCGGGATATCTTGCAGAGTGTTTATACTGATGTTTTAGCGGAGCATATTGATGCTCAAAATCGCTCGCTGGCTTCACAGCAGGACGCAATAAATACGGTGAAACAGGACGTGACCGTAAGCGTTGGAAAGGTTAATAAAGAACTGGATGAACAAAAGGATGTTCTGCGCGGCGAAATTGGCCAGGCCAAAGCTGATGCAATTGCACAGGCTGACAATAATGCGAAAGTCGTGCGTGGCGAGCTTAAGCAGCAGGGTGACTCCCTGCGTGGTGAAATCGGCAGCGCCAAAAGGGATGCCTACGCACGAGCCGACAGTAATGCAAAAGCCGTGCGTGGCGAGCTTAAGCAGCAGGGTGATTCCCTGCGCGGCGAAATCGGCAGTGTCAAAAGGGATGCTTACGCGCGTATAGACAACAATACGGAAGCTGTTCGTGGCGAGCTTTCTCAGACCAGCAAATATTTATCTGGAAAAATCAATGCTAACCAGTCTGCGGCCAGTAAGAATAGTCGCCGTTTAGATCTTCATGAATCCTGGCAAAAAATGGCGGCAGACAGAATGAATGGTCTGCAAAAACAGATATCTAACAACCGCAAAGAAATTCGTGAAAGTGCAGCTCAGAATGCGGCGCTTGCAGGTTTATTCCAGCCTTATAGCGTGGGTAAATTTAATGCTACTGCGGCATTGGGAGGATATTCAGATAAGCAGGCAGTAGCCGTTGGGATCGGCTACCGCTTTACAGACAATGTTGCAGGTAAAATGGCAGTTGCGGCCGGTGGAGACTCCGTTTCATGGAACACGGGTATTAGTCTGGAGTTCTGATTAAAGCTTACAGCAGGGGGTATTTTACTCCCTGCTCATGGAGCGATAATGAAAATTATCATCGCGACGCATGATTTTTATTTTCAGCAAGGCGCTGAAGTATTATTCAACTCGTGTGAGGCACTTGGCGTTGAACATTTTAACAGCAAAAAAGAAACGTATTTTATTATCTGTGATAATGAGTTCGCCGGACTCATGAGCGTACTTTTCTACGGGTATGATTTTTACCTTGCCTGCAAGTCAGAGCCTTGCAATATGAAGCATGGATCTTGTTTGAGTGATCAAGGTAAATCATTAACATATAATGAAAGAATTATCGCTTTCCTTTTATACTATAAACACTTTAGTGTAGAGCAAATCGCCAGGGTGAGAGGTCGAAGTAAGAAAACAGTATATTCGCATATTTACAATATCAAGAAAAAAATCGGCTTAAAAAATGGAATGCACCTGCCATTTAAAAATAACGGCATTGATCGGAGTGCTTTTTTTGAACTGATATTTCTCATCTGAGATAAAATCTGACTGGCATCTCATTATTATCTTCCTGGAGAATATGAATGAAGAATTTCATTAATCGATTTATTCGCTCAGATTACGACATCGTCATTCTTCGCCTGAGCGTTATCGGTGTATTTATGCTGTTTGGTACTTATAAATGGTTTGATTTTGAAGTTATGGCCCTGGAGCCTCTGATTTCATCAACATGGCTCAATATTCTGTATTTGATTTTTGGTGTCCACGGGGGAAGTTATTTCCTTGGCGTTATGGAAACCATTACATTTCTTGCGTTGATCATTGGCTTCGCCCGACCTGGTGTTGGCATATCTGGCGATCTCATTGTTATCACTACAGGAGTAACGACTCTGAGCCTGCTGCCACAACTGGGGAAAATTGACAGCTTCATTATCAAGGATGTTCTCTTGATTGGCGCTGGCGCAGTTTTGCTGAAATATGACCTTACCCGGTATCTGGCATTCAGGAATGGAACATACCGGGTATAAACGCTGCTACAGAATGGCAGGAATGTGAACCCTGGCAGAGGATCTGCAAATGGTCAGTCCTCTGCGCCTCTGTTTTCCGTAATAAATCAGGAGACTGAGTTAATTCAGTACAAAATGTTTGCCTGACTGCGGATGTGCGCCATCATGGTGAGATGGCAGAAGGATCGGATACTAACGCTCTGTTATATCATCAACTTTATCATTTCTAAGACGGCCTCAAAATTGTTGGGTCGCGGCAGAACATCTATCCTTAGTGAGGGCGATGCCTTCAACTGAGCGCCCAAACATGCCACAATACGAGCCTTACCGGCTTAATTTTTGCTAAATCAGGATATTAACTACCCATGAAGGGTAAATACAAAGCCGTTCTCGCGCTACTTTTATTATTGATCCTTATACCGTTAACGCTGCTCATGACGCTTGGCCTGTGGCTTCCTACGCTGGCGGGCATCTGGTTACCGGTTGGTACGCGTATCGCGCTGGATGAAAGCCCGAAACTTACGCGCCACGGCCTGCATATCCCGGAGCTGCGTTATCTGGTGAAGGACTGCCCGTTAGCACGCATGAGCGGCGCGGAACTCACCCATCCCAGCCGCTGGCAGCTGAATATCGGTACGCTTGAACTGGACTCCGCCTGTCTGGCAAAACTCCCTGAATCTGAACCATCGCCCGCAGCGCCGCGCACGCTCGCAGAATGGCAGTCTATGCTGCCTGATACCTGGGTTAATATCGACAGGCTTATTCTTTCTCTCTGGCAGGAATGGCAGGGGAAATTGTCGCTTTCGCTGACGCCAGCCCTCCAACAGATTCGTTATCAGGGCGAGAAGGTCAACTTTCAGGGGCGGCTGCACGGGCAAAACTTCACCGTCAGCCAACTGGAGGTGAGCGCCTTCGAAAATCAGCCCCCTGTAAAACTGGAAGGAGAATTTACGCTGCCTCTGGTGCCGGACGGGCTGCCGGTGAACGGACACGCCGTCGCAACGCTGAGCCTGCCGCAGGAACCGTCGCTGGTGGATGCGGAACTGGAGTGGCGGGACAACGCCGGACAGCTGATCGTCATGGCGCGCGGTAACCCGGAGCCGCTGCTCGATCTCCCCTGGCAGGTTACTCGCCAGCAACTTGCCATCAGCGATGGACGCTGGAACTGGCCGTATCAGGGCTTTCCGCTGAGCGGACGTCTGGGGATCAACATTAATAACTGGCAGGCAGGTCTTGAGAATGCGGTGATAAGCGGCCGGTTGAATGTTCTGACGCAAGGCGATGCGGGTAAAGGCAATGCGGTGCTGACGATTGGGCCAGGCAAGCTGAGTATGGATAACAGCGACATGCCCTTGCGTTTAACCGGTGAAGCAAAACAGGACGATCTGATTTTTTATGCGGTACTGCCGACACAGCTCACCGGCAGTCTGGCCGATCCACAACTGACCTTTGAACCCGGCGCGCTGTTGCGTTCTCGTGGCCGGGTGATCGACTCTCTGGATATTGACGAAATTCGCTGGCCGCTGGCTGGTGTAAAAGTCACCCAACGCGGAGTTGATGGCCGATTACAGGCAATTTTACGCGCGCACGAAAATAAGATGGGCGACTTTGTCCTGCATCTTGATGGGCTGGCGAATGATTTTCTTCCCGATGCAGGGCGCTGGCAGTGGCGTTACTGGGGCGAGGGCAGCTTCACCCCGATGAACGCCGGTTGGGATGTCGCCGGGAAAGGAGAATGGCACGATAACACCATCACGCTTACCGACCTGTCCACCGGGTTCGATCAACTGCAATACGGCACGATGACGGTGGCGTCTCCGCGCCTGGTGCTGGATAAACCGATCGTGTGGGTTCGTGATGCCGGGAACCCGACCTTCAGCGGCGCGTTATCGCTGGATGCGGGCAATACCGTGTTCACCGGCGGCAGCGTCTTACCGCCGTCAACGCTCAAATTCAGCGTTGAAGGAACGGACCCAACGGTATTCCAGTTCAAAGGCGACCTGCACGCCGGGGCGATTGGGCCAGTGCGGGTAAATGGGCGCTGGGACGGCATTCGTTTACGCGGGCAGGCCTGGTGGCCAAAACAGTCGGTTACGGTCTTCCAGCCCTTGCTGCCTCCTGACTGGAAAATGAATTTGCGCGCAGGCGAACTGTACGCGCAGGTGGCTTTTTCCGCCGCAGAGGATCAGGGGTTCGAAGCGGGTGGACACGGCGTACTGAAAGGCGGTAGCGCCTGGATGCCGGACAACCAAATCAACGGCGTCGATTTTGTGTTGCCGTTCCGTTTCAGTCAGGGTGCCTGGCAACTGGGGACGCGCGGGCCGGTGTCATTACGCATCGCAGAGGTGGTAAACCAGGTCACCGCGAAAAATATCACGGCCGATCTCCAGGGAAGCTATCCGTGGAGCGAAGAGAATCCTTTATTGCTGAGTGACGTGAGCGTGGATGTGCTGGGCGGCAAAATCATCATGAAACAGCTGCGTATGCCGCAGCACGATCCGGCACTGCTGCGGGTGCAAAATGTCTCTTCCAGCGAACTGATCAGCGCGGTGAATCCCAAACAATTTGCGATGTCCGGCCCGGTTAGCGGCGCGCTTCCGCTGTGGCTGAGCAATGAAAAATGGATCATTAAAGACGGCTGGTTAACCAATCCAGGCCCGATGACGCTGCGTATCGATAAAGATACCGCCGATGCGGTCGTCAAAGACAATATGGCGGCGGGCGCGGCAATCAACTGGTTACGCTATATGGAGATTGCCCGTTCGTGGACGAAGATTAATCTGGACAATCTGGGCGTGCTGACCATGCAGGCGACGGTCACGGGTAAAAGCCATGTGGACGGTAAAGTCGGCACGGTTAACCTGAACTATACCCATGAAGAAAATGTCTTTACGCTCTGGCGCAGTTTGCGTTTTGGCGACAACTTACAGGCATGGCTTGAACAAAACACCGCGTTGCCGGAAACCCGTTGCCCGGAAGGCAAGGAATGTGAGGAACAACAATGAAAACGATGATTGCCATGCTGGCGCTCTTCTTACTGGCTGGCTGTACGCCGCGTATTGAAGTTGCAGCGCCGAAGGAACCGATCACCATCAATATGAACGTCAAAATTGAGCATGAAATTCATATCAAGGTTGATAAGGACGTGGAAAGTTTATTGAAGTCACGCAGTGATTTGTTCTGAGGTCATGATGAAAAAACAGCTTAGAGCGACCGTTCTTATCCTGAGTTTATTGAGCTGCAACGCCATCGCGTTGACTCTGAGCGAAGCGAGAACGCAAGGGCGAGTGGGGGAAACGCTTAATGGTTATCTGGTGGCGCTGGCAACCGATCCAGAAACGCGCTCGCTCGTCAGCGAGATTAATAAAGAGCGTAGCGCCAGTTATCAACAGCTGGCGAAAAGCCATCAGATTCCGGTGGATGAGGTGGCGAAAATGGCCGGACAAAAGCTGGTCGACCGTGCAAAGCCGGGTGAGTATGTGCAGGGCATTAACGGTAAGTGGCTGAAAAAGTAACGTTGCCACACGTTGGTAATATCTGATTTTACCTTCAGTTGATGGAAAGCATTCGTCATGATGTGATTAATTAGTGCACTATGACAAAAGTTCATAGATTATCAGGGAATGATGATGACGCTTTATCAGATAAAGCCCGCTTTTCAGGCGCTTCTGCGCCCATTGATGTTCTGGTTGTACAAACACCATGCCACCGCTAATCACGTCACCCTTGCAGCGATGGCGCTTTCCCTGATCACCGGTGCGGTGTTAGTTTTCTTTCCTCATCCTGATTTATTTTTTCTGCTTCCTGTCGTGCTGTTTGTGCGTATGGCGCTTAATGCGTTGGACGGCATGCTGGCGCGAGAGTGCAATCAAAAATCACGTCCTGGCGCCATTCTCAATGAGACTGGGGATGTTCTCTCTGATGTCGCTCTCTACCTGCCTTTTATGCTGCTGCCATACAGTAATACGTTGCTGGTGCTGCTCATGTTGTTCTGTGCGGCAATGACCGAGTTTTGTGGTGTGCTGGCACAAACCATCAATGGCGTGCGCAGCTATGCCGGGCCGTTGGGGAAAAGCGACAGGGCGCTGGTGTTTGGTGCCTGGGGACTGGGGTTGGCGATCTGGCCAGAGCTTTTGCATTGGAATAACGCCGTGTGGGGCGTTGCAATCGTGTTGCTGCTGTGGACGGTCATCAACCGCTGCCGTAGTGCATTACATGACGAGGAGGCGAAATGATGTTGCTGGAGAAATCGCTCGCGGTCATTTTTGCGCTTTTGCTGGTGGCAACGGTAGTCAATGGATTACTGGTGCTGCTGCGTCCAGGGAAAGACTGGCAGGAACTGACGCTGCGCATTCGCACATGGTGGGTGATTATCGTGCTGTTTTCGCTGGCGATGCTCAGTCCGCAATGGCTGGCGCTGACATTTTTCGCACTGGTGAGCTTTATAGCGCTAAAAGAGTTTCTGACGCTGGCACCGTCGCGACAATCAGACCGTATGCCACTGCTGTGGATGTTTATTGCCATCCCCATCAATTACTGGCTGATTGGCATTGGCTGGTACGGCATGTTTGTGGTGTTTATTCCCGTTTATGTTTTTCTGTTCTTACCTGCGCGGATGGTCCTTACAGGCGATACGCAGGGCTTTTTACGTACCGCGTCTCAACTGCACTGGAGTTTGATGACGACAGTATTTGCCTTCAGCCATGTCGCCTTTTTACTGGTACTGCCTGCAGATGGTCTACAGACCGGCGCACTGTTGGTGCTGTTTCTGGTGGGGCTGACCGAATTCAACGACATTGCTCAATACCTGTGGGGGAAATCGCTCGGCCGTATCAGAGTCATTCCGAAGGTCAGTCCGAATAAGACCCTGGCAGGATTGCTGGGGGGCGTGGTAACGACGGCGGTGGCGGCAATGATTCTGGGGCCGCTGCTTACGCCGTTAAACTGGCCGATGGCGCTGTTGGCAGGTGTGATTATTGGCATAACTGGATTTTGCGGTGATGTGGTGATGTCCGCGATCAAACGCGATATCGGTGTTAAAGACAGCGGCACGCTGTTACCCGGACATGGAGGCATCCTTGATCGGCTCGATTCGCTGATCTTTACCGCGCCCGTCTTCTTTCATTTCATTCGTTACTTCTGCTACTAACCTATGATGACGCGTATCCTTCGTCCGTTGTTTGCGCTGTGCATCGTCTGGCCGATCATGTGGTTGTGGCTTGGTCTGCGTGTTAAATATCAAGAAAGATTGCCGAAAAGCGGCCCGGCGATTGTGGTGGCCAATCACAACAGTCACATGGATGTCTTCGCGCTACTTTCTCTTTTTCCACTCTGCCGTCAGGCTGAAGTGCATCCCGTCGCGGCGGCTGATTATTTCTTGCGTAATAAAATCATGGCGTGGTTTGCGCTCAATATTCTCAACATTATCCCCATTTCACGTAAAGGCGGAGAGGCTAACCCTCTGGCACTGTGCGAGCAGGCATTGCGTGAGGGAAAAACATTAATCCTTTTTCCAGAAGGCACGCGCGGCGAGGCAGGTAAGCTGTCGCCGCTGAAATCAGGGTTATGGCATTTGAGCCAAAGCATGCCGGAAGTCCCGATTATTCCTGTCTGGCTGCGGGGAACAGAGCGAGTGATGGCCAAGGGAAACCGTATTCCGCTTCCGCTGTTTATCGGCGTCACGGTAGGTAACGCACTGAGTTTTAATTCCGATAAAAACACGTTTATGGACGATCTGAAGTGCCAGTTGGTAGCGCTTTCGCAACAAACAACAGGAAGTCATTCCCATGATTAATACACGGGCGCCTGAAGAACGGCAATTTTTAACCAATGACAACGTTGAGCTGTTTTATCGCTACTGGCCCGCAACGTCGGCAGGGGCAACGCCGAAAGTGATTGTCCTGTTCCATCGCGGACATGAGCATTCTGGTCGTCTGCAACATATTATCGATGAACTGGCGATGCCGGATACGGCGTTCTACGCCTGGGATGCCCGTGGGCACGGGCGCTCGCCGGGCCCGCGCGGTTACAGTCCATCGCTGGCTCGTTCGGTTCTGGATGTGGATGAGTTTGTTCGTTTTGTTGCAACTGACAGTCAGGCCTCAATAGAGGATGTGGTGGTTGTGGCACAAAGCGTTGGTGCGGTGTTGGCGGCAACCTGGGTACATGACTACGCCCCGACCATCCGCGGTCTGGTGCTGGCATCACCGGCGTTTAAGGTCAAACTGTATGTGCCGTTTGCCCGCTCAGGGCTGGCGTTGATGCACCGACTGCGCGGGCTCTTTTTTGTTAACTCCTACGTGAAGGGCAAGTATCTGACCCACGACCCGGCGAGGGTGGCAAGTTTCAATCAGGATCCGCTGGTCACCCGTCCTATCGCGGTTAATATCCTGCTCGATCTCTACAAAACGGCAGAGAGAATTGTCAGCGATGCCAGCGCGATCACCTTGCCAGTGCAGATGTTGGTCTCCGGGGAGGATTACGTTGTTCACCGCCAGCCGCAGATCGATTTCTACCAGAGACTGCGCAACCCGCTAAAAGAAATTCATATTCTGCCGGGGTTTTATCACGATACGCTGGGTGAAAAAGAGAGGCATCTGGCGTTTGATAAAATGCGCGTGTTTATTGATACGCTCTATGCTCTGCCTCCTCAACGTTTTGACTATAGCGACGAAGACCGCTGGAGTCCGGGGGCGGATACCTGGCGAATGTTAAGCGGTGGGCCGGAACCTTATTCGCTAAATGACATCGCTTATCGTACCTTGCGCTATGGCATGAAGATGCTGGGGACGCAATCCACTGGAGTCCGTCTGGGATTTGAAACGGGGTTTGATTCTGGCAGTACGCTCGATTATGTCTATCGCAATCAACCGCAGGGTAGCAGCGCACTGGGGCGTCTGATTGACAAAAACTACCTCAATAGCGTGGGCTGGAAAGGGATCCGTCAGCGTAAAATCCATATGCAGATGTTGATTCAGCATGCGGTTGCCAAACTTGCTGAGCAGGGAACGACGGTGCGGGTGGTTGATGTTGCTGCTGGTCACGGGCGTTATGTACTTGATGCGCTGGAAAGTGAAACGGCAGTGGATGAAATTTTGCTACGAGACTACAGCGAATTAAATGTGGCGAGAGGCCAGGAAATGATAGCGTCTCGCGCAATGGCGGCACGTGCGCGTTTTGAAAGGGGGGATGCTTTTAACCGTGAAGAACTGGCTGCGCTGCTACCTCGACCGACGCTGGGAATTGTCTCAGGACTGTATGAATTGTTCCCGGAAAATACGCTGGTACGTAATTCTCTTGCCGGGCTGGCAGATGCCATTGAGCCGGGAGGTATTCTGATCTACACCGGTCAGCCCTGGCATCCACAGTTAAAAACCATCGCCTGGTCGTTGACCAGTCATAAGGATGGAAAAGCATGGGTGATGCGTGTGCGTACGCAAGGCGAAATGGATGCGCTGGTGTGGGAGGCCGGGTTCGATAAATGCGCTCAACTGATAGATGGGTGGGGAATTTTCACCGTTTCTATGGCGGTGCGTCGCGCATCATGACAACCCGACGTTCTGTTTACCGGCAAGGTATAGGCTGGTTACTGCTGCTTGCTCCGTTTTTCTTTTTAACCTACGGGCAGGTTAACCAGTTTACCGCCGGGCGAGATAACATTAGTAGTCTGGTTTTTGAGTGGGAGCGGCATATTCCTTTTGTGCCCCTGACTATTATTCCTTACTGGAGTCTGGATCTGCTGTACGGCCTGTCGCTATTCGTCTGTACAACGCTGAATGAACAGCGGCGACTGGTCTGCAAATTAGTGTTGGCTTCACTGATTGCCTGCATTGGCTTCTTGTTATTTCCGCTGCAATTTACCTTCACCAGACCGGAGATAACCGGTCCGGCCGGTTGGCTCTTTGGTCAGCTTGAACGGTTTGATTTACCGTACAATCAGTCGCCGTCGTTGCATATTATTTTGTGCTGGTTGCTGTGGCGGCACTTCCATCGTCATCTGAAGGGCAAATGGCAAGCATTGAACGGTGGTTGGTTTTTGCTGATTGCCGTATCGGTTCTGACTACCTGGCAGCACCATTTTATTGATGTTATCACCGGGCTGGCAGTGGGTATGGTTATCGACTGGTTGATTCCGGGACAGGGGCAATGGCGTTGGCGCATCGCCTCTGGTAAGCGTAAGATTCTGGCTACTCGCTATCTGTTTGGTGTACTGGCGTGTCTGGCTGGCACGTTTGTGACGCCCTGGTTGTGGTGGCCGACATTGGCGTTGCTGATTGTGGCGCTGGCTTATGGTGCGCTCGGCGTCGAGGCATTACAAAAAGACAGGACGGGGCGGTTAACGCCCGCCGCCTGGTGGCTGCTGTTTCCCTGGCGACTGGGGATGATGCTCTCTATGCACTGCTATACCCGCCGCTTACCGGCGGTCAGCCCTCTGGTCGATGGGCTGTTTTTAGGTGCGTATCCGTGCAGACCTGTGGAGCAACAGGCGGTACTGGATCTGACCGGTGAGTTTCCCCGCTCCCACGCTTCGCAAGACGTTGTCTATTGTTGCGTACCGATGCTGGATCTGGTTAAACCGGACTACGACACGCTTTATCAGGCAGTGGGTTCGCTGGAGCAATTGCGCATCACTCATGGCAGCGTCCTTATTCACTGCGCGCTGGGACTGTCACGCAGTGCATTGGTGGGGGCGGCATGGTTATTGTATCGCTATCCGGGGTTAGGTGTTGATGACGCAGTTGATCGACTACGAAAGACGCGACCGCAGGTTGTTTTTACATCTGAACATCTGGAGCTGTTAAAACAATGGAAAACAGAAGTGACAACATAACTAATAAGCATCTTCTACAGGCTCGCTTGTTGATGCAAACGCTTAATAGCTGGCGTTTCTTTTTGCTCTTCACTTTCCCACCGCTGGCCTGGGCTCTCCTGCTCTCACCACCGGGGATACTCCGCACAATGATCGCTATGATGAGCGGCATTGTCTGGTTTGGTTGCTGGCGACTGTGGCTTGATGCTCAGTATTTTTCTCTTATCAACGAAGAAAATAACGAGCAAGCTGGTGAAGTGCTTTGCTTTATCTGGCAGCGAGAAAAGCTACTGACGTTGACGCTTGCCGGGCGGCAGCAGGGGGCGTTAAAGCAGTGTCAGCGTACGTTGTACTGGGTTGCCATTCTGTGGCTGGGATGGTTGATGCTGTTGTTGTTCTATTGAGATATTGATTCTACGTATTTTCTGTTTTGTATGATAAAGCGCGATAATTTGCAGGGTAAGTTTCTATACTGTCTGCTCCGAAGCGATATTCAGCAAGAGGGGCAGTTATGGCAAGTCACGGTAATTCAGCGACGTTTTCTCTCGGTTCCCGGCAGGTAAAACGGCTGGGCTATGGGGCAATGCAACTGGCAGGACCTGGTGTATTTGGCCCGCCGAGAGATCGTCACGTCGCGCTGACGGTGCTTCGGGAGGCGATTTCGCTGGGTGTGAATCACATTGATACCAGCGATTTTTACGGCCCGCATGTTACGAACCAAATCATTCGAGAAGCGCTGCATCCGTATCCTGACGATCTGGCGATCGTCACCAAAATTGGCGCCCGTCGCGGGGAAGATGCGTCGTGGTTGCCCGCTTTCTCGCCTGCGGAACTGAAGCAAGCGGTTCACGATAATCTGCGTAATCTCGGACTTGATGTGCTGGATGTGGTCAACCTGCGCGTTATGTTCGGCGACGGTCATGGCCCGCATGAAGGATCTATCGAAGAGAGTTTTAGCGTGCTGGCTGAACTTCAGCAGCAGGGGCTGGTGAAGCATATCGGTCTGAGCAATGTCACCGCGAAACAGGTGGCTGAGGCGAGGAAGATTGCCGAAATTGTTTGCGTGCAGAATGAGTACAATATCGCCCATCGCCAGGATGACGCACTCATTGACGCGCTGGCGGGCGAGGGTATCGCTTATGTGCCGTTCTTCCCACTGGGCGGGTTTACGCCGTTGCAGTCATCAACGCTCTCCGACGTTGCCGCCAGCCTGAATGCGACGCCAATGCAGGTAGCGCTGGCATGGTTGCTGCAACGTTCAGCCAATATCCTGTTAATTCCGGGAACGTCGTCAGTGACGCATTTGCGTGAAAATATGGCGGCAGGGGATTTGCAACTTTCGGATGAGGTTCTTGCGGTGCTGAATGGCATGAATGCCTGATGGAGGTTATCCGGCCTGCGGGAGGATGACACCCCTTGCAGGCCGGATGAGGCAAATAAATCTTATGCAGCAACAACGCTGTCAATCGCCGCTTTGGCATCAGACTGCGCTTTGGCCGCGACTTCCGGGCCGTAAGCAATCCCTTCAGCAAACACGAAGTTCACGTCGGTGATACCAATAAAGCCCAGGAAGACTTTCAGGTACGGCGCGATCAGGTCTGTCGGCGTATCTTTGTGGATACCGCCACGGCTGGAGAGAATCACCGCACGTTTACCGGTCACCAGACCTTCCGGCCCTTTCTCGGTGTAACGGAAGGTGACGCCCGCGCGGGCAACCAGGTCAAAATAGTTTTTCAACTGAGTCGGGATGTTGAAGTTGTACATCGGCGCCGCAATGACGATCACATCGTGCGCTTGCAGTTCCGCGATCAGCTCGTCGGATAGCGACAGCGCATCCTGTTGACGAGGAGTCAGCGGAGCGTCGCTCGGGCGCAGGGCACCCACCAGTTCGCCATCCAGTACCGGAACAGGATTCGCGGCCAGGTCGCGCACGGTGATTGCATCCGCAGGATGCTTTTCGCGCCACTGTTCAACAAAATAATCAGACAACTGACCAGACTGAGAGTACCCTGCCAGAATACTGGATTTAAGAACTAATACTTTGCTCATGGGTGTTTCCTTTTATGTGTTTGAATGGGGTGAGCCCCGTTGCTTGTTGACACTCTATTCACAATCCTGTCGCAGAGATAGCGCAATATATCGAATCCTATGTTCGAAATTATTGAACAACACACGAAAAGCGCCGATGTGGTACTCTATACCAATCATTAAAAAGAGATTTTACCCGGCAGAGCACTGCCCTCTAATGCTATGACAGAACAACAGAAAATCACCTTCGCCGCACTTCAGCAACAGCTGGATACGCTGATGCTGCGTGACAGGCAGCGCTTTGCCCGCCGCCTGCATGGCGTGAAGAAGGTTAAAAAACCTGATGCACAACAGACCATTCTCCTGGAGATGGCGAAAGAGATTGAACAGGCAGCAGGTAAAATTGTGCTGCGCGAAGCCGCCAGACCGGAAATAACGTATCCAGAAAACCTGCCTGTCAGCCAGAAAAAACAAGCCATCCTGGAGGCCGTTCGCGACCACCAGGTGGTGATTGTGGCGGGGGAGACCGGCTCGGGTAAAACCACGCAGCTGCCGAAAATTTGTATGGAGCTGGGGCGCGGTATTAAAGGGCTGATCGGCCATACGCAGCCGCGTCGTCTGGCGGCGCGTACCGTTGCCAACCGTATTGCCGAAGAGTTGCAAACGGAACCGGGCGGCTGCATCGGTTATAAAGTCCGTTTCAGCGATCACGTCAGCGACAACACGATGGTCAAGCTGATGACGGACGGTATCCTGCTGGCGGAAATCCAGCAGGACAGGCTGCTGATGCAGTACGACACCATCATCATTGATGAAGCGCACGAGCGCAGCCTGAATATCGACTTTCTGCTTGGCTACCTGAAAGAGCTGTTGCCGCGTCGCCCGGATCTGAAAATCATCATCACCTCCGCGACCATCGACCCGGAGCGCTTCTCGCGTCATTTTAACAATGCGCCGATCATTGAAGTTTCCGGCAGAACGTACCCGGTTGAGGTGCGCTATCGTCCAATTGTCGAAGAAGCGGACGATACCGAGCGCGATCAGCTTCAGGCGATTTTTGACGCGGTGGATGAACTGGGGCGTGAAAGTCCCGGCGATATCCTGATCTTTATGAGCGGCGAGCGTGAAATCCGCGATACCGCCGATGCGCTCAATAAACTCAATTTGCGCCATACCGAAGTATTGCCGCTGTATGCACGCCTCTCTAACAGTGAGCAGAACCGCGTGTTCCAGTCGCACAGCGGACGTCGCATCGTGCTGGCGACTAACGTGGCGGAAACCTCGCTGACCGTACCGGGCATTAAGTACGTTATCGATCCCGGCACTGCGCGCATCAGTCGCTACAGCTACCGTACCAAAGTGCAGCGGCTGCCGATTGAACCGGTTTCACAGGCTTCCGCTAACCAGCGTAAAGGCCGCTGTGGACGTGTGTCGGAAGGGATCTGCATCCGTCTGTATTCGGAAGATGACTTCCTGTCGCGCCCGGAATTTACCGACCCGGAGATTCTGCGTACCAACCTGGCTTCGGTTATTTTGCAAATGACGGCGCTGGGGCTGGGCGATATCGCCGCATTCCCGTTTGTTGAAGCGCCGGATAAACGCAACATTCAGGACGGCGTGCGTCTGCTGGAAGAGCTTGGGGCGATTACGACCGATGAGCAGCAAACGGCTTATAAACTGACGCCTTCAGGACGCCAGTTGTCGCAGTTGCCGGTAGACCCGCGTCTGGCGCGGATGGTACTGGAAGCGCAGAAACACGGCTGCGTGCGTGAGGCGATGATCATCACCTCCGCGCTGTCTATTCAGGACCCGCGTGAGCGCCCGATGGATAAACAGCAGGCGTCCGATGAGAAACACCGTCGTTTCCACGATAAAGAGTCTGACTTCCTCGCCTTTGTGAATCTGTGGAATTACCTCGGCGAGCAGCAGAAAGCGCTGTCGTCGAACCAGTTCCGCCGCCTGTGCCGCACCGATTACCTGAACTATTTGCGCGTGCGCGAATGGCAGGATATCTACACCCAATTGCGCCAGGTGGTGAAAGAGCTGGGTATTCCGGTAAACAGCGAACCGGCGCAATACCGTGAAGTACATATCGCGCTGCTGACCGGGCTGCTGTCGCATATCGGGATGAAAGATGCCGACAAGCAGGAGTATACCGGCGCGCGCAACGCCCGTTTCTCCATCTTTCCGGGTTCCGGTTTGTTCAAGAAGCCGCCGAAGTGGGCGATGGTCGCAGAACTGGTGGAAACCAGCCGCCTGTGGGGGCGCATTGCGGCGCGCATCGATCCCGAGTGGGTGGAACCGGTTGCCCAGCATCTGATTAAGCGTTCTTACAGCGAACCGCACTGGGAACGGGCGCAGGGCGCGGTGATGGCGACGGAGAAAGTGACCGTGTACGGTCTGCCGATAGTGGCCGCGCGTAAGGTGAATTACAGCCAGATCGACCCGGCGTTGTGTCGCGAGTTGTTTATTCGTCATGCGCTGGTAGAGGGCGACTGGCAGACGCGCCACGCCTTCTTCCGCGACAACCTGAAACTGCGTGCGGAAGTGGAAGAGCTGGAGCACAAATCGCGCCGTCGCGACATTCTGGTCGATGATGAGACGCTGTTTGAGTTCTACGACCAGCGCATCAGTCATGACGTGATCTCCGCGCGCCACTTCGACAACTGGTGGAAAAAAGTCAGCCGTGAAACGCCGGATCTGCTCAACTTTGAAAAGAGTATGCTTATCAAAGAGGGCGCGGAAAAAATCAGTAAGCTGGATTACCCGAACTTCTGGCACCAGGGAAATCTTAAGCTGCGGCTGAGCTATCAGTTTGAACCGGGCGCCGACGCCGACGGCGTCACCGTCCATATCCCGCTTCCGTTGTTAAACCAGGTGGAAGAGTCCGGGTTTGAATGGCAAATTCCAGGTCTGCGCCGAGAGCTGGTGATTGCGCTGATTAAATCGCTGCCGAAACCGGTACGACGGAACTTTGTTCCGGCGCCGAACTATGCCGAAGCGTTTTTAGGTCGCGTAACACCGCTGGAGCTACCGTTGCTGGATGCGCTGGAGCGTGAATTGCGGCGGATGACCGGCGTGACGGTAGATCGCGAAGACTGGCACTGGGATCAGGTGCCCGATCATCTGAAGATCACCTTCCGCGTGGTGGATGACAAAAACAAGAAGTTGCAGGAAGGGCGAGCTTTGCAGGGGCTGAAAGAGGCGCTGAAAGGGAAAGTCCAGGAGACGCTCTCGGCGGTGGCTGATGACGGCATCGAGCAGAGTGGGCTGCACATCTGGAGTTTCGGTCAGCTGCCGGAAAGCTATGAGCAGAAACGCGGCAATTACAAAGTGAAGGCGTGGCCAGCGCTGGTAGACGAGCGTGATAGCGTCGCCATCAGGCTGTTCGACAATCCGCTGGAGCAGCAACAGGCAATGTGGTGCGGTTTACGCCGCTTACTGCTGCTGAATATTCCGTCGCCGATTAAGTATCTGCACGAAAAGCTGCCGAATAAAGCCAAGCTCGGTCTGTACTTCAACCCGTATGGCAAAGTGCTGGAGTTGATTGACGACTGCATCTCCTGCGGCGTGGACAAGCTGATCGACGCCAATGGCGGCCCGGTATGGACGGAAGAGGCTTTTGCCGCGCTGCATGAGAAGGTGCGTGCTGAGCTGAACGACACCGTTGTCGATATCGCGAAGCAGGTCGAGCAGATCCTGACCGCCGTGTTCACGATCAACAAACGTCTGAAAGGACGCGTGGATATGACGATGGCGCTGGGGCTGTCTGATATCAAAGCGCAAATGGGCGGGCTGGTGTATCGCGGTTTTGTCACCGGCAACGGCTTTAAGCGCCTCGGCGATACGCTGCGCTATTTGCAGGCGATTGAAAAACGGCTGGAGAAACTGGCGGTCGATCCGCACCGTGACAGGGCGCAGATGCTGAAAATCGAAAGCGTGCAGCAGGCCTGGCAGCAGTGGATTAACAAGCTGCCGCCAGCCCGCCGTGATGATGACGACGTCAAAGAAATCCGCTGGATGATTGAGGAGCTGCGCGTCAGCTACTTTGCACAACAGCTCGGCACGCCGTACCCGATCTCCGATAAGCGCATTTTACAGGCGATGGAGCAAATCAGCCTGTAGCTCCATGCTCAGCTCAGGCAGGAGATACCTTCGGGTATCTCCTGCGGGGCGGCGCGCTTTAGCCTGTCATAAAGCAGCGCAATGTCTTTTTCGAATGCCGTATCTTGCGGCCAGACCAGATAGTAGCCTTCTCCGGTTGCCACCGCTTCATTGAACGGAAGGGCGAGCAGACCGCTTTTTACCGCCTCCAGACTGAGCAGCAGATCGCCCACGGAGACGCCATGCCCTCTTATCGCCGCCTGATTTCCCTGTTCCAGCGTGTCGAACACTTTTCCCCGACGGGTATTCAGCCCGTTAAATTTACCGCTGCGTGCCAGCCATCGCGTCCAGTCGCGCCGGTCCGGCGAAGGATGAATAAGCTCGCAGTCGGCAATGTTTTCTCGTACCTGTTCAAGCAGCTCGGGGGCGCATATCGGGATCAGCCACTCTTTAAAAAGCAGCCTGCTTTGCGTGCCGGAACCAAAATGACCGTTGCCTAACAGGATGGCGCAGTGAAAGGGTTCGCGATTGAAATCCACCGTATCGGTGTCCATCCAGACGCTGGAAAGCTCCACGTTAAGCGAGGGCTCCTGCTGATGTACGCTGTTCAGCACGTCCAGCAACCAGCCCATTGTCAGGGTTGAAGGCGCCTTTAAGCGCAGACCGTGCTGCTGGTTGCGAAACGCGGAGCAGGCGTTTTCCAGCGTCCGAAAGCCTGCGGCCAGCTGCTCCGCCAGCGCGCGTCCCGCTTCCGTTACCTCAACCTGCGGGCCGTTGCGGTGAAACAGCGGGCAGTCAAACGTTGTCTCCAGAGTACGGATATGTCTGCTGATCGCGCCCGGAGTGACGTTCAGCGCGTCAGCGGCTTTGCTGAATGATCCGAGGCGGGCGGCGGCTTCAAAAGCGCGCAGGGCATACAGTGGCGGCAGAGTCATGGCGATACGCTATTGTGAGTTTTACTCACATTAAATAGCAGTTTTATTCGTTTTTCAAACGTCATCGCTCGCTGAATAATGCCGGGAGTTTCCGGGCCTGTGTGCGTTATGAAGGAGAAAAGGCGTTGATTAATCTGACATTGCTGAGTGCGTATAGTTTATCGGTTTTACTGTTGCTGGTCACGCCCGGCCCGGTGGTTGCGCTGGTAACCGGAACGGCGGCCCGGCACGGCGCGCGTAAAGCCTTTGCGACGGTGATCGGAACGAACAGCGCCTCTCTGGTGCTGATTATCCTGGCGGCGCTGATGCTGGCCGGGGTGGTGTCGATCTCCGGTTTGTTTCTGTCTTTGCTGGGGATCGCAGGGTCGTTGTATATCGGCTACGGCGCGTTAATCAGCCTGCGGGCGGGGAATCCGCAGGCAAATGCGCAAGAAAACACGGTCGCTGCGGGCGACGGCGGGGTGATCCGGGGATTTATTACCGGCATTTCAAATCCGAAAGACATCCTTTTCTTTGTCGCTTTCTTCCCTCAGTTTATTGCGGTGACGCAGAACTTCGCCGCCAGCATTATGACGCTGACGGTGGTGTGGATCATTTTTGATTTTGCTGTTTTATCGCTGTACATCCTGCTCATCAATAAATGGTTGTCACCGCATCACAGCAGGCGTATTGGGCTGGCGTCATCGCTGTTTTTGCTGGTGGTATCGCTGTCTGGCATGGTCTATAACGTCCGCGAAATCATTCACCACTTGCCGTACGGATGACGTCAGACTGACCAGCCGCCGCCCAGCGCTTTGTAGAGATCAATCTGTGCCAGCAGCAGATTGTTTTTCACCTGCACCACATTGGTTTGCACTGAGAACAGCGTGCGCTGGGCGTCCAGTACATCCAGATAAGACGAATAGCCATTGCGATAGCGATTCTGGGCGATGCGCAATGTTTCCTGCGCCACATCCTGCTGCGCCTGTAATTCACTGAGTTGTTCCTGATAGCGGGTGATGGCGTCGAGGCTATCGTTTACCTCTCTGAAGGCGTTACGCACGGTTTTTTCATAACTGTACAGCGCCTGATTACGCTGGGACTGGGAAATATCAACCTGCGCATTCAATGCCTGACGGTTAAGCAGAGGGGCGAGAATGCTGCCGCCGATACTCCATAAGCGGAGCGGGTCGTCAAGCAGACCGGGGAGCGAGCGATCCTGCACCGATCCGGTCGCCGTCAGGTTGATCGACGGCAGCAGGCTGGCGCGAGAGGCGGCAAGCGTCGCATCGGCCGCAATAAGCTGTCTCTCGGCCTGCACAACATCAGGACGGCGGTTGAGCAACGAAGAGGGCAACTGTGACGGCAACGTTAAGGGCGTCAGCGCATCAAAACGGTCGCTACGGGCCAGCCGCGTCGGGTTACTGCCCAGCAGAAGACTCAGCGCGTTTTCCTGTTGTGCGATCTGGTGCTCAAGCAGGGGAATTTGCGCGCGCGTCGAGCGAAGCTCAGAATCCGACTGCATCAATTCCAGGCGCGAGCTGTAGCCTGTTTCATATTGCCGTTTTGCCAGATTCCAGGCTTCTTCACGCGATTTCAGCGTCGATTTTGTCACGTTGAGCTGCTCATCCAGCGCCAGCAGCGTGACATAACCGGACGCAACGGACGAGGCAACGGTCAGATCGGCGGCGGCCGCCGCCGCTTTTTGCGCCGCCAGCGAGGCCTGCGCCGCACTGGCGGTGCTGCGATTAACGCCCCAGATATCGACATCGTAGCTTGCCGTCAGGCTGCCCTTATACAATGTGCTGTAGATCGGAAGTCCGGTTGCCGCAGACTGCGTTCGCGCCCGCGCTCCGCTAACGCCCGCATCCAGCGAGGGGAACAGGCTGCCTTCGGCGGCATAGACCCTGGCCTGGTATTCATTTACCCGTTCGCGGGCAATCAGCACGTCGCTGTTATTTTGCAGTGCCTGATCGACATAATGATTCAGATGACCGTCGTGAAAATTTCTCCACCATATCTGTTCTGTTGCGCTGGCGGGGCCGGTGGCGGTTCGCCAGGCGGCGGGGATTTGCAAAGACGGTTTTGCGGGTGCCACATCAACCGACTGACAGCCACTGAGCAGCAGGGCGAACAGCAAAGCGGCAACGGGACGGCGCGTCATTGTTTCGCCTCCCGGGTATCGATATGTACCTGCACCGACATACCTGGACGCAATCGCGCAATCTCCTCCGGTTTACCCAACACCTCTACCCGAACCGGAATACGCTGGGCGATTTTGACAAAGTTGCCGGTCGCGTTATCCGGCGTAATGGCGCTGAACTCCACGCCAGTTGCCGGAGAAATGCTCTCCACCCGGCCTTCATAAGCCCGATCATTCAGCGCATCGACGGTAAACCGTACCGGCTGACCCACGCGCAGCTCCGCCAGTTGCGTCTCTTTAATATTGGCGATAACCCAGTGCTGCGGCGGCACCAGCGTGGTGAGATGCGTTCCGGCGGTGACATACGCGCCGAGGCGGACGGCAATCTGCCCAAGCTGGCCATCGCGCGGCGCGACAATGCGGGTATTTTGCAGATCGATCTGCGCCAGCTCTAACGCTGCGCGGGCATTTTCAACGTCGGCTTCCAGCGCTCCCCGGTTGACGATCACCGTTTGTAAATCCTGTCGTGACATCTCCAGCGTGGCTTTCGCCTGGTCGATATCCGCGCTGCCTTGCGCGGCGCTGGCCAGCGCCGCATCGCGTTCACGAATCGACAGCGAACCGTCGGCGGTGAGATCTTTCACGCGTTTCAAATCTGCCTGGGTTTTCAAACTTTGCGCTTTGGCGTTCTTCAGTACCGCTTCATTGCGCGCAATCACGGCTTCGGCGCTTTTACGCTGTTGCAGGTTGTTATTTAACGCGGCGATTTTCATGGCCAACTGCGCTTCGCCCTGATGGACACGCTGGCGATAAATACGGTCGTCGATCTGCATCAGCAGTTCGCCTTTTTTCACCTGCACAAAGTCCTGCACATTCACCTGCGTGATATATCCATTCACCTGCGGGCTAATAAAGGTGGTTTGCCCACGCACATAGGCGTTATCCGTAAATTGCGTATGGCGGGTAAACGGCGGTAATTGCCAGGCGTAGAGGATCACCAGAACCCCGACGAGGCCAATGGCGGCAGCGGCAAAAATTGACACCACACGGAGATTGTTTCGGGTATTTGCCTGCTCTTTGGCGGCATCCTGCTGACTCATAGCGGCTCCTGAGGTAAAGCGATAAACATAATTTTCATCTGTTACTTGGTTCCGGTGGCTTTTTTCAGCGCCATCCGGGCGGTAATACGCAGTCGCAGCAAGCGCCATAAAATCCAGATTAGCGTAGCGGCGGCAATGCTGGCCGTCAGTAAATAAGTATCGTTATAGGCGAGGATATTTGCCTCAAGCGACGTAACGGTTTGTAGCTGGGCGATCGCCTGGGTGTTCAGCAATGCGCTGTCGCCAATCAGGCTTTTGTACATCTGGCTGTACATCTGTAGACGCTCATTCACCAGCGGATTTAGCGTGGTGAGCTGATCGGCCAGCAGGCTGGAGTGATATTTTTCACGCCAGGTCTGGAACGTGCCGAGAATAGCGGAGCCCAGCAGACCGCCGATGTTCTGACTCATCCCAAATAAGACGGAAAAACTGACCAGATTGCGCGGATCGGCGATGACGCCGCCGATACCCGCCAGCATTGCCGGGGCAAGGAAGAACGCGCTGCCAAAGCCGAGTAAGAATTGGCTGACCATTAACTGGTCGGGACGCGTCAGGTTTGTGGAGTGGCTGTCGAGCAGCGAGGCGACGATCATCAATGCCAGCGACGTAATCACGGGCCAGGCCAGCCGCGTCGGTTTAATCGTCAGGCAACTGGTGATGATGCCGCACACAATGCCAGCGAAAATTGACCAGGCCAGATGCGTCATTTGCTCATTCTGTAAGCCAGCGTATTGCAGCCAGCCAATTACGCCGGTGTTTTGCTCCGCCAGCACAATGCGGATCAGCAACATAATCAGCCCCAGGCGGAGAATACTGCCGCTGGAGAGCCAGCGCGTATTCAACAGCGGATTGCTGCGGTTATGCTCGAACACAATTGCGCTGATGATGAGTACCGTCGCCAGCGCCAGAGACCAGCCAATCCAGGGCGCTTCGAACCACCAGTCCAGTCGCCCCAGCGACAGCACGGCACAGACCAGCGCCATGCCGGGCGCGAGCAGAATAAAAGTAATAAAGTCTTTCTTTTCAAAAACCTTACGTCTGTCGCCGGGAGGCAGTTTTAAGGCGATGACGCAGCCCAGCGAAACCAGCGCCAGTCCCAGCTCAAAGAAGTACAGGCCGCGCCACTCATCCAGTTGCAGCAGTTCGGTAGAGAACAACCGGGCGAGGGGAATGGCCAGCGACGACCCGGTAATACCGATCGTTAACGCTTTCAGACGGTGTTTCGCAGGCCAGGCCTGTATCTGATAATAAATACCCAGCGAACTGAGCGCGGCGGCGACCATACCGTGCGCCGCGCGTACCATTAGCGCGGAACTCAGATCGTTGACGAAGAGGTGAAAAAAGGTGACCAGCACATACAGCACCAGAAAACCTTCGGTAAATGCCCGCAGACCAAACTGCTGGCGAAATTTCACCAGCAGCAGGTTAATTGAGACATTGGTCATGACATAAACGGCAGGCAGCCAGGCGATCTCCGTCGACCAGGCAGCAAAGGTGCCCTGTAAATTTTGCAGATTCGCGGTCACGACCGCGTTCCCGAGGGCGCCGGTCAGACACACCAGCAGGCCGACCACGCCGTAGGCGATGCGTTTCGGCGTGCTGTGAATGGGAGTCGAAGGTGAGCCTAACAGCGCGGGCTTTTCGTGAGGCTGCCACTCGCGAGGAGCATAAGGATCGCGTTGGGGCAGGCGCATAACGTCGTATACCTTTGTATTATTTGAATGGTTAGCGGGCTAATGATTCTACGTCTGACGTAAACCATAATTCAAGTGAATATGAAAATGCCTGGTAAATCAAATATTCATTGCCGTTAAGCCGGGATTTTCGTTCATTGAACGTTGTTTGACATCAACGCTTTATCTCACCCTCGCACCACAGGATAATCAGCGGATCGTCTTTCGGAGTGATCTGGTACTCACCAGAAGCCACTCCGGTACTCTGCAAGGAACACAGGAGGAAGAACCATGAGAATGAGACCGTTTCCGGCATTATCCAGTACAACGCTGGAAGCAGCGAACACGCTGGGGCATTGGCTGGCCCAAAATGACTTCTCTGGTGACGCGCCGTATCAGGCTGACTGCGTTGTGCTGGCGGGGAATGCCGTCATCCCGGCGATAGACGCCGCCTGCAACATAGCGAAAGCGCAGCAGATCCCGCTGTTGATCAGCGGCGGCATCGGCCATTCCACCACGTTTCTCTATGCCGCCATCGCCGGGCACCCGCGCTACAACACCATACGCACCACCGGGCGTACGGAAGCCAAAATCCTCGCGGATATCGCTCATCAGTTCTGGCAGATCCCGACGGAGAACATTTGGCCAGAAGACAAGTCAACAAACTGCGGTGAGAACGCGCAGTTTAGCTGCGCCCTGATTAGTCAGGTATCGGCGCCCATTAACACCGCCATTATCGTACAGGACCCGACAATGCAACGCCGGACGATGGCGACGTTCCGCCGCGTCACCTGCGACGATCCCGATTCGCCCCGCTGGTTGAGCTATCCTGGTATTGTCCCGACGCTGTGCCAGCACGATGACGGCGTGGATTTTGCCGGAGAACAGAAGGGGTTGTGGTCCGTGGATCGCTATCTCTCCCTGATTGCGGGAGAGCTTCCGCGCTTACGGGATGATGAAACCGGCTACGGGCCGCGTGGCCGCGACTTTATTGTGCACGTTGATATTCCCGCTGACGTTGAGGCGGCGTGGCAGACGCTGCAAAATGACGCTGACCTGATTGAGACCATGAACAGTCGTTCGTTGCGTTAATGTTACTTTCTTGCCCGTTTGCGGAAATTTACGCTCAAACGGGCAAACTCTCTCCCCGATATCGCCTCTCTGACAGAACCTTCCTGGCTGCTTTTATGAAGCACATCACAAAACCAGCACCGCAGACGACCCTGAGAACATGTGATTGTTATTACTTAACAATGATTTTACTTGTTAAGAACAATTCAATTACAGGAGCAGCGTATGTCCGCACCCGTACAACACCCGATGTATATCAATGGTCAATTTGTTAGCTGGCAGGGAGACGCATGGATTGATGTGGTGAATCCTGCCACCGAAGAACTGCTCTCCCGTATTCCTGATGGCGGCGCGCAAGAGGCGCGTCAGGCCATTGACGCCGCTGCGCGCGCTCAGCCGGAATGGGAGGCGCTGCCTGCGATTGAACGCGCGGGGTGGCTGAGAAAGATCGCGGCAGGGATTCGTGAGCGGGCAGAAGAGATCAGCGCGCTGATTGTCGCGGAAGGCGGAAAAATCCAGCAGCTGGCGCAGGTGGAAGTCGCGTTCACCGCCGACTACATCGAATATATGGCCGAGTGGGCGCGCCGTTATGAAGGCGAGATCCTGCAAAGCGACCGCCCCGGAGAAAATATTCTGGTCTTTAAACGCGCGCTGGGCGTCACCACCGGGATTCTGCCGTGGAACTTTCCGTTCTTTTTGATTGCCCGGAAGCTCGCTCCGGCGTTGTTGACCGGGAATACCATCGTCATTAAACCCAGCGAATTTACGCCAAACAATGCCATTGCTTTCGCGCAGATCGTGCATGACATCGGCTTACCGAAAGGCGTATTCAACCTGGTGCTGGGACGCGGTGAAACAGTTGGGCAGGAGCTGGCGGGGAACCCGAAAGTCGCGATGGTAAGCATGACCGGCAGCGTGGTCGCCGGCGAGAAAATTATGGCGGCGGCAGCGAAAAACATCACTAAAGTTTGCCTGGAACTGGGCGGGAAAGCCCCGGCAATCGTGATGGACGATGCGGATCTTGAACTGGCCGTGAAAGCGATTGTGGATTCCAGAGTGATCAACACCGGGCAGGTCTGTAACTGTGCTGAGCGCGTTTATGTGCAAAAAGGGATTTACGATCGCTTTGTGAATCGTCTGGGCGAGGCGATGAAAGCGGTTCAGTTTGGCGATCCGGCACAGCGTGATGACATCGCAATGGGGCCGCTGATTAACGCTGCCGCGCTGGAGCGGGTAGAGCAGAAAGTGGCGCGCGCCGTACAGGAGGGCGCTCGCGTGGCGTTGGGCGGCAAGGCCGTGGAGGGCAAAGGTTATTATTATCCACCGACGCTGCTGCTGGACGTTCGCCAGGAGATGACCATCATGCATGAGGAGACATTTGGCCCCGTGCTGCCGGTTGTGGCGTTTGATACGCTGGAAGAGGCGCTGGAGATGGCGAACGACAGCGATTACGGTCTGACATCGTCTGTATATACGCAAAACCTGAATGTTGCGATGAAGGCGATCGGCGGGCTGAAATTCGGCGAGACCTATATCAATCGCGAAAACTTTGAGGCGATGCAGGGATTCCATGCTGGCTGGCGCAAGTCAGGTATTGGCGGGGCGGATGGCAAACACGGTCTGAACGAGTATCTGCAAACGCAGGTGGTCTATTTGCAGTCCTGATGTAACAGGCCGGGGTTTTCCCCGGCCTGCTAATGGCGGTCACACTTTGGTCGCAATCCAGTTCATCATCAGTTCCGGCCAGACCGCGACCGGCAATCCCTGCGTATCACGAATGCCAAACCCGTGTTTTCCTCGCTCAAACAGATGCATTTCCACCGCTACGCCAGAACGGCGCAGCGCGTTAAAAAATACCAGGCTGTTTTCCACCTTTACCGCCGGATCGTCGATGGCATGCAGCAGAAATGTGGGCGGCGTAGCGGCATCCGCGCGTTCCTCAAGCGAGTAGTGGCGAATCTGTTCATCGTCAGGTTCCGCGCCCATCAGCTCAAGGCGTGAGCCGGGATGATAAATGTCGTCACGCATGGTGATGACCGGATAGACCAGCGCCATAAAAGCAGGGCGGGCGTTGATTTCATCCAGGCTGTCGATGGGGGGACAGGCGAGTTCAGCAAAGCGCGTCCCCAGACTGGCGGCGACATGCGCACCGGCAGAAAAACCCAGCACCCCGATGCGTTCCGGGTCGATCTTCCACACTTGCGCATTGGCGCGAAGATAGCGCATCGCGCGCTGCACATCCGCCAGCGGCGCGTTTGCCCCTTCATCATGGCCATCTCCGGGCATCCGGTAGGTCATCACGAACAGGGTATAACCACGCGCATTAAAAAAGGGCGCCAGCGCGCTGCCTTCTTTGTCCAGCACGACGCGCCGGTAGGAACCGCCTGGCGTCACGAGAAGCCCCACGCCGTTGGGTTTATCTGGCGCGTAAACGGTGATTTCAGGAGATCGGACGCCCGTGACGGCGCGATCGAAGATGGATGTACCGGTATGCCGCGGTTCTGGCGTAAAAACAGCATCGCTGTTTTTCGCTCCGGGTGCTTCGCCATCAGGCCAGAGGGTAAATGTGGCTGAGCGGGAGACGGCTTGCGCCATCATTTCTTCTAAGGTTTCGCGGCTGAATACGTCCATGACTGTGCTCACTCAGTGATAAACGTTATCTATAACACAGTTAATCCATTGAAAATCGGAAGGGATTCACATCGTTTTGAATGACCAGATAAATGGTGAAAACGGCGGAGGAACAATGCCTCCGCCAGAGGGTCAGAGTTTGGCGAATTTATCCAGCGTGCGAATAAGTTGGGTCACAAAACCGTACTCGTTATCGTACCAGGCGACGGTTTTCACTAGTTGCAGATCGCCCACTGTGCTGATTTCAGTTTGCGTGGCATCGAACACCGAACCGAAATGTGAGCCGATGATATCGGAAGAGACGATCTCTTCATCGGTATAGCCGAACGACGGATTATGGGTTGTTGCTTTCTTCAGCGCCGCGTTGATCTCTTCCGCAGTGACTTTTTTCTCCAGAATCGAGACCAGCTCGGTTACAGAGCCGGTTTTCACCGGAACGCGCTGAGCATGGCCTTTAAGTTTTCCGCTCAGTTCAGGAATCACCAGACCAATGGCTTTCGCCGCGCCGGTGGTGTGGGGGATGATGTTTTCCGCCGCCGCCCGCGAAGCGCGCAGATCCTTCCCGCGCGGCCCGTCGACCAGCGACTGGGTTCCGGTGTAGGCGTGAATTGTGGTCATGGTGCCAACCTGAATGCCAAAGTTGTCATTCAGCGCTTTCGCCATCGGCGCCAGGCAGTTAGTGGTGCAGGATGCGACAGAAACAATCTGGTCGCTGGCATCCAGCGTGTCGTCATTCACGTTGAAGACAATGGTTTTCATATCGCCAGCCGGGGCGGAAATCAGCACTTTTTTAGCGCCAGCGTCGAGGTGCGCTTTGGACTTCTCGGCTGAGGTATAGAAGCCGGTGCACTCGACAATGATCCCGGCGCCGGTGGTTTTCCACGGAATATTTTTAGCCTCTTTTTCTGCGTAAACCGCAATTTTTTTGCCGTCCACAATCAGCGCGTCTTCGGTGAAATCCACACTCCAGGGGAATACGCCGTAGTTTGAGTCATATTTCAACAGATACGCGAGGATTTTAGGGGAGGTCAGGTCATTGATGGCGACGACATCAATGTCGCTTTTCACTTCCAGCAGACGACGTAACACCAGACGACCGATACGACCAAAGCCGTTAATGCCAATTTTACTCATGGTTTTCTCCTGTCAGGATGCAACGGTACGACACATTTTTTCCCTACCAGGCATAGTCCAGTCAGGCGTCCAGGGCAATAACAGATTTTGCGGCTAAGCGTAACTGGTTGAAATTGGGTGAACAAAAGTTAATGAATTTTTAACAAAAGCTCGCTATGTTGACGCTTTATTTTTTTACTCAGGACGTGTTATGAGCAATAAGTACACAAGCCTGCAAATTGGCATCCACTGGCTGGTCTTTTTACTGGTTATTGTGACCTACTGTGCAATGGAGTTGAGGGGATTTGCGCCCCGCAGCTATCGTCCGTGGATCAATATGGTTCATGTCTCGTGCGGGATGACCATCCTGGTGTTGATGGTGACGCGCCTGCTGGTCAGACTGAAATACCCGGCGCCGCCCATTGTGCCAAAACCAAAGCCGATGGTGACCGGAATGGCGCATCTTGGGCATCTGGTGATCTATCTGCTGTTTATTGTCTTGCCGATTATTGGCCTGGTGATGATGTATAACCGGGGCAATCCCTGGGTTGCGTTCGGCCTGGTGATGCCGCATGCGTCAGACGCTAATTTTGAGGTGGTGGATATGCTGAAAACCTGGCATATCACGCTGGCGAAACTGGGGTATTTTGTCATTGGTTTGCATGCCGCCGCGGCGCTGATGCATCACTACGTCTGGAAAGACAATACGCTATTGCGCATGATGCCGCGCAAACGTTCCTGACTCTTCTCACCACCCCGCGTAATGCGGGGTTTCTTTTAGAAAACACCTGCGTGTAACCAGACCCGTGACGCAGGTGAAGGAAACGGGTCTACATCGGAAGCGGGCAGTATAGCCATTTGTCATACAAATTGCGAGATGCTGCTGTTGGTTTTACAGTCACATAACAAATCTGATAGTATACCCCCCTATAGTATGGAGGGCGTATGCCGCATTCACCTGAAGATAAAAAACGTATTCTCACTCGGGTTCGCCGTATCCGCGGGCAGGTTGACGCGCTGGAACGGGCGCTGGAGTCAGGAGAACCTTGCCTGGCGATCCTGCAACAGATTGCCGCCGTTCGCGGCGCATCTAACGGGCTGATGGGAGAGATGGTTGAGATTCACCTGAAAGATGAACTGGTCAGCGGTGACACCACGCCGGATCAACGCGCCGTGCGCATGGCTGAAATCGGCCACCTTCTGCGCGCTTATCTAAAATAAACAGATCACCTCACAATAATGGGAAGAGACAAATGAAATCACGTGCAGCAGTTGCATTTGGCCCCGGCCAGCCGTTAAAGATTGTTGAAATTGACGTCGCGCCGCCGCAAAAAGGTGAAGTGCTGGTTAAAATTACCCATACCGGCGTTTGCCATACGGATGCGTTTACGCTCTCCGGCGACGACCCGGAAGGCGTGTTCCCGGCGGTTCTGGGTCACGAAGGCGGTGGCGTGGTGGTTGACGTTGGCGAAGGCGTCACCAGTCTGAAGCCTGGCGATCATGTTATTCCGCTGTACACCGCAGAATGCGGCGAGTGTAAGTTCTGTAAATCCGGCAAAACCAACCTGTGTCAGGCGGTGCGCGCCACGCAGGGTAAAGGGTTGATGCCGGATGGCACCACCCGTTTTTCTTACAACGGCGAACCTGTCTATCACTATATGGGCACCAGCACATTCAGTGAATATACCGTTTGTGCTGAAATTTCCCTGGCGAAAGTCAATCCGCAGGCGCCGCTGGATAAAGTCTGTCTGCTGGGGTGCGGCGTCACCACAGGGATTGGCGCGGTACACAACACGGCAAAAGTAAAAGAAGGGGATAGCGTTGCGGTCTTTGGCCTGGGCGGTATCGGCCTGGCGGTGATTCAGGGAGCGGTGCAGGCGAAAGCCGGGCGTATTCTGGCGGTTGACACCAACCCGGAGAAATTCAAACTGGCGGAAGAAATGGGCGCGACCGATTTCATTAATCCGAATGACTATGACAAACCCATCCAGGATGTGATTGTTGAGCTGACCGATGGCGGCGTCGATTTCAGTTTTGAATGTATCGGTAACGTCAATGTGATGCGCGCAGCACTGGAGTGCTGCCACAAAGGCTGGGGCGAGAGCATCATCATCGGCGTGGCTGGCGCAGGCCAGGAAATTAAAACCCGTCCGTTCCAGCTTGTTACCGGGCGCGTCTGGCGCGGTTCCGCTTTTGGCGGTGTGAAAGGGCGTAGCCAACTGCCAGGCATGGTGGAAGAGGCGATGGCGGGGAAAATTCGTCTGGACCCGTTCATTACCCATCGCTTGCCGCTTGATCAAATCAACGATGCCTTTGATTTAATGCATCAGGGCAAGTCCATTCGTACCGTTATCCATTTCGGTGATAACTGATTCACATGCCAGCGGGTCTGCCGCTGGCACTTTCCTGAATTTTCAGGAATAAATGTTGTGAAAATGTGACAAACATTCCGATTTTCACCGTAAGCAAACTTCCTGGAATGCCGATGACTATCTAACGGGCGTGTTTTATACGCAATAACCTACAAGAGAGTCGACGGTCATGGACAACACATCAACGATGCAAGCACCGCATAAGCTGGGTTTTCTGCATCATATTCGGCTGGTTCCGCTGTTTTCCTCCATTCTCGGTGGCATCCTTCTTCTGTTCGCACTCAGTTCCGGGCTGGCGGGGTACTTCCTGCTACAGGCAGATCGTGACCAGCGGGATGTGACGGACGAAATTCAGGTGCGGATGGGCTTATCCAACAGTTCTAACCATCTGCGTACCGCGCGTATCAATATGATCCATGCAGGCGCGGCGAGCCGCATTGCTGAAATGGACGACATGAAAGCCAATATCGCTGAGGCGGAGAAGCGGATTAAGCAGTCGCAGGAAGGCTTTAACGTCTTTATGGCGCGGGCGGTAAAAACACCGGCGGACGAAGCGCTGGATGCGGAGCTGAATACCCGCTTCAAAGCCTATATTGATGGCCTGCAACCTATGTTGAAATACGCCAGAAACGGTATGTTCGAGGCGATTATCAACCATGAAAACGAACAGGCCAGACCGCTCGATACCGCGTATAACACCGTATTGCTCAAGGCGATTGAGCTACGCACGGCGCGCGCGAATCAGCTTAGCGACCAGGCGCATCAGCGCAGCCAACTGGGATTGATGTTCATGATTGGGGCGTTCGCGCTGGCGCTGGTGCTTACGCTACTGACGTTTATCGCGCTCCGCCGGACGGTAATCAACCCTCTGCAACGTGCTGCACAGCGTATTGAACAGATTGCCGCAGGCGATCTCACCATGCCGGATGACCCAACCGGACGCAGCGAAATCGGTCGCTTAAGCCGCCATCTCCAGAAGATGCAGTCCTCTCTGGGGCAAACGGTGGGAACGGTACGTCAGGGGGCGGAAGAGATTTATCGCGGCACCAGTGAGATTTCCGCCGGCAATACCGATTTGTCATCGCGTACGGAAGAGCAGGCCGCAGCAATTGAACAGACCGCAGCCAGCATGGAAGAGCTCACGGCCACGGTGAAACAAAATGCGGACAACGCGCACCATGCCAGCAAACTGGCGGAAGACGCCTCCGGCAAAGCCAGTCACGGCGGTCAGATGGTGTCTGGCGTCGTGAAAACAATGGGCAACATCTCCAATAGTTCGAAGAAAATTTCCGAGATCACGGCCGTCATCAACAGCATCGCTTTCCAGACCAATATCCTGGCGCTTAACGCGGCGGTCGAAGCGGCGCGAGCGGGTGAACAAGGGCGCGGCTTCGCCGTGGTCGCCAGTGAAGTGCGCACGCTGGCAAGCCGCAGTGCGCAGGCGGCGAAAGAAATTGAAGGGCTGATCAGCGAATCGGTCAGACTGATTGACCAGGGCTCCGGGGAAGTCGTCGCAGCAGGCAACACCATGAATGATATTGTCGATGCCGTGCGACGCGTAACGGACATTATGCTGGAGATCGCCGCAGCCTCTGATGAGCAGAGCCGTGGGATTGTGCAGGTGAGCCAGGCGATTTCCGAGATGGATAAAGTCACGCAGCAAAACGCCTCGCTGGTCGAAGAGGCCTCCGCCGCCGCCGCGTCTCTGGAAGAGCAGGCTGCTCGCTTAACCGAAGCGGTCGGGGCGTTTCGTTTGCAGGGGGGAAGTGCGATTAAACGCGCGCCGTCTGAGAACGTCGTCGCCAGTTCATCACCGCTGCCAGTAACAACCAGCGGTGATAACTGGGAAACGTTTTAAGCCTTAATATTGCCGGATAACGACGCTAACGCGTCTTATCCGGCATTTATTTGAGGGCGCATTCAGTGCGGCATGGATTTGCGGATAGCGGCGATCAGCGCCTGTGCGCCGGGAGAAAGCGGCGTGTCCACGCGGGTGAGGATGCCAATCGGTTCGCCAGCGCCCAGGGTGGGAATCGGCAGTGATACCAGCGTAGCCTGGCGCAGATCTTCTTTCACCGCGCCTGAAGGGACAAACCAGACGTAGTCATAATCAACGGTAAGCTGGCGAGACAGCGAGGCCGACAGCGTTTCGATGCAGCCAACGGGCATTTTGCAGCCCTGACTTTGTAGCAGACCTTCCGCATTCTGCCGGGGAGCGGTGCCTTTGGGCGACACGACCACTGGCCATTCCATCACACGGCTTAAGGTGACGGTTTCCTGTAATAGCGGGTGATTAGGGCGCACAACCAGCTTCAGCGACTCCAGAAACAGCAGCTCGTAATTCAGACCGCTCATCAATTCCGGGTCGGACATCCGGCCAATACCGAGGTCGATTTCCCCCGTTTTTAAGCCAGCGAGCAGCATCGGGTTATTCATGGTGGCGACCTGTAACGTCGTCTCTTTTTGCTGCTTATGGAACTGACCAATAACGGCCGGAAGGATACCCAACGCGGCGGTGGGCAATGCGCCAATGCGCACCACATCATTATTGAGGCTTTCTTTGCGATTCAACGCCTGGCCCGCGGTATTAAGCGCATCAAGCACTTTTACCGCATGGGTGAGGAACTGTTCGCCGGGCAGCGTTAACTGCGCGCCGAGGCGACCACGCTCAAAAAGGCGGGTTCCGGTCAGTTGCTCCAGCTCGTTAAGCGTTTTAGAGAGTGCAGGTTGACTCAGGTTAAGGGTTTCAGCCGCGCGCCCCAGTGTTCCTTGTTGGGCGACAGCTACAAAAGTATGAAGATGGCGCAAACGGATGCGCTGACTAAACAAGCTATTTTTTTCCATAAGCGATGTTAAAAACAGAGCGGTGCCGGTGACAAGTAAAGTTATTGGTTTTTGATAACCTGATAGCAAAATATTATTAACATCTAACTCATTTCCTTTACAAGAAGTTTGTTTTGCTTATGTTTTGTACGATTCACAGTGATGTGAGAATAATGACAATGCGTGGCGCAGAAAGCGACAGGTCATAACGTGAGTTCATACTTGAAAGAGACATCAAGCGGGTTCACAATCCAGTGCAGGGTGATGGCGTTCCACCTTATTCCAACCGCCTCGTTTCAGTAGGCTGATGACGCCTGATATGACTCTTTATCACCAGGAGCGTGTCGGGCTGGTCAATACTCTTCCGGTTCCTCATGCTTTTTCCAACAGGAAACAACAATGATATATGTAATTGGTCACCTCAATCCTGATAGCGATGCTATCTGTACGGCCATGATGACGGCGCGCTGGCTGACGTTGCGCGGGCAGGAGGCAGTGGCGTTCCGCACGGGGGAAGCCAACCGTGAGACGCAGTTTATTTTTGCGCAGGCGGGGTTGCCCATTCCTGAACGATTAAGCGTTCCGCTCACCGATCGGGACGTCTGGCTGGTTGATTTTACCGAACCAGCCCATGGGCCGGATTCTTTAGCGCAGAGTAACGTTGTTGGCATTATTGACCATCACCGCTTAGGCGGGTTGATCACCCGACTGCCGCCGGAAGTGTGGGTAAAACCTGTTGGCAGTAGCGCAACATTACTGTGGCAACTGATGACGGATGCCATTCGAAAACAGCTTTCACCCGCAGAAGCGACGTTATTACTGGGCGCCGTTCTGAGTGACACTGTCACGCTTCGTTCGCCGACAACGACCCCGGATGATCGCCTTGCGGTGGAATCGCTCAGCCAGCTCGCCGGTTTGTCTCTTGAACGCTTTAGCCGCGATCTTCTGTACGCGAAAACCAGCGTGGAAGGGATGAACGCCAGCCAGCTTCTTCAGAAGGACATGAAAACCTTTACTGTCCACGGGCAGCGGGTTTGCGTGGCGCAGCTTGAGCTGTATGCGATGGAGCAGGTTGATGCGATGATGGACGACCTGCGTGAGGAAATGGCGCGCTATGCCGCCGGGGCAGATGCGGCGCTGGTTGTTCTGATGCTCACGGATATCAATCTCGGTTATTCCCGCCTCTGGTTTGCCGGAGATGCCCAGCCGGACGTCCCGCACCCCTGCGAGGTGGAAGGGATGCTGAGCCGTAAGAAACAGATGCTCCCCTGGCTGGAACATCACCTGAATCCGCACAGGTGAGATCACACTTTGTAAATTCTTCCCACCAGAGTGAACGGCGTTTTCTACACTCCAGGTAATATTCACTGGAGGCATGACATTATGGCGAACACCATCGCGGCTGATGAGATTCGGGAACACTTTTCGCAGGCAATGTCAGCAATGTACCAGCAGGAAGTTCCACAGTATGGTACATTGCTGGAACTTGTCGCTGATGTGAATCTGACGGTACTGGAAAATAATCCTACGCTGCATGAAAAGCTGGCCAACGCGGATGAGCTGGCGCGGCTGAACGTTGAGCGGCATGGCGCGATTCGGGTGGGTACGGCGCAGGAGCTTTCCACCTTGCGCCGAATGTTTGCGATTATGGGGATGTATCCCGTCAGTTATTACGACCTTTCTCAGGCGGGCGTTCCCGTTCATTCCACCGCCTTTCGCCCCATTGACGATGCGTCGCTTTCCCGCAACCCGTTTCGCGTCTTCACCTCGCTATTACGGCTGGAGTTAATTGAGAACGCGGCGCTGCGCCAACGCGCGGCGGATATTCTGGCGAAGCGCGATATCTTTACGCCGCGCTGTCGCGAACTTCTGGACGTCTTTGATGCGCAGAGCAATTTTACCGGGGCGCAGGCGCGGGAGTTTGTGCAGGAGGCGCTGGAGACTTTCCGCTGGCACCGGCACGCCACGGTGGACAGGGAAACGTATCAGGCATTACATAATGAACACCGTCTGATTGCTGACGTGGTGTGTTTTCCGGGGTGCCACATTAACCACCTGACGCCGCGCACGCTGGATATCGACAAAGTGCAGTTGATGATGCCGGAATGCGGTATCGAACCCAAGATCCTGATTGAAGGGCCGCCGCGCCGTGAGGTACCGATTCTGTTACGCCAGACCAGTTTCAAGGCGCTGGAAGAGTCGGTGCTGTTTGCCGGTGAAACGGAGGGCAGCCATACGGCACGTTTTGGTGAGATTGAACAGCGCGGCGTGGCGCTGACGCCTGAAGGGCGGCGGTTGTACGATGCGTTACTGCATAAGGCGGGGACGGGCAAAGATAATCTTACGCATCAGCTGCATTTGCAGGCGGTCTTTAACGCTTTCCCGGACAGCGAATTTTTACTGCGCCAGCAGGGGCTCGCCTGGTTTCGCTACCGGTTAACGCCTGCCGGTGAATCGCACCGCCAGTCTATTCATCCGGGCGACGACCCACAGCCGCTGATTGAACGCGGTTGGGTGGTGGCACAACCCATTACCTATGAAGATTTTCTGCCGGTAAGCGCGGCCGGAATATTCCAGTCTAACCTGGGTAACGAAACCCAGGCGCGCAGCCACGGCAATGCCAGCCGCGACGCCTTTGAGCAGGCGTTAGGGTGCCCGGTATATGATGAGTTTGCGCTTTATCAGGCGGCGGAAGAACGCAGTAAACGGCGTTGCGGACTGCTCTGATCGCGGTATGCTGTCGGGATGTGAAGGAAAAGGAATGCGTCATGTTGAATCCCTCCATCCCGCTTGTCGAAACGCAACAGGGAAATGTCATGGGTGTCGTGCAAAACGACATCCACATCTGGCGCGGTATACCGTATGCCGCGCCGCCTACGGGTCAGCTCCGCTGGCGGGCGCCACAGCCTGTCGCACCCTGGCAGGGCGAACGCCCTGCGAATACATTTTCATGCGCCAGCTGGCAGGATATTGAATATTGTCGCGAGCTTGGCGGGGGCGATCCGGGGCGTTTTTCCGAGGATTGCTTGTATCTGAACATCTGGGCGCCCGCGATGCGCCCGCAGCCGTTGCCAGTTATGGTCTGGCTGCATGGCGGCGGCTACACCATCGGCGCGGGAGGATTACCGCCTTACGACGGTTGTGCGCTGGCGAAGCGCGATGTCGTGGTAGTCACACTCAATTATCGTCTTGGTCACCTGGGATTTTTTGCTCATCCGGCCCTTGATGACGAGGACGGCGAATGCGTACATAACTTCGCCTTGCTCGATCAGATCGCGGCGCTACGCTGGGTGCAGGACAATATTGCCGCTTTCGGCGGCGATGCGCAGAATGTGACGCTGTTCGGCGAGTCCGCTGGCGCGCGTAGCGTTCTGTCGCTGATGGCGTCCCCACGGGCACAGGGCCTGTTCCATAAAGCCATTATTCAGAGTGGTTATACGTTACCGGATACGCCGCGCGAGGTCGCGCTGCAAAAGGGTATCGAACTGGCGGCGCATTTTAATTTGCCGGACGCCACTGCTGAACAGTTGCGGGCGCTACCGGCGGAGGCATTCTGGCCGCTGGGCGCGCCGTTGAAAATCGCGCCGACGCCGATTTCCGGCGATGCGGTATTGCCACAGCCGATGATGGAGACCTTCTTTGCCGGAAAGCAGCACCCAATGCCGGTTCTGATTGGCTCCAACAGCGACGAAGCGAGCGTGATGGCGGTGTTTGGCGTTGATCTCGCCGGGCAGATCGCGAAATTGCGGCGCGAACGCCGACTGGGGTTAGGGCTGATCAAGCTGCTCTATCCCGGCGTGAAGGGTGATGAGGAACTGGGGCGTCAGGTCTGCCGCGATATGGCGTTCACCACGTTGGGCTATGTGGTGATGCAGGCGCAGCAGCGGGTAGGTGAACCGTGCTGGCGATACTGGTTTGACTATGTCGCGGAAACTGAACACACAACCTACGCCAACGGCGCCTGGCACGGAAATGAAGTGCCGTATGTCTTTGATACGCTGACGCTGGCGGAACCCGCGTGCAATTACGTGAATGACAACGATCTGGCGTTTGCCCGGCATATCGCCGATTACTGGGTTAATTTCGCCCGTCACGCCAGCCGGACCTGCGATGTTCTGCATGGTCCGGTGCGCTGGCCCGCCAGCGTTCAGGGGCGGGATCGCTTGTTACGCATCGGACTGAATAAATTTGCCGGTTTTAAAGTAGAGAACCGCTTTATGGGCGCGCGGATGGCGCTGTTCAAACGGGTGATGAAACATCACGTCAGTCTGGAATAATGGCGAGATGTTCGGCAGGTTGCGCTTTTCATAACCTGAAAGCGCGCCATCTGTATTTACACGGTATTCAGTCTGTTCTTATCGACATAAAATATTTTGGCTTTTGTACAGATTATCGACAGCCAACAATTGGATTATTAATGAATTTTGTCTAGAGTGAGCGGTCAGAAACGTTGTACTTCTTGCCGCTGATAGAGACCAGCGCGGGACCATTCACACGACCAGAAGGACTCACTTTCAGGTATGGATCGTAGACGATTTATTAAAGGTTCAATGGCAATGGCCGCCGTGTGCGGTACGAGCGGTATTGCTTCACTCTTTTCCCGCGCCGCTTTCGCGGCAGAGTCTGATATTGCAGATGGTCAAACCGTCCGTTTTGACTTTTCCGTTCTGCAATCAATGGCGAACGATTTAGCGCAAAAGCCGTGGGGCGGCGAACCCCGGGCGTTACCCAATACGCTGGCGAATCTGACGCCGCAGGCCTACAACAGCATTCAGTACGATGCGGCGCACTCTCTGTGGAACAACATCGAAGGCCGCAAGCTGGATGTGCAATTTTTCCACGTAGGAATGGGCTTCCGTCGTCGCGTGCGTATGTTCTCGCTTGATGCCAGCACGCATCAGGCGCGCGAAATTCATTTCCGCCCGGAACTGTTCAAATACAACGATGCCGGTGTCGATACCCGTCAACTGGAAGGGCAAACCGACCTTGGCTTCGCGGGCTTTCGTGCCTTTAAAGCGCCTGAACTGGCGCGTCGCGACATCGTCTCCTTCCTGGGGGCAAGCTACTTCCGCGCGGTGGATGACACTTATCAGTACGGGCTGTCCGCGCGAGGCCTGGCGATAGACACCTATACCGACAGCAAAGAAGAGTTCCCGGACTTCACCGCATTCTGGTTTGAGACGGCGAAACCGGGCGACACCACGTTTACCGTGTATGCGCTGCTGGATAGCCCAAGCGTCACTGGCGCCTATAAATTTGTGATCCACTGTGAAGAGAGTCAGGTGATCATGGATGTGGAAAACCACATTTATGCGCGTAAAGACATCAAGCAGCTGGGTATCGCGCCAATGACCAGCATGTTCAGCTGCGGCAACAATGAACGCCGGATGTGCGACACCATTCATCCGCAAATTCACGACTCTGACCGCCTGGCCATGTGGCTGGGCAATGGCGAATGGATCTGCCGTCCGCTGAATAACCCGCAGAAATTGCAGTTCAACGCCTATCTCGACAATAACCCGAAAGGGTTCGGCCTGCTGCAACTTGACCGTGACTTTTCCCACTATCAGGACATCATGGGCTGGTATAACAAACGCCCAAGCCTGTGGGTGGAGCCGCGTAACAAATGGGGGAAAGGGTCTATTGGCCTGATGGAAATCCCGACGACCGGTGAAACGCTCGATAACGTGGTGTGCTTCTGGCAGCCGGAAAAAGCGATCAAAGCGGGCGATGATCTGGCGTTCAAATACCGTCTTTACTGGAGCGCGCAACCGCCGGTTCGCTCGCCGTTGGCGCGCGTGATGGCGACCCGTACCGGTATGGGCGGTTTCCCCGAAGGGTGGGCGCCGGGTGAACACTACCCGGAAAAATGGGCGCGCCGCTTTGCCATTGATTTTGTCGGCGGCGATCTGAAAGCCGCTGCGCCGAAGGGGATCGAACCTGTCATTACGCTGTCTAACGGCGAAGCGAAACAGATTGAGATCCTCTACGTCGAACCGTTCGATGGTTATCGCATCCAGTTTGACTGGTATCCGACGTCAGATTCAACCGACCCGGTGGATATGCGTATGTTCCTGCGCTGCCAGGGGGACGCCATTAGCGAAACCTGGCTGTATCAGTATTTCCCGCCGGCGCCGGATAAGCGTCGCTACGTTGATGACCGCGTGATGCGGTAATCCGCTCTGCTGCCCCGAGCCGCCACACTGCTGGCGGCTCTTTTCTCCCGACGATTCCCGGCGCATTTTCTGCTCATTATTTAAACTCGATCCCGTTCGCATTATTCCTTATGTCAAATGCGTAAGCTGACGGTGTGTACTTCAGTACACGTTTTACAGCCACTAACAGGGAGTGCGTATGTTTCCAGAATACAGAGATCTGATTTCACGACTGAAAACCGAGAATCCTCGCTTTCTTTCCTTGTTCGAAAAACACAACACCCTTGATCATGAGATTGCCCGGCTGGAAGGTTCTGACGGCAGGGGATACAGTTTGGATATTGTTCGTCTGAAGAAAGAGAAACTCCATCTGAAGGAGGATCTGCTCAGAATATTGCAGAAAGAAAGTTTGAATGAGAGCTGATTCGTTGTAGGCACTGCGCAGTCTTTGTCCTGCTTAAAAGGGCTTCCTGACAGACAAGGAAGCCCTTCCTGTTTTCAGGTATGCGGGCAAGTCTGTGATAAGCTAATAAATCCTGCTGTTGTCACCGTAAAGGATGGAGAAATGGCTGAAGTCATCACGATCAGCGAAACACTGGAACTGCGAGCGGTGGAAGAGTGCCATGTTACGCCGTTACATCAACTGGTGCTTAAAAACAAAGACTGGCTACAGGCATCGCTAAACTGGCCGCAGTTTGTCGCCAGTGAAGACGATACGCGCAAAAATGTGCAGGGTAATATGATGTTGCACCAGCGAGGCTACGCCAAAATGTTCCTTATCTTTCAGGAAGAGGAGGTGGTGGGCGTCATCTCGTTTAATCTGATAGAGCCGTTGAATAAAACCGCCTATATCGGTTACTGGCTGGATGAATCTCACCAGCGGCAGGGCATTATGTCGCGCGCGCTTCAGGCGTTTATCGGCCATTATGCCGGGCGCGGCGAGCTTCGACGCTTTGTGATTAAATGTCGGGTTGCGAACCAGGCGAGCAACCAGGTGGCGCGCCGCAATGGTTTTGAACTGGAAGGATGCCTGAAACAAGCGGAGTTTCTCAACGGGGAGTATCACGACGTTAACCTGTACGCCCGCATTATCGAGAACGCCTCAGAGTAACCCTGCCAACGGTGTTCGTGTAATATGCTGTTCACCGTTAACCACTTTTGGGCCACGCAGATGGATGCTGTCGCCATCAAAGGTTTCGATCGTCGCCCGATCGGTGATTTCCACATGATGCTCAATCAGCACGTCCCCCAGAATGCGGGCATGGCCTTCGATCAGGATATGATCGTCAAGCAGGACAGGGCCGCCGCGTAGTTCGGCATGACCACCGACCAGAACGTGATGTTTCAATACGCAGTTACCTTCAACCGTCGCGTGCTCCGCCACCTGAGCACTGTAACGCAGCGTAGGGATGGCATCTTCCTCCGTTCCCGCAATAACGCGGGCGTGACCGTACACTTTGGCACAGTCGCAAAGCCAGACGTTATTCTCTTCATTACCTTCGACGATCGCGAAATCAAACACTTCCGCGCGGTGTTCAATAAACGCCTGGGTGACTATCGCATCGCCGTAGATTTGCGCCTGATGCACAATGCGCGAGCTGCTGACGGTGGCGCGATCGTAGATTTGCAGCGTCAGGTCGCTTTCCTGGGTTAGGCCTTTTGCGGCGATAATCTCCGAATGGTGCAGAATACGAGCGTCGCCAGACAGATGACATTCACCGCGAACGACCGAATTCTGCACGGTGACGTTGTTGCTTATCCGGGCGCCGTGACTGATCTCGGCCAGATCAATCCAGACGTTATCACTGATTTGCGCGCGATCTCTGATGATGCAGGCCTGGGTGATGCGGGCGTTGCCTGAAATCATCGCCCCGGCGAATGCGAGGGCATTCTCGTCGTAAATCCAGCAGTGTCCTTCTTGCGCCAGCACGCTTTCGTCGTCTACCCAGCCGCCAGCGGTTCCGGCTTTGACGTCGTTAAAGTCGGTAAGGGCAATGATCTGGCGCAGCAGGACGCTTTTTTTGTGGCCGTTATCCTGATAACTAAAGGCACGCGATTCTTCACTCAGGTGATATTTGCTCATGGGGAATTTCCCTTTGCTCGCTTAAGATAACCGTAGCAAATTTTTCAGCACTGGCTAAACAGGGCGAAATTCCATAAAATGCATTTAAAATATACTTTATAAATTAAACAAAATGAGTAAGAACAAGCAGAGCGACCGGGTGCTTAATCTTCCGGCTGGCTATTTTGGGATGGTACTGGGCACCATTGGCATGGGCTTCGCGTGGCGCTATGCCAGCCATATCTGGCCCGTCAGTCACTGGATTGGCGATGGCCTGGTGATCCTGGCAATGATCATCTGGAGCTTGCTGACGCTTGCCTTTCTTAACCGTCTGCTGCGTTTTCCGCAGAGCGTACTGGCGGAGGTACGGCATCCGGTAAAGAGCAGTTTTGTCAGCCTTTTTCCTGCGACCACGATGCTGGTGGCGATTGGTTTTGTCCCCTGGTGTCGTGGGTTAGCCGTGGGATTGTTCAGCATTGGCGTCGTGGTGCAACTGGCTTATGCCGCATGGCAAACGGCGGGACTCTGGCGCGGTTCGCATCCTGAAGAGGCGACAACGCCGGGGCTGTATCTGCCGACGGTAGCGAATAACTTTATTAGCGCGATGGCCTGCGGCGCGTTGGGTTACAACGACGCCGGGCTGGTCTTTTTAGGGGCTGGCGTATTCTCGTGGTTGAGTCTGGAACCCGTTATTTTGCAACGTTTGCGCAGTTCCGGTGAATTACCGGCGGTACTGCGCACATCGCTGGGCATTCAGTTGGCTCCGGCGTTAGTGGCCTGTAGCGCCTGGCTGAGCGTCAACGGCGGAGAAGGCGATACGCTGGCAAAAATGCTGTTTGGCTATGGCTTGCTGCAACTGCTTTTCATGCTGCGCCTGATGCCGTGGTATCTGTCGCAGCCGTTTAATGCCTCTTTCTGGAGCTTCTCGTTCGGCGTTTCAGCGCTGGCGACGACAGGGCTGCATTTAGGGCACGCCAGCGCGTCGGGATTTTTTCATACGCTGGCGATTCCGTTGTTTATTTTTACCAATTTTATCATAGCGTTATTGCTCGTACGCACGTTTGCGCTGCTGATGCAGGGGAAACTTCTCGTGCGCACAGAACGCGCCGCATTACTGAAATCTGAGGATAACTAATGACCCTTCGTGACGAAAATTACTTTACTGAAAAATACGATTTAACCCGTACGCACTCCGACGTCGTTGAGGCGGCAAAGGTGGTCGCGCCGGGTAAAACGTTGGATCTGGGCTGCGGAAATGGCCGTAATAGCCTCTATCTGGCGGCGAACGGCTATGACGTTACCGCCTGGGATAAGAATCCGATGAGCATCGCCAACGTTGAGCGCATCAAAGCGGCGGAAGGGCTGGAAAACCTGCAAGCAAAGGTGGTTGACCTTAACGCGTTAAGCTTCGAAGGCGACTACGATTTTATTCTCTCAACGGTCGTGATGATGTTCCTGGAAGCGAAAACCATTCCGGGGCTGATTGCCAATATGCAGCGCTGCACCAAACCGGGCGGGCATAACCTGATTGTGGCGGCAATGGATACGGAAGATTTCCCCTGTACCGTGGGTTTCCCGTTTGCGTTTAAAGAAGGGGAACTGCGCCGTTACTACGAAGGCTGGGAATTGCTGAAATACAACGAGGATGTGGGTGAACTTCACCGCACGGACGCCAACGGCAACCGCATCAAACTGCGTTTTGCGACGCTGCTGGCGCGTAAAAGCGCATAACGCAATTTTACGATAGCGTTGCAGGCCTGATACGGCCTGCAACTCGCCGTGTTGAATTTGTGCTGGCGATACCATTTATAGTCCATCCAGATTAGTTTCCTTTTGCTACTATTCCAATTGCATATCTGCAAAAACAAAAGGGATAGTTTCCATGCGTACTCATACTTTATTTAAAGTTGCAGTGCTTTCTGGCTTATTGGCTTTATCTGGCTGTGCGTCAAAAATCACTCAGCCGGATAAATATTCTGGGTTCTTAAAAGATTATTCAGGGCTGAAAGAAACAACCTCCGCAACGGGAAAACCGGTGCTCCGTTGGGTTGACTCCAGCTTTGATGAATCTAAATATGACAGCATCGTCTGGAACCCGATAACCTACTATCCGGTGCCAAAACCCACGACGCAGGTCGGGCAGCAGGTTCTGGATAAATTACGAAGCTATACCGATACCCAACTGAAAACGGCCATTGAGAAACGTAAACCTCTGGTGACGACCCCAGGGCCGCGTAGCCTGATTTTCCGCGGCGCGATAACCGGCGTTGATACCAGCAAAGAGGGGTTGCAATTCTATGAGGTGGTGCCGGTCGCCCTGGTGGTTGCGGGTACGCAGATGGCGACAGGCCATCGCACAATGGATACGCATCTTTACTTTGAAGGCGAGCTGATTGATGCCGCCACCAATAAACCGGTGGTGAAAGTGGTTCGTCAGGGCGAGGGTAAAGACCTGAGCAACGAAAATACGCCGATGGCGTTTGAAACGTTGAAAGAAGTGATTGATGACATGGCGACTGATGCCACCATGTTTGATGTCGGTAAAAAATAAGTTCACGCGCCATCTTCGGATGGCGCGTTTTTTTATGCCGCCCGGCGACGGTAAATTAACTTACTCATTAACGCCTCTGGACGCGTGAACATCACCAGATTGCCAACCAGAATCAGCACTAATCCAACAACGGCATTCATTTGCCAGACGTAACCTTCGTAGAGTGTGGATATTGTCAGCGCCACCAGAGGAAACAGCAGCGTACTGTAGGCCGCGTTGCCGGGGCCGATGCGTCCCACCAGAGTAAAATACGCGCCAAACGCGATAACGGAACCGAATATTGCCAGATACAGCAGGGCGCCGAGGTAGCTCAACGTCCATTGCGGCGTGAAGTTATCGCCGCGTATACAGGCAATGGCGGCGATCAGCAGCGTGCCGTACAGCATCGCCCAGCTGTTGGTGGTCATGACTTCCAGACCTTTTCTCTGATGGCGCATGCTGATCATATTGCCCAAAGAGAAGCCAAACGTTCCCAGCACGCTCAGACCAATCCCCAGTAACAGCGAGTGGTTCCAGCCGCTGTTGGCCAGATCCTGCCAGAACAGCGTGATAATGCCCGTTAATCCCAGACCGGCAGCGTAATAAAAGCGTAGCGGCGGTTTATGCCCGAAGAACACAAAGCTGTTAACCGCATTGAACAGTACGGCCATTGAGAAAATGACGGACTCCAGCCCCGTGTTGATCCAGGCGGCGGCGCTATAAAAACACCAGAAATTAAAGCAGAAGACGCATCCGCCCTGTAACAGGCAAAACAGGTGGTCGCGCCCGGATAATTTACGTAATTTCCCGCTCGCCAGCAGGATGAGCATCATTAACGCGCTGGCGACGGCAAACCGCCAGAAAATGGACACGGGCGCCGATACCGGGCCTTGTTGCAGATAAATCGCAATCCAGGTGGTTCCCCAAATGACAACCACCAGACAGTATAATAATGCGTTCATAACACTCTCTTCTTTATCTTTATTATCCGAAGAAGGAATGTGACATGTAAAAAATGCGCGCGCTTGCACCGGTTTGCGGATGACTTGCAAAATCTTGCGCTTTTTTGCCGCTGTCTGACCGGTGAGGGCTGGAAACGGATCGTGGCTGTTATAGACTGAGATTCTACTTATTACTGCTTTGTGATGTGATGGTATGTCTCAGTCTTATGATGCCTTTGAAAATTTACGCAAACATAATGCCGTGCTGCATGACTCGGTTGCGTTGCATTCGGGTGTCCAGCTGGCGGCATGGTCAAATAAACGTGACAACATTACGCAATATTGCGATCACCATACTCTCAGCCTGTATGTCGCTGACGGCTACGAGAGCTACCACAAAACGCCGGGCGGCTGGAAGAATGGCGGGGGGCCGGATCGCTTCTGTCTGATGCCAAAAGAGAGTGAGTCCGTCTGGGACATTCGCGACGACCTGTCGTTTGTCCATCTCTACTGTACAGATGCCCATCTGCGGGATGTTGGGGAAAAGGTCTGGGATAAAAGCCCGTACAGCTTTACCCTGGATGAGCGCACCTTTGGCAACGATCCGGGAATAACGGCGGTTTATCGCCAGTTCCTGCTGGGAAATGACTGGCAGCAACCGGCGAATCATATGACGCTCAGCGCCGCCTCGTCACTGCTGTTGACGCATCTGGTGCAGCATTACAGTAACGTGCAGTGGCGTCTCCCGACGGTTACTGGCGGGTTGGCGCCAGCCACGCTGCGCAATGTGCTGGCGTACATTGAAGCGCATCTTGCTGAGCCGCTGACGTTAAGCGATCTGGCGCGCGAGGCGGCATTGAGCGAATTTCATTTCGCCAGAATGTTTCGCCAGTCGATGAACATGGCGCCGCACCAGTACGTGATGCAGCGTCGTATGGCGCTGGCACAGCAATGGGTCTGCCATTCAACCCGTTCGCTGTCAGAGATCGCGATGGCCTGCGGATTCAGTTCAGCGAGCCATTTCAGCAATCGCTTTAAGCAGGTGACCGGTAAGACGCCGTCGCAGTTACGCGCGGCGAGCAAACGATAGCACCCCGTAGCAGACGCCTCCGACTACCAGTCCCCAAAACGCAGAGCCAATGCCCAGCAGCGTCAACCCGCTTGCGGTGACGAGAAAGGTCACGATCGCGGCATCACGCTCCGTTTCATTAAGCAATGCCTGGTACAGACTACCGCTGATTGTTCCCAGCAGCGCCAGCCCGGCCAGCATCTGAATCCAGCTTACGGGCAGAGCGGCCATCAGAGCGGTGACGGAACCGCCAAACAATCCCGCCAGCAGATAGAACCCGCCTGCGACAGCCGCAGCCAGCCAGCGACGCCCGGCGTCCGGGTGCGCTTCGGGACTCTGGCAAATGGCGGCGGTAATAGCGGCAATGCATATGGAGTAGACGCCAAAAGGAGATAAAACCAGCGCCAGCAGCCCTGTAAACACGATCAGCGGCGAAACCGGAAGGGAGTAACCGGAGGCTTTCATCGTGGCGATACCGGGCGCGTTTTGTGACGCCATTGTCACCAGAAATAGTGGAATGGCGACGCCGAGGCTATGAGCAAGCGAAAAATGGGGCGCGATAAACGCCGGTAGCACCGGGGAGAAGGTTATGCCAGACGTGACAATGTCACCTTTCATGCCTGCAACCAGAATACCGACAACCATTGCGGCGATAATCGCATAGCGCGGCACCAGCACTTTCAGCGCTAACCACGCCAACAGCATACTGCCGCACAGAAACAGCTCGCCATTCAGATGACCAAACGCCTGCAAACCAAAACGCAATAAAATACCGGCCAGCATCGCGGCAGCAAGAGAATGCGGAATCACCTGCATTAAGCGGGCAAACAACCCGGTTACGCCGCACAGAACGATTAACGCATTCGCGACAATAAATACGCCGATGGCCTCCGCCAGCGTGAGACCCTGCAAGCCGGTAACCAGTAACGCGGCGCCGGGCGTTGACCATGCCGTCAGTACCGGAGCACGATACCATAGGGTTAACGCCAGCGTACTGACGCCCATCGCGATGCCAAGCGCCGTCATCCATCCGGCAATTTGTCCGGTTGATGCGCCGGCGGCAATCGCGGCTTGCCAGATGATTGCCGCTGAGCTTGCATAGCCGACCAGGACCGCAACGAAACCAGACAACACGGTTGGCAGAGGAAGTGAAAATGACCGCATGATTGCCCCTTGTGCGTTATAACGGTCACAAACTGTAGCATTGTGCGCTATAGCGCACAAGTGATAGACTGCGGCTTTACCGGGGGAGAAAAATGGACAACCTGACCCATTATCTGGCGACGACGCTGAAGGCGCTGCGCCAACAGCGAGAATGGAGTCTGTCGCGTCTGGCGGAAGCGACAGGGGTTTCAAAAGCAATGCTCGGCCAGATAGAGCGCAACGAATCCAGCCCGACGGTATCGACATTATGGAAGATTGCCACCGGTTTGAATGTCCCGTTTTCAACGTTTATCTCCCCGCCGGAAGCGGAGGATCTCCCGACCTTCGACCCGCAGCAGCAGGCAATGGTGATCACGCCGCTGTTTCCGTGGGACCCGCAGCTCCGTTTTGACCATTTTTCAATATTGATGGCCCCGGGCGCGCTTAGCGAATCGACGCCGCATGAGGCAGGCGTCATCGAACATGTGGTGGTGATTCAGGGAACGCTGGATATGTGTATTGCCGGGGAGTGGCGCACGCTCAAATCCGGCGAAGGCGTGCGTTTTGCGGGCGATGCCGCCCATGCGTATCGCAATAGCAGCGACCAGACGGTTCACTTTCACTCCTTGATCCATTACCCACATAGTTAGACGGGAAAAGTATTCCGAAACGTCGCGCTTCTGACTACAATAGCCGCCATTTTGCTGTTATTGGATGATATTAACCGTATGCGCCAGCAACCTCATCACCTTGAACTGTTAAGTCCGGCACGCGATACCGCCATTGCTCGTGAAGCGATCTTACATGGCGCCGATGCTGTTTACATCGGCGGGCCGGGCTTCGGCGCGCGGCATAATGCCAGTAACAGCCTGAAAGATATCGCGGAACTGGTGCCTTTTGCGCATCGCTATGGCGCGAAGATCTTTGTGACGTTAAACACCATTCTGCATGATGATGAGCTTGAGCCCGCGCAACGGCTGATTACCGATCTGTACCAGACCGGCGTCGATGCGCTGATTGTGCAGGATATGGGCATCCTGGAACTGGACATTCCCCCCATTGAACTGCATGCCAGTACGCAGTGTGATATCCGCAGCGTTGAAAAGGCGAAATTCCTTGCCGACGTCGGTTTCACCCAGATTGTGCTGGCGCGCGAACTGAGTCTGAGCCAGATCCAGGCGATTCATCAGGCCACCGACGCCACTATTGAGTTTTTCATCCACGGCGCGCTGTGCGTGGCTTATTCCGGGCAGTGCTATATCTCTCATGCGCAGACCGGTCGCAGCGCTAACCGTGGCGACTGCTCCCAGGCCTGTCGCCTGCCGTACACCTTAAAAGACGATCAGGGGCGGGTGGTCTCGTACGAAAAACACCTGTTATCGATGAAAGATAATGACCAGACGGCCAATCTGGGCGCGTTGATCGATGCCGGCGTGCGTTCCTTCAAAATTGAAGGGCGCTACAAAGACATGAGCTATGTGAAGAACATCACGGCGCACTATCGCCAGATGCTGGATGCGATTATCGAGGAGCGTGGCGACCTGGCGCGGGCTTCCGCCGGTCGTACTGAGCACTTTTTTATTCCTTCTACGGATAAAACCTTCCATCGCGGCAGTACCGACTATTTTGTTAACGCCCGTAAAGGGGATATCGGCGCGTTCGATTCGCCAAAATTTATCGGTTTACCGGTAGGCGAAGTCGTCAAAGTGGCAAAAGATCACCTGGACGTTGAGGTGACGGAACCGTTATCCAACGGCGATGGCCTGAATGTGCTGATCAAACGTGAAGTGGTGGGGTTTCGCGCCAATACGGTGGAAAAGACGGGACAGAACCGTTATCGCGTCTGGCCGAATGAAATGCCGCCCGACCTGCATAAAGTGCGCCCGCATCATCCGCTGAACCGTAATCTCGACCACAACTGGCAGCAGGCGTTAACCAAAACCTCCAGCGAACGCCGGGTGGCGGTGGATATCGCGTTAGGCGGCTGGCAGGAACAGCTAATTCTGACGCTGACCAGCGAAGAGGGCGTGAGCGTCACCCATACGCTGGAGGGACAGTTTGACGAGGCGAACAACGCCGAAAAAGCGTTGAACAACCTGAAAGAAGGCGTGGCGAAGCTGGGACAGACGATGTACTACGCACGTAGCGTTGAGGTGAATCTCCCCGGCGCACTGTTCGTGCCGAACAGTTTACTCAACCAGTTCCGTCGCGAAGCGGCAGAAATGCTGGATGCGGCGCGTCTGGCGAACTATCAACGCGGCAGCCGTAAGCCGGTGGCGCAACCAGCCCCGGTTTACCCGGAAACGCATTTGAGCTTCCTGGCTAACGTCTACAATCACAAAGCGCGCGCGTTTTATCATCGCTACGGCGTTCAACTGATCGACGCGGCGTATGAGGCGCACCAGGAGAAGGGCGATGTGCCGGTGATGATCACCAAACATTGTTTGCGCTTTGCCTTTAACCTGTGCCCGAAACAGGCGAAAGGGAATATCAAAAGCTGGAAAGCAACGCCGATGCAACTGGTACACGGCGACGAAGTATTGACGCTGAAGTTTGATTGCCGTCCGTGCGAAATGCACGTTATCGGCAAGATCAAAAATCATATTCTGAAAATGCCCTTGCCCGGCAGCGTTGTCGCCTCCGTAAGCCCGGAAGATCTGATGAAAACGCTGCCAAAACGTAAAAGCTAAGTCAGCGGCTGGCCGGGAACGCTGAGCGTCACCCGGCCACGCCTGATGTACCTTAAAACCCCTCTCACCATAATTAACCTTCCCGCAAAACTGGAACCAGCTTTCCGGTTTTTGAGTGTTAATCAGCCAAAAGCCATTTCGGGGTGTATAACATTCAAAAAAAGAGAAAAGGTAAACAAAAATGTTTACCTTATGGTTATAATACATGGCAGGGAGGCGCGGTGAAGCAGAGCGAATTCAGACGCTGGCTTGAATCTCAGGGAGTCGATGTAACAAATGGAACGAATCATTTGAAGTTGAGATATCACGACAAACGAAGCGTCATGCCCAGACATCCTGGTGATGAAATTAAAGACACCCTGCGTAAAGCAATACTAAAGCAGCTTGGTTTGAATTAATCATCAGATATATAAGGTTGATCACATGAGAGCGTTACCAGAAATTATGCGTTATCCCGTCAATCTCATTCCCGCAGAAGAAGGGGGTTATGTTGTGTCGTTCCCGGACATTCCAGAGGCGTTAACACAAGGTGACACCCGCCATGAGTCTCTCGAAGCCGCGCAGGGCGCATTAGTCACCGCCTTTGAATTTTATTTTGAAGATAACCAGCCAATTCCTTTACCTTCAATGGTTGATGAAGCTGATGATTATGTGGAGATTCCTCTAAGCATTGCGTCTAAAGTCCTTTTGTTGAATGCGTTCCTTGAATCAAAAATCACGCAGCAGGAGCTGGCGAGGCGCATTGGCAGACCCAAGCAGGAAATTACCCGACTATTCGACTTGAAACACGCAACGAAAATCGATGCTGTACAGATTGCGGCCAGAGCATTGGGTAAAGAGTTATCGCTGACTATGCTTTAGCTTTTCCGGTTGTTCCAGCAGGCATTACATATTGTGTGAAATAAAAAAACGATGAAGAAATATCAGCGACTGGCGGAACAAATTTGCGATCAAATCGCCTCCGGCGTGTGGCAGCCTGGCGATCGATTACCCTCCTTGCGTGAGCAGGTGGTCAGCAGCGGCATGAGTTTTATGACCGTAGGACACGCGTATCAGTTGCTGGAAAGCCAGGGGCGCATTATTGCGCGTCCGCAGTCGGGTTATTACGTGGCGGCGCGCCCGGTGCGCCAGCCTGCGATGCCGCCCGTGCAGGTAATGCGCGATGAAGCCGTTGATATTAATACCTATATTTTCGAAATGTTGCAGGCTAGCCGGGATGCGTCGGTGATGCCGTTCGCCTCTGCCTTTCCAGACCCGCGTCTGTTTCCGTTGCAGCAGCTTAACCGTTCCCTGGCGCAGGTCAGTAAAACCGCCACGGCCATGAGCGTGATTGAGAACCTGCCGCCGGGGAACAGCGAGCTGCGCCATGCCATCGCCCGACGCTATGCGCAGCAGGGAATTACCGTCTCTCCTGATGAAATCGTCATTACCGCCGGGGCGCTGGAAGCCCTGAACCTCAGCCTTCAGGCGGTTACCGAACCGGGCGACTGGGTTATTGTGGAGAATCCCTGCTTTTATGGCGCGTTACAGGCGCTGGAGCGACTCCGCCTGAAAGCGCTTTCTGTCGCCACGGATGTAAAAGAGGGGATCGATTTAGCGGCGCTGGAACAGGCATTACAGGAGTATCCGGTGAAGGCGTGCTGGCTGATGACCAATAGCCAAAACCCGCTCGGCTTCACCCTTAGCCCGGAGAAAAAAGCGCGGCTGGTCGCGTTACTGGATCAGTACAACGTCGTGCTGATTGAAGATGACGTGTACAGCGAGCTCTATTTTGGCCGCGACAAACCGCTACCTGCCAAAGCCTGGGATCGCCACGACAAAATATTGCATTGCTCGTCATTCTCGAAATGTCTGGTTCCCGGTTTTCGTATCGGTTGGGTTGCAGCGGGAAAGTACGCCAGACAAATTCAGCGGCTACAACTGATGAGTACGCTATCCACCAGTTCACCGATGCAGCTTGCTCTGGTCGATTATCTTTCGACACGCCGCTATGACGCGCATTTGCGTCGTCTGCGCCGCCAGCTGGCAGAGCGAAAACAGCAGGCCTGGCAAACGCTGCTGCGCCATCTGCCCGCTGAGGTGAAGATTCACCACAATGACAGCGGCTATTTTCTCTGGCTGGAACTGCCCGAATCTCTTGATGCCGGGGAACTCAGTGCGCAGGCTCTGGCGCATCAGATCAGTATCGCCCCCGGTAAAATGTTTTCGACCTCTGATACCTGGTCGCATTTTTTCCGGTTTAATACCGCATGGGGGTGGGGAGAAAGAGAGGAGCAGGCGGTATATCAACTGGGGAAACTTATTCGCGATATGCTGAAATAAAATACGCGTTGCCATCTTTTGGTTTTAGCCAAAATAGAGAAAGCGTATCGATTATCAGGGCAGAACGTTATTTATCGCTGACTCGCCATAGGAAATATCAATACCCCCCGTCTTTTCCATCCTCAGCCTAACTCCTTGTCTATACTCCGAAAGATGGAACATGCGCGCCGCGTGGAGCGGCGTAATGCGCGTCAGCTCACAACCTGATTAAATTTCCTTATCCCAACAGGTGCGCGGCAGACGCGCCGACTATTTTTAGGAAAGGACATATATTTACGGCAAGGCTGCCGCTCAATATTTTGCGACAGGAGCAAGATGTATGCCACATCAATTACTGATTAACGGCGAGCTGGTCAGCGGTGAAGGTGAAAAACAGCCCGTCTACAACCCGGCGACGGGCGAGGTGATTCTGGAGATTGCAGAGGCGTCGCCCGCACAGGTAGATGCCGCCGTTCGCGCCGCAGACCGGGCATTCGCGGAATGGGGGCAAACCACGCCAAAAGCCAGAGCGGAGCTGCTGTTAACACTGGCGGACGTGATTGAGGAAAATGCGCAGACATTCGCCGAACTGGAGTCGCAAAATTGCGGGAAGCCGCTGCATTGCGCGCTCAATGATGAGATCCCGGCGATTGTCGATGTATTTCGCTTCTTTGCCGGCGCCGCACGCTGTCTGAACGGCCTGGCGGCGGGGGAGTATCTGGAAGGGCATACCTCGATGATCCGCCGCGATCCGGTTGGGGTCGTCGCCTCGATCGCGCCGTGGAACTATCCGCTGATGATGGCGGCCTGGAAACTGGCGCCAGCGCTGGCGGCGGGTAACTGTGTGGTGATAAAACCGTCTGAAATCACGCCGCTGACGGCATTGAAGCTGGCGGAGTTTGCGAAGGATATTTTCCCGCCAGGCGTGCTTAACGTGCTGTTCGGGCGGGGCAAGACGGTCGGCGATCCGCTCACCGGGCATGAAAAAGTACGGATGGTCTCCCTGACCGGCTCGATTGCGACGGGCGAGCACATTATTCAACATACCGCGCCCTCCATTAAGCGCACGCACATGGAATTAGGCGGTAAGGCTCCGGTGATTGTCTTTGATGATGCCGATCTGGATGCCGTTGTCGAAGGTGTGCGAACGTTCGGTTTCTACAATGCCGGGCAGGATTGTACGGCGGCCTGTCGTATCTATGCGCAAAAAGGGATCTATGACGCGTTGGTTGAGAAACTCGGCGCGGCGGTCGCCAGCCTGAAAACCGGTTCGCCAAACGACGAATCGACTGAGCTTGGGCCGCTCAGCTCGCAAGCGCACCTTGAGCGAGTGACAAAAGCGGTGGAAGAGGCGAAAGCGCTCGGACATATCAACGTGGTGACCGGCGGCCAGAAACTGGACGGCGCAGGATACTATTTTGCGCCAACGCTGCTGGCCGGCGCAAAACAGGAGGACGCCATCGTGCAGCAAGAAGTGTTCGGCCCGGTTGTCAGCATGACGGTGTTTGATGATGAAGAGCAGGTGCTGGCGTGGGCAAATGATACTCAGTACGGGCTGGCATCATCCGTCTGGACGAAAGATGTAGGGCGGGCGCATCGCCTGAGCGCGCGATTGCAGTATGGCTGCACCTGGGTTAATACGCATTTCATGCTGGTGAGCGAGATGCCGCACGGTGGGCAAAAACGCTCGGGCTACGGCAAGGATATGTCACTTTATGGGCTGGAAGACTATACGGTTATCCGCCACATAATGGTTAAACATTAAGGATAATTTACCGTTCCGGCGCGGCATGGGAAGATCGTAAATCGATGGCAGAGAGAAGGAACGCTCTCTGCCAGTATGCGCAGCAAGCACTCAGTACATCAGGCAAACCAGCCGAATCTCAATGAGATAAGGCCAAAAAGTCCAATAGCAGCAAAGACATTTATCAGCACCACGGTTTTACTGGAAACATTCATTTTTGCCACCTTTCGTTATGACCCCTTTGTGTATAGTACGGGTTCAGGCAATCCGCAATAAGACAAAATATGAACATGGTGAATGGTGCCGCTATTTCAGCGTTTTGCTGAATAGTACGGATAAAACTTGATGTACGTCAAAAAAAAGAGCATATTGCGCGCGTTTTTCCCCTCTGGTTCGGATGCCCGAAATGTCGCTCTACCAAAAAATGTTGGTTTTTTACGCAGTGATGGCGGCGATTGCCTGCCTGATTACCTGGTTTCTTTCCCACGATAAAAAACGTATCCGCTTTCTGAGCGCCGTTCTCGTGGGCGCAACCTGGCCGATGAGTCTGCCCGTCGCATTGTTATTTTCGTTGTTTTGATGAGATGAAGATGGCCGGATGGCGGCGCGAGCGCCTTATCCGGCTTACGATGTTGCGTAGCGCCATCAGGCATTGAGCATGAGCAGCGCCATCAGCCGTTTTTTGTCGGCGTCGGACACATCCTGCGGATGCTGATACCCCTTATTTTCATTTGCCCGGGTATAGAGCGCGACCAGCCAGTCATACACATAGCGACTGGCGGCATGTACCGGCTGTTCATCCAGTTGGGTGAGCCGGGCCATCGGTTGCAGGCGAGGCGCGCTGAAGATCGCCGATCCTTTCTGGAACCGGCTGGCGGGTCGGGCGTCCTCCGCCACATTTTCGTAGCCAAGCCAGGCGATAAAGTTACCGATCCCGGCATGCAGCTGCGCGCCGCAAACCTCTTCACGCTGCATAATCTGCTGTAACTGCTGAGGCACATTAAGCCGATAGCTGGCGGTAATCAGAATATCCACGACCAGCCTGAGCGTATGCGACTCCAGACCTAAACGACGGGCGTTGCTCTCATTTCGGCTCCACTGGCGCACATGGTTAATCCACATTTTGTGGGCCAGATACCCTGTTTCTTTGTTTTCTGCCGGGCGGGGAGCGTCTGGCTCATCCGCAAACAGATCGATCTCTTCATTAAACAGGCCGCTGACCTGCTCCTCGCGCGGCTGCTGGATACGCAAAAGCGACTCAAAATGGTGTATCGGCGGCAGAAGCCCGTCGAGCAACTCGCCATGCCGGGCGGCCTGCCCCTGAAGCTGGCGAATAACGGATTCCGTCGCCTTACTGCCGCTGTCTTTTGGGGTGATATGGCTCAACAGCAGGTCATGAAGCCGTTGTTGATGCTGCTCACACAGGGAGGCCAGCCGCGCCTGGCGCTGTAACGGCGATGTCGCCTGTGACAGCCATTCCACCAGACGCTGCAAGCTGTGTTTATCCAGCGCCTGAAGGGTGCCCCAGTGAAGGCCGGGTTTCCCCATTAACTGCTGCACGGCTTCATCAAGATTCTGCTGCGTTGTGAAACGCGCATCCTGCGGCGTAATGGCCCAGACCACGCCCGGTAGCGCGGCGTCGCGCAGCGGTTGTGTATCGTTCACCCAGCCCAGCAGCGTGCGGGCGGCAGCGGGCGTTTGCGACCGGGCGGAGGTGGCATTGCAAATGACCAGCACATCGGGCTGCAAATGTTGGCGATAATGTTCCAGCATCCAGCCGAGTTTTGCCCGCCAGAGTGGATGCGGGTGCGCATCCGGCGCCAGCGGAATATCCAGCAGATCGACATTATCCAGCGCCGTGTTTTCAACGCTAAGCACCAGTTCACGCGTCAGCAAAGCCAGTGAATCCAGAGAGAGGCTCACCGCATTGAGTAACTGATGGTGCTCGACAGGATGTACAACGACGTCGCTCTGCGCGTCGTTGCCGGATAACGCGCCCTGGGTCAGAAAACTTTCTGCCGGAAGGCCAAAATGATCGACCAGCAGACTCAACGGCGCCGCTAACTCTTGCGCATGGCCGGTCTGTTGCAGCGTACGCGCCAGCGTTAGCCACTGTTGCGTTAATTCAGGCTGTTCGCCCCAGAGTAATGCCCAGGCGCTGGCGCGGGTCGTCAGATCCACCGAGGGCAGCAGGGAGGCGAACTGATGCCAGAGCGCATCGTCGATTTGCTGTTGCCCGACAGGAACGCAGGCGCGCCAGAAACGGGCAATGGCGGCGACGTCCTCTGCGGTCACGCCCTGAACCGGCTGACGCTGACGCAGCGCCTGCCACTTTTCTAACCGCGTCTCAATAATGGATTTTTCGACCTGCCGGTTATCGGGTGAGGCGCTGGCCCAGGCGATAAACAGTTGTACCAGTTCAGCTTCACTGATGAGCCGCAGACGCAGCGGCCATTCGCTATCAACCGCCGCGCTTTCATCCTGCGTAAAACGGATCGCCATATTGGCTGGCGCATGGCCTGGGTTGATATGGGTAAAATAGTCAAAGCAGCGATCCGGCGTGGCGATGTTCAGTTTTCCCTCGCCGTTACCGCACAGCGCGCCAAGCAGATGCGCTTTTGAGGATTGTGAATGGCCATACAGACCGATGCTGCCTCTTGCCTGTTGCGCGGCGTTCAGCGCCGATTCACCGGCGGCGGCGAGTGTGAGCTGCGCCAGCAGGGCGTCTGCTTCATCATCCAGGCGTACTGCGTGCTGACGTGTATGGTTAACCCACGCAATGGCGGCCTGTGTGGTGTTTAACGTCTTGCTCATTTCAGGTACACGCTCCCGCTGTCGATCCAGTAGTGGCTGCCGCTATGACGACGGTCGGCCAGGGTATTCAGTTTTAAGGTCAGGGCATTCGCGGCGACGGGCGTTCCATCCTGTAGCCAGGCGTCACTCAGCACAAACGATTCCGGCCCCGTCTCTTTGTTCCCGCCGCGCAGTTGCAGCCGGACATTGAGAACGCCATCACCGGCGATGGTTTTCGCCAGCTCTGCTGAGTTAATGCTCAGGGTATAGAGTGGGGTCGCAGGCCAGCGGCTGTTCGCCAGTTGGCGGAAACCGAGCGTCACATTGCCGCGAAGCGGGAAGTGCAGACGGGTATCCAGCTTCGCGCCGGGTTTATCGAGGTCGATCTCCTGATACCAGACGTTTTCATCACGCAAGGTATTGACCGTGTTATCCAGAACGCCGAGATAGCGTACGGTGGAATAGGCGCCGATATCGGCGGCTTTAAAGTTAAAGCGCGGCAGCCGTAAATCCAGCGCCAGGCTACACAGCATCGCCCCCACGGCGGCGGTTGATTTCGGGTTGCCAATCCGCCCCTGTTGGCTGAAGGGATACCATTCATGGACGCGATACTTGTCCATCCAGACGATGCGGTTAACGGGAACCGGCTGTAAATGGCGGATCAGCGCCTGCACGCCGGGCAGACAGGTTGGTCTGCCCGTCACCAGCAGAATGTCGCAGCGGTAATGAGAAATCGCTTCGCAAACGGCATGCAGCGGCGAGGTCAGGGTAAACTGACCGGCCAGTAGTGCCTCCTGTAAGTGGCTGAACTGCACCTGCAACGGCACGCTCAGCAGATCGAACGCCGGTGAGCCTGAAGGCAGCGCATGGTCGATCGCCTGCTGGATGTAATTCATCACGTTGCGCGTAGGGCGTTGAGTCAGCAGTTCGCCGAAGGTCGCGTGTAGACCCGCGAGCGAATCGTTAACATCGCTCTGTTCCCAGGCGGCCAGTACGGCGTGCCCCAGCGGCATAAACAGCTGTAGCGCCGTTTGTTGACGCAAAATCGCCTGTGTATCAATGCGGCCTGAATCTCCAAACAGCGTTGCCAGCAGGGCGGCGGCATCCGTCACGCCGGCCTGCTGTAAGCGGGTTTGCAGCGCAGGCAATATGCATTTCTGGATGACGTCCAGCAGCATGTCATCGCCCGCGACTTTAAACCCTTCACGGAACAGTAAGTGCGGGGTGATCTTGACGTTCGCGCCGACGCCGTCATCAAGCTGGTAGTGGACGACCGCCATATCCGTCGTGCCGCCGCCAATGTCGATAGACGCCACGCGTAGCGCCCGACCTTTGGTTTCGCCCGGTTCCGGCAAACGGTCCGGGCGAGCCAGGGCGTTGAAGAACGTCTCCGTGCGCCCGGCGTAATGGGAAATCGCTTCGTTATACAGCCATACCAGCTGTCCGCAGCTGGCTTCATCCCATTCCATCTGAATGTCCGGCACCGGAACAACGCTCTTTTCCTGCTGTTTACGGGAGGAAAAATCCTCATCCTGCGGATGCCAGCCCATCGCTTTCCATACCAGTGCGATGGCTTCGAACATACGCTGGCGGAAAATTTCGCGTTCCTGTTTCGGCATTGCCGATGGCAGGGTCAGAATCAGCGTGCGCAACTGACGCGGCGACGCCGGAAAACCGAGGCGTAACCGCGTCGCCACGCTGTTCATTTGCCCCAGCGCCTGCGACAGAATTTCGCACAGCATGTGCGTCATCAGCGTGCTGCGGCTGTACTGCGGCGAAAAGACCGGCAACCGGTCATCGGGCGGCAGGCTGAATAACGGTTGTCCGTCGTCATTCATCAGATTCATCAGCGGGAAGGCGGTGGCGAGCGGTTCTCGCTGCGTTTTGCTGTTCATCTGGCTGAAGCGCCAGTCCTGTAAAACCGGGGTTTCGTCCCACAAATAACGACGCGGGCTGGAGATCCCGCTGCTGCCTTCCGTTCCCAGACGCTGCATAGCCAGTTTGCGGGCTTCGTCGCCCACGCGCACAATCGATGGCCAGATAAAGGCGTCGTCGCGGCCGCTTTCAACCGAAAAATGCTGTTTGCCGAAACGCGCTTCAGAGAACTCCAGTCGGCTGGTGAACAGCGGATCGTTAAGACATTGCGGCTCACTTAAAGAGCGTACCTGTAATTCCGCCGTCTGGCGTAAACCGTCATTGGCGTCGCCGTGATCTTCAATCAATACGCCGCAGGTATGGGTATTGCCGACGTCCAGAATCAGATCCACCGGAATCGCAGGCGTGCTGAGCGTGTGGGTGACCAGCTTCACTTCCGGCACGGAAAGCTGTTCCCCCAGTAACGTCATCAGATTCAACCAGTGCGCCTGGTACTCAAAGTTACGCAGCGCCTGCTGAATCTCCTGCTCGGAGCGGTTCTCCTCCTGGGCGACGTGGTGAAGGAAGGATTCGCGCAGCCAGCCGTCAATCCACGTCTGGTCAAGAAAATCGGCAATTTCATCATCGCGCCAGGCCAGCGCGAACCGCGTGCCATTGAGCAGGTCGTTTTCGTTAGGCGCCAGCGCCGCCGGCGCGTTCTCGCTTAACTGGCTGTCCAGCGCCACGGTAATGCGGTGCGTATGGCCCGCGCTGTCGGGTTCAGGCAGCTTACGCACCTGTACGCGCGCCCAGTTGTCGGGGCCTTCCACAAACGTACGGGGAGGGTTAAAGCGCAGGAAAGGGAGCGGCAACCAGACGCCATCCAGCACATCCAGCGAATAATGCAACATCTGGGTGCTTTCCGGTTTGACCACTTCAGCTTGACCCCCCGTGCGCCCCGGTACCGTATAGCGCCCGTTGGTCAGATCAAAGTCGAGCCGGAGCAGGGGGCCGTTCGCCGTTTTACGCACGAAACGACCAAGATGGGCAGACTCCTGCGGCGTCAGGCCGAAGTCGAGGAATTGTACGCCGCTGTTTGCGATGAGCGTTACGCTCTGTTTGTAATCACACAGATTCACCAACATAAAATCAGGCACCTATCTTTTTGATCGTCAACGGGACTTCCGCATGGGCGTCATAACGCGCTGAGCAAGCCGCAACGTCATTCGTGCTGGCTTTACAGGTGATTTCCGGCATCGGGTAGCGCGAACCATCGGTGCAACGTGCGTGACCACGGCTCTTGATCATCAGCTCTCCGGTCTGATGCAGGCCGGAGAAAATGTCCGCCCGGCAGACGATGTTGTCGCCGTGTACCACCCGGGCGGTGCCTTTGTTGTTCTGGATCTGGTAACGCAGCGAAGGCGCTTTTCCGCTGACCGGATCTTTAACGTCAATCAGTACGCGCCAGTTTCCATTCAAAAAGCGCGTGACTCCCGCTTTCATCTGACCGGCATCCATCACCAGCGCATCTTTGGGGATGGCGGCGATCACCACCGGTTCATCTGCGGGCTTCGCTTTTTTCACTGGCGGAATCACTTCCGCCTGATGCAGCGGCAGTTGGGCAATCATCTTCGGCAACGGTTTACTGTCCACTTTCGCGGCGACAACCGGCGTACTGACCGTCGTGGCTTCGGCGACGGGGGCAGACGGTTTCCATAACAGCGGCGCCGCAACGGCGGCAACAATCACGGCGGCAACCGGCAGACTCCATAGCGGCAGACGCGAAGAGGGCTTCACGGGAGCGGTTGGAGATGGCGAAGGCGCTTGCGGTTCGCTGACAACAACAGGGGCGACCGGTTCAGGTTCGGGTTCCTGGGGGCGTTCAATCATCACCGGCGTCAGTAATGGCTCATCGGAACGGGCAAACGTCACCTCTGGCAACGGCTCATCTTCCACCTCCTGCTCGGGTTCAGCGGCAGGCGGCAGGACGGGCGGAACATCAATGGCGCGCAGGCAGTCAAGTACGTCCTCACGGGTGTTTTCATTAAGATTCACAAACCCCCAGAAGGTGATGACCGGTTTGCCATCAACCAGAAAAACGTGGTTTTCCCCAGGGAACTGAACCGCTTTTTCCAGCAGGGAACCGAACAGCTGCAACGAAGTTTTCCCGGATTGCAGACTTTTGCGGCTCAGCGCCGCCGCGTTTTCCAGCGTGCTGCTCAGGTAGCGCAGCGCCCGAAATCGCGCTTCTTCCTCCGCGACCTTCCATGCGATGGCTTTTCCCTCGACCGGGGAATACCAGTCGACGCGATCGCCGCTGTCATTAATTTGCGGGATCGCCAGACAATCCACCATTGCCTGCTGTTTACGCAGACGAAGCGTTTCACGAATTTGCAATGCGGAATCAAATACGGCCTGACCGCCGCCGCCCACGGCCTGATAGTCGTCCAGATTGCCGCTACGTAAGAGAGTTTTTGCCACGTTGTTGTCCCTTAGACTTCTTCACGCATCTACTTTACGGATTACAAAGACAAGCAAACGGCGGAAGAGAGGCAAAAAGGGGCTAATTTTCATGGCATAGCGCCGGGGGAAAAATCTTGACGTTTTCAAAAAGACTTAAGGGAAATTATTTCACGCCGCAGGACGCATTCATTAGCGAAAAATACCATAACGGAATAACCTGAGAGTGATTCGTTATTTGTCAGCTTTTGTAAGCTATGCTCATATGACTCTCTTTATAATCAAATGAAAAGGCTTATAACGATGTCCACAGGGAAAACGTTGCTCGCGCTGGCGCTCAGCGCACTTTTACCGGCAGGGGCGGCATTTGCGGCCAATACCGATACCATCATCTACTGTTCTGAAGCCTCACCCGAATCGTTTAACCCGCAAATCGCCAGCTCCGGCCCGTCATTCGTGGCCAGTTCGCAGGTGTTGTACAACCGACTGATCAATTTCGATCCGGTAAAAAATACGCCGGTGCCGTCGCTGGCGACCGACTGGACGATTTCCCCGGACGGGAAAACATACACGTTTACGCTGCGTCAGGGTGTGAAATTCAACAGCAATAAATTCTTTAAACCGACGCGCGATTTTAATGCCGATGACGTTATTTTCTCGGTGCTGCGCCAGAAGGATGCAGATCATCCGTACCATAATGTGTCGCAGGGCAGCTACGAATACTTCAATGATGTCGGCCTCGATAAGTTGATTAAAGAGGTGAAAAAGGTCGACGATTATCACGTCCAGTTTGTGCTGAACGAACCCAATGCGGCATTCCTCGCTGACTGGGGCATGGATTTCGCCTCCATTCTCTCCGCAGAGTATGCCGATGCGATGCTGAAAAAAGGCACACCGGAAAACGTCGATAACTGGCCTGTCGGCACTGGCCCTTACGTACTGCAACACTACAAGCAGGATTCACAGATTCGCTACCTGGCGAACCCGAACTACTGGGATGGCGAAGTGCCGACCAGACATCTTATTTTCTCGATTACGCCTAACGCCCAGACGCGCCTGGCAAAACTGCAAACCAACGAGTGCCAGATTATTCCGGCGCCATCACCCGTACAGTTTGACGAGATTAAAAAGAATAATGCGTTAACGCTGCATTCGGTCGATGCGCTGAACGTCGGCTATCTGGCCTTTAATACCGAGAAAAAACCGTTTGATAACGTACTGGTGCGCCAGGCGTTAAATTACGCCACTGATAAAAAAGCCATTATCAACGCGGTGTTCCTCGGTTCCGGTACGGTGGCGAAATCGCCCATTCCGCCAAATATGATGGGCTTTAATAACAACCTGAAGGATTACGACTACGATCCGCAAAAAGCCAAAGATTTGCTGAAGCAGGCGGGGCTGGAGAAGGGGTTTGAGGCAACGCTCTGGTCGATGCCGGTGCAACGCCCTTATAACCCCAATTCCCGGCGCATTGCGGAGATGATCCAGAGCGACTGGGCAAAAGTCGGCGTGACGGCGAAAATCGTCTCTTACGAATGGGGAGAGTATCTGTCCGGGATGCGTAAAGGCGAGCACGATACCGCGCTGTTCGGCTGGATGTCTGACAATGGCGATCCAGATAACTTTGCCGATGTGCTGCTGGGCTGCAACAGCATAAAAACCGGCTCAAATGCCGCGCGCTGGTGCGATAAAGGGTATGATGATCTCGTCCAGAAAGCGAAACGGGTGAGCAAGCCGGAAGAACGTGCGCAGCTCTACCAGCAGGCGCAGGACATTTTCTATCAGAAAGCGCCGTGGATCGCGCTGGCAAACGGCAAAACGTTCTACGCCACACGCAGCAACGTAACCGGATACAGCGTAAGCCTGATGGGCAGTGATTTTTCAAAAGCTAAATTGAATTGATGGTTTAAGGAGAGTTTATGTCGCACCTGGAAGAGGTCACTGCGCGCGTAGATGCCGCTATCGAAGAGAGCGTCATTACCCATATGAACGAACTGCTGATCGCGCTGAGCGATGATGCCGAACTGAGCCGGGAAGATCGTTACACCCAGCAACAGCGGCTACGGACGGCGATTGCGCATCACGGTCGTCAGTACAAGGAAGATATGGAAGCGCGTCGCGAACAGCTTACCAAAGGTGGTAGCATTCTCTGACGTTGATAAGCACGGCCTGTGAGGGATGTACAGGCCGGATAAAGCGTTTACGCCGCGACGCCGCCATCCAGCGAAGCGGCAGTTAAAACTGGCGTCTGGCGACCAGCCACGCGCCGATCACCAACAACACCGCGCCGCAAACCGGGCCTGCCAGCGCACGTAACGGCACGCCATGACTTCTCAAAATGTCCAATACCAGGCCGCCAATAAGCTGACTGGCAACCAGAACCGCGATAGTCGTCGCCGCGCCAACGTACTGATACCCGCTAATACTGGCGAAAACAAAAAACGATCCGAGCAAGCCGGGAATCAACGTCCACCAGCGCACGCTGGAAACCAGCTCGCTAAACCCCGCCGCGCCTTGTTTAAACCACAAAATGCTGACAAACAGGACAATCCCGACCAGCGAGTTCAGCAGCATGGCGATGAGAATCGTTGACGAGTTCTGTGTAATGCGCACCATAAGCGTGTTTTGCACAACCAGCCCAATACCGGCGGCAATCAGAAAGGCGAGGGTCAGCGTCTGGTTCATCCGCGCGCATCCGGGTCGCGGCGATCGTCAAGCTGAAGCTGCATAAACGTCAGATCCAGCCAGCGGCCGAATTTGGTGCCAACCTGCGGCATTTGGGCGGTAATGCGGAACCCCAGCGTTTCGTGCAGATGCAGCGATGCCTGGTTTTGCGACTCGATTCCGGCGACCATCACATGCTTGCCACATGCGCGCGCTTCCTCGATCAGACGGCTGAGAAGCGCCCGTCCGAGGCCTTTCCCCTGATGATCCGGGTGGACATATACGGAATGTTCGACCGTATGGCGGAAACCGTCAAAGTTACGCCAGTCGCCAAAGGAGGCGTACCCGGTGACGACGCCATTCTCTTCACTGACCAGAACCGGATAGCCTGATAGCTGACGCGCATCAAACCATGCGATGCGGTTATCCACATCGACCGTTTGATCGTTCCAGATTGCCGCCGTGTGCAATACCGCGTGATTGTAGATTTCGGCGATGGCGGCGCAGTCTTCTTTGCCAGCAAATCGAATAGACATGTTGAACCTCAGTTGTTGTTCACTATAGTATTACGATATGAATACTATCGAAGACAGCATAAATCAACGGATCAGTGCAAGAATTCGCATTGAGCGTGAATCGCGGGGCTGGTCGCTGACGGAGCTTGCCGAGCGGGCAGGCGTATCGCGCGCCATGATCCACAAAATCGAACGCGGAGAGAGCAGCCCGACGGCCACGCTGCTGGGGCGGCTTTCCGGGGCGTTTGGCATCAGCATGTCGACGCTGATCGCGCGTGCAGAAATGCAGGAGGGCAAGCTGCTGCGTTTTGCCGATCAACCCGTCTGGCACGACCCGCAGACGCACTATCTGCGCCGCCACGTCTCACCGCGCAGCGACCTGCCCATCGATCTCGTACAAATCTCGCTTCCGGCGGGGAGTGACGTACCGATGCCTGCGGCATCCTACGCGCAGGCAAGACAGCTTATCTGGCTACAGCAGGGAGAGCTGGTCTTTGTCGAAGGCGGGGTTCGCCATGAGATGAAAGCGGGCGACTGCCTGGAGCTGGGGCCGCCAAACGACTGCCGTTTTATCAATGAGACGCAGGAAACATGCGTTTACCTGGTTGTGCGCTTAAACCACGCGGGTAATTAATGTTCGGCTACTATTGAGGGATTCATGCCACAAGCAGAGGAGAACATCATGGGCCAACAAGCATACCGTAATCGTCGTTGGGTTCTGGCTTCGCGTCCGCATGGCGCGCCGGTTGAGAGCAACTTCCGCATGGAAGAGGACGACGTGGCGACGCCCGGTGAAGGGCAAGTGCTGTTACGTACAATTTTCCTGTCCCTCGATCCCTACATGCGCGGAAGAATGAGCGACGAACCGTCCTACTCACCGCCAGTGGAGATCGACGGTGTGATGGTTGGCGGAACGGTCAGCCGGGTCGTGGAGTCCAGCCACCCTGATTACCATCCGGGAGAATGGGTATTAAGTTACAGCGGCTGGCAGGATTATGATATTTCCGACGGGAAAGGGCTGGTGAAACTCGGTGACAACCCTGAGCATCCATCATGGGCGTTGGGTGTGCTGGGGATGCCAGGCTTTACCGCCTATATGGGACTGCTGGATATCGGCCAGCCCAAAGCAGGGGAAACGCTGGTCGTTGCGGCCGCCACCGGGCCGGTCGGCGCAACCGTCGGGCAAATCGGCAAACTGAAAGGCTGTCATGTGGTGGGTGTCGCAGGCGGCGCAGAAAAATGCCGCTACGCGACCGAGACTCTCGGTTTTGACATATGCCTCGATCACCACGCGGCGGATTTTGCGGAACAACTGGCGAAAGCCTGCCCGCAGGGAATTGATGTGTATTATGAAAATGTCGGCGGTAAGGTGTTTGATGCGGTTCTGCCGCTGTTGAATACTTCGGCACGTATCCCGTTGTGTGGTCTGGTGAGCGGGTATAACGCCACAAAACTCCCCGACGGACCTGACCGGCTGCCACTATTAATGGCGACGCTGTTAAAAAAACGCATCCGCCTGCAAGGGTTTATTATTGGTCAGGACTACGGGCACCGGATTCATGAGTTTCAGCAGGAGATGGGGCGCTGGGTCAAAGAAGGGAAGATCCACTACCGCGAACAGATCACCGACGGACTGGAAAAAGCGCCGGGGGCGTTTATCGGTCTGCTGACCGGGAAGAACTTCGGCAAGGTCGTGATTCGCCTGGCGGATGATGCCTGAGAATTGACGCTGAATGACATTAAAAAATAGCGGGGCGATTCCCCGCTATTTTTTTAGCTCTGGCGCTTACTCAAAACGCCATGCCAGATTGACGCCAACGCCGTAGTTTCTCCCCGGCGCCGGTTCGTAATAGCGTCCGTTTGATTCGTTGACGATCACCGAACCGACATACTCTTTATCAAACAGGTTATCGACCCGGCCAAACACATCGACCGTTAAGTTGCTGTAGTTAAACTTATACCCGGTGTTCAGGCCAACCACGGTATACGAGGGCGCTTTTGCCGTGTTTTGATCGTCTGCCATGATGTCCCCCATATAGCGGGCATCGGTGCCAGCATACCAGCCTTCATCCGGTACATATCCCAACGAGGCGAACCCCATATTACGTGCAATGCCCGGCATGCGGTTACCGTTGCAATCGCCACTTTTGCAGACGTTGCTGCGGTAGGTCGCATCCAGCCAGGTCCAGGAGGCGTTTACCCGCCAGTTACCGGCGAAACGCTGATCCCATGATAATTCCGCGCCCTGGCGACGGGTTTTACCGGCGTTTTTATATGTGGTGCGCCCACCGCCGCTGGTGGCGACGACAATTTCATCATCCGTATCCGTCTGGAAGAGCGCCGCCGTCAGTAAACCATCGCCAATACGCGTTTTACTGCCAATTTCCACCGTGTCATTGGTGGCGGGTTTCAGGCCAAAGTTCAGGCCGCTTTGTCCGTCCGGGCGATAGGAGAGTTCATTGATGGTCGGCGTTTCAAAACCGCGCCCTGCGGCCAGATAAACGTTCCATGCATCGGTGAACACATACTTGAGCGCCCCGGCAGGGAGCCATTGATGGTAGCTGGCCTCGCCGCTGTCATCTCTGTTTCCAGGCGTAACGTAATGATCGTTAGAGTCAAACCAGACTGAGCTGTACCGCACGCCGGCATCAAGCGAAAGTTTTTCGGTCAGTTGCCACTGCGTTTGCAGGTAGGGATCGGCGTTCCACATCAGGTTGCGCTCATTACGACGCAAATCGCCTTTCACGCCAAACTGCGGCACGCCGTTATTCAGGCGGTAGTTCTCGTAACCCTTGCGATTTTCGCTCATATTTTCATAGTTCAGGCCGGTGGTGAACGTCACAGGTACGCCCAGCTCGCCCCGGTGCGTCCAGCGGGTGTCGATACCCTGATAATGACGCTGAAGCACGATTACGCCGCCTGCATGCGCGGGGTTATCCCGCTGCGGCGCCATCGGTATGGACTGGTATTGTGTGGTTTCACGTTCACCGGCATACATCATCACGCTCAGATCGTCGTGCTCGCTGAGCTGACGCTCATAGCGCAGGCCTGCCTGAGTCTGCTTGATGGTTTTTCGCGTGTTGAACTGTTCGGCACGCGGCGACTGCTGCGGGTTGGCTTTCCATTCGGATTCGGTCAGGCCGCCGGGGTCGTTCGCGTGAATGTCTACGCTATTGAAAATCAGGCTTAACTTACTGGCATCGTCCAGACGCACCCCCAGTTTGGCGTTAGCCAGATTCTTTTGCGCGCTGCTGCGATCGCGAAAACCGTGGGTGGTGAATCGGGTCGTGGAGACGGTGTAATCCACGTCACCCGCCTGCGTTCCGTCACCCATCGCCCCCGTGGCTTTCATGCCATAGCGCCAGCTCCCGAAACTGCCGTAATAGCTGCTGGCTTCAATCGTCGGCGGCTGGCGTCCGGTTTCCGTCGTCACGTTCATCACGCCGCCGGAAGAGTTGCCGTACAGCGCGGAGAAGGGGCCGCGCAGCACTTCCACATTCTGGACGCTGCTCAGATCGATATTGGACGTCTGCCCTTGTCCGTCCGGCATGGTGGCCGGGATGCCGTCAACATACAGACGAATACCGCGAATGCCGTATGCAGAACGGGAGCCAAAGCCGCGAATTGACAACTGTAAATCCTGTGCATAGTTCTGACGGTTTTGCACCTGCAAACCGGGCACGCCGTTTAAGGATTCAGACAGATTAATACGCGGCGTCGCCAGTCGCATATCTTCCCCTTCAACCACGGTGACGGCGGCGGGCGTGTCCAGTTCAGACACCGTTTGCGGCGTCGCGCTAACAATCATCGTTTGTTCATCTTCAGCCGTGGCCGCCTGGCTCACCGGCGAGAAAACGAAAGGGAATAAAAGGGCGGGAAATGCGGCCTGACGAGCGGTAATGATCTTCATGAAAAAAAACCAATCACGAGTAAACGTGCCAAATGAAATTTGATGAATACTTTAATTACTTTGTAAATATATGAAAAATTTAATAGCACGATGCGTTAATGGAACATGAAAAAATTAAAGAAATTGTAGACTGCCTGCAAAGAAACGCTCCACTTTGCACTAAATAATGATTACTATTCGCATCTACGTACAGCGAGTGGGACACGGATTCACTCGCCGAAGCCATGTGAAGCAGCTACAAACGTGTTTATCAAAGGGAGTCGTCATGCATTTACGTCATCTGTTTTCGCCGCGCCTGCGTGGTTCTTTACTGTTAGGTTCACTGCTGGTCGCGTCTTCATTTAGCACGCAGGCGGCAGAAGAAATGCTGCGTAAAGCCGTCGGCAAGGGCGCTTATGAAATGGCCTATAGCCAGCAGGAAAATGCGCTGTGGCTGGCTACTTCGCAAAGCCGCAAAACGGACAAAGGCGGGGTGGTTTATCGCCTCGACCCGGTTACCCTTGAGGTGACGCAGGCCATCCATAACGATCTCAAACCGTTTGGCGCGACCATCAACAACGCGACGCAAACGCTGTGGTTTGGTAACACCGTAAACAGCGCGCTGACGGCAATCGATGCCAAAACAGGTGATGTAAAAGGGCGTCTGGTGCTGGATGAGCGCAAGCGTTCCGAAGATGTCCGTCCGCTGCAACCACGCGAACTGGTCAGCGATGATGCGACCAACACCGTATATATCAGCGGTATCGGTAAAGAGAGCGTGATTTGGGTGGTTGACGGTGAAAAAATCGCCCTGAAAACGACCATCCAGAATACCGGTAAAATGAGCACGGGTCTGGCCATTGACAGTAAAGCGAAGCGTCTTTACACCACTAACGCAGACGGCGAGTTCATCACCATCGATACTGCGGACAACAAGATCCTGAGCCGCAAGACATTGCTGGATGACGGGAAAGAGCACTTCTTTATCAACCTGAGCCTCGACACCGCAGGCCATCGCGCTTTTATCACCGATTCCAAAACGGCTGAAGTTCTGGTGGTGGATACCCGTAATGGCAATGTGCTGGCAAAAGTAGCCGCGCCGGAATCACTGGCCGTGCTGTTCAACCCGACCCGCAACGAAGCCTATGTGACGCACCGCCAGGCCGGTAAAGTGAGCGTGATTGACGCGAAAAGCTATAAGGTCGTGAAAACTTACGACACGCCGACATTCCCGAATAGCCTGGCGCTGTCTGCGGACGGGCAAACGCTGTTCGTGAGCGTGAAGCAAAAATCAACCCGTGAGCAGGAAGCCACTCAGCCAGATGATGTTATCCGCATCGCGCTGTAACGGTTAAATAACGCTGTAAGCATTAAGTAAAAAGGAGGGACAAGTCCCTCCTTTTTACTGCGTAACAACATCCCGATAAACGTCACGCCACCGGGCTGCCAGTGTTAACTCGCCGTCTCTTCTCGTAATACCATGTCCTGCTTACTCTCTTCCTGCGGCACAACCGGCGCGGTGCGGTGAATTTCCGCCACGCGGTTGCGCACGCCAAACCAGCCAGCGACCAGCAGAATGGCAATCAGCGGAAGTGAAGCGATGGTATAGGTGCCGTTAGGGTAATCAAACGCCATCAGTACCAGAACGCTTAGCAGGAACAGCAGGGTGAGCCAGGAGGTAAACGGCGCGCCCGGTAACTTAAAGCTGACGTCTGCCGCTTTGCCTTCTTTAATCGCCTTACGCAAACGCATCTGGCACACCACGATGAAGCCCCAGGAGGCGATAATACCCAGCGATGCGAAGTTAAGGACAATTTCGAAAACCTGAGAAGGCACCAGATAGTTGAGCAACACCCCGATGACATACACGCCCAGCGTCGCCAGAATGCCGGCGTACGGCACCTGCTGACGGCTCATTTTCGCCATAAATTTCGGCGCGGAACCGCCCATCGACATCGAACGTAAAATACGGCCGGTGCAGTACAGACCTGAATTCAGACTGGAGAGGGCCGCCGTCAGCACCACAATGTTCATGATGCTGCCGATGTAAGGCACGCCCAGTTTTGAGAAGAAGGTCACGAAGGGGCTCTGACCGGCCTGATACGCGTTCCACGGCAGCAGCAACACCAGCAGGACAACGGAACCAACATAGAACAGACCAATACGCCAGATCACGCTGTTGATCGCTTTTGGCACCATCGTTTGCGGATCTTTGCACTCTCCGGCCGCCGTACCAACAAGCTCAATCGACGCGAAGGCGAAGACAACGCCCTGAACCAGCACCAGAGCAGGCAACAGGCCATGCGGGAAGAAACCGCCGTTATCGGTGATCAGATGGAAGCCTGTTGTGTTGCCATCCAGCGGTTTGCCGCTTCCTAAAAAGATTGTGCCGACAACCAGAAACAGGACAATCGCCAGCACTTTTACCAGCGCGAACCAGAACTCCATCTCGGCGAACCACTTCACGCCAATCATGTTCATTGTGCCCACGATCGCCAGCGCGCCCAGGGCAAACACCCATTGCGGAACGTCACCGAATGCGCCCCAGTAGTGCATATACAGCGCTACTGCGGTGATATCGACGATCCCGGTCATCGCCCAGTTGATGAAGTACATCCAGCCTGCGACGTATGCCGCTTTCTCGCCTAAAAATTCACGGGCGTAGGAGACGAAGCTGCCACTGGAAGGGCGATGCAAAACCAGCTCGCCAAGCGCGCGAAGAATAAAGAATGAGAAAATACCGCATACCAGATAAACCAGCGCCAGGGCAGGGCCAGCCATTTGCAGTCGTGCGCCAGCCCCTAAAAACAATCCGGTGCCAATTGCGCCGCCAATGGCAATCATTTGTACCTGTCGGTTGCCCATCGCCTTGTGATAACCCTCTTCATGGGCGTTCAACCAGCGTCGTTTCGCGGCATGTTGTTCAAGCGCGTTTGTATTGTGTGTTTTCATTGTGTTACCTGTTGACCTGTCGGACAGAAGAGATACTTTTTGTGCCGCACCTTTTGCTAACCAAACGATTGCCTGGCTAACGCTGAAACGGTTTTTCCCATCATTCTGTGGTAGGGATAAAACCATCGGCGGAGCATCCTACCTGCAATTGTTAAACGACGCAAAACATACCCGGAAGCACAGCGTTAAGATGTCGTGCTTTTACGTGTGGTCAGCTCAGCCGCGCTGTGGTCACGATTCAGCCAGTAGCACGGTGAATCAACTACACTTAGCGTTTTACACGTTGTGGAGGCCGCATGATCAAAGTTTATGGCGTACCCGGCTGGGGCTCGGCAATTAGCGAAGTCATGCTGACTCTGGCGGAGATTCCGTATCAATTTATCGATGTGAAGGGGTTTGATGCCGAGGGGCCGCAGCGGGATCTGCTTCAGAAGCTCAACCCGCTGTGCCAGATTCCAACGCTGGCGCTGGAAAACGGAGAAATCATGACGGAGAGCGCCGCCATTGCGCTGATGATCCTCGATCGCCGTCCCGATCTCGCGCCGCCGGTCGGACACGCAGAGCGTCAGCAGTTCCAGCGTTTGCTAATCTGGCTGGTAGCGAACGTTTATCCCACATTCACGTATGCTGATTACCCTGAACGCTGGGTGCAAAATGCCCCGGAGCAGTTGAAGAAAAGCTGCCTTGAATACCGTAAGGCGCTGTATATGTGGCTCAACGATCGGCTGATAGCGGAACCCTACGCCTTTGGCGGACAGCTAACGCTGCTGGACTGTTATCTGTGCGTGATGCGCACCTGGGGGCCGGGCCATGACTGGTTTCAGGACAACGCCCCGAACATTAGCGCGATTGCCGATGCGGTCTGCCAGCATCCACCGCTCCAGACGGTGCTGAAAAATAACGACATCATTTAGCACGGGCGGCGCCGATGATGGCCGTCAGCGCGCATTAACGGACACACCGTTCGCCGTTCCTGTGATAACGTGATATTCACTCAGACAATAAAAGAACAGGAACCTGCTATGCCGCACATTGATATTAAGTGTTTTCCTCGCGAACTGAATGACGAAGAGAAGGCCGCCCTGGCTGCGGAGATTACCGACGTCATTATTCGCCATCTGCAAAGTAAAGACAGCTCGGTAAGCATTGCGCTCAGTCAGGTTCAGCCGGATGCCTGGAAAACCGTCTGGGACGCGGAAATCGCCCCGCAGATGGACTCGCTGATTAAAAAGCCTGGCTACAGCATGTAACGACTTCAGCGCACCCAACGATTCCGTCCGGCCTCTTTGGCCCGGTACAGCGCGGCATCGGCATCCGCTATCGTCTGTTCAGCGGTTTTTCCTTTCGCTGAGCAGGCGATACCCTGACTTACCGTGACAGTGTCACTTACCGTTGACGCCGGGTGGGGGATCGCCGCCGCTTCCAGCGCTTTTTGTATTCTCGCCGCCACGCGCTCTGCATCTTGCAACGTCGCGTCAAACAAAATAACAGCGAACTCTTCGCCGCCATAGCGGGCGACCACATCTTCCGGGCTGCGCACCGACTGAGCGAGTATATCCGCGACCTGACTCAGGCAGGCATCACCGGCCGGGTGCCCGTAGGCGTCGTTATAGCGTTTAAAAAAATCGACATCGAGCATGATCAGCGCAAACGCATTTTGCTGCGCCATTGCGTTATGCAGCAGTTTTTCCATTGCGCGCCGGTTTGCCGTACCGGTGAGCGGGTCGCGATGCGCAAGGTTATCCAGGCGCGAAATAAGCAGGTTGTTGTGTTGATTTTGTCGCCAGGCTTCATCAAACCAGCGAATCAGCATAAAACGGCCGCCCAGCAAAATAAGCGAGAAAATGCCCCAGATCACCGCGAAATGAATATTCACTTTCTGATTCAAAACAACGCTGGCGACGGGGACGGTCAGCCATAGCGGGAGCAGAAAAGCGAGTACGCTCGGCGTATGAAAATAGAGTGCGATCACGGCGCTGAGTAATAACACCGCACAGAGAGGATAGGCGAACGTTAATTGCCAGTGGCTGATGAAATAATAACTGCACCAGGACCAGAACAGGCTAAGGGTGATTAATAATCCCTGCGTCAGCCAGGATTGCCGCCGGGAGGTAATCAACAGCAGGGCACAGACCAGCATAATGCCGATAACGGCGTCATCAATAGTGCGGACAATACGCATCTCTGCCAGATAGCGCGCGTGGGTATCGTGGAATAACGCGTCACGAAAAAAGATCATCAGCGCAAAACTGATATTCACAAAAGCAAACCACGGCAGGCTGAGAGCCATTCCTCGTCTCACCATATCCTCGCGAGTGGTCCAGATGGTATGTTTCGCTTTTCTGTTATCCTGAGCCATAGCGTTATCTGAAAAGTGGATGATAAACGGGGACGCCGGGGGGCATTTCGCCTTCAGCCCGCGGTAATTTTTTTGCCCGAGGTAACGAAGGTTCCCGCACCTAAATGATGCAGGGTATTCAGTTTATCGTCATCAAACTGCCAGCGGCCTTCAATAAAAACACGTTCATCCGCCGCCGCCGAAACCACTTCGCCAAAAAGCGTGTCATATTTTTCCTGTGCCGACGTTGCGGGCAGCAGTCGGCATTCCATCCAGGCGAGGCATTTCTCTTCGATCATGGGTAAACCGAGCACCGGGCCTTTTATCACCGGGATGCCATAGCAGTTGAATTTATCTTCTTCGCGGCCAGAGACGCTGCCTACCGCATACGTCCAGTTCGTTGCCGCTACGCCGGGAATCACGATGCCAAACATACCGCTGCGCTCTATAAGCTCGCGCGACCAGGTGGTTTTATCCAGCACAATGGCAAGACGGGGAGGCTCAAACTCGACGGGCATAGACCACGCCGCCGCCATAACATTCCGCCGCTCCGTGCGATCGTCCCGGCTGGTGATCAGAACCGTCGGGCCGTGATTTAACAGACGGCTGGCATGATGTAGCTCTACAGGACGAAAACGACTCATAGGTATGCCTCGTTCAGGGGGATTATCGTCTTATCGTAACGACACTATTGAAAATAGTGGCTAAAGGATACATGTGCAACGCACGTTATTGTACGTAATACCGCCAAAAATCAATCATACTCCAGGTTGAGAACCGCATCCGTGACATATTACGTCAGGCGGCGGGGTAACAGATTGCCGCTATCAGCGTAGAATCAGCTTTTTGCGTGAACCCCTACAGACAGGAATGCCTTATGACGTCTTTTTTGACCGCCTATTTTGCCCGCATAAATTGGTCGGGCGCTGCCGAAGCTAATCTTGACACTTTACGAGCGCTGCATTTGCAGCATAACAGCACCATTCCGTTTGAAAACCTGGATGTCTTACTGCCGCGCGAAATTCAGCTCGACGATTTGTCGCTGGAAGAAAAATTGCTGACCGCCCGTCGCGGCGGCTATTGCTTCGAACAAAATGGGCTGTTTGAACGTGCTTTACGGGAGACAGGCTTTACCGTGCGCAGCCTGCTGGGGCGCGTCGTACTGACAAACCCGACCAGCTTGCCGCCACGCACGCACCGGCTGTTACTGGTCGAACTGCAAGGCGAACCGTGGATTGCAGACGTCGGATTTGGCGGGCAGACATTGACCGCGCCCATCCGTTTGCAGGCAGAATGTGAACAACAGACGCCGCATAGCAAATACCGTTTGCGACAAGAGGGGAATAACTGGATTTTGCAGTTCCGCCATCACGATCACTGGCAGTCGATGTATTGCTTCGATCTGGGAGTTCAGCAGCAGAGCGATTACGTGATGGGCAACTTCTGGTCAGCGCACTGGCCGCAGTCGCATTTTCGCCATCACCTGTTGATGTGCCGCCATTTACCGGATGGCGGTAAACTGACGTTGACCAATTTCCATTTCACCCATTATCAGGAAGGCCATGCGATAGAACAGCGTAATGTGCCGGATGTGGCGTCTCTTTACGCGCTATTGCAGGAGCAGTTTGGGCTGGGGATCGATGATGCGAAGCACGGGTTTACCGAGGCGGAATTAGCGGCCGTCATGGCGGCGTTTGATACCCACCCGGAGGCAGGGAAATAACGTTTTGCGCCGGATGGCGGCTTACGCCTGATCCGGCCTACAGGGAGTATTTTGTAGGCCCGGTAAGCGTCGCGCCACCGGGCATGGAGTCAGGTCAGCGACGTGAGCGGACAATCTGGTAGCGGCGGGTGAAATACTCAAACGGCGCGCTCCAGACATGCACCAGACGCGTGAACGGGAAAATCAGGAAGATGGTCATTCCCAACACCAGATGCGCGCGGAAAATTGGCGCCACGCCGTCCAGATGCGCCGAAGCGCCGCCCTGGAACGTCACAACCGCCTGCGCCCAACCGACCAGTTTCAGCATCTCGCTTCCGTCCGGGTGTTGCGCGGAGAACGGTATTGTCGTCAGCCCGAGGATGCACTGGATCAGCAGGATACAGAGGATCAAAATATCCGCCGTGGATGAGCTGGCGCGCACGCGCTGATTAAACAGACGCCGAATCAGCAGACCTGCGCCGCCGACCAGCGTCAGCACACCGCAGACCCCGCCAAGAATCATCGCCATTTGCTGTTTCACCGCAATGGGCAGGAACCAGGCGTACATCCAGTGGGGCGTTAGCATACCGAACAGATGGCCGAAGAAGATCCCCAGGATGCCGATATGGAACAGGTTTGACCATAGCACCATACCGCGTTTGTCCAGCATCTGGCTGGACGAGGCGCGCCAGGTGTACTGTCCGTAGTCATAGCGCAACCAACTGCCGAGAATAAACACCGTGCCGCAGAGGTAGGGGTAGATGTCGTAAAAAAAGACGTTCAGGTACTGTATCATTTCGGGCCTCCCGCGCTGACGTCGACATACTGTGGCGCCACGTCCTGGCTAAAGCGTCGTTGATAGTGTTGTAACGGAGAACTGTCACAGGCGGTGGCGTTATCTTCGATAAACTTCACCTGTTCCTCTTCCCAGACGGCATCCAGCGCCTGACGCGTATCGTCACGCGCCTCGCCGCCGATCTGCTGCGTGACACTGTCACTGGAAAGTGGGCTACCCGCCAGCGATAGCAGGGCGTCAAACAGCTGATACCAAGGCGTTTCCCGTTGTTTTAAACGCCCGCCCAGCAGCGCGAGGATCGGCGCGATGTTCTGCAATCCCTCCCGCGCTTCTGCTTCCGGCAGCACGCTCAAATACTCCAGATAGAGCGGCAGATGGTCGGGTAACTCGCGGCAGTCGAGTTGCAGTCCCACCTTTTCATACTGGGCCAGCAGATCGACCATCGCCTGGCCCCGATCGCGCGATTCCGCATGAACGTGTTCAAACAGCAACAGCGACGTCGCGCGCCCACGATCAAAGACTTCGCACCACTGCGCCTGTTTATCCAGCAGCGGAGCGTTTAACAGCTCAGTGGTGAAGTCGGTGAGCATTGGCGCGTCATGGCGAATAAGCGCGATGGCGTCGTCACGGCACTCCCACAACAGCTCATCCGGGTACTCCATCAGCAAGCCGATAATCTTGAGGATCTGCATTATTCGCCCTCCGCCTTATCGCGTACTTCGGTGATGTTGATGGCGTCAATGCGGCTGCTGTTAAACAAGTTAAATTTGGTGTCGGAACCGTGGCAGCCATCGCCGAAGGTGAAGCCGCAGCCGTTACGCTCAGGGAAGGCGTCACGCGCCATTTCGCGGTGACTGGTTGGGATCACGAAACGGTCTTCGTAGTTGGCGATCGCCAGGTAGCGATACATCTCTTCCACCTGTTCCACACTTAAGCCGACTTCCTCAATAGCGCGGGTGTCCGTAACGCCTTCCACCGTCTGCGAACGCATATAGTGGCGCATCGCCATCATCCGTTTCAGGGCGCGCAGCACCGGGCCGGTATCGCCTGCGCTCAGCATATTGGCAAGGTACTGCACCGGAATACGCAGGCTTTCGATCGCCGGAAGCACACCTTCGGTTTGCGGCAGGCCGCCAGCATCGGCATAAGACTGAATTGGCGACAGCGGCGGCACGTACCAGACCATCGGCAGGGTGCGGTATTCCGGGTGTAACGGCAGCGCCAGCTTCCAGTCCATCGCCATTTTGTAGACCGGGGAACGCTGAGCGGCCTCAATCACGTTTTGCGGAATACCCTGTTTCAGCGCTTCTTCAATCACCGCCGGATCGTTCGGGTCAAGGAACACGTCGCACTGACGCTCATAGAGATCGGTTTCGTGTTCGGTGCTGGCCGCTTCTTCAATGCGGTCCGCGTCATACAGCAACACGCCGAGATAGCGAATACGGCCAACACAGGTTTCCGAGCAGACGGTCGGCTGACCGGATTCGATACGCGGATAACAGAAAATGCATTTTTCTGATTTGCCGCTTTTCCAGTTGAAGTAGATTTTTTTGTACGGACAACCGCTGATGCACAGACGCCAGCCGCGACATTTGTCCTGGTCGATCAGCACAATGCCATCTTCTTCACGCTTATAAATCGCGCCGCTCGGGCAGGTCGCCACACAGCTTGGGTTCAGGCAGTGCTCGCACAGACGCGGCAGATACATCATGAAGGTGTTTTCGAACTGGCCGTACATCTCCTTTTGCATCTTCTCGAAGTTACGATCGCGGGCACGTTTTGAAAATTCGCCGCCGAGCAATTCTTCCCAGTTTGGCCCCCAGACAATTTTGTCCATCCTTTTGCCGTCAATCAGCGAACGCGGGCGGGCGGTGGGCTGGTTTTTGCTCTCCGGCGCGCTGTGCAGATGCTGATAATCGTAGGTAAACGGTTCGTAGTAATCATCGATTTGCGGGATCACCGGGTTGGCGAAAATTTTGGTGATAACGCCCATCTTGCCGCCCAGACGCGGTCTTATCTTGCCGTTGACATCGCGAACCCAGCCGCCTTGCCACTCTTCCTGATCTTCCCAGTTTTTCGGGTAGCCGATACCGGGTTTTGTCTCAACGTTGTTAAACCACGCGTACTCCATACCTTCACGCCCGGTCCAGACGTTTTTACAGGTGACGGAGCAGGTGTGGCAGCCGATGCACTTATCAAGGTTGAGAACCATGCCTACCTGTGAGCGTATTTTCATTTTTTCGCCTCCTGTACCTGATCCCGACCTTCATCATCCAGCCAGTTAATATTTTTCATTTTTCTAATCATGATGAACTCGTCGCGGTTCGATCCGACCGTACCGTAGTAGTTAAAGCTGTAGGCCAGCTGCGCATAGCCGCCGATCATATGAGTCGGTTTCGGGCAGACGCGCGTAACGGAGTTGTGGATCCCGCCGCGCATTCCTGTGACTTCAGAACCCGGGATATTCATGATGCGTTCCTGAGCGTGGTACATCATGGTCATACCCGGCGGCACGCGCTGGCTGACCACCGCACGCGCGGTGAGGGCGCCGTTGGCGTTGAAGGCCTCGATCCAGTCGTTATCCTCAATGCCCAGCTCACGGGCATCAGTTTCACTGATCCAGACAATCGGCCCGCCGCGCGACAGCGTCAGCATGAGCAGGTTTTCGCTATAGGTGGAGTGAATTCCCCATTTCTGGTGCGGCGTGAGGAAGTTCAGCGCTTTTTCCGGGAAACCGTTCGGCGGGATTTCGCGCATTTCGCTGACGCTACGAGTGTCAATCGGCGGACGGTAGGCCACCAGACTTTCCCCGAAGGCGCGCATCCAGGCGTGATCCTGATAGAGCTGCTGACGACCGGACAGCGTGCGCCACGGGATCAGCTCATGGACGTTGGTGTACCCGGCATTGTAAGAGACATGCTCGCTTTCAAGACCGGACCAGGTCGGGCTGGAGATAATTTTGCGCGGCTGGGCCTGAATATCCCGGAAGCGGATTTTCTCGTCTTCTTTGTTCAGCGCCAGATGAGTATGATCGCGCCCGGTAATCGCGCCCAGCGCTTCCCAGGCTTTGACTGCCACCTGGCCGTTGGTTTCCGGTGCCAGCGCAAGAATGACCTCAGAGGCGTCCAGCGCGGTGTCAATCAGCGGGCGACCTTTCGCCGGGCCTTCGCGTTTGGTGTAATTGAGTTTACCGAGGAAATCGACTTCGTTTTCCGTATTCCAGGAAATGCCTTTCCCGCCGTTGCCCAGCGTATCCATCAACGGGCCGAGGGAGGTGAACCGCTCATACGTCGCCGGATAGTCGCGTTCCACCACCGCGATGTTCGGCGCGGTTTTACCGGGGATCAGATCGCATTCGCCTTTGCGCCAGTCGAGAATATCAAACGGCTGCGCCAGCTCCGCCGGGGAGTCATGCTGTAGCGGTTGCAGCACCACATCGGTTTCTTTGCCAAGATGCCCCACGCAGACGTCGGAGAACACTTTGGCGATCCCTTTGTAGATTTCCCAGTCGCTTTTCGATTCCCACGCCGGGTCAACGGCAGCAGACAGCGGATGAATAAACGGATGCATATCCGAGGTATTCATGTCGTCTTTTTCATACCAGGTGGCGGTCGGCAGCACAATATCCGAGAACAGGCAGGTGCTGGACATACGGAAATCCAGCGTCACCAGCAGGTCGAGCTTGCCTTCAATGGCGGCCGTTTGCCACTCCACATCTTCCGGTTTGACGCCGTCACTGGACCCCAGCGCCTCTCCCTGAATGCCGCTTTCAGTGCCCAGCAGGTATTTGAGCATGTATTCATGCCCCTTGCCGGATGAACCCAGCAAATTCGAGCGCCAGACGAAGAGGTTGCGCGGGTGGTTTTTACCGCTGTCCGGCTGCTCGCAGGCAAAACGAATATCTCCCGACTTCAGCGCCTGTACGGTGTAATCGGCAGGGGATAATCCGGCCTGTTCCGCTTTGCTTTTCAGCGTGAGCGGGTTGAGATTGAGCTGAGGCGCGGAGGGCAGCCAGCCCATACGTTCAGCTCGTACGTTGAAATCAATTAAATGGCCGGTAAAGCGTGAGGAATCAGCCAGCGGCGACAGCAGTTCCTGCGCGGTTAGTTTTTCATAACGCCACTGGCTGGCGTGATTATAGAAAAACGACGTGCTGTTCATCTGACGCGGCGGGCGGTTCCAGTCCAGCGCAAATGCCAGCGGCAGCCAGCCGGTTTGCGGGCGTAACTTTTCCTGCCCCACGTAGTGCGCCCAGCCGCCGCCGCTTTGTCCCACGCAGCCGCAGAACACGAGGATGTTAATCATCCCGCGATAGTTCATATCCATGTGATACCAGTGGTTCACACCGGCACCGAGGATGATCATGGAACGGCCATGCGTTTTATGCGCGGTATCGGCAAATTCCCGGGCGATCGTTTCGATGTGACGACGCGGTACGCCGGTAATCTGTTCGCCCCAGGCGGGAGTGTAGGCCTTAATTTCCGCGTAATCTTTGGCGCTGTGATCGTCATCCAGACCACGGTCCAGGCCATAATTCGCCAGCACCAGGTCGTAGACGCTGACGACCGGGCAGAGGCTGCCATCGGCTAGGGTAAGACGCTTCACCGGCAACTGGCGCACCAGAACCGGTTCTTGCTTCACGCTGCGAAAATGCGGGTTCTCATTACCGCCAAAGTAAGGGAACGCCACGCCAGCGACATCATCATGCTGGCCCAGCAAGGAGAGGGTCAGTTCCGTTTCGTTGCCTGCCGCCAGCGGCTCAAGATTCCACTTGCCTTTCTCGCCCCAGCGAAAGCCGATGGAGCCGTTCGGCACCACCAGTTCACCCGCGCGGTTATAAGCGACGGTTTTCCATTCCGGGTTATTGGTTTCACCCAGCCCGTCGACCAGATCGGACGCCCGCATCATGCGGCCCGGCACATAGCTGCCGTCTTCGCGCGCTTCAAGCATGACCAGCATCGGCATGTCGGTATAGCGGCGACAGTAATTCAGGAAATAGTCGCTGGGGTTATCGAGATGAAACTCTTTGAGGATGACGTGGCCCATCGCCATCGCCAGCGCGCTGTCAGTACCTTGCTTCGGCGCCAGCCACTGGTCGCACAGCTTGGCGACTTCTGAGTAGTCCGGCGTAATGGCAATCGTCTTGGTGCCTTTGTAACGCACTTCTGTGAAGAAGTGTGCGTCCGGCGTGCGCGTTTGCGGCACGTTAGAGCCCCAGGCGATGATATAGCTGGAGTTGTACCAGTCTGCGGATTCCGGGACATCGGTTTGCTCGCCCCACGTCATTGGCGATGCGGGCGGCAGATCGCAGTACCAGTCATAGAAACTCAGGCAGGTTCCGCCGAGCAACGAGAGATAACGGGTTCCGGCGGCGTAGGAGACCATCGACATCGCCGGAATCGGCGAGAACCCGGCGACACGGTCAGGCCCATAGTTTTTGACGGTCCAGACGTTAGCCGCCGCGATCAGCTGATTAAGTTCTTTCCAGTTAGAACGAATAAACCCACCGCGTCCGCGCACCTGCTTGTAGCTTTGGCACTTTTGCGGATCGTTCATGATCGATTCCCACGCCAGTACCGGATCAGGCTGGCGGGAAAGGGCGTCACGCCACAGTTCAATCAGGCGTTTACGCACCAGCGGATACTTCAGGCGGTTAGCGCTATACAGATACCAGGAATAACTGGCGCCGCGTGGGCAGCCGCGCGGTTCATGATTAGGCAGATCCGGGCGAGTTCGGGGGTAGTCCGTCTGCTGCGTTTCCCAGGTCACCAGACCATTTTTAACGTAGATTTTCCAGCTACAGGAGCCGGTGCAGTTCACGCCATGCGTGGAGCGCACGATTTTATCGAACTGCCAGCGCTGACGATAACTGTCCTCCCAGTCCCGGTTGGTGTGCATCACCTGCCCGTGACCGTCCGCAAAAGTGTCGCCTTTTTGCTTAAAATAGCGAAAGCGATCCAACAGTTTACTCATGACATTTCTCCTGCTCCATAATGTGTCAGGCGGTCTTGTAGGCCGGATAAGGCGCTGCGCGATTGCCTGATGGCGACGCCCGGCGTCTTATCCGGCCTACGTCCGAACCTGTGATGAATATGTTTTATTTTTTTGTTGCTGCCGGTTTACGGCGACCATAAACCAGCCAGGTCACCAGTACGCAAACGATGTAAAACACCAGAAAGATTTTCATTGCGCCAACCGGCGAGCCGGTCAACGCCAGAGAAGAACCAAAAGCTTTAGGGATAAAGAAACCGCCGACTGCGCCAATCGCAGAGATAAAACCGAGGGCGGCAGCCGTATCGGTCACGGCTTCACGCTGGGCCTGCGTATCTGAGCCGCCGCGCAGTTTCACTCTGTAGATCGTGATCTGGCGGAAAATGACCGCAATCATCTGGAAGGTCGAGCCGCTTCCCAGGCCCGCCGTCAGGAAAAGCCCCATAAACACCAGATAGAAGGCGATAAAACTTCCTGAGCCGGAGCCCGGTAATGTCAGAAACAGCAGGGCGGTAAACAGCGCCATGAAAACGAAGTTAATCAGCGTGACGCGAACGCCGCCGAACTTGTCAGAAATAACGCCGCCCGCAGAACGCGCAAGCGCGCCGATAAACGGGCCAAAGAAGGCCAGTTGCAGAATATTGACGTCGGGAAACTGGGTTTTCGCCAGCATGGCGAATCCTGCGGAGAAACCGATAAAAGAACCGAAGGTGGCGAGATAGAGCAGGCTGAGCAGCCAAAGGTGAAAGCGTTTCAGCACCGGCAGTTGAGACGCGACAGAGGCTTTCGAACTGGCGATATCATTCATCCCGGTCCAGGCTGCGAGGGTCGCGATAAGCAATAACGGCACCCAGATCCACGCGGCGTTCGTCAGCGAAAGCAGCGAGCCATCGGGCTGCGGCACACCTTGTACGCCCAGAAAAGTGAACATGGGCAGGAAAATCACCAGCGGGGCGACAAGTTGCATCACGCTGACGCCAAGGTTGCCTAAACCGCCGTTCACGCCGAGGGCGCTACCTTGCTTTGCTTTCGGGAAGAAAAAACTGATGTTGCCCATGCTGGAGGCAAAGTTAGCGCCAGCAAAACCGCACAGCAGCGCAATGATAATAAATACTCCAAAAGGGGTGGATGTGTTTTGCACCGCAAAACCGAGCCAGATACAGGGAATAATCAGAATAACTGTGCTAAAAATCGTCCAGCGACGCCCGCCAAATATAGGTACCATAAAGGAGTAGGGCACGCGTAATATAGCCCCGGACAGCGAAGGTAAAGCGGTTAATAAAAAGAGCTGGTCAGTGGTGAAATTAAAACCAATTTTATTCAAATTAACGGCGACGGCGCTAAATAACATCCAGACGCAGAATGCGAGCAATAAACAAGCCACTGATATCCAAAGATTTCTTCGGGCAATGTGTTTACCTTTGTTTTCCCAGAAAGCGGGTTGTTCTGGCCTCCAGTCACTCAAAAGATAACGATTATTTTTCTCATTTTGTAGCGCCATATTGCCCTCACACGCACACGTCGTTCATGAAAAAAAAGAAATAAGTCCAGGAAGGGCGCGCGAGCCCTTTTTAGAATTTATTGAAGACTTTTAAGAATATTGATTGAAAGGATAGATAAAAAAGCGAGACCACGAGGAGTGAAGGGCGGTTAATAAGTTGCTTAAGTGTTACCAAATGTAAACACAAAAGATGCATTGTTAACTGGCGTATAACATCAGCGAAATAACTCCAGTGTAATCATGCGGTCCAGATGCTGCTGGTAGGCAGGATCGGTCATTTCAGGCATACCGAGGGCGTACATGCCGTCCAGCCCGCAGGCTAATGCGATTAATCGCCAGGCGACATCAGCGGCGGCTGAGGCCAATGAAAATTCTCCTGCCTCCTGACCGCCTTCAATGATGGCGGTCGTTTCTTCATGCCACATTTGCATGGTCAGCAGGTAGGCGCTTTTAATTTCCGGGTCGTTATCCGCCAGGATCTGCGCTTCCCGCCAGAGTTTAATGTAGGGCTCTAATCCACCATCGTCACTCCCCAGCATGGCGTGCAGCCGCATGCGCCAGGTGCAGTGCTCGGGCACCAGGCTGGCATCCAGCAAGGTGCGAATCAGACGAACGAATACCTGAGATTTAAGCTCGCCCGAACTGCTGAAATGGTGGTGGAGTTGCCCGGTCGCGACGCCGGCTTCCTGCGCGATTCGCCTTACCGTCATGCCGCTCAATCCCTCTTCCAGCGCGACGCGCATTGCCGCTTGCAGGATCACCTCACGGCGCTCATCCCGATTCAGATAACTCATGGCTTTCTCCCATTTTCGCAGTTGGCGCAGTGTAACAAAAAGCTGGACATGCGTTCAACTTTCCGTAGGATCGCGAGAGTTGAACATGTGTTCAGTTTTTGCTTTCAAAGGACGTTTTATGTTTCGTCAGTGGTTAACGTTAATGATTATTGTACTGGTCTACATCCCTGTTGCGATTGATGCAACGGTGCTGCACGTTGCCGCACCCACGCTGAGCATGACGTTGGGCGCCAGTGGCAACGAGCTGTTGTGGATCATTGATATTTATTCTCTGGTGATGGCAGGGATGGTGTTGCCGATGGGCGCACTGGGCGATCGAATCGGCTTTAAACGCCTGCTGTTGCTGGGGGGAGGCTTATTCGGTCTTGCGTCGCTGGCGGCAGCGTTCGCCCACAGCGCCAGTTGGCTGATTGCTACCCGCGCGATTCTGGCTATTGGCGCGGCGATGATTGTTCCGGCGACGCTGGCCGGTATCCGCGCCACGTTTTCTGAGGCCCGTCACCGTAATATGGCGCTTGGCGTCTGGGCGGCCGTAGGGTCGGGCGGCGCCGCGTTCGGCCCGCTGGTCGGCGGTATGTTACTGGAGCACTTTTACTGGGGATCGGTCTTCCTGATCAATGTGCCCATTGTCCTGGTGGTGATGGCGTTAACGGCGCGCTTTGTGCCTCGCCAGTCCGGTCGCCGCGATCAGCCATTGAACTTTAGCCATGCGGTCATGCTGATTATCGCCATCCTGCTGCTGGTATACAGCGCGAAAACCGCGCTGAAAGGGCAACTGACCAGCGGCGTTATCGCCCTGACGCTGATGATCGGCGCGCTGTTGTTGGGCATATTTATCCGCACGCAGCTCGCCGCAGCGCGCCCGATGATCGATATGCGTCTGTTTACGCATCGCATCATTCTGAGCGGCGTTGTGATGGCGATGACGGCGATGATCACGCTGGTCGGCTTCGAGTTGCTAATGGCGCAGGAGCTTCAGTTTGTTCATGGCTTAACGCCGTATGAAGCAGGACTGTTTATGCTGCCGGTGATGCTCGCAAGTGGATTCAGCGGCCCCCTTGCCGGGATGCTGGTTTCACGACTGGGATTGCGAACAGTGGCGACTGGCGGCATGGCGCTAAGCGCGCTGAGCTTTTATGGTCTGGCAATGACGGATTTCAGCACGCAGCAATGGCAGGCCTGGTGCCTGATGGCGCTGCTGGGTTTTAGCGCCGCCAGCGCGTTGCTCGCCTCTACTGCCGCCATTATGGCCGCTGCGCCCGCAGAAAAAGCGGCGGCGGCCGGGGCGATAGAAACCATGGCCTATGAACTGGGCGCCGGGCTTGGCATTGCGATCTTTGGCTTGTTGTTAAGCCGCAGCTTTTCCGCATCTATCCTGCTTCCTTCCGGCCTGAACGCAGAGGAAATCGAACGCGCATCGTCGTCAATGGGAGAAGCGGTGCAGCTGGCGGATACGCTCTCGCCTTCACTTGGTGAGGCGATACTGGACGCCGCCAGACAGGCGTTTACCTGGTCGCACAGCGTGGCGCTGAGCAGTGCCGGAAGCATGTTAATTCTGTTAGCAGTAGGGATGTGGTTTAGTCTGGCAAAAGTAAAACGCGGCTAACCTAATGTGCTAATTGACAGGGGTAATCCATCGCTTCGATCTCTTTACCGCTCAGGCGAGCGTATTGCCCCGTCAACCGCCAGAACGCAGGTTGCGTTTCGGTATAGATTTCGGCTGCCAGGATCAGACGACGCCGTTCATCTTCGGTTAATTCCAACAGCGTCCAGGGCATAAAATAGCGGTCGCTTTCCGTCAGCCGGAACCACAGCGGACACCCACAACCTGAACAGAAGTAGCGTTCGCCACGCAAAGAAGAAGAGAAGTGAGAGGGCTCTGGTGAATGGGGAGCCATAAGCGGACGACCGCAGGCTTCCAGGTACATCGCAATACCACCAGACCATTTTTGACACAGCGTGCAGTGACAGGCATAAACATCGAGCATTTCAACGTCAACGGTAAAATGACTCTGCCCACAGAGGCAACGTCCTGTGAACGTTTGCACGGCATACTCCTTATGACCGGATCAACATCTGGAGAAAAGCCAGCCCATCATGGGCTGGCTTATGTTCAAATCAGGAAAGATTAGAACTGGTAGGTCAGACCAACAGCAACGATGTTGTCAGTGCTAACGCCAGCTGCTTCGGTGAAGCGGCTGTCGTCAACCAGGTTGATTTTGTAATCAACGTAGGTAGACATGTTTTTGTTGAAGTAGTAGGTCGCGCCCACATCGATGTACTCAACCAGATCCTGGTCGCCCCAGCTACCGATATCTTTACCTTTGGATTTCAGGTAAGCGATGGACGGACGCAGACCGAAGTCGAACTGGTACTGAGCAACAGCTTCGAAGTTCTGCGCTTTGTTCGCAATGTGATCGCTGCCGTAAGCAGTCATATTGCGGGTTTCAGAGTAGGTGGTCGCCAGGTAGATGTTGTTCGCATCGTATTTCAGACCAGCAGCCCAAACCTCTGCGTTTTTACCGCCTGCGTTCAGTTCGTTCGCAGCAGAATTCACCTGCGCGTCAGTACGGTCAGATTTTGCATAAGATGCACCCACGCCGAAACCGTCGAACTCATAGGTAGAGGAGATACCGAAACCGTCGCCATTCGCTTTAGTGATGTCAGCGCCGTAGATTTTATCGCTGTTACTACGTTCGTTTTTACCCTGATACTGAGCAGCGAAGTTCAGACCTTCAACCAGACCGAAGAAGTCGGTGTTACGGTAGGTTGCAACGCCGGTAGTACGGCCAGTCATGAACACATCGCTCTGGGTCCAGGTATCGCCACCGAACTCAGGCAGAACGTCAGTCCATGCGCCGATGTCGTAAACGACGCCGTAGTTACGGCCGTAGTCCAGAGAACCGAACTGATCAAATTTCAGACCAGCGAACGCCAGACGCGTTTTGTTGCCTTTGGTGCCGTTGGACTCGTCGTTGTTGCCTTTGAATTCATATTCCCACTGGCCGAAACCGGTCAGTTGGTCGTTGATCTGAGTTTCGCCTTTGAAGCCCAGACGCGCATACGTTTTATCGCCATCATCACCCTTGTCGTCAGAGAAATAATGAAGAGCGGTTACTTTACCGTACAGGTCCAGTTTGTTGCCGTCTTTGTTATATACCTCAGCTGCGTTTACCGCACCTGCTGCCAACAGGGTAGTCACTGCCACTGCAACTAATTTAAGTTTCATTTTAATTAATCCTTATAATTTTCTTAGCGTGTTTCCTAAACCATTTCTAAACGAGGCCGCTTGTCAATGGCAGACTATTTTTAATAGACGTCGTGGTACTAATTCAATAATAAGTTTCATAAGATTACAAATTATTTGAAGTTGTGTGATCCAGATCTACATAATAGATCTCATGGTATTAATTTTAGATGGGTACATCCTGAGATAATATATTTTCAAAAGGAATTGTTTTGCGGGTGATGGTTTTATTGTCTCTAGTCACGCTTGCTGACTATATACGAAAATACAGTTACAAATGAACATAAAATGCTTTATTTTATCAATTGAACATCATAATTTTAACAAAAACAAAACAAGTGATGAAGTATTATACACTCCGTTCGCCATTCATCAGCAACAACAAATTTTCATTTAAATAACTATATGGCAAGAAGCCAGAAAAAAAGCAAATAAGAATTTTCGAAGAAATAATGCCGGTCGCAATATTTATTTAACCGAAATTAATACAGCAGGAAGAGAGTCGGGGCAGCCACAGAACTCGAAAGATAATCCGCCCCGATCACTGGCTTCAGGCGCGACGCGTCGCTAACCAACAAAGCAGGGAACCCGCACACACCATAACTGCACCTTGCCAGAATGAAAATGACAGCGGCGCGCTTAACAGGACAGCGGCCAGCGCAGATGACAGTACCGGTGTAAAATAGGACCCCACAGCCATAATCGTGACGTTGCCATGCAAAATACCCACGTTCCATGCTGCATAAGCAAATCCTAACGTCAGGGCAGCAGAAAACAGTTTGATAACGACAGGCGTGCTAAAAATCATCTCCGGCTGCGGCGTCAGAAAATAATGTACCCATAAACTTGCAGCAGTGAGGAGGACAAATATCGTAATGCCATTAAACCCTCTGGCATATTTGTTAGTGACGGTACAGTAGGTTGCCCAGATAAACGCGCCGAGAAAAGCGAGAAAATAGCTTAATGGGCTGGTTGCAATATTGCTGATAATTTCATCGACATGGAGTCCATGTTCACCGCCTAAAACCCAACAGACGCCGGTTAACGCGACAATTAATCCAGGAACAACCAGCCAGGTTGTTTTTTGTCCATTGAACAAAATAGCAAAAAGAATCGTCAGGCTGGGCCATAAATAGTTGACCATGCCGACTTCAATCGCCTGGTGACGCGTTGCTGCATATCCCAGCGAGAGCGCCAGACATATTTCATAACTGACAAACAGTACGCTGCCAGCGATTAAATAACGAACAGGAAAACGACGAATATTGGGGAACCCAACGGTAAAGATGAGCAATAATCCGCTTAGCGAATAAATAGCGGCGGCGCCGCCAACAGGCCCAAGTCCTTCACTTACCCCACGAATAAGCCCGACCATCGTGCTCCAGAGTACGATGGCAATAAGTCCAATTAACGTTGCTTTTTGTGTCGTCATTCTCTCCGTTTATCCCCATTCCTGGTCAAAAAAATATCGCTGAAATTTATAGCACTTTTACACCTTCCCGCGCTAATTCATTGTCTTTCTGATACTCCTTTGGTGGTATATAAACTCGACAAAAAGAACTATTTAGTAGCGGAACCGATTCGTTATTGATTTGACGCAAAAAAGTTATGGATATTGCTGTTAGTTTCCTCGCGAAGTTACATCCCTGGAAAAAAGAGGAAAGCAATGGACGTCAGCCGCAGACAATTTTTTAAAATCTGCGCGGGCGGTATGGCGGGAACAACAGTCGCTGCTCTGGGTTTTGCACCCAAAATGGCACTGGCTCAAGCGCGAAATTATAAGCTGTTACGCGCTAAAGAGATCCGAAACACCTGCACATACTGTTCCGTAGGTTGCGGGCTATTAATGTATAGCCTGGGCGATGGAGCAAAAAACGCAAAAGAAGCAATTTATCACATCGAAGGGGACCCGGATCATCCGGTCAGCCGTGGCGCATTGTGTCCGAAGGGCGCAGGTTTGCTGGACTATGTACACAGTGAAAACCGCTTGCGTTACCCGGAGTATCGCGCGCCCGGTTCAGATAAATGGCAACGCATTAGCTGGGATGACGCGTTCACCCGCATCGCAAAGCTGATGAAAGCCGACCGTGACGCCAACTTTATTGAAAAGAACGAACAGGGCGTAACGGTAAACCGCTGGCTTTCCACGGGGATGCTTTGCGCCTCCGCCGCCAGTAACGAAACAGGCATGTTGACGCAGAAGTTCGCGCGTTCCCTCGGCATGCTGGCAGTAGACAACCAGGCACGCGTCTGACACGGACCAACGGTAGCAAGTCTTGCTCCAACATTTGGTCGCGGTGCGATGACCAACCACTGGGTTGATATCAAAAACGCCAACGTCGTTATGGTGATGGGCGGTAACGCCGCTGAAGCACATCCGGTGGGATTCCGCTGGGCGATAGAAGCGAAAAACAACAACGACGCCACGCTGATTGTCGTCGATCCACGTTTTACACGTACAGCCTCGGTCGCGGATATTTACGCGCCTATTCGTTCCGGTACAGACATTACCTTCCTGTCCGGCGTACTGCTGTATCTGATTGAAAACAATAAAATCAATGCCGAATACGTTAAGCATTACACCAACGCCAGCCTGCTGGTGCGGGACGATTTTGCTTTCGATGATGGTCTGTTTAGCGGCTACGACGCCAAAAAACGCCAGTATGACAAGTCATCCTGGAACTATCAGTTCGACGAAAACGGCTATGCAAAACGTGATGAGACGCTGAGCCATCCGCGCTGCGTATGGAATCTGCTGAAACAACACGTTTCCCGCTATACGCCAGATGTTGTCGAAAACATCTGCGGTACGCCAAAAGCCGATTTCCTGAAAGTGTGTGAGGTGCTGGCCTCCACCAGCGCCGCCGATCGTACTACTACCTTCCTGTACGCGCTGGGCTGGACGCAACATACCGTTGGCGCGCAGAACATCCGTACGATGGCGATGATCCAGTTGCTGCTCGGCAACATGGGGATGGCAGGCGGTGGCGTCAACGCCTTACGCGGCCACTCTAACATCCAGGGGTTAACGGATTTAGGTCTGCTTTCCACCAGCCTGAGCGGTTATCTGACCCTGCCGTCTGAGAAGCAGGCGGATCTGCAAACCTATCTGAGCGCAAACACGCCGAAAGCCACGCTGGCTGACCAGGTGAACTACTGGGGCAACTATCCGAAGTTCTTCGTCAGTCTGATGAAATCGTTCTACGGCGATGCGGCGCAGAAAGAGAATGACTGGGGCTTTGAATGGCTGCCGAAGTGGGATCAGGCCTACGACGTCATTAAATACTTCAACATGATGGATAGCGGTAAAGTGACCGGCTACATCTGTCAGGGCTTTAACCCGGTTGCGTCCTTCCCGGACAAAAACAAAGTGGTGCAGTCGCTGAGCAAGCTGAAGTACATGGTGGTCATTGATCCGCTGGTGACGGAAACCTCCACGTTCTGGCAGAACCACGGCGAGTCTAACGACGTCGATCCGACGTCGATCCAGACTGAAGTCTTCCGTCTGCCGTCAACCTGTTTTGCCGAAGAAGATGGCTCTATCGCCAACTCTGGCCGCTGGTTGCAGTGGCACTGGAAAGGTCAGGATGCGCCGGGCGAAGCCCGCAACGACGGCCAAATTCTGGCCGGTATTTACCACCGTCTGCGTGAGATGTATCGCAGCGAAGGGGGTAAAGGCGTTGAACCGCTACTGAAGATGAGCTGGGACTACAAACAGCCGGATCATCCTGAGTCTGAAGAGATTGCGAAAGAGAACAACGGCTACGCGCTGGAAGATCTCTATGACGCCAACGGCGTCCTGCTGGTGAAGAAAGGCCAGTTGCTGAGCAGTTTTGCCCAGTTACGCGATGACGGAACGACGTCGTCCTCCTGCTGGATTTATACCGGCAGCTGGACCGAGCAGGGCAACCAGATGGCTAACCGTGACAACGCCGACCCGTCAGGTCTCGGCAATACGTTGGGTTGGGCATGGGCATGGCCGCTGAACCGCCGCGTACTGTATAACCGCGCCTCGGCAGATCCGCAGGGTAAACCGTGGGATCCGAAACGGATGCTGATTCAGTGGAACGGGTCGAAGTGGACGGGGAACGATATCCCGGACTTCAACACCGCCGTACCGGGTAGCGCAACCGGGCCGTTTATCATGCAGCCGGAAGGGCTGGGACGTCTGTTCGCCATCGATAAGCTGGCGGAAGGGCCGTTCCCGGAACACTACGAGCCGATGGAAACGCCGCTGGGTACCAACCCGCTGCACCCGAACGTGATCTCCAGCCCGGTCGTTCGTCTGTACGAAGAAGATGCGCGGCGTATGGGCAAGAAAGATCAGTTCCCGTATGTCGGTACAACCTATCGTCTGACCGAACATTTCCACACCTGGACCAAGCACGCATTGCTGAATGCGATTGCTCAGCCAGAGCAGTTTGTGGAAATCAGCGAAAACCTGGCGGCCTCGAAAGGGATTGCCAACGGCGACGCAGTGAAAGTCAGCAGCAAACGTGGATTCATCCGGGCGGTTGCCGTGGTGACCCGACGTCTGCAAACGCTGAACGTCAATGGTCAGCAGGTTGAAACCGTGGGTATTCCGCTGCACTGGGGCTTTGAAGGGGTTGCGCGGAAAGGCTATATCGCGAACACCCTGACGCCAAATGTCGGTGATTCCAACTCGCAAACGCCGGAATATAAAGCGTTTTTAGTTAACATCGAGAAGGCGTAAGGGAGGCGAACATATGTCTTTGGAAACGCAGGACATCATCAAACGGTCTGCAACAAACCCGATCACGCCGCCTCCCCAGGCGCGTGATTATAAAGCGGAAGTCGCAAAACTGATCGACGTCTCCTCCTGCGTAGGCTGTAAAGCCTGCCAGGTGGCTTGTTCCGAGTGGAATGACATTCGTGACGAGGTGGGTCATTGCGTCGGGGTGTATGACAACCCGGCCGATCTTAGCGCGAAATCCTGGACGGTGATGCGTTTTAGCGAAACCGAACAGAACGGCAAGCTGGAATGGCTGATTCGTAAAGACGGCTGTATGCACTGTGAAGATCCGGGCTGCCTGAAGGCATGCCCGTCTGCCGGCGCGATCATCCAGTACGCTAACGGGATTGTTGATTTCCAGTCCGAACATTGTATTGGCTGCGGCTACTGCATCGCCGGGTGTCCATTTAATGTTCCGCGCCTCAATAAAGAGGACAACCGCGTCTATAAATGTACGCTGTGTGTGGATCGCGTCAGTATCGGTCAGGAACCGGCTTGCGTGAAAACTTGCCCAACCGGGGCAATCCATTTCGGCACCAAGAAAGAGATGCTGGAGATGGGGGAGCAGCGCGTGGAGAAACTCAAAGCGCGCGGTTTCGAACATGCCGGTGTTTACAACCCACAAGGTGTGGGCGGTACGCACGTCATGTACGTTCTGCATCACGCGAACCAGCCGGAGCTGTATCACGGCTTACCGAAAGATCCACAGATCGATACCTCTATCAACTTGTGGAAAGGGGCGCTGAAACCTCTGGCTGCCGCCGGGTTTATCGCCACCTTCGCCGGGCTTATCTATCACTACATTGGTATTGGCCCGAACAAGGAAGTGGACGATGAAGAGGAGGACCATCATGAGTAAGTCGAAAATGATTGTGCGCACGAAATTTATCGATCGCGCCTGTCACTGGACGGTGGTGATTTGCTTCTTCCTGGTGTCGCTGTCGGGAATTGCGTTTTTCTTCCCGACGCTGCAATGGCTGACGCAAACCTTCGGGACGCCGCAGATGGGGCGTATTTTGCACCCGTTCTTCGGCGTAGCGATTTTTGTCGCACTGATGTTCATGTTTGTGCGCTTTGTACACCACAACATCCCGGACAAGAAAGATCTTCCGTGGCTGAAAAATATTGTGGAAGTTCTGAAGGGCAATGAACACAAAGTCGCCGATGTCGGTAAGTACAATGCCGGGCAGAAAATGATGTTCTGGTCGATCATGAGCATGATTTTCGTGCTGCTGGTGACGGGCGTGATTATCTGGCGTCCGTACTTCGCGCAGTTCTTCCCGATGCAGGTCGTGCGTTACAGCCTGCTGATCCATGCGGCGGCAGGCATCATCCTGATGCACGCCATCCTCATCCATATGTATATGGCATTCTGGGTGAAAGGATCGATTAAAGGGATGATCGAAGGTAAGGTGAGTCGTCGCTGGGCGAAGAAACACCACCCGCGCTGGTATCGCGACGTCGAGAAGGTCGAAGCGAAAAAGGAAAGCAAAGAGGGATTACAATAACCCACTTTCAAAAGACAAAAGCGCTACGTCTGTAGCGCTTTTTTTTTGCCAACAGAATGCCGGATGGCGCTGCGCTTATCCGGCCGACAACCGTATAAAACGCAGGCCCGGTAAGCGTAGCGCCACCGGGCAAACACTCAGATAGAGGTACGGCGGTAATCGCGGTATTCCGCTTGCCAGAAATTCTCGTCGATGGCTTGCTGTAGCGCTTCTGCGGACGTTTTTACCGCCACGCCCTGTTGCTGCGCCATTTTACCCACGGCAAAGGCAATCGCTCGCGACACGGTCTGAATATCTTTCAGCTCCGGCAATACCAGACCTTCGCCGTTGAGCACCAGCGGAGAGTATTTCGCCAGCGTTTCGCTTGCCGACATCAGCATTTCGTCAGTAATACGCGACGCGCCGGACGCAATCACGCCCAGGCCGATCCCCGGGAAGATGTAGGCGTTATTACATTGCGCAATAGGGTAAATTTTATCTTTCCAGGCCACCGGCGCGAAAGGACTGCCGGTCGCGACCAGCGCATTGCCTTCAGTCCAGGCGATGATGTCCTGAGGCGTGGCTTCAACGCGGGACGTCGGGTTAGACAGCGGCATCACGATCGGACGTGGGCAGTGCTTGTGCATCTCGCGAATAATCTCTTCAGTAAAGAGCCCGGTTTGCCCCGACACGCCAATCAGAATGTCCGGCTTCACGTTGCGCACGACATCAAGCAGGGAGAGCACTTCGCTTTCGCTGTCCCAGTGTTGCAGGTTCTCGCGTTTTTGCACCAGCTTCGTCTGGAATGAGAGCAGGTTAGGCATCTGATCCGTCAACAGACCAAAGCGATCCACCATAAACACTTTCTGGCGAGCGGCTTCTTCGCTGAGTCCTTCGCGTTGGGTTTGCGCGATGATCTGTTCAGCAATCCCGCAACCGGCAGAACCTGCGCCAAGGAAGACGATTTTCTGCTCGCTCAACTGGCTGCCCGCCGCACGGCTGGCGGCAATCAGAGTACCGACGGTCACGGCTGCCGTTCCCTGAATATCATCGTTGAAAGAGCAGATTTCATCGCGATAGCGATTAAGCAGCGGCATCGCGTTTTTCTGCGCAAAATCTTCGAATTGCAGCAAGACGTCCGGCCAGCGCTGTTTCACCGCCTGAATAAACTCATCGACGAATTCATAGTATTCGTCATCGGTGATACGCGGGTTACGCCAGCCCATATAGAGCGGATCGTTCAGCAACTGCTGATTGTTGGTGCCGACGTCCAGCACCACCGGCAGGGTATAGGCCGGGCTGATGCCGCCACAGGCGGTGTACAGCGACAGTTTACCGATTGGAATCCCCATTCCGCCAATGCCCTGGTCGCCAAGACCGAGGATGCGTTCCCCGTCCGTCACCACAATCACTTTGATATTGTGGTTAGGCACGTTTTGCAGGATATCGTCCATGTTGTGGCGGTTCTGATAAGAGATGAACACGCCGCGCGCGCGACGGTAGATCTCAGAGAAGCGCTCACAGGCGGCGCCCACCGTTGGGGTATAGATAACCGGCATCATCTCATCGAGATGGTTTTGCACCAGTCGGTAGAACAGGGTTTCGTTGGTATCCTGAATGTTGCGCAGATAGATATGTTTATCGATTTCCGTTTTGAATCCCTGATACTGGATCCAGGCGCGCTCCGCCTGTTCTTCAATCGATTCGACCACTTCCGGCAGTAACCCCAGCAGGTTGAAGTTACGGCGTTCTTCTATACTGAAAGCGCTTCCTTTATTCAGGAGAGGAAATTCCAGCAGCACAGGGCCAGCGTAAGGAATATAAAGGGAACGCTGTTTCTTGATTTTGGTTTCCATGTCACTCACTCTTTTTCGAATATCCGTTCCTGGTGCTGTTTTATGGGCGTACTTAGGTTTTCACCAGGGCGTCGGGCAAAGAGTATAAAGCATTGTGAATGAATCCAGGCTTTTGTAAGCAAAAACACCATTGCGGTTGCAATGGTGTTTATCGTCATATCAGAACGGGGCGCTTACTTTTGGCTGTCAGCGTGACGTTTTCTGCCAGTAGGGTTGTTGACCACGCTGACTTTGTCGCCTTCGGTCACGAGCTTGCGTTGGTTGGAAATTTTATGGTCCAGTCCAAGAATATGACGGGCCTGACGGTTCGATTTCATTTTAACTCCTCAATCCTGTTGCTAGTTTTAAGGACAAATTCGCAATTGCGAAAGAAACGTAACCCCTTAGGTTGCTGGTACAGCATAGCAGGTTTTCCCGGGAAGGCGACCGAACGCGTGTAACAGAGTTGGTCTATACTTTCTGTTTTGAGCCAACAGGAGAGCAAGAATGACAATCCATAAGAAAGGTCAGGCACACTGGGAAGGCGATATTAAAGGTGGAAAAGGTACGGTATCGACCGAAAGCGGCGTGTTGAATCAACAACCCTATGGCTTTAATACACGCTTTGAAGGCGTAAAAGGAACCAACCCGGAAGAGTTGATCGGCGCAGCCCACGCGGCCTGTTTCTCGATGGCGCTTTCGCTGATGCTGGGCGAGGCGGGTTTTACCCCATCGTCAATCGACACGACAGCCGATGTCTCGCTGGATAAAGTCGCCGCGGGTTTTGCGATCACGAAAATTGCGTTGCACAGTAAAGTTGCCGTACCTGGCATTGATGCGTCCACCTTTGACGGCATTATTCAGAAAGCAAAAGCCGGATGCCCGGTTTCGCAGGTGCTGAAAGCGGAAATCACGCTGGATTATCAGTTGACGTCATAACGGCATCAATCTCGACGGCCCGGTGATTGAGCGTCGGGTCGGCCCCACAACACCCTGTAGGCCCGGTAAGCGACAGCGCCACCGGGCGATTGCCTGGCTCTTACTCCACCGCTCGCCAGCAGCGAACGTCGCTCTCCGATCCCCGCGTCAATAATGCCTGCGGTTTTTCACAGCCACGGGTTGCCAGCGGACAGCGATCGCGAAAATAACACCCTTGCGGCAGGTGGCGGTTCCCCGGTAATTCCGTTTTGCGCAGCACCAGATCTTCTGCCAGCGGCGCCCCCGTTTTCGGAACGGAATCCAGCAACAGCCGGGTATAGGGATGCGCAGGCGTGGTTAACACCTGTTGCGCGTCGCCCAGTTCAACAATTTGCCCGAGATACATCACCGCCACCCGATCGCTCATGTACCGCACAACCGACACGTTGTGTGAAATCAGCACATACGTCAGTTTACGGCGCGTCTGTAGCGCAACCAGCAGATTCAGGATCTGCGCCTGCACGGAGATATCCAGCGCGGAAGTCGGTTCATCAAGCACGATAACGTCCGGCTCTGACGATAAGGCGCGGGCGATGGCGATGCGCTGGCGTTGTCCGCCGGAAAACGCATGGGGAAGCCTGTCGAGGTACTCAGGCCGGATGCCAACCTGTAAGGCCAGTTCTTCCGCCAGCGTCCGCCGTTCACGTTCGCTGTTATGCTTCTGGAGCCAGACGGGCTCGGTGATAATCCGCCAGACGGGTAATCGGGGATCCAGCGAAGAGAGCGGGTCCTGAAAGACCATCTGCATCCCGCTGTTGGCGCCGGTGCGCGCAACGCCAGGCCGCGAGCACTCGCCGTGGCTGGGTTTTAACATTCCCATCAGCAGTTGCGCCAGCGTACTTTTCCCGCAGCCGGATTCCCCCACGATGCCGAGCGTTTCTCCCTGGCGAATCTGCAAATCCATACCGTTCAGGGCATGTACGCGTTCCGTCACCCGGCCCAACCAGTTTTTACGGGCGGGGAAGGTGATATGGACATCCCGTAACGAGAGCAATATGTCAGACATGCGTCATCTCCTGTTGTGGATACCAGCAGGCGGATTGTTGTTCAGGTTCGCCATGATTCTCCAACTCCGGGACAGCCTCGCACAGCGTCCCGGCGGCAAAACAGCGTTCGCGGAAGGCGCATCCGGTTGGCAGGCAGGTCAGGTTAGGCACCGTCCCTGGAATCGCGGGCAACGGCGCGCGAGGTTCGCCGTGCTCCGGCGCGCATTTCAACAAACCAATGGAATAGGGATGCGTGGGGCGGCGAATAACCGTCTGCGTGGGGCCGCTCTCAATCACGCTTCCGGCGTACATGACATACAGCCGATCGCACAACTGCGATACCACCGCCATGTCATGGCTGATAAACAGCACCGCAGTACCGCTGGCTCGCGCTTTTAGTTTCAGCAAACGCAGAACCTGTAGCTGCACCGTGACGTCCAGCGCGGTAGTGGGTTCGTCGGCAATAATCAGCTCCGGCTCGCAGGAGAATGCCAGTGCAATCATCACCCGCTGGCGCATCCCGCCGGAAAGCTCAAACGGAAATCGCGCCATAACCTGCGCCGCATCGGGAATTTGCATCTCTTCCAGCAGGGCGATGGCTTTCTCCCGCGCCGCCTGGCGGCTCACCGCCTGATGATGGCGAATGACTTCCACCATTTGTTGCCCAATGCGCCGGGTGGGATTCAGCGCCGTCATTGGCTCCTGGAAGATCATCGACACGCGCGCGCCGCGCCATTTACGCATCTGCTTTTCGCTGGCATTCAGCACGTCCTCGCCCAGCAGCGATACGCGGCCCTGATGAATGTGATAGCTGCCTTCCGGCAGCAGCCGCATTGCCAGCATGGCGGTGACGGATTTACCTGACCCGGACTCGCCGACCACGCCGACGATTTCGCCCCGGTCGATACGCAACGATACGTGGTTAAGGGCGTGAACATCGGCTTTGTAACTCGGAAAGCTCAGGTGTAAATCCTCAATTTCCAGCACGGGTTGGGTCATGACTGTTTTCCTCCGGCTTTAGGGTCAAGTAGATCGCGAATACCATCGCCAAACAGGTTAAACCCGACAGCGGTAATCAGGATCGCCGCCCCAGGAAAGGCGCAATACCACCACTGGTCGAGGACATAGTTACGACCAATAGCCACCATTGCGCCCCATTCAGCGGAGGGCTGTTGTGCGCCAAGGCCAATAAAGCCCAGCGTGGCGGCCATCAGGATCGCACTGCCAATATCCAGCGACGCCTGCACGATAAGCGGCGGCAGCGAATTACGTAAGATATGCCAGCTGATAAGGTGCCAGCGGGAAGCGCCATACGTTCGGGCAGCCTGTACATAGGTAAACTGGCGCACGACCAGCGTTTGCCCTCGCGCCAGGCGCACATAAAAAGGAATACGGACAATGGCGATCGCCATCATGGCGTTAAACAGGCTCGGCCCCAGCGCGGCGGCCAGCGCCATCGTCAGCACCAGCGAAGGAATCGACAGCATAATATCCATCAGACGCATAATAATGGCGTCGGCGCGCCCGCCCATGACGCCGGAAAGACAGCCAAGCAAGGAGCCGATTCCACCGGCAATCCCCACGACGACCAGCCCGGCGACAATGGATTGCTGGCTGCCGACCAGTACGCGGCTGAACAGATCGCGTCCCACTTCGTCAGTGCCGAACCAGTGCGTCGCAGAGGGCGCAAGCAGGCGTGCGGTCAAATCAATGGCATTGGGATCGTAAGGCGTTATCCAGGGCGACAGCACCATCAGTAGCAACATCAGGATGATAATCACGCCGCCGGTCAGCGTCAGCGGGCTGCTTTTCATCAGCCAGAAGAGTTTTGCCCAGTCGATCCGGCGGCGGGCGGTCTGCGACGGGGCGGGCGTCTCTTGCGTTAACATCATTCAGCACCTCCGCGACCGATTCGGGGATCGATCCACAAATAGAGTAAATCGACGACCAGGTTTACCAGCACATAAGCCAAAGAGACCACTACGGCGAATCCCATCACCGCCGGAAAATCCAGCGCCTGAATAGAGGTGACCACCCACGCCCCCATTCCCGGCCAGGCAAAGACCGTCTCGGTAAGCACGGCGCCATACAGCAAATCTCCCAGCGCCAGCCCCAGAACGGTAATCGACGGAATCAGGGCGTTAGGCAAGGCATAGCAGAGCACGATGTACCAGCCAGGCAGACCGCTGGCACGCGCGGTGCGAATGTAGTCCTCACTGAGTTGTTCCAGCATGGCGGAACGAATCTGACGGGCGACAATTCCCAGGTGGACAAACGCCAGGGTCAGCGCCGGTAAAATAAGGTGTTGTAACGCGTTGAAAAAGACCTCGCCATTCCCCTCCAGCAGCGCGTCAATCAGGTAGAACCCGGTGACGTGGGCGGGCGGGTCCAGCCAGTCATCAAGCCTTCCGCCGCCGGGCAGAATTTGCAGATGCCCGTAAAACAGAACAATAACGCCCAGCCCCAGCCAGAACGCCGGGGTGGAAATGCCGGTTATCGCCATCAGCCGCACCAGATGGTCCAGCCAGCGGTTTCGCCATACGGCGGATAAAATCCCCAGCGGAATCCCGATCACCAACGCCAGCAGCAGGGAACAGAAGGCCAGTTCAAGCGTGGCGGGGAAAAACACGCGCAACTCTTCCATTACCGGGCGGCCAGTGCGTATAGACGTGCCCAGATCACCGTGAAAAACGTCGCTGACATAGCGAAAAAATTGCACATACAGCGGCTGATCCAGCCCCAGCTGCTGGCGAATGTTTTCGACAATCTCATCGCTGGCGCGATCGCCGGCCAGCAGTCGCGCAGGGTCGCCAGGAATCAGGTGAGAAATAATAAACGTAATTACGCAAACACCGGCGACCACCAGAATAAGTCCCCAGCATCGCTGGCGTAAAATGCTCCAGAACGTCATAGGCTTCCCCTTGCGGAGCCATAACGGCCCCGCATCAACGTGGCTTATTTACTCATGGCGCCAATGTTAAAGACCTGTTCCAGCATGGGGTTGAAGACAAAGCCTTTGACCTCTTTGTTCATCGCCAGCTGGTAGTTTTTCTGGAAGAGATAGACGTAGGCGGCCTCATCAATCACGATGGTTTGCGCCTGCTGGTAATCCTTCGTTCTGGCCGCCTGATCGGTGGTGGTCAGCGCGCTGCGCAGAAGTTTATCGACCCCGGCGTTTTCATAAAACGAACGGTTACCCGGCAGGCCTTTCTTATCAGACTCAAACCAGTAGTTCATGAACATGTACGGGTCGGCGAAGTCCGGGCTCCAGTTGCCGATGGCAATGTCGTAATCACCTTTGCCGATCCGGTCACGCATGGTGGCATTCGCCAGTTTTTCCAGCTTCACCTTAATGCCCAGCTTGCTGAGACTGGCCTGCGTGGAAAGCGCAATCGGCTCCCAGTTCGGATCGTTATCAGAGTAGAGGAAGCTCAGGCCATCGGGCTTGGTCGCGACTTGCTCCCAGGCGGCTTTAGCTTTCGCTTCATCAAAACTGTACTGCATTGCCTTCGCGTCATAGCCCCACATACCTTCAGGAATCGGGCCGCGCATCTGCTTGCCGTTACCGCTGAGGATACCCGTCACCATGCCCTGATAGTCCGTTGACCATGAAATGGCCCGGCGCAAATCCACCTGATTCAGCGGCGCTTTACTGTTGTTCAGATAGAGATAAGTCACGCGCAGCGAAGGGTAATCCGCCACGTTGACTTTCCCTTCCTGTTTTAACGCGTTGAGCTGGTCTACCGGGAGAGCATCGGCAATGTCGATGTCTCCCCGCGACAATTGCAGGCGGCGGGAAGCGCTCTCACCAATAATTTTTACCGACACGCGCTTAAAGGCAGGTTTGGCTCCCGCATAATGCGGATTCGGCACCAGAATCAGCTGCTGTCCTTTCTGCCAGCTTTTCAGCATAAACGGGCCGGAACCTGCGGTGTTCTGCGCCAGAAAACCGCGCGCATCATCTGCGGCATGTTCTTTCAGAACCGCCGGGTTAATAATGGAGGCGCCGTCATTCGCCAGCGTGTACAGGAAGGGCGCAAACGGCTGGCTCAGCGTAAATTTCACCGTATAGTCATCGACGGCTTCGACTTTCAAATCTTTTGGAAAGGCTTCTGCCGGGCCTTGCCCAATTTTCAGCAGACGCGCAAAAGATTGTTGCACCGCATCTGCCGTAACGGGCGAGCCATCAGCGAATCGGGCATCTTTATTAAGGGTAAACGTCCACTCTTTCTGATCGTCAGAGGCCTTCCAGTCGCTCGCCAGATCGCCTTCAACCTCCGTGGAACCTTTACCTCCCTCGGTTTTGTACTGCACAAGGCGTTGATAAGACGGGTAGGTCACCGTCCAGTCGTTGTTATCAATAGTGACGGCAGGATCAAGCGTTTGCGGATCGGCCGCTTTACCAATCACCAGCATATCTTTGGGTACAGCCGCCTGAGCGGCGGGCAGGGCAACAGCCAGTGCCACGGCAATCAGGGCGGGACGAAACAGCGAAGTTAAAGTGTGTGTTGTCTTCATGACCGTGCTCCATCATTTACAGGGAGGGTTGTGTTGTTGTGCGTGATGCCGGGAAACAGGCAATGCAGTCGTCGAGCAAGGGGTAGCTGGCCGCGTCCGGCAATTCGAAATGCCACCATTCACTGCTGATGCCGACAAAACCACCGCCAAACATAATGGCGTTCAATAACAATCGATTACGTTGCGCTGCGGGTGGAACAGAAGGGTGATACGAGTGCGAGCGATCGTGCATTTCATCAAAACCGGCCCCCATATCAAGCACGTTGCCATGCTCATCCATCAGAGTGACGTCAATTGCCGTACCACGGCTATGGTTTGAACCGATGGCCACATCCACCACGTATTGCGGATCGGGACAGACATGCCACAGAACCGACTGCGCCTGCTGGGGACGATAGGCGTCGTATACCACCAGAGACAGCCCTGCCAGCTGCGCGATGCTGATACTTTTCGCCAGCGCGGTGACGGCATCCGTATGCAACAGGCAACGGGCCTCCCGGTAAATGGGCGCGCCGGTGAGGTTATCGGCGGTGGCGTATTTGAGATCGATATGCAGCGAGGGGAAAATCACTGACAGATCGACCAGTTCAGGGGTTTCTGACATAGCACGTTTCCTGTTTATTGTTCGAATTGACCAAACTCTTGTTGCAGCTGGCGATTGGTTCGCAGCCGTTCAGCAAGCGTATCGCCCAGTTGATCTACCACGCCTGACAGCAATAAGTTGAACAGGCAGCTCACGGGGGCGAGCGAATCCCAGAAGTGCCCGGTGTCGGTTTTTACCTGCAATAAGTCGATGGCGTAGTCTCTGGCCCACGGACACCAGACATCAGTGATTAACGCCAGCGGAATGCGCCGCTCGCTGGCAACGCGACAATACTGACGGGCAGCGGCGGAATAGGCGCGGGTATCCGTGATCACCACATATGGCCGTGCGAACCCGGAATTCAGCGACTCAACCCAGCTCCCGGATAGCCCTTCGGAATAACTGACTTTGGGCCGCAGGTATTCCAGATGGCTGAAAAAGGCGTTAGCAATGCCGCGCGTGGACTGAATCCCCAGAACATACACGGCCTCCGCATGCGCCAGTTGCTGAGCGATGCGCAAGAACGTTTCACTTTGCGCCAGCTGATAGACGTGGGTGATGGCATCAATTTCCAGCGACAGCGACTGACGCGCTCTGTCGGGCAGCCGCTGCTGCTGTTGCCAGGAGTCAAGGCGTTCATTCATCCCCCAGGGCTGATAGGGCACGGATGGCAGTTCCCGCAGGCTGGCCTTGGCGTCCTCAAGATTACGAAAACCAAGCTTCCGTAAATAACGTCCCACCGTGATGCCGCTGGTGCCTGTCGCTCTGGCGATACCGTCTGCCGTTTCAAACGGTATCTGCGCCGCGTGCGCTAACAGCCAGCCTGCAACGCGCTTTTCGCTGGGCGTATGCTGGCTAAAACTCTTCTCAATTCGGGCAAATAACTCAGGTTTTGATGTCATTACCGTCTCGCTGTTAGTGAGCTGTCAGAGAGCGTTCCGCTGTTACTGAATTAACAATGCAGGACGCATGCCAACCTGGAAACCACGGCATCGCCGTCTTTTTTGTTAAATTAAGGTGATATTTAATTAACGAATGATCAACATTTGTGCAGATTAGTTCACTTTTGGTGCAGCGATCGTCAGAGAGGGCATGAATGTGTCGAATCCGTCGCAGGGATCACATTGTGATGCCAGAAATTGCAGGGTCAAAAATGGCAAACGCCAACGTGGATAGCAGAGAAATATAAAAGCGCGAGACACATTATTTATCGGCGGAAAGAACGGTGTATTATTTTTTTAGATTTAATAAATATTCATCAGGCAAGTAATCTGTTCATTTTACGCATTAAAATACAACGCGATATTAATTATTCTTTTATAACAGACAGGTTTGTAGCAACGTATGAAGGCAGGCGAAGCGTAAAACCCCCTGACTTATGAAGTGCGGCACAACCAGGAGAACACAAGGCCTGGCGCGTAAGTGATTAAAACAACGCATTAAAAATAATATTCAAAATAAGCTTGTCACGCTATTTAAATCAGGTGAAAGTGCAGGATTTTGTTATTAGTGACAACGTCACATTTAAGAGCGTGTTAATATTTCTTAACGAACCATAAAACCGCATAAAGATATAAATTTGTGTGCCGATACTGAATAAAAGAGAGTCGTTTACATAAGGGGTTTGTATGGTCTGGTATCCATCACGCATTTCCACCCGTCTGACGATAGGGGGGATTGCGCTGCTTGCAGTGACCACGCTGGTTATTGTTGCCATTATGCTCTGGCGCGGTCAGCCGCGCGTTGTTGAGATCAACTCCGCCCTGATAGAGGAGACAGGGCAAGGACTGACTCGCCAGTTAGGTACTGTTTTATCGCGTATTGAAGGTGAAACGGTAAGCCTGTCGCGCCTTGCCGAAGTGCTGCCAAACGACGAATCGCTATACCAGCATGTCGTTCCGCATCTTATTGGCGAACAGAATGATTCTATCATTACCGGCGGCGGCATCTGGCCGGAGCCGGATGCCTTTACGCCCGGCATTGAACGACGCAGTTTCTTCTGGGCGCGTGATGCAGAAGGGAAATTGATCTTTTCCGACGACTACAACGTCGCCGGAGGAAGCGGTTATCATAACGAAAGCTGGTACCTCCAGGCGAAAGGGCACTCACAGAACAGTTGCGTCTGGTCTGATGTTTACCAAGATACGATTTCCGGGGTTAACATGGTGACCTGTAGCATTCCTTATCAACTGGCAGGGAAATTTGCCGGCGTCGCCACAACTGATATCCGGCTGGATAACGTCGCCACCTTTATGCAACAGCAGGGGAACAGCACAGGCGGTTATGCCTTTGTGGTGGATAAACAGGGGCAAATCCTCTATTTCCCGCAGGCCGATCACGCGCAGTTTAAAACGTTTACTGACCTGGTCAAAGCCTCTGACTGGCTCGCCCCGGTAGCCGGGTCGCTGAAAACGCTGAATGCCTCGGCCGATGTCGCCACCATTCCCCTTGAACACGACGGCATACTGGACGGGCCTTCCCGGGTGATGCTTTTCCCGATGGCGGATACCGGGTGGATCGTTGGGCTGGTGACGCCTGAAGAACGCGTTGTCGGACTGGCAAAAGTGATGATGAAGGATGTACTGGAAGTGCTGATTCCGATCATGGCCATTCTGCTGGTGGGTTCCTGGCTGGTGGTGCGCCGTCTTATCTCTCGTCTGGACGATACGCGTCGCGCGCTGGATGATATCGCCCAGGGCGAAGGCGACCTGACTCGCCGCCTAGACGTCCGGGGTAAAGATGAGATTTCCGATATTGCTCAGGCCTTTAACCTCTTTGTGGACAAAATATCCGCGATCCTGATTACCGTTCGCAGCAGTAGCGTGGTGGTTGCGAATAACGCCGTCAGTCTGGCTGACAGTAATATGGAGTTATCCTCCCGCGTAACGCAGCAGGCTGCCGCGCTGGAGGAAAGCGCGTCGGCGATGGAGCAATTAAATGCGACCGTTCATCAAAATACCGGGAATACACAGTTAGCCGATGAGCTTTCCGAAAACACGGCGCAAACGGCTAACCGCTGTGGCGATGTCATGCAGGGCGTGATTTCCACGATGGATAACGTCAGCGCGTCGTCCGGCAGGATGGTGGAAATTGTCGCCGTTATCGACAGCATCGCGTTTCAGACCAACATTCTCGCGCTGAATGCGGCGGTGGAAGCCGCACGAGCGGGTGATGCCGGTCGCGGATTTGCCGTCGTCGCCTCTGAAGTGCGTACGCTGGCACAGCGCAGCGCCACCGCCGCGCAGGAAATCAAGGCGTTAATCGATGAGTCGGTTTCACACGTAGACAGCAGCAGTCAGCAGATCCATAACGCCGGGGATCGTCTTGGCGAGTTGGTCGGCAACGTGCGTCAGGTCAGACAATTGATGGGTGAAATTCGCGTGGCGGGTGAAGAACAGCGTAAAGGTGTCTCTGAGGTCACGCTGGCAGTAACCGAAATGGACAGTACGGTTCAGCAGAACGCGTCGCTGATTGATGATGCCGCTGCGCGAACCCAGGTCCTGAAAGAGGAGGCTGAACAACTGGCGCTGCTGGTCTCTTCATTCAGATTGCCTGAACCCACTGCGGCATAATTTTCTCTCTCCCTCACAGAACGTCTGCAAATTGCAGACGTTCTGCTTGTGTCAGTCAGATAACTAAATCCATTATTTAGTGTTTTATCTCCATGAATAGCCAATAACTCCATTATATAGTGGTTTATGCTTTTTGCCTTCGCTGCACATTAACTCTATAATATTGTGTATTACGTCAGAAATATTGCGATAAGGGACACTATGATGGATTTAACCCTTAGTTCTCCAGCCGAGATTGTTACGCTACTCTGCGACCGATTACGCAAAGAACGCCTGGCAAAACAGATGACTCAGGCTGACGTGGCCGCCCGGGCGGGAGTTGGCGTCAATACGGTTTCAAACCTTGAAGCAGGCAAAAATGTGGGCTTCGAGAATCTGGTCAGAGTGGCGGTGGTATTAGGTTATGGCGACGCGTTGAAAGCGCTGTTCAAGCCCCAAATTGATAGCCTGGATGATATCTTACGTTATGAGAAGAGCGCGACGCGTCAGCGGGTGAAGAGGAAAAATAGCGATGCCTGAGCAGATAGACGTCTTCTATGAAGGATGGGGGGAACGATGGCTCTGGGGCAAGCTGGTCTCATCAACGGCATTGACCGGTCGGCCAGTCATCGCCTTTGAATACAGTGACGAGGCCGTTCGCAAAGGTTTTGAGCTGTCCCGCTTAACATTACCGCTTGAGGGGCCGCGATTACGCAGGGACTTTCCGGCTCATCAATTACATCTTCCGGGGCCGGTTTACGACGCTCTGCCTGATGGCTGGGGAATGCTGCTGATGGATCGCTTATTCAAACGCAGAGGACTCAATGCCGCCCGAATTGGCCCCCTGGAGCGGCTCACCTGGGTAGGCGGCAACGCAATGGGGGCAATGACATTCCAGCCGGTACAGGCAGAGGCAGAACTTACCTCGCAAGAAGAGATCCCGCTGGTGCAGCTGGCCGCAGAGGTGCAGGAGGTTCTGAGCGGAGAAGGCGGGGAGTTCCTGCAAAAATTATTGCAGATGGGCGGTTCACCGCAGGGGGCACGGCCAAAAGCATTACTCTACCGTGACACTGTCACGTCAAAATTCACAACCTCGCCGTTAGCCGGCGCGGAAAGCTGGCTGGTCAAATTCCCGGCCAGACAGGAACATGCCGAGGTCTGCGCCATTGAAGCCGTCTATTCAGCGTGTCTGCGCAAATGCGGCATCCAGACGCCTGACGTTACGTATTTCGCCTTGCCGGAAGGGCAAGCGGCATTCGCCACCCGCCGTTTTGATCGTGAACAAGGGATGCGCGTGCCCATGCAAAGTCTGGCCGCCTTCACTGGCGCGAATTACCAGACGCCTGGTTCGCTCGACTACCGAAGTTTTTTACGTGCGACGCAAATATGCACCAACGATATTCGGGAAAAAGCGCTTGCCTTCGAGCGAGTGGTCTTTAATGTCGTGTTCAACAACCGGGACGATCATCCTAAGAACTTCGCTTATCTGATGTCCGCAGATGGACAATGGACCCTGGCGCCCGCCTATGATGTGACCTATTGCGATGGGCCTGGCGGCTATCATCAGATGGATGCGATGGGTGAAGCTCTGGATATTGAAAGAAAGCATCTTCAGGCGCTGGGCGAACAGGAAGCCGAATTGCCAGCCCCCAGAGTCGCGGAGATCATCGCGACTATTTGCGACGTTGCGGCGACGTTCAGCGCAATTGCTACCGACCTCTACCCGGGGCAAATCACGAGCGACACGCTGAACTATATCCAAAAGCAAATTGATGGGAATATCAGCCGCCTGAAGGGATGACGGCTGAGTCAGTCTCACGGAACAAGAGGGTGTGGGGAGGTTAGCTTCCCCACCGGCTTTTCAGATAGTTCACCGCTTGCTGGGTTTGCGGTCGATCAAGATAACTTTCTCTGAACAGGATTGTGCCTTTGATTTGTGAGACGGATTCATTCAGATCCAGTTGCTTCTTAAGCTCCGGGACGCCGCCATTAATCATCCAGTCCGGCTCATTCTTTGACGGTTCGCCGACTTTATACAACGCCACGCCAATATAGAGATGGGTATTCGTGGGTTTCACCACATCCGCCCACCATTTCGCCAGCACATCATAACGTGCCGCGTCACGCGCAAAGGGCCAGTAGAGCTGCGGCGCAATGTAATCCAGTAATCCCAGTTGCACCCAGCGGCGAGTATCGGCATAGGATTCATCATACGCCGCCGCGCCCCTCGTATCCGAACCTGCCGGATCATGCGAGCGGTTACGCCATACGCCAGCGGGGCTGACGCCAAATTCAACATCCGGTTTCAGGTTTTTGACCGTGCGGGACACCTGCTCAATCAGCAGTTGCGTATTGTGTCGCCGCCAGTCCGCTTTTGAGGCAAACGCCTGACCATATCGGGCAAAGGTCGAATTGTCGTTAAGCGTGGAGCCAGGCGTTTCGGTATAGAAATAGTCATCAAACTGTACGCCATCGATGGGATAACGTGTGACCACTTCCGCCACGATGCTGGTGATCCAGTCCCGGACGTCAGGAATGCCGGGATCAAGAACAAAACGGTCTCCAGAGATGCGCACCCAGTCGCGATGCAGCACAAACACGCTCGCCGGATTTGACGTCACCGTCGCGTTTAACTGCGCCACCGTTGCCGGTTTGGTGTTTACCGATACGCGGTAGGGGTTAAACCAGGCGTGTACTTTCATTCCCCGCTTATGCGCTTCATCAAGCATAAACTGTAGCGGATCGTAGCCCGGATCTTCACCAATCTTTCCGGTCAGCATATCTGACCACGGTAAAATTTTTGACGGCCAGAGCGCCGTTCCATCCGGCTTGACCTGGAAAAACACGGTATTGATTCCCAGACTTTTTAGCTTATCCAGCTTTTCGATCAACGCGTTCTGTTGTTGACGCACCCGAACCGCCGCATTACTCGTATTCACGGAACTGACCGGAGGCCAGTCAAGGCGCGAAACGGTTGCCAGCCAGATACCACGAACCGGCTGCTGATTTTTCTGGGATGGGGCTGGCGTCGCGGAAGAAGGGGGCGTAACCAGAGAAACGGGAGGTTTTGAGGCGCAACTGGCAAGTAAAAACGCGGTGGCGACAAGCGTAGCCCGTTTTTTTACTTTGCTGACAAGACGAGCGTGACGAGAGCTGATGATCATATTTGCCAATTTTCCGTTTGGTTAATCCAAAAAATCTTACACGAGATCTGGCTAATTACAGAGTTCATTGCTACGTTTTTTACAGGAGATGGCATTCCTCCTCATAACCGCCCTCTGGCTGATGATGCCTGCACATTCTGGACGTTGCCCCGCGTGGACAAGTCAACGTGTATTGTGTAGGAGTCATTATGCGCCGTACCTCAACAACATCGCTGCAATTTATTACCGTTTTGTATGCCTCTGGTCGTCGTCATACACCCCCTTCGGGCGATCGTGCTCCTGCATATTTTGTCGATCTGAATCTTGATAAAATCGTCGATCGCATTGTTCAGGGACGGGAAGAGTACGGCATCAGCGCTTTCTTTTATTCACCACTTGAATGTCTGGAGGATATCCTCTATCGACAGGAAATTATTCAGGATGTGACAATACACGCGCTCTATAAGGCGCTAATGGCATATTCCGCAGAGATGAAGAATATCAGGGAGATTTCAGAAGAAAAAACAAACCGGTTTTACTTCTATCAACAGCGGCGCTGGGAGCTTGAGTGCATTTTGTTGTATTGCCAGGCCGTTACGGCGCTGTATGAGCGTATAGCGCCGCTGTCTTTGTCTTCCGACGGTATGATTAATTTCAGGCATTATCTTCGTCAGTATATCGAGAGTGAAAATTTTACCGGGTTATATTCAACCGCCACTATGATAAGAAAAAGTCTGGAGGCGGTTCAGTACGGCCTGAAAATTAAAGGCGACGCCATTATTGTTGAACGGTATCACCAGGAGAAAAACTATAGCGATGAGATCCTCGATGTGTTCTCAAAGTTTAAGCAGCATGATGTGAATGTCGAGGTGGAGAGTAGACATCACAGCTTCGGGATGAACCATATTGAAGCACAAGTTCTGGATTGTGTTGCCAGACTATTTCCCGCCGAGTTTCATCAACTTGATGTGTTTATAGATGCCAACAAACGCTACAGAGATAACACGCTGGATCTTTTTGAACGTGAAGTGCAGTTTTATCTGGCTGTTGTGGAATACATTGAAAAATTTCGGCAGAAAGGGCTGCCGTTTTGTATCCCGGAGATACAACGAGATAAAAAAGCTATTTCGGCTGTTGCGGCTTTCGATCTCGCGCTTGCAGAGGTCATCCTTGAGAAAAAGGAGAAGGTTGTCTGCAATGATTTCAGCTTCCAGAAGCATGAACGTATTTTCGTCATATCGGGCCCCAACCAGGGCGGGAAAACCACCTTTGCCCGCATGATAGGGCAACTGCATTTTCTTGCCTTGCTGGGCATTTATGTCCCTGCCAGGCAGGCAAAACTCTTTCTGACAGACACTATTTTTACGCATTTTGAGAAAAGCGAAAATATTTATAACCTTCGGGGAAAACTGTATGACGACCTGGTGAGAATAAAAGCGATCCTTGATGCTGCCACATCACACAGTTTGATTATCATGAATGAGATTTTTACGTCAACCACATCGCGGGACGCTATTTATCTGGGAACACGGGTAATCAAGAAAATAGTCATGCTCGATGCGCTTTGTGTCTGCGTAACGTTTATCGACGAGCTTACGGCATTAGATCCGTCCATCGTCAGCTTAATGAGTACGGTTGAGCATAATAATGCGGCATTAAGAACCTATAAAATCACCAGGAAACCGGCCGATGGTATCGCATGGTCAACGACGCTGGTGATAAAGCATGGGCTGACATATGAGCAGATAAAAACGAGGTTAAACGGATGAACGCGTATCTGATGTATAAAGATAACGATTTTATCGTTGACGATAATATCCCAGAGAACATCAAATTTGCCATGAAAGATCTGGAGCTGGCGGTGTTGTTTCATGCGTTGTCTGATGGAGATGATTTTCTTTATTCCGTCGTCAGGAAGGCATGTTCTGTGCTGCTATCGGGCATTCCTGACATTGAGTACAGGCAGGCTATTCTGCGGGATTGCCTGTATAATGAGGACGTTATCAGAACATTCTATAGCGTGGTGGTTGAATGTCTGCAAATGGAAAAAGAAAAACTTCACTACGGCGTTTTTGGTCATTATCCTTCCGCTGTGCTGCATCAGTCTCTTTCGTTTACCCAATTCCTGATGACCTATTTACAGAAAATAAAAATTATCGCACAAGAAAACATCCATCACGTTGAATCTCCGGGGATGGTTCGTCTTTTCTCGATGCTTGTTCAGGAGTTAAACGATGATTATATGAGTACTATTGAAAGACATCTGAAACAGATGTCTTTCAAAAAAGGCATATTAATCAGCGCACGATTGGGGCAGGGTAATCAGGGCAAAGACTATGTACTCAGGCGGCCCAATCCCCCGCAAAAAGGATGGTTCCGGCGTCTTTGGACAAAAAGGCCAGCGCATTACACCGTACAGCTAGCCGCGCGTGATGAAAATGGCTTCAGGGCATTAAGCGACTTAAAGGATGAAGGACTCGTATTGATCGCCAATGCAATGGCGCAATCCACCGCGCATTTGCTTAATTTTCTAAAGTCACTGCGCACTGAATTAGGATTTTATATTTCATGCCTTAATCTTGCGCAGGCCTTAAACAAACGCAATATTCCACTGTGCTTTCCTGTCCCGATATATCAAAGAGAACGCCATCATGTGTTTGAGGCACTCTTTGATCCCTGCCTTGCACTGACATCGGATCGGGAAATCGTTAGCAACACATTAAGAACGGATAATAAAAATACTTTTATCATCACTGGCGCAAACCAGGGAGGGAAATCCACTTTTTTACGCAGTATCGGGCTGGCGCAGATAATGATGCAGACGGGGATGTTCGTTTCTGCTGAATGTTATAGCGCAGATCTTTGTCGGCAGATATTCACGCATTACAAATGTGAAGAAGACAGCCATATGGTCAGCGGAAAGCTGGATGAAGAGCTCCGACGAATGAGTGATATTGTTGATGCTCTACAACGTGATGACCTGGTGCTGTTTAACGAATCGTTCTCTGCGACAAACAGTCGGGAAGGGGCCGAAATCATCAGAGGCGTGGTAACCGCACTGGCAGAAAGCAACGTGAAGCTCTTTTTTGTTACGCATACTGCGGAATTTGCATGTTCGTTTTATCAGGAGGATCGCCAGGACACGGTATACCTGTGCGCCGAACGACGCGACGATGGAGAAAGGACATACAAAATAGCAGAAGGCGTGCCTCTGGATATCAGTTATGGCGAAGATCTGTACCGGGATGTTTTTGATGCCTCTCCCGTATACCGGAATACGGGAGAGGTTTCAGAGCATTAACCTTTTCTGAAAGCAGATTTACCGGCAAAAACGGCGGCATCGCCAAGTTCATCTTCAATACGCATTAGCTGATTGTATTTTTCGATGCGTTCTCCACGGCTTGGCGCTCCCGTTTTGAGGTGTCCAGCGCGTAAGCCTACCGTCATATCAGCAATGAAACTGTCTATTGTTTCTCCGCTACGGTGTGAGATAAAGCTGCCCCAGTGATGATCATGACACAATTGAACCGCTTCGATTGTCTCGCTTAACGTACCAATCTGGTTCAATTTGATCAGTGCGGCATTCGCCAGATTTTCATCAATTCCTCGCTGGATATATTTTACGTTAGTCACAAAAAGATCGTCACCCACCAGTTCAATCTTATTGCCAAGCGTATCACTCAGAATTCGCCAGCCAGCCCAGTCATCTTCAGCCAGGCCATCTTCAATCAGAACAATGGGGAATTCGTTGACCAGCCGCTCATAATAGCGCGTCATCTCTTCCGCACTGAATTGCGCATTTTCGCTGCGCAGGGTGTATTTTCCATCTGAATAAAATTCGCTGGATGCAGGGTCCATGCAAATAACAATATCCTCGCCGGGTTTATAACCGGCTTTTTCGATCGCTTCGACAATCAATTCCAGCGGTTGCCGGTTTGACGAGACGGCTGGCGCGAATCCACCTTCATCGCCCACGCCAGTAGACAAGCCTTTCTCCAGTAAGACCTGACGTAAATTCTGATACACCTCGCTACCCCAGCGAATGGCTTCCCGAACAGAGCTTGCGCCCCAGGGAGCAATCATGAACTCCTGAAAATCGGCGCCTTGCCAGCGAGCGTGAACGCCGCCATTGATGATATTCATACAAGGAACCGGGAGGAGGTTAGCGCCAACGCCGCCGAGGTAACGATACAGCGGAATGTTTGATAGCTGCGCGGCCAGACGCGCCACGGCAAGCGATACCCCGAGAATAGCATTGGCCCCGAGACGACTTTTATTTTCCGTACCATCAAGAGTTATCAGGCGGTTATCGATATCTTTCTGGCGGCGGACATCATATCCCCGTAGCGCATTATCGATCTCAGTATTGATACTCTGAACCGCGCCCAATACACCTTTGCCGCCAAAACGCGACTTATCTCCATCACGGCGCTCAATGGCTTCGCGCGAACCGGTACTGGCACCGGAAGGGACTGACGCGCGCGCAACACCGCCGCCGATGGCGGAGACTTCGACCTCAACGGTCGGATTACCTCGGGAGTCCAGAATTTCTCTTGCGATCACACGTTCAATTTCATAGCTCATAGAAATGACCTTATTTTATGGAGTGGATATATGTTTAATCAGCACATCAACCGAGAGATGATTGATGAACTCAAAAGAGAACGAGGAAAAAACCCCAAACAGGCGATTCTTATGACCCAGCATGACCAGGTCGATATCCTCATGTTGGATAACCGCTTCAACATCTTTGAAACGTTGAATGCTGATAATTGATTTCACTTGCACATGAATACTGCTGGATTCCGCCAGGCGACTGAGCATCGCTTTGGCCTCGATCACTTCATGTGATTGTCGATCCCGGGTTAAAGCATCACTCGTGTAATCCAGCTCCCGGTAATCAGAACTGATATGCCCGAGGGTGATCTGAGTCCCCATTTCTTTTGCCAGACGTTCAGCATGGTGCAGCAACAGCACACCATCGATTTCATTCTGGACCAGTAATAATGCGTGTTTGTACATATGCATACGCCACCTCTCAAGTAATGAGAAACGTTCAGCATCGCAAATGAACAATGTGTTGCAGACGGGCCGATGGACATAACAAGAGCCGGTGAGCGCTACGTTGTTGCTGATGTTGTGATAGTCAAAGGCATGGATAACATCTTTCTTTTCAAAAAGATGAGATTCAGGAAGTAATGAAGTGGTTGTTTTACTATTCATAGCGATACCCGACATACATGCCTAAGAAAAACAGCAACAGTTGTATATCAGGCGTCATCATCCGATTCGAGCGAACCGGCGGTTGGGAAAGGTGGAACACCATCACCTTGTGAACTAAGCGTATAGCAGGTTCAGGCGGAAATCAATGAGAAGTAAATCTGTTACGCATGGATCGCGAAGAAGGAGAGGGTAGTCAACGAAATCTGCGGCGGAAATAACGCAATAAAAATTATAACTTAGTACGATTTTGACTTTAACAATTCCATAAGTCGTTTAATTATAGACAATTATTGTATCTACAAGTCTTCGAGTGTGCTTATGAAAGAGATCTGTTCCGCAGATTCGTCAACATTTAAACATGTGCGTTTTGTTCTCACAGACATGGATGAAACGCTGACTTACAAGGGGCGCCTTGCGGCTGAAACCTATCTGGCGCTGGAACGGTTGCAGAACGCGGGAGTCAAAGTGATACCGGTCACAGCCGCGCCCGCAGGCTGGTGCGACCAGATGGCACGGATGTGGCCAGTTGATGGCGTCATTGGTGAAAATGGCGGTGTGTTTTTCAGAAGGCGAAATGACGGTCATGGCATTGAGCGTTTCTTCTGGCACGGCACAGAAAAATATCCTGACGTCGCTGAGCGCCTGACGCAAATTGGGGAACAGATAAAAAGGGAAATTCCTGCCGCTCATTTTGCCGACGATCAACCTTTCAGAATGACGTCCATTGCCTTTGCTAAACCGCCAGAAGCCCATCAGTGTTCATTAATACTTAACGCATTGACGCAAGCAGGCGCTACAACCACCGTAAACAATCTCTGGATTCTTGGCTGGTCTGGAGAATATGACAAGTTATCTATGGCCCGACGAGTGCTCAGGGATTTTTACGATCTCGACATTGATGCCGAACGTTCTGCCGTATTGTATAGCGGCGACTCGACGAATGATGCGCCGATGTTTTCATTCTTTGAACATACGGTTGGAGTGAGCACGGTATCAGATTACCTTGATCAAATCCCGAAACCTCCGCAGTGGATTACCCGTGGCCCGGGAGGTGCTGGTTTTGTGGAAATTGCAGATGCGGTAATTGCCGCCAGATAGTGAGAAACGCAGATCCCATTGGCTTATCCGGTCACAGTGGCCGGGTTTTTAATGCGTGCGCTACGTGAAATCTGACGCAGGATAACCGCCAACAGTTTGCAGAATTCACACAGAACACGATGGAAGGTATGCATAAAAAGGCGAGGGATGCGTTATGAGTCAAGGGAGTAAGCCCGTATTGGGCGTCATAAATTCAATTTAACATAATATACATTATGCGCACCAAAGAGAATAAAGGGAGAATCTGTGGTTTTGTAGTCATCCTTATCCTTGTGCTGGCCGCTATAGTCTCTGAAGCACTTTCTCCAGCACGACTCCGTTGATTCTGGGGCTCTGTTTCACAGCTCCGGCACTTCCCGCGATGTCTAAATACATTTTCCGAATACATGTAACACGCTTTTTTGCTTAGGCGTTGTGAATTCCTCATCCGCAAGATGCTGCATCCCCAGGGATTCATAAAACCGACGCCCGCTGTCGTTACCCTTAAGAACCTGCAACCAGAAAAAATGCTGCTCCTTATGCCTTGCTATCTCGATGGCTTTTTCGAAAAGAATTCGGCCATATCCTTTACCGGTTTCTCCGGGTGCAAAATACAGTTTGTTTAAGAGCGCTCCTGAGTGATTACCACCGCTAACTGGACGGTCCCAGCTTATCTTTGCAAAACCTACTGGCTTATCGCTTTCCGCAATGAGCCAGGTAACTGACGGATCATTTAAACTATTTTCAAGTTGGTCCGGCGCGTACTCACTGTCAATAAATTGTCGAAGCTCTACAGAACAATTCCATAACTCTTTGAAATGATAGTAATAACTTAACTTCCCCAGCGTTTATAATATCGGGGTATCGGCAGGTACAGCATAACGTATGGTCAAGTTCATTCACTCTCCTGAAACGGCTTAAATTTAAGTTAACGCACAACATAATGCTGAATATGATATTTATCACAAAGCGCTCAGAAGTGCTGTAGCAAGATTAAAATATGCTATGGTTAATATATAATGTTTTCATCGGGTACATCCATCAGTTATTGTTAACATACTAAGGAACCTGTCGCTTACTCACATAAACATACCGATATTACTCGTTTAAATCCTTGTCGTTATTATTTTAAGGAGAAGAGTATGAAAGAGCTTAATATCTTCGGTCAATATGTAGGCAGACATCTTGAGGGTAACCTTGATTTTATTTTACCTGACACGCGCCAGTTGTCAGGCCGTTACTGTCACTTACAGCCCCTTGCGACTTACCACTGTGATGATCTTTATCAGGGCTGGCATAGTATAGAGGACCCACGGGACTGGACTTATCTTCCTGATGAACGCCCCGAGACAAGGCAAGCAACCTTTGACTATATCAAACGCATCATCAGTCAGGGCGGAATTTCATATTATGCCATAATAGAAAATAAATCCGCGAAGGCCCGAGGCACCCTCGCCCTTTTTAATATAGACAAGAATAATGGCGTTGCGGAAATCGGATATGTACATCTCACGCCAGCGATAAAACGCACCTTTTTAAGCACGGAAGCAATTTATCTTTTACTGATGTATGTTTTTGATGTCCTTAAATATCGCCGTTGTGAGTGGCAAACAGACACGCTTAATCATGCTGGAATGAATGCTGCTGAAAGAATTGGGTTTCGGAAAGAAGGCATCTTACGTGATAAGCAAATCATAAAATCAAGGAGCGTGGATATCGCAACATATTCAATTATTAGCGCCGAGTGGCCGAAGATATCCAGTGCGATATCTGTCTGGCTAAGAACGGAAAATCTCGACGAGCGCGGACATCAGATTCACCCTTTACGGCACTACCTGGCGGAGCCTGAAGTGTAATCTGGAATACGGGGCCGTGACGACGGCCCATGCTTTTATTTATCCCATAAGCATTCAAGTTTTAAACACTCAGCGCCTTTGTATAAGCATTCATCATAAATACGGTAGCCCACATGCTCAGCAACACGAATGGACGGAATGTTATTCTTTGCGATAAGACAAATTGTCTTCGAAGGTGAAAACGAATGGACAAACCACTGATGCGCAGCGACGGCGGCTTCCTTTGCTACGCCAGCCCCCTGAGCTGAACGTGAAATAACCCATGATGCCTCGACACAGTTCTCAAAGTTTTCATCAATGCCACGATGAAAATTAGCCAGCCCTGTTTCGCCTAAAAACGTGCCGTCAGACTTTTGAAAAATAGAAAATATACCGTAACCAAAAACAGACCAATGCCCGATGTTTCTCAACAGGCGGTTCCATGCCTCTTCTGGCGTAAAGCCTGGGGCATTAACCAGATGAAATATTTTAGGGTCTGAATACATCGGATACCATACATCATAATCTGTGATGACTTGAGGGCGCAGAATGAATCTTTCCGTGACGATAGCAGACATTATTTTCCACTCATTATGCTTACGTTGCTTCTATTGTAACTGAGTTATCCACTCATTCCGTCCAAAACTTTCTGTGGATAACGCGTTGGCGTTAATCCCGTGTGTTGACGGAAAAACGCAACAAATGCGCTGTCGCTGGCAAATTCCAATAGACAGATAAACACGGTTTTCCCGCCATTGAGATATCTGTTTAGCCTCCGTTGTAACACAGATCCCGCTTTGTCATTATGATCCTGCGTCTGTTCTCCTTTCTGCCATTCATCACTGGTTGAGTGTGGGATCATCTGATAGTGTCGGGAAATGAATGTTTAACGGAAATGACGATGAGCAAAGTCTATACTGGCGGCTGTCTGTGCGGTTTTATCCGTTTTTCGGCGGTAGCGCCGAAAAATCCACATACCTGTTCCTGCTCGATTTGCCAAAAACATACAGGTGCATATTCGGTCAGTTGGGTTGAGTTCGACGCTCAGGATGTGACGTGGACAGGACAAGGAGACAAGCCTGCGGTCTGGCGCTCTTCGGATATCTCCAGTCGGGCATTTTGTTCTCACTGCGGAAGTTCAGTCGGCGCAATTGATGATGCGCCTACCGTTGCGTTGTTAACTGGCGTATTTGACGAGCCTCAGGATGAAGATCTTCATGCGCATTGAGCGCATCGCCCTCACCCTGTCTGCCTGTTTCGCCAGCCCTCCCTTTTCTGCCTGACGGGTAAACGCACGGAAGTTTCAGACAGCGATTAACTTTCCCCTCAAAAGTATGTTGTAACTAAATAACATGAAAACAAAACCCGGCCGCAGCCGGGTCAGATGATTAGCACAGCGGTTTTACCGCTTCACGCATCCCTTTCGTCAGGATTGCATCCAGGTCGGTCGTGACCTGTTCGACCAGACCTGCAACGTGCGTCAGATCCTGCCCCCAATGCGCGTCCACGGCCAGCACGGCATGAACCAAATCCTGTGTGCTGATAAGACCGTCGCTATGTTGATGCCACAACTGTTGATAGCGCTCAATCCAGTGCGCATCATCCTGGAGCGGATACGTCTCGCCGCGACGTTCACCACGATAAAATGCGATCAGCGCCGCAAGCGCAAACGTCAGGCGCGCCGGTAAAACGCCGCTGACCTGCTGCCCTGCCAGTAGCTGCGGTAAAATACGGGTGCGAAATTTAGTCATGCCATTTAACGCAATCGACAACAACTGGTGTTTAATATACGGATTCTGGAAACGCCCCGTCACCGCACTGGCGAACGACATTAGCTCGTCGCGAGGTAAGTCCAGCACCGGAATAATCTCTTCATAGATGGCTTTTTCAACAAAGGCGCAAATGTCGCGGTCATTCATGGCTTCACCAACGGTATCCAGCCCGGCCTGGAACGCAACGGGCACCAGCGCCGTATGCGCACCATTCAGGATCGCGACCTTACGCTCTTTGTACGGCTTGATGTCATCAACAATCAGCACGTTGAGCGGATACTTATCAAGACGCAGCTCAGACGCTACCTTTTTTGGCCCCTGAATCACAAACAGATAAAAATGTTCCGCAGTATCGAGAAAAGCATCGTGATAGCCAAGTTCCGCTTCAAGTTGCGTCACTTCATCACGCGGATATCCGGTCACGATCCGGTCAACCAGCGTGGAGCAAAAGGTGTTCGCCTGATCCAGCCACTGCACAAACGCAGCGGACAAGCTCCACTCCTGAGCGTAACGCAGTACCAGCTCGCGCAACGCCTCGCCATTGTAATCAATCAGTTCACAAGGAATGATAATCCAGCCTTTATCAAGCGCGCCGTCAAAACAGGTATAACGTTCAAACAGCAGTCGCGTCAGCTTCGCGGGGTAGCTGACCGCGGGCGCGTCATCAAATGCGTCACCGGCATGGTAGCTAATACCGGCTTCTGTGGTATTAGAGAAAACAAAACGCATGTCCGGGTTATGCGCCAGTTTCAGGAATTCATCGTAATCCTCATAGACGCTGATTTCACGGTTAACAGAACGGATCAAACGCGCGTCGCTAACCGCCTCGCCCTTTTCATTCAAACCACGAATAATCGTGGTATAGAGCCCGTCCTGGGTACTCAATGACGGCGGAAACGTGCTTTCGATAGGGCGAACAATGACCACTCCGGCGTTCAAATCGGTATGTTCATTCAGCAGATCAACTTGCCAGTCAACAAAGGCGCGCAGGAAGTTTCCCTCACCAAACTGAATGATGCGCTCAGGATAGCAGGCACCGGGAAAATCGCGACGGTTTAGAGTTTTCACAATGGGTTCCCTTCTTAATTAGTCATACAACCTGTTTGAATTGGTAGAACAGGTTAGCAAACTTTATGATATTGAAACCCTGTTTTGATCAAGTAGTCACGATTAATCAAAACTGTTTTATGCTTTAACATCTCTCACGACGCGGAGATTTACGGCTGATTCATCTGGATAACCAGCCAGTGGTGAATGACGGCAACAACATACTGCTGCTGTTCTTCACTCAGCGATTCTCCCTGGGGAATGTTGTGCCATTTCGCCAGACAACCACGGCAGCAGGTCGCCGTCGCGTGTTGGGCAATAAATACGGGGTGGCCGCGCATCGGCGTTTGTTTACCATCGTTGCGCGGAAAAGCCGGGGCCAGCCGCTTAGCAATAAACTCAGCGGCATGTTGATCAATAACCTGCGCGCCTTTATCCCAGCAATACTGCCTTTCTTTTGCGCCAAGACGAAACCGCGCGCGAAATGGCGAACGTGACAGGCGAGAAAAAAGTGGATCAAGCGCGTTCATCAGTAAACCGAACGCCCTAATTGTTGGGTGAGTTGTTCGAGTACCGCAATACCCGCCAGGGAGTTGCCCGCCGGGTCCAGTTCAGGGCTCCATACCGCAATCGCCATTTCGTGCGGGACAATCGCCACAATCCCGCCGCCGACGCCTGACTTGGCAGGTAATCCTACTCGCCAGGCAAATTCGCCTGCGTTCTGGTACATTCCACTGGTCGCCATCAGCGCGTTGATTTGTCGGGCCTGCATCGGCGTGACAACCGGTTCATCAAGGTGAAACGCCTGCCCCTGTCTGGCCAGAAAAACAAATGTACGCGCCAGTTCTGCACAGCTCATTTTCAACGCGCAGTAGTGAAAGTAATTTTGCAAAACGGTAGTGACATCATGCTGGAAATTACCAAATGACTTCATCAGCCAGGCAATAGCGGCATTGCGTGCGGAGTGCTCAAATTCAGAACGGGCGACCGTGACGTCATACGCAATATCCGACACACCACTAAGCGCCCGAACCACTTCCAGCATACGCTGGCGCGGCGCGCTCAGTCGCCCTTGTAGCATATCGCAGACCACCAGCGCGCCGGCATTAATGAACGGGTTACGCGGTATCCCTTGCTCCAGTTCCAGTTGCACCAGTGAATTGAATGGCGACCCGGAGGGATCTTTTCCGACACGTTGCCAGATTTCCTCTTCCGGGTAGTGACGCATCGCCACCACCAGACTCAGCACCTTTGAAATGGATTGTATTGAGAAGCGTTCCTGCGCATCGCCAGCCTGATAGTATTGCCCGTCAACGGTGCAAATGGCGATCCCCAGTTTTGACCCATCGACAGAAGCCAGCGCAGGGATGTAATCAGCCACTTTCCCCTGTCCAATCAACGGGCGCACCTGCTGAAGGATGGTCTCTAAAATTGAATTGTCCATGGCCCTGGCCACAATGTGCTCCTTGCTCGCAGGTCTGAAAAGGCCTGCGAGTATAACAGAGCTGAATGTGCGGCGTCAGGCAGAAAGACGAAATCGCGCCACCGCGTTCAGAAGCTGATGAGATTCATGATGCAGTTGCAGCGATGACGCCGATGCGGTATTTACCAGGCTGCTGGTCTCTTGCGCCGCACGGTTAAGCGCCTGTAGCTGCCCCGTCATCTGGTGGATGCTGTCCCCCTGGCTTAACGTGGCGCCAGAGATGTCATTCAACAGTATGCCCAGATTGTCTACTAACGAAATCACCTGCTGTAAATTTTCTTCCAGACGATTAACCGCATGTGAACCCTCCTCGATTCCCTGCAAGGAGTGGTGGATAAGTTCCTGTATGTTCTGCGTGGACTGGCTGCTTTTACGGGCCAGCAGCCCCACTTCTTTTGCCACCACGGCAAATCCGCGACCTTGTTCTCCGGCATGGGCCGCTTCGATAGCCGCGTTCAGCGCCAGGATATTGGTCTGGAACGCGACGCTGTCAATCAGAGAGATGATCCCGCGCATTTCTGACGATCGCTCAACAATCGCCTGCATCGAACGGTTAACGGTCTCCATCATACGATCGCCGCCAGCCGCTACCTGACGCGCCTCGGCTGCACGTTGATTAGCCAGTCTGGCAAAGCCGCTATTGTCCTCGACATGCGTTTCCAGAAACGAGATATGCGAGGTGACACTACTTAACTCTTCGCTCTGTTTCGCCGATTGCTGATAAAGCTGTTTGTTGCTCTGCGCAAGCTGATCGATGTTGCCGACCATTGCGGTGGTGGCATCACTCACCTGCTGCACCAGTTGCCTCAGCCCCTGTTGCATCGCATCAATGCGTGAACTGAGTTGCGCGACCTCGCGGTTAAACCCGCTCACCTTCGGCATCGGTTCGGACAGATCGCCTGCGGCCAGAATATTAATATGGGCGATCAGGCGACGCAGCGGAGAAATAACCCAACGAGACATGCCGCTCCAGACCAGCAGGGCAATCACCACCAGCACAAACGGGATGAACAAAAAGAGGTGCTGCAACCCTTCCAGGCTGGCAATCAGCTGCTGCCTGCCGCCCTCTGTCTGACGCCCGCTCTCTTGCTGAAAGCGGGCATAATTTTCATTGAAATCTGTCTGAAACGCCTGAACAGGAACAGCAAAGAACGCGTCGATGGCGTTAGTTTGACTCAAACCATCCGCCTGTTCCTGAATACCACTATAAAAACGCTGATAACTCTCAATCAGGCCGTCGTCTTTATGAGGAGCCATTGCAAGCCAGGCATCCCAGGCCGTTTTTGACTCTACCAGCGCCTGCTGAGCTTCATCCATCAACGGGCGCCAGCTGCCTTCTGATCCCGTTGCGGCATCCTGCATAAAGTAAACGCCCGCCCGGTTCAGCAGATCGCTTGCGGACAACAGCGCTACCCTCGCCTCATCCACCTTCGTTTGTTGCAGCAGTGCCTGCTGGTTACGTTGTTCGTTGCGCTGAGCGTCTCGCACGGAAAACGACAGCATCAGGGATGACGCAACCTGCAAAATAGAAAACAGCGCGATAATGCAAAATATTCCCGTTAACAGACCAAACTGGCGGGGAGTGAAACGACGAATTAAGCCTCGAAAAATTTGCGTTAAGTTCATGATATTCTTCTGTATCAATGCGTTATGCGCGAGTGTACGGAGAGAAAATGACAGAACTATTGCAGTAATGTGACATGGCGCCTCAAGAAGACGCCAGAATGATCACAGACGGTTTTTCCAGACAGTTTGTACGTTGCAAAACTCATGCAGGCCAAAATGGGAGAGCTCGCGACCAAAGCCGCTTTTCTTCACGCCGCCAAATGCCACACGCGGATCGCTGGCGCTGTATCCATTGATAAACACCCCGCCGCATTCCAGGCGCGATGCCATCTCCTGAGCCAGTGCATCACGCGCAGTGAACAGCGTCGCCGACAACCCAAAGTCGCTGTCATTAGCCAGTTGCAAGGCATGTTCGGCGTTCTTCGCCACGGTAATCGCCGCCACGGGCCCAAACAACTCCTGACGAAACGCCGTCATCTCAGGCGTCACATCGCCCAGAACCGTAACGGCATAATAGTTGCCTTCCCCGGCGAGCTTTTCACCGCCCAGTAATAAACGCGCGCCTTCTGCTATTGATGCCTCCACTTGCTGATGCAGCTCATCCCGTAGATCAAAACGCGCCATAGGGCCGAGATCGTTCTCTTCCGCCAGCGGATCGCCCATTTTCAGTGCGCCAGCGGCGGCAACAAACCGTTCAGTAAATTCCCCGGCAATCCCCTCTTCAACAATAAAGCGCTTCGCCGCCGCGCATACCTGCCCGGTATTTTGATAGCGACCGGCGACAGCGGCTTTAACAGCCAGATCCAGGTCGGCATCGTTAAGAACGATAAACGGATCGGAACCGCCCAGTTCAAGCACGCATTTTTTCAGCGCAGCCCCGGCCTGCGCACCAATCGCGGCCCCGGCACGCACGCTGCCCGTTACCGTCACGGCGGCAATACGGGGATCGTTAATCATCTGGCTAACGCCGTCGTTACTGACATTTACCCAGCCATAAACGCCCGCCGGAATATCGGCATCGGCGAAGATCTGCGCAATACGTTCAGCGCAACCGATCACATTCGGCGCATGTTTTAGTAAATAGCCGTTACCCGCCAGCAGGATGGGAATCGCCCCACGTAATACCTGCCAGAGCGGAAAGTTCCACGGCATGACCGCCAGTATTGTCCCCAGCGGACGATATGCAATCACCGCCTGCTGATTTTCCACCAGCGTCGGTTCCGGGTTAAGCATCGCGGGGCCATGTTCTGCATACCAGTCACAGAGCGCCGCAGATTTCGCCACCTCGGCGCGCGCCTGCCGGATCGGTTTTCCCATCTCACGGGAAATACTGTGCGCCATCTCTTCTGTACGGTTACGCAGCGCTTGCCCGATATCGCGAAGTTTCTGCGCCCGGTATGCCACCGTCGTGCGTTTCCATTCCTCAAATCCACGGGCAGCCAGAGTAAGTGCATTTTCAATATCATCAGCGCTGGCCCACGGCATCATCGCCAGCGTTTCACCGGTTGTCGGGTCCACGGAAATCGCATGTGTAGCAGGTGTCATCGTCATCGGTTTGTCTCTCTACGTTGCGGGATATGCCTGCATAATGGGCGCATTTACTCTTTCTGAAAAATGAATAATATTAAGCACTGCGTTCACAAAAAGAGAAAACTATGGATCTGACTCAGCTGGAAATGTTCAATGCCGTGGCCGAAACCGGCAGTATTACGCAGGCGGCGGCGAAGGTGCATCGCGTCCCGTCGAACCTCACTACGCGAATCCGCCAGCTTGAGGCCGATCTTGGCGTGGATCTGTTTATTCGTGAAAGTCAGCGGCTGCGCCTTTCTCCCGCCGGACATAACTTTCTGCGCTACAGCCAGCAGATCCTGGCGCTGGTTGATGAAGCGCGAATGGTGGTCGCCGGTGATGAACCTCAGGGACTGTTTTCACTCGGCGCGCTGGAAAGCACCGCAGCAGTACGCATCCCGGCCACGCTTGCAGGGTACAATCAGCGTTACCCCAAAATTCAGTTCGCCCTCTCTACCGGGCCTTCCGGGACAATGCTCGAAGGCGTTCTGGAAGGCAGACTTAACGCAGCGTTTGTTGATGGCCCGATTACTCATCCGGGTCTTGAAGGTATGCCGGTATACCGTGAAGAGATGATGATTGTCGCCCCTCATGGGCATTCCCCCGTACGGCGGGCAAAAGACGTGAATGGCAGCAATATCTACGCCTTTCGCGCAAACTGCTCTTATCGCCGTCACTTTGAAAGCTGGTTTCATGCCGATCGCGCGATGCCCGGCACCATTCATGAAATGGAGTCGTACCACGGCATGCTGGCGTGCGTTATCGCCGGAGCGGGCATCGCGCTGATCCCTCGTACCATGCTGGAAAGTATGCCCGGGCATCATCAGGTCGAAGCCTGGCCGTTGAGCGAAGAGTGGCGATGGCTGGACACCTGGCTTGTGTGGCGTCGCGGGGCAATGACCCGTCAACTGGACGCGTTTATCGCCCTGCTGAATCCGTCCTCGCAGCCATAGCATTATCCTATGGGTTTGGGGCTACGCCTGCCGGGAGAAGCGTTTTATACTGCGCAAGACGAAAACGGATATGGAACAGTCATGAACACCAAAGCGCGTAAAGTGATGATCATTGGGGCAGGTAATGTTGGCGCATCAGCAGCTTACGCTCTGCTCAATCAGAATATTTGTGAAGAACTGATTCTGGTCGATTTGAACAGAGATCGTTCGGAAGGCCATGCTTTGGATCTCGCCGACGCAGCGGCCTATATGCCGGGGATGATGACCATTTCCACCCGGGAGGCGCGTGAATGCGCCGATGTCGATATCGCCGTGATTACCGTTTCCGGCGGCGCATTAAAACCTGGGCAAACACGGCTTGATGAGCTGAACAACACTGCGCGGATTGTACAAAAGATCGTGCCGGAAATGATGGATGGCGGCTTTAACGGCATCTTTCTTATCGCCACCAATCCTTGCGATATCATTACCTGGCAGGTATGGACGCTATCAGGCCTGCCGCGCAGCCAGGTAATCGGCACCGGCGTCTGGCTGGACACCACCCGTTTGCGGCGCGCGCTGGCGCAGGAACTGGATATCGGCGCGCAAAGCATCGATGCCTTTATTCTGGGGGAGCATGGCGATACGCAATTCCCGGTCTGGTCCCACTCCTCCGTCTACGGTTCTCCGATTGCGGATGTTTATCAACGCCGTACGGGTAAAATCCTGGACGTCGAGGCGATGGCGGAAAAAGTGCGCAAACATGGGTTTGAAATCTATAACCGCAAAGGCTGCACTGAATATGGTATTGCCGGAACCATTGCGGAAATTTGCCGGAACGTCTTCACCGGAAGCCATCGGGCGCTGGCCATCTCCTGCGTACTGGAGGGGGAATACGGCGTTGACGGCGTCGCTATCGGCGTACCGGCGGTGCTGACTCAAAGCGGTGTTCAACAAATTATCGAATTACAGTTAGCCGATGATGAGCTGGCGAAATTCAGATACTCCGCCGAAGTCATCAAAGCGAATATCGCAAAACTCCCCTGAATACGGTGTCCGGGATGATTTCCATACCCGGACGCCATTTCGTTTGTTTCATCAATCGGCTCACCAACGATAATGAGACATACATCACAAAATGATTGTATTTTCGCCAGCAAACGTTTTAAGATCGTGACCTCGCCTTTTCGCAACTAACCCGATTTACTCTTATGACAACAAACACTGTTTCCCGCAAGGTCGCGTGGCTACGGGTAGTTACGCTTGCTATTGCCGCTTTTATTTTCAATACCACAGAGTTTGTCCCTGTTGGCTTACTGTCGGACATCGCCCGAAGTTTTGCTATGCCGACCGCGCAGGTCGGGATTATGCTGACGATCTATGCCTGGGTTGTGGCGCTGATGTCGTTGCCCTTTATGTTGCTGACCAGCCAGGTTGAGCGGCGTAAGCTGCTAATCTGCCTGTTTGTTCTCTTCATTGCCAGCCATGTGCTCTCCTTCCTGGCATGGAATTTTACCGTGCTGGTGATCAGCCGCATCGGGATCGCATTTGCACACGCCGTCTTCTGGTCTATTACCGCTTCGCTGGCCATTCGCCTTGCGCCGCCAGGCAAACGCGCGCAGGCACTGAGTCTGATCGCCACCGGAACCGCGCTGGCGATGGTGCTGGGGCTGCCTATCGGGCGTATCGTTGGTCAATACTTCGGCTGGCGAACAACGTTCTTCGCCATTGGTATAGGGGCGTTAATCACGCTGGTATGCCTGATCAAACTGCTACCGAAATTGCCCAGCGAACATTCTGGGTCACTAAAAAGCCTGCCGCTGCTGTTCCGTCGCCCGGCGCTAATGAGTATTTATTTACTGACGGTCGTGGTGGTCACCGCACACTATACGGCATACAGCTATATTGAACCGTTTGTACAAACGGTGGCGGGTCTGAGCGCAAACTTTGCCACGGTATTACTGCTGATCCTCGGCGGCGCCGGGATTATCGGCAGCGTGGTATTCGGCAAACTGGGTAATCAGTACGCCTCGCCGCTTATCAGCATTGCCATTATGCTGCTGGTGATTTGCCTGATGCTCCTGCTGCCCGCAGCAGACAGCGAAAGCCATCTTGCCGTGCTGAGTATTTTCTGGGGTATCGCCATTATGGTGATAGGCCTGGGGATGCAGGTGAAAGTCCTGGCACTGGCGCCGGACGCCACCGATGTGGCAATGGCGCTGTTCTCAGGCATTTTTAATATTGGCATTGGCGCTGGCGCATTGGTGGGGAATCAGGTGAGTTTACACTGGTCGATGTCCACTATTGGCTACGTCGGCGCAGTGCCAGCCCTGGCGGCGCTGGTGTGGTCGATCATTATCTTTCGCCGCTGGCCTGTTTCACTGGAAGAGCAGCCGCAGCATTGAAGTAAAACCCCAATAAAATGACTTTTTTATAAAGGGCCAGAGCAGGTAAGTTCTGGCCCTTTACTCGTTTCTTATCAATGTTACTTAATGAACGATAAGATCAGTTGCAATGATGCAACGATGAACTCAAGAACCACAATAATCGTGCTTAAGATATTCACCACGCTTTCTTCCTCTTAAAGAGGAATGCGATTACTCCGGCTTAGCCTCTCCTTGCCCGTCCACCGAAGATCAAGTGTGTTAAGTTTGGTTTATCGCATTCTTGGCCCAGGCGCTCGCAGGTACCACCCCGTAAGCCAGGACTTAGAAACTTTTTTTGCACAGGAGCAAAAGCCAGTAAAACGATAATCAACACACCTGCGCAGTATAACCTTCCCCGAAAAACGCATCAACACAATGATTTTTATACATTAATTCACAGGGTGTATATAAAAACATAAATAATTCAGCACCGAATATAAGACGGCTTAGCGATGTAATCATTAACGGTTAGATTTGTATGATGGCCTGATGTGGCGTAAGATAATGCGCGTGTTAAGTTTGGTTTATCGCACTTTTTATAAGTGCTGAAGCCTTTCCTGAATTAATGACTGGCTTCAAAAATAAAAACCACCGCTACCAACGGTGGTTTTTATTTTTTCAGGGCAACACATGTCACTTAATGGTAAGTCTTAATAATTTCCAGCACGCCGTTAATGATAAACTGCACGCCCATACAGACCAGTAAGAAGCCCATCAGGCGGGAAATAGCTTCAATTCCCCCCTTGCCGACCAGACGCATAATCGCCCCTGAACTGCGCAGAGAACCCCACAGAATCACTGACACCGCCAGAAAAATAAGCGGTGGTGCCACCAGAATAACCCAGCCGGGAAAATCGACGCCGTGACGTACGGTAGAGGCCGAACTGATGATCATCGCGATCGTCCCCGGCCCTGCGGTGCTCGGCATCGCCAGCGGAACAAAAGCGATATTGGCAGAAGGCTCATCCTCCAGCTCTTCTGACTTGCTTTTCGCCTCCGGCGATTCGTGCGCCTTCTGCTGCGGGAACAACATCCGAAAGCCGATAAAGGCGACAATCAGCCCACCCGCAATGCGCAAACCGGGGATGGAAATTCCAAAGGTGTTCATCACCAGTTGACCGGCGTAATACGCAACCATCATGATGGCGAACACATACACGGAGGCCATCAGCGACTGACGGTTACGCTCCGCGCTGTTCATATTACCGGCCAGGCCTAAAAACAACGCCACCGTGGTTAGCGGGTTCGCCAAAGGCAGCAGGACAACCAGCCCAAGCCCTATCGCTTTAAACAAATCCATCATAATGCCATCTCTTCCCCATCAAGCTCGTTGTAAGCGGCAAGTATAAAGGGAAAACGCGGCGTTTCGCCATTAAGCATTCATTATGCCGAATAAGCATAACCAGTAATTATTATTAATAAATTACCCCGTGATGCAGCCCCTGCACTGACGCGTTTTAGCAAATCGTGGCATCCCCTTATTCATTCGATTGACTTATATTTGCCTGGGCAATAGTATCTGCCGTGACTAACTACTTGCCGGGGCAACCATTGTGAAAAGCACCAGTGACCTATTCAACGAAATCATCCCGCTGGGTCGCTTGATCTACATGGTCAATCAGAAAAAAGATCGTCTGTTGAACGACTATCTGTCGCCGCTGGATATCACCGCATCGCAGTTTAAGGTGCTCTGTTCTATCCGTTGCGCGGTATGCATTACCCCGGTCGAGCTGAAGAAAGTGCTGTCTGTCGATCTCGGCGCATTGACGCGCATGCTTGATCGGCTGGTCTGTAAAGGCTGGATCGAAAGACTGCCAAATCCACATGACAAACGCGGCGTGCTGGTGAAACTCACCGAACACGGCGCGGCAATTTGTGAGCAATGTCATCAGTTAGTAGGACAAGACCTGCACCAGGAACTAACAAAAAACTTAACGGCGGATGAAGTGGCAACACTTGAGCTTTTGCTTAAGAAAATCCTGCCGTAAACAGAAAGAGGTATGACGATGTCCAGACGCAATACTGACGCTATTACCATTCATAGCATTTTGGACTGGATCGAAGATAACCTGGAATCGCCGCTCTCACTGGAAAAAGTGTCAGAGCGTTCAGGTTACTCCAAATGGCACCTGCAACGGATGTTTAAAAAAGAGACCGGTCACTCATTAGGCCAGTACATCCGCAGTCGCAAAATGACTGAAATAGCCCAGAAATTAAAAGAAAGTAACGAACCGATCCTGTACCTGGCGGAACGTTATGGCTTTGAGTCACAGCAGACGCTGACCCGGACATTTAAAAACTATTTCGACGTTCCACCGCATAAGTACCGTATTACCAATATGCATGGCGAATCCCGGTATTTGCATCCACTCAACCATTGTAATTGCTAATCGCCTGTTAATGACGTAATCGAGGAAATCATGAAATCTCTGTCTTCCGCAATGCTGGCTGTGCTGCTTGTCGTCTCTGGCCCAAGCATTGCGGAGCAAACCGCACAACCTGGAACACAAAATAATCGCGATGCGATGGTCATGCCGTCTGCGCATGACCAGTCGCCATTCGATTTCAATCATATGGGTGCGGGAAGCGATAAATCCGACGAATTAGGCGTACCGTATTACAACGGACACAGCCTGTAATTCGTTTTTGCCCCGCCACTGCGGGGCTTTTTTTATCCCCTTACCTGCGCCGCTTTGCGCAGCCGAAAACCAAACACGTTGATGTACAAACCCGCCATAATCAGCACCGCGCCAAGAAACTGTAACCCGGTAAGCGTCTCATTGAGCAACACGGCCGCGCTGGCCAACCCCACGACCGGCACCAGCAAAGACAGCGGCGCCACGCGCCAGGTTTCATAGCGTCCGAGCAACGTTCCCCAGATCCCGTAACCGACAATCGTGGCGACAAACGCCAGATACACCAGCGATAAAATCGTCGTCATATCAATCGCGATCAGGCTCTGAACCATCTGCGCAGAACCATCCAGAATCAAAGAGGCCAGAAAGAAGGGAATAATCGGGATCAGCGCACTCCAGACCACCAGCGACATCACCGCCGGGCGAGTGGCATGTTGCATGATCTTCTTATTGAAAATATTCCCGCACGCCCAGCAGAACGCCGCCGCCAGCGTTAACATAAACCCGAGCATCGCAATATGTTGCCCATTGAGGCTGGCTTCTATCAGCAGCAGAACGCCAAACACCGCCAGCGCGATACCGGCCACCTGTTTGCCCTGCAAGCGCTCGCCGAACGCAAACGCGCCCAGTACGATGGTAAAAAACGCCTGCGCCTGTAGCACCAGTGACGCCAGCCCGGCAGGCATTCCGAATTTAATCGCACAAAAGAGAAACGCGAATTGACCAAAACTGATGGTCAGGCCGTAGCCGAGTAACAGCGACAGCGGGATTTTCGGGCGCGCAACGAAGAAGATAGCCGGAAACGCGACCAGCAAAAAACGTAATCCCGCCAGCATCAGCGGCGGCATATTGTGCAGCCCGACTTTGATGACGACAAAGTTAAGCCCCCACACCACCACGACCAGTAACGCCAATAACCCGTCTTTACGCGACATACCACGGCCCCTGCAAATATTAAATTTTTGTAAACAAGTTAAGTTAACGGAAATCATCGCCCCGGAACAGATCATTAATTCAGGTAGGGCGGGACGAGCACTTTCGAACAACATCCCGGGTATACATCACACTTTTGCCGTGCTATTGCTTTAAATCACCAATAAATATAATGAAACGCATTGTCGGGCAGGAAAATGAACACAACGCTGAGACGCTCCACCCTCGCTTTACTCGCCTCATCACTGTTATTGACCATTGGGCGCGGCGCCACGCTTCCTTTCATGACGATCTATCTTAACCGCCAGTACGATCTGAGCGTCGATCTGATCGGCTATGCCATGACGGTAGCGTTAACCATCGGCGTGATTTTCAGCCTGGGTTTCGGCATCCTCGCGGATAAATTCGATAAAAAGCGCTATATGCTTCTGGCAATTTCGGCGTTCTTGCTGGGCTTTATCGCCATCCCCCTGGTGCACAGCGTCACGCTGGTGGTGCTGCTTTTCGCCCTGATAAACTGCGCCTACTCCGTCTTTGCCACCGTGTTGAAAGCCTGGTTTGCCGACAATCTTTCCGCCACAACCAGGAGCAAAATATTTTCCCTCAACTATACCGTGCTCAATATTGGCTGGACCGTCGGGCCGCCGCTTGGCACCCTGCTGGTCATGCAAAGCATCAACCTGCCGTTCTGGCTTGCGGCCATTTGCTCTGCTTTCCCGCTGGTGTTTATCCAGACCTGGGTGAAGCGCGCAGAGACGCCCGTTGAAGGAACAACGGCGTCAGTCTGGTCGCCATCGGTGCTGTTACGCGATAAAGCCCTGCTCTGGTTTACCCTGTCGGCCTTCCTGGCGTCATTTGTCAGCGGCGCGTTCGCCTCATGTATTTCCCAGTATGTCATGGTCGTCGCGAACGGTAATTTTGCCGAAAAAGTGGTGGCTGTCGTACTCCCCGTCAACGCGGCGATTGTTGTCAGCCTGCAATATGCCGTAGGCCGTCGGTTAACGACCGCAAATATCAGACCCTCGATGGCGGCCGGCACAATCTGTTTCGTGGCTGGGCTGGTTGGTTTTATGATTTCAGGAAACAGCCTGCTGCTCTGGGGGCTCTCCGCCGCCGTATTTACCATTGGCGAGGTTATTTATGCCCCGGGCGAATATATGCTGATCGATAACATTGCTCCGGCGGGGATGAAAGCAAGCTACTTCTCAGCGCAGTCGCTTGGCTGGCTCGGCGCGGCGGTCAACCCGCTGGTCAGCGGCGTGATCCTCACCACCTTGCCCGCCTGGTCCCTGTTTGTGGTGCTGATCGTTGCGATTATTCTTGCCTGGGCGCTGATGCTAAAAGGGATGCGGGCCAGACCCTGGGGGCAGCCCGCAATGTGCTGACGGCACGCCAGACTGTGCCGGATAACGTCCGGTACAGTCCCGGAACTCAGATCGCGACCAGACCGCGGACGCCCTCCGCTTCCATATTCTCGCCCCTGCCGCTCTGAATAATGCTTCCCCGCGACATCAATAAGTAGTGATCCGCCAGTTGGGCGGCAAAATCATAGAACTGCTCCACCAGCAAAATCGCCATATCCCCCTGACGCGCCAGATGTGCAATCACCTGCCCAATCTCTTTGATCACCGACGGCTGTATCCCTTCGGTCGGTTCATCCAGAATTAACAGCTGAGGACGGCAGGCCAGCGCCCGGCCAATTGCCAACTGCTGCTGTTGCCCCCCGGAAAGATCGCCCCCTCGCCGGAGCTTCATCTCTTTAAGCACCGGAAAAAGCGCGTAAATATCATCCGGCACCTGTTTTGCATCGCGGGCGGAAAAACGCGACAGCCCCAACAACAGGTTTTCCTCTACCGTCAGGCGAGGAAAAATCTCCCGCCCTTGCGGCACATAGGCGACACCGGCCCGCACGCGCTGATGCGGTTTACGCTGGGTGATGTTCTTCCCCTGCCAGACCACATTGCCGGTGCGTGCCGGGATTAACCCCATCAGACACTTCAGTAAGGTGGTTTTTCCCACGCCGTTACGCCCAAGCAAACAGGTTACTTCGCCAATGCGGGCCTCAAAACTTACCCCGCGCAGGATATGACTGCCGCCGTAATATTGATTCAGTTCATTCACCTGTAACATCCGTCCTCCCTATCGCCCGAGGTAAACTTCAATAACCTGTTCATTGGCCTGGACGTCGCGCAGGCTCCCTTCCGCCAGCACGCGCCCCTGATGCAAAACGGTAACATGGTCGGCAATGGTTTCGACAAACCCCATGTCATGCTCCACCACCATCAGCGAGTGTTTCCCCGCCAGAGTGCGAAACAGCTCGGCGGTATACTCCGTTTCCGCGTCCGTCATCCCCGCCGCAGGTTCATCCAGCAACAGCAGGTGCGGCTCCTGTACCAGCAGCATACCGATTTCCAGAAACTGCTTTTGTCCGTGCGAAAGCAGCCCGGCGCGACGCCCACGCTCCGCGCCCAGACGCAATAACCCGAGCATCTCGTCAATGCGATCCCGCTGTTCGCCCGAGAGGCGCGCTCTTAACGTGGCCCAGACGGATTTATCCTCTTTCATCGCCAGTTCCAGATTCTCCTCCACCGTCAGGGCCTCAAACACGGTCGGTTTCTGAAATTTACGCCCAATGCCCTGGCGGGCAATCGCAATAGGATCGAGCGAAGTTAAGTCCGTGGACTGATCGTAAATCGCGCGTCCGCTTTGCGGCCGGGTTTTACCGGTAATAACATCCATTAAGGTGGTTTTTCCGGCGCCATTAGGGCCAATAACGCAGCGCAATTCCCCTACGCCAATGTTCAGGGTTAAATCCGTCAGCGCCTGGAAGCCGTCAAAATTGACGTTGATCCCTTCCAGTTGCAGAACCGGGTCTGTTTGATCGCGAAAACGATCCCCCGGCAACTGGCGGGTAAAAAGTCCGTCATCCGGTTGCATCATTTTTCTCCTTTGCGAAACAGACCAATGACGCCGCGCGGTAAAAACAGCGTAACGCCAATAAAGATCAGGCCGAGAAACAGCTGCCAGTACTCCGGCATAATCACCGTAAACAGACTTTTAGCGCCGTTCACCAGCACTGCGCCAAACACCGGGCCAATTAAGGTGCCGCGCCCGCCCAGCGCGACCCAGATGGCCGCTTCAATAGAGTTGGTCGGCGACATTTCGCTGGGGTTAATGATGCCGACCTGAGGAACGTACAGAGCGCCCGCCAGACCGCACAGAACAGCGGAGAGCGTCCATACCAGCAGTTTGAAGCCACGCGGATCGTACCCACAAAACATCAGGCGATTTTCCGCATCGCGCACGGCGGTCAGAACGCGGCCAAACTTACTGCGTGCAAGGAGATACCCCAGCCACAGCGCCAGCACCAGTAATATGACGGTCGCGAGAAACAGCGCTACGCGCGTGGAGGTCGCCGCAACAGGGAAGCCCAGCAACGTGGTAAACCCCGTAAACCCGTTATTGCCGCCAAACCCGGTTTCGTTACGGAAAAACAGCAGCATGCCTGCGAACGTCAGCGCCTGGGTCATAATGGAAAAATAGACGCCTTTGATTTTTGAGCGAAAGGCAAAATAGCCGAACACCAGCGCCAACAGTCCCGGAACCAGCACGACCAGCAGCATCGCCCAGGCGAAGTGCTGCGTTCCCCACCAGAACCACGGTAATTCACTCCAGGAGAGGAAAGACATAAACGCGGGAAGTCCGTCGCCAGAGGCCTGACGCATCAGATACATTCCCATCGCATACCCGCCCAGCGCGAAGAAAATACCGTGCCCCAGCGACAGCATTCCGGCATACCCCCACACCAGATCCAGCGCCACAGCGACAATGGCGTAACAGAGGATCTTCCCGGCCAGCGTTAACACCCAGACCGGGACAGCCAGCGGGTGATCCGCAGGCAGCAGCGCCAGAAAAGGCAGAATCAGCAGCGCCGCCAGCAGGCAAAGGCCAAAAACCTGGACAGTACGCGGCGCTCTACGCGCCAGTGTTAATGTCATTGGCATGGTCATTAATCAATAACCCTCCCTTTCAACGCAAACAATCCCTGAGGCCGTTTCTGGATAAACAGAACGATCGCAATCAGAATGACGATTTTGCCCAGCACCGCGCCCATTTGCGGTTCCAGAATCTTATTGAAGATACCCAACCCAAATGCGGCGGCCACGCTTCCCGCCAGTTGTCCGACGCCACCGAGCACCACCACTAAAAATGAATCAATAATGTATCCCTGACCCAGTTCCGGCCCGACGTTGCCCAGTTGCGACAAGGCCACGCCGCCCAATCCGGCGATCCCCGACCCGAGGCCAAACGCCAGCATGTCCACGCGCCCCGTCGGCACGCCGCAACACGCCGCCATACTGCGGTTCTGCGTTACCGCGCGAACGCGCATCCCGAGGCGGGTTTTATTCAGCAATAGCCAGGTGAAAAACAGCACCAGCATGGCGAACCCCAGCACCATGATACGGTTCCAGGGCAATATCAGGTTGGCATAGACCTGCACCCCGCCAGAAAGCCACGCAGGGTTGGCAACCTCCAGGTTTTGCGCGCCAAAGGTCATGCGTACCAGTTGGATCAGCATCAGGCTAATCCCCCAGGTCGCCAGCAGCGTTTCGAGAGGACGACCATAAAGATGGCGAATAATGCCGCGCTCCAGCGCCATTCCAGTTCCGGCAGCGATCAGGAAGGCAACCGGCAACGCCACAACGGGATAAAACGCCAGCCACTGTGGCATGAACTGCCCCATAAACTGCTGAACCATCCATGTGCTGTACGCGCCAAGCATCAGCATTTCACCGTGCGCCATATTGATTACGCCCAGTAATCCATAGGTGATCGCCAGCCCCAGGGCCGCCAGCAGCAGAATCGATCCCAGCGACAGCCCCATAAATGCCTGCCCCAGGAGATCGCCAATCACCATCCGCTGCGCGATTGCGTTCAGGCTTTCTGTCGCGGCCTCACGAACACGCACATCCGGTTCATGTTCAGCATCCGTAAAGGGTTGCAGGCGTGATTGCGTTTCCGGGTCGCCCGACTGCCCCAGTAGGACAATCGCCTGACGCCGGACGTCAGCGGAAGGACTCACCAGTTGCAGGTTAGCCAGCGCAATCTCCAGACGTGATGTCACTTCGCTTTCCGTTTCCTGCGCCAGCCGCTGCTGTAAAAGCGGCAGCATCGCGGGCGTGGCCTCCCGCTGTAACAGGCTGGCGGCAGCAGCTCTTTCCGTGACATTGTCACTTAATAGTTGATGCGTGGCTAACGCCCCACTGACCAGGTTTCGCAGACGGTTAGTCAGACGAACTTTTTTCAGTTCGCCATCGGGCGCGGCGACAGCGCCGAGCGGCAGAACCTGCGTACCCTGCCGAATGAAAGCGTGCTTTGCGCTATCAGTCAGCACATTCTCACGCGCTAATGCGTTCAACAAAGACAAACGCTGCGCCTCAGGCGTGATGGCCCATTGTTCTAATAACGTCGCCTGTTGCGCCCGGCTGGCGCCAACAAACACATCAGCATCGGTTGCCTGCACGATCCACGGCACCAGCCACGTCATTAGCAACACACCCCGAATAAAGCGCATGGCTTTCATGAAAGTGTTCTCCAGAATGTGCCCTCCCGCAGGAGGGCAAAAGATCAGTTGCTGGCGGTTTTAACAGGCTGGTCTGATTTTTTATCGTTACCGGCGATAAACGGGCTCCAGGGCTGGGCGCGAACCGGTTCGTCGGTTTGCCATACCACATTGAACTGGCCGTTATCTTCAATTTCGCCAATCATGACGGGTTTATGCAGATGGTGGTTGGTGGCGTCCATCGTCAGGGTAAAGCCAGACGGCGCAGCGAAGGATTGCCCCGCCATCGCCTCGCGGACTTTATCGACGTCGGTCGTACCGGCTTTTTCTACTGCCTGCGCCCACATATGCAGGCCCACATAGGTCGCTTCCATCGGATCGTTGGTCACGACGGTGTCGGCATTCGGCAGCTTATGCGCTTTGGCGTATGCCCGGTAATCCGCAACGAATTTCTGGTTAGTGGGGTTGTCGACAGATTCAAAATAGTTCCACGCCGCCAGGTTGCCCACCAGCGGTCTGGTATCGATACCGCGCAACTCCTCTTCACCGACCGAGAATGCCACGACCGGCACGTCTGTCGCTTTTATCCCCTGATTCGCCAGCTCTTTGTAGAACGGAACATTTGAGTCACCGTTAATGGTAGAGACCACCGCCGTTTTGCCGCCCGCAGAGAATTTTTTGATATTGGCGACAATAGTCTGGTAGTCGCTGTGTCCGAACGGGGTATACACCTCTTCAATATCTTTATCCTCGACGCCTTTGGCATGCAGCCAGGCGCGAAGGATCTTATTGGTGGTACGAGGATAGACATAATCGGTTCCCAGCAGGAAAAAGCGTTTCGCGCTGCCGCCGTCTTCACTCATCAGATACTCGACAGCCGGAATAGCCTGCTGATTTGGCGCTGCGCCGGTATAGAAAACATTCGGCGATAACTCTTCCCCTTCGTATTGCACAGGGTAAAACAGCAGCCCGTTTAACTCTTCAAATACCGGCAACACCGATTTACGCGATACCGACGTCCAGCAGCCAAACACGACCGCGACTTTATCCTGGCTCAGCAGCTGACGCGCTTTCTCTGCAAACAACGGCCAGTTTGAGGCCGGGTCAACCACCACCGGTTCCAGCTTTTTGCCCAGCACGCCGCCTTTAGCATTGATCTCATCAATCGTCATCAACGCCATATCTTTAAGCGGGGTTTCCGAAATGGCCATCGTGCCGGATAGCGAATGCATGATGCCGACCTTAATCGTATCGGCCGCCTGAACGCTAAAGCTCAGCCCCATCGCAACCACCGAGGCGGACAGTGCAAAGGCTTTTAATAATGTACGACGCTGCATAGTTTCACTCCTGAAATTAAGCTTGCTGGAAGTCCCGGTGCAACCGGACGGGCAAATGGTGCAAATTAAGGATGTTCAGAAGTGATAAGGCAAAATCGATGCCAGATTTTTAAATGTCTATAAATATCAATTTATTAACCGGCAACAGGGCTGAAAAAAGAAAATCGGAAACCACAAGGCGGGAAATACAACGAGGAAAATGATCCAGAATGAAACAGCGTTGCATTACGAATGTGCAACGCTGTGTAACAAAGAGAGGCAACTTACCAGACCTGACTGGCGATTTCGGTGATGAGGCGTACTTTGCCCCATTGCTGGGCTTCCGTCAGCGTATTCCCCTCTTCCGTGGAGGCAAATCCACACTGTGGGCTAAGGCAGATCTGCTCTTTTGCGACATAGCGCTCTGCCTCCTGCAAGCGGGCTTTCACCCCTTCCGGGTTTTCCAGCTCGCCGTTTTTCGTGGTCACCAGACCCAGAACCACCTGCTGACGTCCGGGCCGAACAAAGCGCAGCGGCGCGAAATCACCGGAGCGATCGTTATCATATTCCAGGAAAAACGCATCAACGTTCACCGTGCCGAACAACACTTCCGCCACCGGTTCATAGCCCCCTTCAGAGATCCACGTCGAACGGAAATTTCCCCTGCAAACATGCAGCCCGACCGTCAGATCGGCTGGTTTATCCTCCAGCGCACGGTTAATCACGCGGGCATAAATCTGCGCCAGCTCGTCAGGATCGTCACCCCGCTCACGAATCTGCTGACGTTGCTGGTCGGAGCACAAGTAAGCCCAGACGGTGTCATCCAATTGCAGATAACGACAGCCAGCTTCATAAAAAGCATGAATCGCATCGCGCCAGGTGGTAGCTAAATCATCGAAATAAGCGTCCAGATGCGGATAAACGGTAGCATCGATATCTTTGCGCCCGCCACGGAAATGCAGCACGCTGGGGGATGGAATGGTCATTTTGGGCTCGGCTGCACCGCTAATGCTTTTCAGATAGCGGAAGTCTTCCAGCATAGGGTGATCGCCAAACCCCAGTTTTCCGGTAACGCGCACGCCGTGCGCTTTTGTCTGCACGCCATTAAACTGGATCCCCTTCTCAGCGTCATAGCGTTCAACGCCTTGCAGTCCATCGAAGAAATCAAAATGCCACCAGGCGCGGCGAAACTCGCCATCCGTGACGACATGCAGCCCGCAGGCACACTGCTGCTCCACAACGGTGCGGATAGCGTCATCTTCTACCGCGCGCAATTGTTGCGCCGTTATCTCGCCGCATGCGAATTGCAAACGAGCTTGTTTGATCGTGTCCGGGCGTAAAAAACTGCCGACGATGTCTGCGCGAAACGGGGCCTGTTGTTTTTGCATGTGATCTCCTTATTCACCCGGCGTTAGTTGCCTGACGTGATAATTTATCATTTGAAGTTTAGACTTCTGGATGGCTATGCGTCTAAAAATGACATGCAACCTGCTCACTGACAACCGAGAAAAATTCATCACTCTTGAAATAAATTCACATTGCCTCATCGTTTTGTGACGCTTTTTCATAGTCTGAAATCCCATACCGGAAAAATCCTGACGTTAACGTTGAAATAATCACCTAATTCAGCATTTGTTTAGATTTAATCTGCTACTATGGGTGCTCATGAGGTGAATTAAGGTAAGAGAGGAAACACACAAATAAAAGGAGGCATTATATGCTGGGTAATATGAACGTTTTCATGGCCGTTCTGGGAATTATTTTATTTTCTGGTTTTCTGGCCGCGTATTTCAGTCATAAATGGGATGATTAATGAACGGAGATAGCTCCTCACCGACAAGGCCCCTTGTAGCGTAACTGCACAAGGGGCCATTTTTTTACCCGCCCGGCAGACAGACAAAAAAAACCGCCGGATAAACCAGCGGTGAATGCTTGCATGGATAGATTTGTGTTTTTACCTTATGCGTTATCAGGCAATTCCCTGCGCAGATAACGGATCGTTGACCATCCTGACACAGACAATATCAATGAAGGTTAAACAACATAGAACTAAACCAGCAAAACCGGTGTTTCGCGTTTCCATCCCTTTGCACACTTATGTCAGTGAATAACCGGTTATGTAAAGAGCGTGCCGTTCGGCTCATGTTACACACGCGTGATTTGCTGATCTTTGTCCATAAACATGCAGCGATTCCTTCCGGTTTGTTTACCCCGGTACATTGCCCTGTCTGCGCGTCCGATGACGACATCCAGCGGCTCTCCCTGCTGCGCCTGGGTAATGCCCGCAGTTACCGTTATCGAGAGTTCTCCGTCAGGGTAGTTAATCGGATTATCCGCCACTAGCTGGCAGATACGTAACCCTGCCCGACAGGCCTGTTCATCCGTTTTTGTACGGATGATAATCACAAACTCCTCCCCGCCATAGCGGTAAGGCGTTTCATCGTAGCGCGTCCAGACGGATAAATTCGACGCCAGGGTGCGCAGCACGCTATCACCGACCAGATGACCATAGTTGTCATTGACCAATTTAAAGCGGTCAATATCAAAAAGCAGCAAATATAAATTAAGCGGTTGCGCATCAATAAGCTGACGATCGAAAGATTCATCAAGGACTCTGCGACCGGGTAATCCGGTTAATATATCCATATTGCTGCGAATATTGAGCAGATATATTTTGTAGTCCATCACCGCCGAGGTAAATGCTAATAACGCTTCCTGAAAGCTGTCAAAATGGTGATCTTCCGAACGTTTCTCCGCGATCGCCCGCAGTAATTCCCGACCTCGTGTATGCATGTGTTCATGAGCAATAATAATCTTGATAACAAAGCCCTTTTCTTCAGGTTCGTGTACCGGATGATTATTTAGCCATTGGCTGAACTGACACAGACAGTGAGAATTGATATCGAAAATATCGGGTTGATTGACATCGCCAGACACTGTGCAACGAAACATTTTCACCAGCCACTGATAGTGGGCATCAATAGACTGGTTCAGATCTAACAAGATGGTATCGATTTCTATCGTTTTTTTAATCATTGCCGCTCCTTGGGCATACATCCTTGATGTACCGTAGTCTAGCGGTACAAAAGCAAATTTATGTCAATTTATTAATAGAAGGCCGAGCCAGGAAATGGAGAATCTATAACGCTATGATTTTAAAGTGGTAATAAAGGAAAAAAGTGAATAATCCTGGAATATTTGCAATGCACTTAACATCTTTAATCGCCCTTCCCCTGCTGCGCCAGGCGAGTCAGGATCGTCTGACCGATATAATTACTCCAGTTGAAACTATTTTGCAAAACCACTACCGCGTTGCGATTTCTTTTATCAAACCCAATATAGCTGGAATACCCACCAATATATCCGACCTGATAGGTGATCTTTTGCGCAGAAAACTCATCACTCACCCACGCAATATTCGCTGCTTCTTTCTGTCGATAATAATAAGTCTGTGTGGCTTCAGCAAAAGCCAGATCGATGGCCGAAACGGTTGTGGATGTAAAATGCGCGCGGGCATAATTAGCCAGATCGCGGGCGCTACTGTATAAACTTGCCGCCCCCATCATATTTTTGTTAAAAACCCAGTCTGGCGTCAGATGGCCACGGGTAATGAGCTTAGGCTGATCGCCAGCATGGCCCAGCGCTCTTCGCGGGTATGCCTTCAATAACATGGGCGTATAACTGCTGTTTGTCATCGCCAGTGGTTCAAATATCATGCGTTGCGCCAGCGCCTGGATCGGCTCTCCCGTTCTGCGCTGCAAAATATACCCCAGGATGGCGTAGCCGATGTTGGAATACTGCGGAACGCGCGCGTCCGGCGCAGTAAAATCACTGAGATAACCCAGCACGGCGTCGCTGTCCAGTTGCGTATAAAAGTTCTCGCCGTTACTGAAATAGCGCATTAAGTTTTCCAGCGTCAGCAAATCCATAGGCTGCCGGGGCAAACCGGAAGTGTGAGTCACCAACTGGAGGAGCGTAATATTTTTGGCGTCAGGGCTTAAAGGTGTATTCTGTGGAAGCAACGTTTCCAGTGTATCCGTCCAGTTAAACACCCCTTCATCCACCAGCATCGTCGTCACTTCTGCCGTCACGCCTTTACTCAGCGAGCCTAAAGCGAACAGCGTATCTGGCGTGATGGGATAACGATTTTTATCATCGGTTATCCCATAACTGTGAAATTCTGCCGGGCCATTATTCTGAATAACAGCAACAACGACGCCAGTCACCTCTTTTTCCCGCATATATTGCCGAATCATCGGATCAATACCGCGCCCGTAGTATCCCACCACAACTTGCGCGCTTTTTTGCGCAGGCATATCCAGCTGTGAAAGCGTACTGTTGCCACACCCGATGAGCGCAAATAAGGATACGCAGAGCATCTGGTGTTTAATTTTCATTGTTCTCATCAGTTCTGATTCACAGACACAACAAGTTTTTTCTCAAACAAAGAGAAAAGCGGAAGAGAATACGAACACATGAAAACAGGGGCCCCGGATAAAAAGAAGCCCGCATTGTACACCAGTATCCCGGCGGCTTACTTAACATTGACAAAAAATCAGAGCGTTGCCTGATAAACATTCAGGCAGCGCCCTTGCGCTTAGCGGTCTAAACCCCGGTGTTTTAACATGGGTTCGATACGCGGTTCATGACCCCGCCACGCCGGGTAGAGGCGTTCCAGGTCCGTACTGTTGCCGCGTGACAAGATGGCATCACGGAAACGCTGTCCGTTCTCACGCGTTAACCCTCCCTGTTCAACAAACCACTGGTAGCCGTCGTCTGCCAGCATTTGCGTCCACAAATAGGCGTAATAGCCTGCCGCATACCCGCCACCGAAAATATGGGCGAAATAGCTGCTCCGGTAGCGCGGCGGCACTGCCGGAAGATCGAGTTCTTCCGCCGCCAGCGCCTGCTGTTCAAAGAGATCGACCGACTGCGATGCCGAAAAGGTTTCAAGACTGTGCCAGCGCATATCCAGCAATGCGGCGCTGAGCAGTTCCGTCATGTCATAGCCTTTGTTAAACAGGCTTGCCCGCCGCATTTTTTCCTGCAACGCTTCAGGCATTTTTTCACCCGTCCCGACGTGGCGCGCATAGCGTTCGAACACCTGCGGATGACTCGCCCAGTGCTCATTAATCTGCGAAGGAAATTCGACAAAATCGCGCGGGGTGTTCGTCCCCGACAGCGTCGCATAGCGCTGTGTCGCAAACAGGCCGTGCAGCGTATGACCAAATTCATGGAACAAGGTGATCACATCATCCCAAAGCAGCAATGCGGGCTGCCCTGCCGCTGGCTTCTGGTAATTACAGACGTTGTAGATAACCGGTCTGGTTTCGTTAAGCGTGGATTGTTCAATAAAATTGCCCATCCATGCGCCGCCGCTTTTTGACTCGCGGGCAAAGAAATCACCATAAAACAACGCCAGACCGACGCCATCATGATCGAAAATTTCCCAGACGCGCACATCAGGATGGTAAACCGGGATATCAAAGCGCTCGATAAACTTAATGCCGAACAGCTGGTTTGCCGTCCAGAACACGCCGTCGTTCAGTACCGTATCTAACGCAAAGTAAGGTTTGAGCTGCGCTTCATCCAGCGCGTATTTTCCACGGCGTACCTGCTCAGCATAGTACGCCCAGTCCCACGCCTGGGTCGTGAATCCTCCCTGCTCATCATCGATCACTTTCTGGATCTCAGCCTGCTCATCCAGCGCGCGCTGACGCGCGGCCGGAACAATGGCGCGCATAAAAGCGAGCGCCGCGTCAGGCGTTTTCGCCATCTGATCGGCGGTTTTCCAGGCGGCATAACTGGCAAACCCGAGTAATGTTGCCTGCCGGGTACGGATGTCCACCAGACGCTGAACAATCGCACGCGTGTCGTTGGCGTCGTTCTTTTCCGCACGAGTCCATGCGGCGTTGAACAGATTTTCACGGGTCTGGCGATCGCGTAAAACGGCCAGTGTCGGTTGTTGTGTGGTATTGAGAAGCGGAATAAGCCAGCGATCCGCCAGCCCTTTTTCCCTGGCGGCATCAGCGGCAAGAGCGACCTCCTCCTGGCTCAATCCGTCCAGTTGATGGCGATAATCAACCACCATCCCACCGGATTTATTCGCCGCCAACAGCCGCTGATTAAACTGGCTGGTCAGCGTGGCGGATTCGGTATTCAGGCTCCTGAGCTGCGCTTTATCGTCATCGCCAAGCTGCGCGCCGGAAAGTACAAAACGCTGGTGGATAATCTCCACAAGACGCAACGACTCGGCATCCAGCGCCAGCGTCTCCCGCTGTCGCCAGACCGCATCCACACGCGCAAAGAGCGTACTGTTGAGATAAATATCATTTGCCAGCGCCGCCAGTTCAGCGGAAAAGGCTTCATCAAGGCGCTGTAATTCGTCATTGGTATGCGCCGCCGTCATGGCGAAAAACACGCTTGTCACACGGGTGAGCAACGCGCCGCTTTGCTCCTGCGCCAGATACGTGTTCTCAAAATCAGGCGCCTGCGGGTTTTGGACAATCGCATCAATTTCAGCGCGCTTTTGCCGCATCCCTTCGTCAAACGCCGGGCGGTAATGGCGGTCTTCAATCAGATCAAAACGCGGGGCCTGGTAAGGCAATACGCTCTGGCTAAAGAATGGATTCGTTAACGACATTTTTCACTCCTGCAAACGATTTGTTCATTAGAGTAGGTCTCCCTTGAAATGACCGCAATCCCATTAACGAGGATTACCCCTGAACAGAGATGGCGTGCTATGGTAATACAACACAAAAAGCGTTGAGGAACAGTGAGATGATCGTTTTAGTCACCGGTGCGACCGCAGGTTTCGGCGAATGCATTACACGTCGTTTTATTGAGAATGGACACAAAGTGATTGCCACTGGCCGTCGCCAGGAACGCCTGCAAGAACTGAAAGATGAGCTGGGCGACAATCTGTTTATCGCTCGTTTAGATGTGCGTAACCGTGCATCCATTGAAGATATGCTGGCGTCATTACCCGCAGAGTGGCGCAACATTGATGTGCTGGTCAACAACGCCGGGCTGGCGTTGGGGCTTGAGCCCGCGCATAAAGCCAGCGTGGAAGACTGGGAAACCATGATCGACACGAACAACAAAGGTCTTATTTACATGACCCGCGCGGTTCTGCCAGGCATGGTGGAGCGCAATCGCGGCCACATCATCAATATTGGCTCTACCGCAGGTAGCTGGCCATACGCGGGTGGCAACGTATATGGCGCAACCAAAGCGTTTGTGCGCCAGTTCAGTCTGAATCTGCGCACGGATTTACACGGTACGGCAGTACGCGTCACCGATATTGAACCCGGTCTGGTCGGCGGCACGGAGTTTTCTAACGTCCGCTTTAAAGGCGATGACGACAAAGCGGGTAAAACCTACGAGAACACAACCGCGCTCACGCCGGATGATGTCACAGAAGCGGTATGGTGGGTCGCTAATCTGCCTGCGCATGTGAACATTAATACGCTGGAAATGATGCCGGTTACGCAGTCTTTTGCCGGACTGAGCGTTCATCGGGGTTAATTTTTATACCCGGCCCACGGGTCGGGTATAGATAGTGACAAAAAAGTGGTAGAGTACTCTGGTTAACTCTCTAAAAAGTAAGAACGAATGACCGTCGAAACCCAACTCAATCCTACGCAGCCTGTAAATCAGCAAATTTACCGCATTCTCCGACGTGACATCGTGCACTGTCTGATTGCGCCAGGCACACCGCTTTCCGAGAAAGAGGTTTCCGTGCGCTTTAACGTGTCGCGCCAGCCTGTACGTGAAGCGTTTATTAAGCTGGCGGAAAACGGTTTGATTCAAATCCGCCCTCAGCGCGGCAGCTATGTGAATAAGATTTCATTATCGCAGGTGCAGAATGGGTGTTTTGTCCGACAGGCCATCGAATGTGCGGTCGTTCGTCGCGCGGCGTTGATGATCACCGACAGCCAGTGCTATCAGCTGGAGCAGAACCTTCACCAGCAGCGGATCGCCATTGACCGCAAGCAGCTCAACGATTTCTTCCAGCTTGATGATGAATTTCACCAGAAACTGGCATTAATTGCCGATTGCCAGCTGGCATGGGATACGGTTGAAAATATTAAAGCCACTATCGACCGCGTGCGTTATATGAGTCTGGATCATGTGTCGCCGCCTGAAATGTTGCTGCGCCAGCATCATGATATTTTTGCCGCCCTGGAAAAGCATGACGCCGACGCGGTGGAACGCGCCATGACTGTGCATCTACAGGAGATTGGCGAGTCCGTTCAGCTTATCCGCCAGGAAAACAGCGACTGGTTCAGCGAAGAGTAATCCCGCTGACAAACAAGCCGGATGGCGGCGTAACCGCCTTATCCGGCCTACAATAGTCAATGATGTTGAACGTTGCAGGCCCTATCCGGCCTACAACCACGCAGAGATTACGCTGATGCGATATTCGCCGCATATTTTGCAACGGTTGCTTTCGCGCCGTTGGCAAGCAGCGACAGATACGCTTCTTTCACCTTATTCGTAAACAGCTCAACGTGCGGCAATTCATTACCAAAAATCGCATCGATGGCCAGCAGCGCCTGAACGCGACTTTCCCCTTCTTCACTGCCCTGAATCGCTTGCTGAATAACCGGCAGCAGCGGATCGCTAATTTCAATCGGATTCCCCTGCTCATCAACGCCGCCAACGTAACGCATCCAGCCCGCCACGCCTAAGGCCAGCAGATCGAAACGGCTGCTATGCGCGATATGCCAGCGAACGGAGTCCAGCATACGCTGTGGCAGTTTCTGGCTACCGTCCATCGCAATTTGCCAGGTACGGTGACGCAACGCCGGGTTGCTGTAGCGCGCGATCAGCAAGTCGGCATAACGCTTCAGATCCACCCCCTTCACTTTCAGCGTCGGCGCCTGTTCCTGCAACATCAACGCATGCGCGGCCAGGCGGTAATTTTCATCTTCCATGCAGTCATTAATGTGCTGATAGCCCGCCAGATACCCGAGGTACGCCAGGAATGAGTGACTGCCATTAAGCATACGCAGTTTCATCTCTTCGAACGGGATAACATCTGCCACCAGTTCAGCGCCCGCTTTTTCCCATTCAGGGCGACCCGCGACAAAATTATCCTCAATCACCCACTGGCGGAACGGTTCACACGCCACACCCGCAGGGTCGCGTACGCCGGTTAACTGTTCGATCTTATCCAGCGTGTCAGCCGTCACCGCCGGTACAATACGATCAACCATCGTGGACGGGAACGTCACATGTTGCTCAATCCACGCGGCCAGTTCTGCATCTACCGCACGGGCATAGGCAGTAACCACATTGCGCATGACGTGACCATTTTCAGGCATGTTATCGCAGGACATCACGGTAAATGGCGCCAGGCCAGCCGCTTTACGACGCGCCAGCGCTTCCACCACCACGCCAGGCGCGGATTTTGGCTGCTGCGGGTTTTGCAGATCGGCGGCGATCATCGGGTGATCCAGCATCAACTGACCGGTCGCCGGAGAGTGGCAGTACCCTTTTTCTGTTATCGTCAGGGAAACAATCGCCACCTGCGGCTCGCACATGGCGGCCAGGACGGTTTCCAGACCGTCAACCTGCGCGTGCAGCGCGTTTTTTACCACCCCAACAACCCTTGCGGTCCAGGCATCCGCTGACATTTCCGCCACGGTATACAGGTTGTCTTGCTGTTTCAGGTCGGCAATCTGCTGCTCGCCGCCAATCAGGTTGACTTCACAGTATCCCCAGTCGCTGTTGTGTTCCGCCGCGAGGATATCTGCGTAGACACCCTGATGCGCGCGATGGAATGCGCCAAAGCCCAAATGCACAATGCGAGGAACCAGTCTGGCGCGATCGTAATAAGGAAGCGAAGCCTTAGCCGTTAAGAGCTTGTTTTGCATGGTATGACCTATTGTATGAATGAATTCAGGACCGTCTCAGAGTAACGCCTGTAGGGTTGTATGATTTGATTTGAATTAAGCTTTTTGCAATTGGTATGACATCATTTTAAAGTTATGTGACAACATGACCGAAATTCAACATTCCCTGTCCATTCCGGTCATGCCCTGTGCGACGTTACCCTACCTGTGTTGCCGAACCCTGAACGCTACTTGCCGCCTTTAGGTCCGCTGCATCCTCCAGCACGCTCAGATCGCGATCTCTCACTTCCGGCATCAAAATCGCTGAAATTAAGCCGATAAGAGAATAGGCAATGATCATCGCTAATATAGGCAACCAGGAATCGGTCATATTACAGAAAATACCTGCCAGTACAGGACCAAATCCAACGGCGACTAAGCCACCGGCTTCTTTTGAAATCGCCATCCGGGTAAAGCGATTACGCGAACCAAACATCTCGGCCATCGTAATGTTTTCCAGCGCGAAGAGACCCAGCACGGCAAAGTTATGAATAACAATAAGCGCGGTCATAATCACGCCGGGGCTATAGGTTTTATCCACGATGATAGACAACATCGGGTACGCAAGAATAATCGCAGATATATTCAATAAAATATAAGGCAGGCGGCGACCATATTTATCAGATAACCACCCCAAAAGTGGAATAGTAATAAAACCAATGACAGAGCTAATCATTAACGCGTCGGTAGGAATCGCCTTATTGAATAATAACGTCTGCACTAAATATCCTGCAAGGAATGTCTGAATTAATCCAGAATTGCCCGCCTGACCGAAACGTAAACCGGTTGCCAGCCAGAAGGATTTACTGCTAAACATGGCGCCCAATGTGTTTTCTGATGCGTTATTTAACGCTGGCGCATTTTCGCTTTCATTGACCTTTTCAAATACCGGGCTTTCTTTGAGGTTCATACGCAGCCAGATAGCGAAGATCATGACAACAACGCTCGCCAGGAATGGGATACGCCATCCCCAGGCCAGAAGCTGTTCTCTGTCAAGCGCAAAGAACATCACTGCCCAGATTGCCGTTGCGCTCAGCGTACCGCAGTTTGTTCCCATTGCGACAAGCGAGGAAATAATGCCGCGTTTCCCTTTAGGCGCATACTCAGCCAGCATCGTTCCTGCCCCGGAGATCTCCGCCCCGGCGCCTAACCCCTGAACAATACGTAACGTCACCAGTAAAACAGGCGCAAATATACCAATTTGCGCATAGGTCGGCAGAACCCCAATGAGGGTTGTACAAATCCCCATCATGGTGATAGTGATAAACAAGACCTTTTTACGCCCAATACTGTCGCCCATTTTGCCGAAAATAAACGCGCCGACAATACGTGCGATATATCCTGCGCCGTAGGTTCCCATCGCCAGAATAAGCGCCATTGCGGCGGACTGTTCCGGGAAAAATATTTCATGAAAAACTAATGCAGCGCCCAGAGAATATAACTGGAAATCCATAAATTCAAGGGCGGTTCCCAGCCAACCGGATATGGCGGCTCTGATTAAATCTTTTGTTGACCGTTCATGTTTTTGTTGAGTCATATTGGCAATCTCTAAGAGGTAAGATGCGTACCACTCTCTCGCATTTATTAATATTATTCAGAGAATGTGAGTAAAACCTTGCAGCAGTGCCGTTGGTCTTTCTCAAACAATTCAATCGCGTCAGTGACATGGTGATAATTAAACGTATGCGTGACGAGCTTATCGGGATCGATCAGACCTTTTTCCAGCCAGCCAATAACGACCGGGAATTTATTCGCATTCAGACGGGAGGAATAAATTGACAGCTCTTTGCCGGTAATCCCCTGCTGCACAATCTGGCAAGGATCGCTGGAGAACCCCATCAGTACAATGCGCGCGGCGGGCGACGCCAGCGAGATGGCTTCTTGTAAAATGGACGGATGACACGCCGCATCGACGATCAGCGTCGGTTTTAACCCTTTTTCATCCAGGAAATCTTGCAGAGATTGCTGTCCATTATTGATAACCCAGTCGGCGCCGCTTTCTTTCGCCATCTCCAGTCGTTCATCAATACGATCGGCAACAATCACCTCTTTAACGTTATAAACGCCCTTCAGCGCCTGAACCGTCGTCAGTCCCATCGGCCCTGCGCCATAAATCAGCGCAATATCGTTCTCTGTCGGATTAACCTGCCCGGTGACGTTCGCCGCAATGGTGAAAGGTTCAACCATCACCGCGTGCTTATCAGCAATGGCATCCGGGATCGTAAACGCGTTTTTTGCCGGAACGACCGCATATTCACTAAATCCGCCGTCGCGGTGTACGCCCAGAACAACCAGCGAGGTACATACATTGGGCTTGCCTATTGAACAGGGATAGCAATGCCCGCAACTGATGACGGGATCGACCGATACGCGTTCCCCCACTCTGGCATGGCTAACACCTTCGCCCACGGCGTCAATCACACCAAAAAATTCATGCCCGATAACACGCGGATACTTTGCAAAAGGATTATGTCCACGATAGATATGGCTATCAGAACCGCAGATCCCCGCCAGTTTCACTTTAACCCGAACGTCCCCGGCCGCAGGCTCAGGGATAGGACGCTCCGCTAAAACTAGCGTGTCAGGTTTTTCAATCACTATACTTTTCATGTCATATCACTCCTTACCAGTTCCACAACGTGCCATCTTCCAGACGGGCGACCGGCAAATACGCAGGGTCATACGGATATTTCGCCGCCAGTTTTTCATCAAACTCAATACCAAGACCCGGCTTGTCGCCTGGGTGCATATAGCCGTTATCGAACGTCCAGCTATGCGGGAAGACATCAAGCATTTGTTCGGAGTACCCCATGTATTCCTGAACGCCAAAGTTAGGCACCCACAGATCAAAGTGAAGCGCTGCGGCCATGCAAACCGGCGACAAATCAGAAGGCCCATGAGACCCCGTGCGCACCTGGTAAAGCGAGGCAAAATCCGCAATGCGGCGCATCCCCGTAATGCCGCCGGCATGGGTAATGGTGGTGCGGATATAGTCAATCAGTTGCTCTTCAATGAGCTGCTTGCAGTCCCAGATGCTGTTGAACACTTCCCCGACGGCAATCGGCGTCACCGTATGCTGACGAATCAGACGGAAGCATTCCTGGTTTTCCGCAGGCGTCGGGTCTTCCATCCAGAACAGACGATAATCCTCAACGCGCTTACCAAAACGGGCGGCTTCAATCGGCGTCAGGCGGTGGTGCATGTCGTGAAGCAAATGCTCTTCAAAACCAAATTCAGCACGTACGGCGTCAAACAGTTTCGGCGTGAAATCGAGGTATTTCTCGGTTGACCAGAGTTGCTCTTCCGGCCACTGGCCTTTCGTGGCGGGCTCGTAGGCCAGACCTTTGCCTTTAGACATGCCGTAGGTGGTTTTCATACCCGGCACGCCGCACTGCACGCGAATCGCTTTAAACCCCATCTCTTTGTGACGCGCATAATCTTCCAGCACATCATCAATGGTGTGACCCGTCGTGTGGCAATAGACCATCACGCCTTCGCGGGATGCGCCGCCCAGCAACTGATACAGCGGCATATTGGCGGCTTTCGCTTTGATATCCCACAGCGCCATGTCAACGGCAGAAATGGCAGACATCGTGACCGGCCCGCGACGCCAGTAGGCGCCTTTATAAAAGAACTGCCAGATATCTTCGATACGGTGCGCATCGCGGCCAATAAGCTGCGGGCAAAGGTGATCTTTCAGATAGGATGCCACCGACAGCTCACGGCCATTCAGGGTAGCGTCGCCCAGGCCGGTGATACCGTCCTCGGTGGTGATTTTCAGCGTGACAAAGTTACGTCCCGGACATGTGACAAAAACTTCAGCCCCTACAATCTTCATTGTTGTTCCTTACATCTCTTCTGTGCGATGCAGGAAATTTACACACCTGAGCTACTACCATACAAGTATAATGATCAAAAAATCGCTCATCGATCACAAAATAAGGCGCTTAAGCGCGCCCCCACCCGGCAACGATAATCAGCATTCCACAGAGTGCGATCAGTGCGCCTGACCAGTCATAAAGACTGAGTCTGACGCCGTCAACAAAGTGTAACCATAACAGCGCAGTACAGACATAGACCCCGCCATAAGCCGCATAGACGCGGCCGCTGGCGGCCGGATGCAACGTCAGCAGCCAGACGAATAACGCCAGTGAGACTCCCGCCGGAACCAGCAGCCAGGCCGTCGCGCCCCGCTTCAACCATAGCCAGGGCAGAAAACAGCCCACGATTTCGCACAGTGCGGTCATGAAAAAAAGAAGTGTTGTTTTTAGCATCATCATCATTGCGTTACGTCAGGTTTAAGCATGATACGCCAGAATAGCGCCTTCGTATCCATACCCGCAGGATGGGTATGCCCTGCGCCAGGAATGGTGTAGAATTTAGACAAGTTTTATCCCTCTATCATGAAAGGAATTAACCATGAACAATACACTTAGCAAACGCCTGTGCCTGACGGCAATGCTTGCGCTGGGTGCTGTCGTGTATACCACCTCCGCATTCGCGAATACCAGCAAACTGATCATTGAATCTGGAGACAGTGCGCAAAGCCGCCAACACGCAGCCATGGAAAAGGAACAATGGAATGATACCCGCAGCCTGCGCCAGAAAGTGAACACGCGCACGGAGAAAGAGTGGGACAAAGCCGACGCCGCGTTTGATAACCGCGACAAGTGCGAGCAGAGCGCCAACCTTAACGCGTACTGGGAACCGAATACGCTGCGTTGCCTGGATCGTCGTACTGGTCGTACCGTTGCGCCATAACAGTGCGTTGAGCGACAGACGGTAAGGACACAAAATGACCCACGCCAACAGTGTTAAGTTGCGCCCGCTGGAGCGCGAAGATTTACGATTCGTCCACCAGCTTGATAACAACGCCAGCGTAATGCGTTACTGGTTTGAAGAGCCGTACGAAGCGTTTGTCGAGCTGTCTGACCTGTATGATAAGCACATTCATGACCAGAGCGAACGGCGCTTTGTCGTGGAGTGCAACGGCGAAAAAGCCGGTCTGGTCGAACTGGTAGAAATTAATCACGTTCACCGCCGGGCTGAGTTTCAAATCATCATCTCGCCGGAATACCAGGGAAAAGGGCTGGCTTCGCGCGCAGCGAAGCTGGCGATGGACTACGGATTCACCGTACTCAACCTTTATAAGCTGTATCTGATTGTTGATAAAGAAAACGAAAAAGCCATTCACATTTACCGTAAGTTAGGTTTTATGGTTGAAGGTGAACTGATTCATGAGTTCTTTATCAATGGCCAATACCGCAACACCATTCGTATGTGCATTTTCCAGCAGCAATATCTGGACGATCACAAAACGCCTGGCTCAAGCCTGCTGAAGCCTACCGCACAGTAAGCCGCTACCCGGCTGTGTCAGACGCAGCCGGGTAATAATCAATCGTATTTTTAATGGTATAGCTCCGCGCAACGGCGGGTTCGACGCTTTCATCAACGATCACAAGCTGGCAGTTGATCGGATTGGCGTAATTATCATATTCACACGTCTGCTTCACATTGCCTAACGGGCGATCGTTTAGCAGGCTGACCGCCGTATAGTCGAGCTTCTTAAGCGGGTCCGCCGACGGTTTTGCATCAATGGATAACGTTTTGTCTTTACTGATGGTGGTCTTACCCAACGGATACCCTTCCGCATCATAGCGGTATTGTACCTTCGTCTCTCTTCCCGTTGCGGAAACAACAAAACCGTTATCGTCCGTATCCCAGACCACGCCTGCCGAGGGCAACTCCGCCAACTGGCATTTCCCCTGCAAGCGCACTCTTTTCTCCATCGTCTCGGCATCGCGGTAGTAGTTTGCATCCAGTACCAACGCCAGCCCGGTATTGTTTTCCAGATCGTGCAGTTCCAGCGTATCAAAGCAGCCTTCCTGCGAAAGCGTTCCGCTGATGCGCTTCGTCACTTCCCCTTTGTCGTTCATCAACGTCTGGCTGAAATCTTTAACCGGGCCGCGCAACGGATCAAAATCGAACTCATTGGAAAAGCTGGCCATTTCCGGGGTAAAGGAGACCAGAACAGTGGCGTTATCACATCCAACAAGCAGCACACACAGAAAGCTCACCAGGGTCTGTTTCTTCACGTTATTCACCAGGATAAGGAGATGATTCTCAATCATATTAGCAAATACAGTTGTTTACACTAGAAATGCTAAGCTTTCATTATCGTGTTCATAAAAGGAGTGAATGATGAAAATCTCAGCAGGAATTGCAGCGTGTCTGCTCATCGTCGCCTCCCCGCAGGTACTGGCGGCGCCGGAGTCATGTGAAAGAGTCAAAAGCGACATCGAACAGCGCATCATTAACAATGGTGTGGCGGAGTCCAGTTTTACGTTAACTATTGTTCCTAATGACCAGGCGGATCAGCCCGATTCCCAGGTCGTAGGCCACTGTGCAAACGATACCCATAAAATTTTGTATACCCGCACCAGCAGCGGAAACGCTCCTGCCAGTACCAGTCCTTCTCAGGACGGGCATGCTGTCGAACCTCAATAACAGATAAGAGCCTGATATACCAGGCTCTTACTCCCTCTTAGAAAGATTCCCTCAATTTTGACATGGATTAATAACTCCTACCTATAAGGGGTTAAAATCACTCTTTCATTAGTATCCTATTAATTTCGTTATAAACATAATTATATAACGATAACTATAATGGAGTGAATTATGTCCGATGTTGAACAACAGGGAGGCATCAGCCGCAGGACGTTAGTGAAATCCACCGCGATAGGATCGCTGGCGCTCGCTGCCGGAGGGCTCTCTTTGCCTTTCGGGATGCGTACCGCTGCGGCTGCCGTGCAGCAGGCAATCCAGCCCGTTGAAGACAAAGTGGTCTGGGGAGCATGTTCGGTCAACTGCGGTAGCCGCTGCGCCCTGCGTCTCCACGTCAAAGATGATGAAGTCTGGTGGGTGGAAACCGACAACACCGGCGAAGATATCTATGGCAATCACCAGGTGCGCGCCTGCCTGCGCGGACGTTCAATCCGTCGGCGAATTAACCATCCTGATCGCCTCAACTATCCGATGAAACGCACAGGCAAACGCGGCGAGGGGAAATTTGAGCGTATCAGTTGGGAAGAAGCGCTGGATACCATCAGCAACAGCCTGAAAAACACGGTCGATAAATACGGTAACGAGGCGGTGTACATTAACTACACCTCCGGTATCGTCGGCGGCAACATCACCCGCTCCTCGCCTTATGCCTCTCTGGTGGCCCGCCTGATGAACTGTTACGGCGGTTTTCTTAGTCACTATGGCACCTACAGCACCGCGCAAATCGCGGCGGCCATGCCCTACACCTATGGTTCGAACGAGGGTAACAGCACCTCCGATATCGAAAACACCAAACTGGTGGTGATGTTCGGTAATAACCCGGCAGAAACCCGTATGAGCGGCGGCGGAATTACCTGGTTCCTGGAACAGGCCAGGGAACGTTCAAATGCGCGCATGATCGTTATCGATCCACGCTATACCGATACCGCGGCAGGACGTGAAGACGAATGGATACCTATTCGTCCCGGCACCGATGCCGCGCTGGTCGCCGGACTGGCCTGGGTGCTCATCACCGAAGATCTTGTCGACCAGCCTTTCCTCGACAACTACTGCGTGGGTTACGACGAAAAAACGCTACCGGCCGATGCGCCAGCGAATGGTCACTATAAAGCCTATATTCTGGGCCAGGGCGAAGACGGCACGGCCAAAACACCTGAGTGGGCGTCGCGCATTACCGGTATTCCGGCGGATCGCATCATTAAGCTCGCCAGAGAGATTGGCGCGGCTAAACCGGCCTGTATTTGTCAGGGATGGGGCCCGCAGCGTCAGGCGAACGGTGAACTCACCGCTCGCGCGATTGCGATGCTGCCGATTCTGACGGGCAATGTCGGTATTCACGGCGGGAACAGCGGCGCGCGCGAATCCACCTATACCATCACCATTGAACGCATGCCGTTACCGGAAAACCCGGTAAAAACGCAGATCTCCGTGTTTACCTGGACGGACGCCATTGCCCGCGGCCCGGAAATGACCGCCCTGCGCGACGGCGTGCGCGGTAAAGAAAAGCTGGATGTGCCGATCAAGTTCATCTGGAACTTCAAGGACTTGAAGCGGACCCTTAGTAGGCCTGAGGTCCTGCATTGAGTCAAGGACTTTGTGTCAGGCTTTGTGTCAGGCTTTGTGTCAGCCTTGTGTCATTAGACGGGATGTCTAGACGGCTGGTCAGGACCCCGGTGGCCTCTTTGTCAGGACTCAGGGTGGCACCGGGGAACATTGGTGTCTTAATTGTATTGAATAAGGTCTCTAACTTTTGGTCCAAAACTCATCGTACCCTGACTGTAAGCACGACCACCAGCACCAGCTTCAGCAGGAAGACGACAAGATAGACTTTATGCAGGTCCATGCGCCATCCTGTTATGTTATATTATTACATTAAACAAGGTCCAGACCGAAGTCCAGACCATAGTTATTAATTACATTGATAATCCACCACCTGAAGTCCTGCCAACATTCAGCCCAGCCTTACCCATGCTAGGAGTCTTAACCGGGGTGTCGCTCTGTGTCTCCACCACTGGTGACGCATCAGGCTCTACAGGAAGCTCCACAGCAGGCGCAGGGACCGGAGGTGATACGGATGTACCACCACCAGCAGAGAAGCCCTTAGCGATGGACCGGAGGCCCTTACTGACGCTCTTACCCATTATTCAGCCTTGGTGAACTTCAGGCGTTTGACTACAGGCAGGACTGCGGTTGCAGCGCCAGTGTCCAGCTTAACTGTCGTAGCAGCTTCAGCGACAACGAACACCTTACCGAGGATTTCCAGAGAGTGAGACTGGGTGTCACCATCACGAGACAGGACGACCGTAATATTTTCACCGTCGTGACGGAAGCAGCCGAAGCTCAGGGCCGTGAAGCGTTTAGCCAGCATGAATACGCCTTTGTCTTCACCGTTGTAATACGCGATGTCGGTACCCAGCATATCCACGATAGCGTCTTCACCAGAGAAGCCCTGTTTAGCAGCCAGACGGGACAGCGCTTTCAGTTGGGACTCATGGGCGATGATGCCGTAATCAGACACTTCAGAGCCGAAAGAGGACTCGGTGTTCTCAAACAGAGCGTCCATGATAGCGTCTGCCTTAGTGGTCAGGCTTCCAGTCAGGACTGGCAGCTCTACGGTCTTCAGCAGCTTGGAGGACTCCAGAACGTCAACCATGCGAGCGTTGATGGTACGGACCACATTCTCACAGATGTTCATAGCGTCCTGCTGGAGTGTGCCATGAGTGAAACCAGTGGAGGACTTGGCGTCCCACAGTTTAGTTTGCTCCGAGATGAGGATTGCCTGTTCGATAGGTTCGACGACAATCTCCTGACCAGACGGAACGGTCACGACTTCAGGTCGCTCACCACCGCGTACAGGGACGACCACAGAGCGGTCAGACAGAGTGTGGGCGATGATTGGGGTAGGCAGGCTATTGCGGGTAGGCAGGACTTCTACAGGGAACGGAATGTTATCCTGAGCGTCTTTAAGTACACCGTTCAGCATAGCCTTAACCGTCTTAGCTAACTGGAGGGCATAGACCTGTGGGTCAGCGTTAGTTGGCAGACCTCCGTTAACCTGAATGTTGTCGGTGTCGGTGATACGTACTGGCTCAATGCCGAACTGGAAAGCGTCTTTAGTCATAGTCATAATAATCAATCTCCTAAATTAGTTTGGATACTGTGGGTCCCGACATCGGGTCAGGACCACTTGTGTGTCTGTGTCTTAGAGGCTGTCCATCCAGTTACCGCCTGACTCAATGTCAGCGACAATAGCGGCACGGGAGCGACCAGCGGAATGGGTAGCACTGCGGAGGTTCTCACCATAGGTCCGGCGCTCAGCTTTGACCTGTTCGCGGCGCTGTAGCTCTTTCTGCCACTCTGCATCGGTCATGTTCTCTTCACGCATACGCTCAGCCTGAATGCGCTGCTCTTTAGCGATACGCTCAGCCTCGGCTCGCTTGTTCTGCTGGCGACGTTGGTAGGCGGTCATCAGGTCATTACTGAAGAAGTTACCAATGGTCACGCCAGCTTCAGCCAGAGCTTCCAGTAACTCCATCGCCTCGCGGCTGGTGGACGGTAAGCCTGACAGGTAGCCCGGAATCAGGGTCTTGATAGCGAAGGACAGTGGGTAGGACTGACCGTCCAGACTCACAGTATTCTCGTAGAGATTGATGTCGGTGACTGACAGTTTCCAGTCGTTGTTGTTGAATAACATAAGGTGGTACTCCTATTGAGAAGGTGAGAATTATCGGTATCGCAGACACAGTTATGCCTACGGGTCTCCCCGCATCGGTCATTCTCAAAAGGTGTTTAAATTAGGTTCATCCGGAGATTTCCGGAAGGTTAAGACTCCAGTTCACTAGCTGCGCTAGACTTCGCAAAGGCTCGACGTAACTGATTATTCAAATCACGGTCGACCAGCATTGCTATCAGCTCGTCACGGCTGTAGTAAGGACGCTCAGGGTCTTCGACTCCAAGTCTCAGCAGAGACAGCAGATGACGTGTGGGCAGGCCACGGTAACGAAGGGTCGCTTTGCCGATAGGTGTACGAGGGTCAATCATAGCCATGATTACTTACCTCCACTCACAGCGACCAGCGGTCACAGCTTGATAGTCTGAATACTCAGCCTGTGAGACTTCACGTCCGGCGATGTAGAGGCCTGTGCCATGACGCTGGATGAATTCCTTGGTCTCCGGCTTGATGTCCTCAGCAGACGCTACAGCAGACTGCACGGTGGCGCTGGAGGTCATAGACACGAAGGCTCGGGTTACTGCCAGTCCGTACCCAAGGTCCAACCACCGACCGAACTCTATAGCGGCTACTGGGTCAGCCAGCCACGAGGTCCCTAAGTGACCCATGTTAATCTTTTTAACAAACCCGTTTTCTGGGTTGGTTAGACTTCTACCAGCCTTGGTCCTCATGAAGCGAGCAACCTCGGTACTACGGTTATCTTCTACCTTACCAATCTGAATGCCTACCCGGCGTATCTCATCCAGTCGAAACAATCCGTCCTGACTGGTGATGTCCTGACCGAAGATATGAATGGTGTATTCCTGCTTATTGTCAGAAGTCATAAGAGGCACCTCCCGCCAGAGCTTCGGCAAAGGACTTGAAGCGCTGTTCTTGGTCAGCTTTCGCCTGAAGGCGTTCGGCATCAGGTGGGACCAGCTTATCAAAGGTGCCGTTTTCGTAATCTTCAGTTAGGACCTGAAGGCGGCGGGACCATTTGCTCTCCACCTGCATCATCGCGTTAGAGATGTGCTTCAAGTCGGCATCAGAGCGTGACGCTATCCAATCCATCTCTTCTGAGTCACCCTCACAGGTGTAAGGATTGTTGAAATAGAAGATGTCCTGTAGGCCACGCTTCAGCTCTTCCTCGGTGTGTGTCTGGAGGTATGACTGGATAGGCTCCGCGTACATCTCCCGGATTTTCTCATAGTCCCAGTCTTCCGCTTGGGCATACCATCGGGATAACTTCAGCAGGTCTAAGTTATAGCGACAGCAATCGACACTGGACTCTGCATTGGTCAGCAGGATGATTAAGAACTGGCGGTTAGTTACAGGTAATTCGGTATTCATACAAAGATGCTCCTTTGGTAAAGCACTTTCTGTCTCCACATGGAGTCCGCACCATTCAGACGCATCCTAAACGGACCCCCATCAGAAAGTGCTTAACGAAAGTGAATGGTTAAATGTTGACGGTCTGGAGTGACCGGGTGTCTCCATATGTATAAAGGCGGGACCGCATGTCAGGACGAGTTGTAAGGACTTCCAGATGGTGAGCGGTGATAAACTTAAGCCAATGAGTAGTGAGTAGACGAGCTACTAACAGACGACTAAAGAACGCTAACGAGCTGGAGGTCGATACAGGAGGTCTGACAGAGGCGGTCACGGGCCTTGATTACTTAGGAGAGATACTTAATGTCGGTTGACCAGATGCTCGCATGTTCTGACGCATCAGACTCAGAGGCGGAAGCAGGTCTCCCTATAGTGATAGTTTAGGGTCCGTAATCATGAACCAGCTTTACTGGCGTGGTACTGGACGGATTTACTGGCGCTGACGACGGCAGCATAGACGTAGCGAGCGTAGCGAGTTGAAACCATAGGTTCACCCAAGGCAACACGCTTACGGCTCAGGGACTCCTGCACAGCGCTTACAGTTAATGTGTCGTGCGTTAGTAGTTGGGTCAGAATCAAGTATGGGCTGACAGGCTTGGTATTGCTTGCCATTGATTCGCTCAGGCGACCAGCACCAGTAAGGACATCATCCAGCCAGCCACTCAAGTCACCCTGACCATCGAATGACAGCAGGTCCCCGCAGTGCTGCTGCAAGTAGGCTTTGGTGAACGTGTTGTCGTGAGTTGCGATTGGTCGTGCCATAGAGTATCTCCTGTCGTTGAATTAGTTGGTTCCCCTATAGTGATAATCAAGTCCACCACTGGTGATACATACAGTAGCGCGACAGGATGTGACTCACAGGCTGGACTGGATGTCAAGGATTAAGGAGACCATAGGAATTAAGGAAGTAAATATAAAGAGGGAGGACCGGATGTGACTCACAGGTTGGACCGAATGTCAAGGACTAAAGACGCCTCAGGAATTAAGGAAGTATATATAAAGAGAGACAGAGGCGACTCACAGTCAAACAGGAATGTCAAGAGGAGACCATAGGAATTTGGAGGGACCTGAGTTAGGGAACCAGTTTAAATAAGACAACAGACAGACTTAAAGTCGGACAGCCGAAGGCGAACCGGTGGACCTATAGTCAGGAGGGATTATGATTATTATCACCCTCCCTAACTTCAGTCAGACTTCAGTGACCCAAGGTCTCAACCATCAAGCCGTATATGGTCTACACCTTGGGTCTTCCTACTTAAAGTAAAGCTGTCTTCAGCACCTCAGCCAGCCTACCAACAGCGTGTCCTTTCCCGTACAGGTCATACGTAATGGACTGACTGCTGTGACCTAAGATGCCCTGAGCGTCCACCAGATTAACTCCACGCTCTTTCATTCGTGTAGCCAGCCAATGCCTCAGACTGTGGAGAGAGACATCCGTAGCGTCTCCCAGAGCTTCAGTCATGACCCTTGAGTTAAACCAGCTTGAGTATGCGCTTGGAGTCATCCCGAAGAGAGGACCCTCGTCAGGCTGCATGTCTACCCATTCGAGGAAGGACTTCAGGTCAAGACCACAGGCCCCATCGGTCAACGGCACAAGTCGGACTGAATGCTTGTTCTTCACAGACTTACCTTCCCCATCTTCATTGATGTCGATACAGACCAGCCCATTGTCCAAGGTTACAATGTCACGTTTAGTCAGGTGGCAGACCTCAGCAGACCTAGCTCCAGTGACCACAGATACCAGAGACGCCCATCTACGGGCCTCAGAGGTCGTGTGAGCCGTGTGTCGTGTGAACTGATACTCAGACTCAACACGGACCAGAAGTCTCTCCAGCTCCTCGTCAGTGAATGCTCTACGCTTGGAGTCTACATCCTTAGTTAACTTCATGCGCTCAATCGGGTTGCGGCCCTCAAGTTGCCCATTCATCAGGCCATAGTCCAGACACATCTTCGCCTTAGTCAGCAGCTTGTTAATCGTCGACGGTCTCACCTCAGAAGCCAGCATAGCGTCCCTGACAGCCAGCCACTCAGAGCGAGACATCAGGTCCATGTCTTCAGGCAGGAACCGGGAGACAGTATTTAGTGAGGACGAGAGGTCCTTGTAGCTGGAGGACTTCAGGGTCTGGACCTTCTCAGCCAGCAGCGAGGACACTAGCTCAGAAAAACTACAGATAGCTGGTTGGTCAGCGATAGTGACCTCAGGTTGGCGCTCCTGTGTGAAAACTACTGGTCTATCCCCCTGCTCATTCTTCAGAATTGACGTAGAGTCGCCTATAGTTGAGTAATCAGTATGGTTATTATCATCAATCAGCTTAATCAGACCAGAGGTATCACCAGTGTCTACCCTCTGCTGTGCTGCGCTCAGGACTTCAAGCGCTAACCTTATGCCCTTCTGCTGGTCCAGACTTAAGGCTTGCGTAGCGGCTAGCTCCCTCAGGTTGGACTTCTCGTCGACCAGAGTAGCGACCTCAAGTCCATTCCAGTAATCGTCACTAGCGTCTGTCAGGAACTGCTCAGCCATAGACCGGAGATGCTCTGTAAGCTCCTGTAGTGAGACTTCAGGCCTATCCAACATGAAGGCCTTAGCTGTGGCTGCGAGCTCTCTCTGACGCATTGTGGCTACTCTCCTGTCTGTGCTTCGGGTCGATACTGAAAGAAACGGGATGGTCTGTCCCTTGAGTCTGAAGCGGATAGTATATCGACCATTGGCTCTACGGACTAACTGAGGCTTAGCTACGCTGAGTAGATTGATTTGTGTCAGCCTTGTGTCAGGGCTTGAGGTGTAGACTTGCTGATACAGATAGGGAGACCCAGAGGAAAAACTGGATGGATATACAGTGTTATCATGATTAATGTCAGTCATATCAGGACCTTAAGTAGCGTTGAGTCAACTACTTCAAGTCCGTCCATCCGTCTGACAGTGGAGTCCATCTGGAATTACGCGGGCAATACCATCACCAACCAGCATTCGGATATCAATAAAACACACGAGATCCTGCAAGACGAATCGAAGTGCGAAATGATCGTGGTCATCGACAACTTTATGACCTCTTCCGCGAAATACGCCGATATTCTGTTGCCGGACCTGATGACGGTCGAACAGGAAGACATCATTCCTAACGACTACGCGGGCAATATGGGTTATTTAATCTTCATCCAGCCCGCAACCGCCCCTAAATTCGAGCGTAAGCCCATTTACTGGATAATGAGCGAAGTCGCGAAGCGGCTGGGCCCGGACGTGCACCAGAGGTTTACCGAGGGGCGAACCCAGGAACAGTGGCTGCAATATCTGTACGCCAAAATGCTGGCTAAAGACCCGGAGTTACCAGGCTATGACGAGCTGAAAAAAATGGGGATCTACAAGCGTAAAGATCCCAACGGCCATTTCGTGGCCTATAAAAAATTCCGTGAAGACCCACAGGCAAACCCGCTGAAAACGCCGTCCGGCAAGATAGAAATTTACTCCAGCCGCCTGGCTAAAATCGCCCAAACCTGGGAGCTGGAAAAAGGCGACGTCATCAGCCCGCTTCCCATTTATGCCTCAACGTTCGAAGGATGGGACGATCCTAAGCGCAGCGTATTCCCACTGCAACTCTTTGGTTTTCATTATAAATCACGCACGCACTCCTCTTACGGCAACATTGATGTTCTCAAATCCGCCTGCCGTCAGGAAGTCTGGATTAACCCCGTGGATGCGCAAAAACGCGGTATCGCCAACGGGGATATGGTGCGGGTATTTAACGATCGCGGCGAAGTACGCATTCCGGCGAAAGTTACGCCACGCATTCTCCCCGGCGTGAGCGCGATGGGCCAGGGCGCCTGGCACGATGCCGATATGTCAGGCGATCGCATCGATCATGGCGCCTGCGTGAATACGTTAACGACGCAGCGCCCCTCTCCGCTGGCGAAAGGAAATCCGCAGCACACCAATCTGGTCGAAATCGAGAAAGTGTAACCCCCATCCCCTGAAACGATTACAGGCGTTTCGGGGGATGTGTTCGCACGTCCATCGGTCATGCGAACAAACCAACGTCCTGTAAAAACAAATTTTATAAATCGCGTTTCTTTTTTTTAATCAATAAGCAAAGTGAGTAACTATGAAAATCACCACGCCTGAGGCGCTCATGACGGCCACTATCAGCCGTCGTAGTCTGGTGAAAACATCCGCCATTAGTGGTCTCGCGCTCGCCAGTAGCGCCTTCACGCTTCCTTTCTCCCGAATCGCCCGCGCCGCTGACGGCCTTTCGCCTGCGCCAGTGGAAGAAAAAGCGGTCTGGAGTTCCTGTACCGTCAACTGCGGGAGTCGCTGTCTGCTACGGCTGCATGTGAAAGATGATGCGGTGTACTGGGTCGAGTCCGACACCACCGGCGATGACGTCTACGGCAATCATCAGGTGCGGGCCTGCCTGCGCGGACGCTCGATCCGTCGCCGTATGAATCACCCGGATCGCCTTAAATACCCGATGAAACGCGTCGGTAAACGCGGCGAAGGCAAATTTGAACGTATCAGCTGGGATGAAGCGCTGGATACCATTGGCGACAACCTGAAGCGTATTCTGAAAGACTACGGCAACGAAGCCGTACATGTGCTGTATGGCACCGGCGTGGATGGCGGGAACATCACGAACTCCAACGTGCCTTATCGTCTGATGAACTCATGTGGTGGTTATCTCAGCCGTTACGGCAGCTACAGTACCGCACAAATCAGCGCCGCAATGAGTTATATGTTCGGCACGAATGACGGCAACAGCCCGGATGACATCGCCAACAGTAAACTGGTGGTAATGTTCGGCAACAACCCGGCAGAAACGCGCATGAGCGGCGGCGGCGTGACCTACTATGTGGAACAGGCTCGCGAACGCTCCAACGCCAGAATGATCGTCATCGATCCGCGTTATAACGATACGGCGGCGGGTCGCGAAGATGAATGGCTCCCTATTCGTCCCGGTACCGATGCCGCGCTGGCGGCGGGGATCGCCTGGGTACTCATCACCGAAAATCTGATCGACAAGCCTTTCCTCGATAAATACTGCGTCGGTTACGACGAAACGACCTTACCCGCCAGCGCGCCGCGTAATGCGCACTATAAAGCCTATATTCTGGGCGATGGCCCGGACGGTATTGCCAAAACACCGGAATGGGCCGCGCATATCACCAGTATCCCGGCGGAAAAAATCATCCAGCTGGCACGGGAAATCGGCTCAGCAAAACCGGCGTATATCTGTCAGGGCTGGGGGCCGCAGCGTCACTCCAATGGCGAACAGACTGCGCGCGCGATCGCCATGCTCTCTATCCTGACCGGCAACGTCGGGATCAACGGCGGCAACTCCGGCGTGCGTGAAGGCACCTGGGACCTCGGCGTAGAGTGGTTTTCTATGCTGGATAACCCGGTAAAAACGCAGATCTCCGTTTTTACCTGGACAGACGCCATCGATCATGGCGCGGAAATGACCGCCACACGCGACGGCGTGCGCGGTAAAGATAAGCTTGATGTCCCGATCAAATTTATGTGGTGCTACGCCAGCAATACGCTGATTAACCAGCATGGCAACATCGCCCACACCCATGACGTATTACAGGACGACAGCAAGTGCGAAATGATCGTCGGGATTGAGCACTTCATGACGGCGTCCGCAAAATACTGCGACATTCTGCTGCCGGACCTGATGCCAACGGAACAGGAAGATCTTATTTCGCACGAATCCGCAGGCAACATGGGTTATGTCATCCTGGGGCAACCGGCCACCTCACCAAAATTTGAAAGAAAGCCGATCTACTGGACGCTGAGCGAAATCGCCAGACGCCTCGGCCCGGACGTCTACCAGACATTTACGGAAGGCCGTACCCAGCACGAGTGGGTGAAATACCTGCATGCCAAAACCAAAGCGCGTAACCCGGAAATGCCGGACTACGAAGAGATGAAAACCACCGGCATCTTCAAGAAAAAATGCCCGGAGGAACACTATGTCGCCTTCCGTGCATTCCGCGAAGATCCTGCCTCCAGTCCGCTGAAAACGCCATCAGGGAAGATTGAAATCTACTCCGAGCGGCTGGCGACCATCGCCGACACCTGGGAGCTGGAAAACGATGAGATCGTTCATCCGCTACCCGCCTATGCACCAGGGTTTGATGGCTGGGACGATCCCATCCGAATAACCTATCCGCTGCAATTGACCGGCTTCCACTATAAAGCCCGCACCCACTCCAGCTACGGCAATATTGATGTGTTGCAGCAAGCGTGCCCGCAAGAGATCTGGATTAACCCCATTGACGCGAAAGCGCGCAACATCAAACAGGGCGACACGGTGCGCGTATTTAACAATAACGGGCAGATGCTGATCCCGGCAAAAGTCACGCCGCGCATTTTGCCGGGCGTTACCGCCATCGGGCAAGGCGCCTGGCTCAAGGCGGATATGTTTGGCGACCAGGTCGATCACGGCGGTTCCATCAACATTCTGACATCACATCGTCCTTCTCCGCTGGCGAAGGGGAACCCGTCTCACAGCAATCTCGTTCAGGTTGAGAAGGTATAAGGAGTAACCGATGACAACCCAATATGGATTTTTTATTGACTCCAGTCGTTGCACCGGTTGCAAAACCTGCGAACTGGCCTGCAAAGACTACAAAGATTTAACCCCGGACGTCAGCTTCCGCCGCATCTATGAATATGCGGGCGGCGACTGGCAGGAGGATAACGGCGTCTGGCACCAGAACGTCTTTGCCTACTATCTTTCCATTTCCTGCAACCACTGCGAAGACCCGGCCTGCACGAAAGTGTGCCCGAGCGGCGCGATGCACAAACGCGAGGACGGCTTTGTGGTGGTGGATGAGGACGTCTGCATCGGCTGTCGCTACTGCCATATGGCCTGCCCATACGGTGCGCCGCAGTATAACGCCGCCAAAGGCCACATGACCAAATGCGACGGCTGTCATGACCGCGTTGCCGACGGCAAAAAACCGATCTGCGTCGAGTCCTGCCCGCTGCGCGCGCTGGACTTTGGCCCGATAGAAGAGCTGCGGAAGAAACATGGCACGCTGGCGGCAGTTGCGCCGCTGCCGGGCGCGCACTTCACCAGACCGAACATTGTGATTAAACCCAACGCCAACAGCCGCCCGACCGGGGATACCACGGGTTATCTGGCAAATCCGAAGGAGGT
>NZ_JAOWGE010000029.1:0-27227 GCF_030333295.1 Citrobacter sp. CK198 | reverse complement strand
GTTAAAGAGCAGTTGCGACGCGCTTTAGCGCTCTGTCGCGAGGTGGCGTATATTACGCTTTCCTCTTTCAGAGTCAACCCCATTTTTCAGGATTTTTCTCTTCGTTGTTCCGACCATCTTGTGAAGCGTTTCACTTTGTCGTCTCAACGGAGGCGCATTATAGGGATCCCATTTTTTTGCACAAGCGTTTTTTTGGATCTTTTTTGCTGAATGCCTGTTTTTTACCCCTTTCGCTACATTCCTGCGCAATTTGGCTGATTTTTGATACCTGAAACACTTGCGTAGCGCCAATAATCCAACCAAAGTCTTCATTACTGTTCTCTTTCGTTGAGGTAAACATGTCTGACGTATTACGTCCTTATAAGGATCTTTTCCCACAGATCGGGCAACGCGTGATGATCGATTCCAGTAGCGTCGTCATTGGCGATGTTCGTCTGGCTGATGACGTCGGGATCTGGCCGCTGGTCGTCATTCGTGGCGATGTGAACTATGTAGAGATTGGCGCCCGCTCAAATATCCAGGACGGCAGCGTGCTGCATGTGACGCACAAATCCACCACTAACCCGCAAGGTAATCCGCTTATTGTGGGTGAAGATGTCACTGTCGGGCATAAAGTCATGCTCCACGGCTGCACTATCGGCAACCGGGTTCTGGTTGGCATGGGGTCCATTCTGTTGGATGGCGCGGTAATAGAAGATGACGTCATGATCGGCGCTGGCAGCCTGGTGCCGCAAAACAAGCGCCTGGAAAGCGGCTATCTGTATCTGGGGAGTCCGGTGAAGCAGATCCGTCCGCTAAGTGATGAAGAGAAAGCCGGGCTACAGTACTCCGCAAATAACTATGTGAAATGGAAAGATGAATACCTGAGTCAGGGCAGCCAGACCCAACCCTGATCGTCTTCTTGCTGGGACTGGATCAACGCTTCCGCTTCTTCTTCCAGATCCCAGCGATGTTCACAAAAGTCTGCCAGCCACCGTTCTGGCGTATCGCCGCCAAAGCGATGCGCCAGCGTGGTTCCCTTGATAGCACACATTAACTGCATCCCATTCACCAGTGCGGGAAAGCTAACGGCCTCAAGGTCCGCGTCCCACTCTTCTCTGTCAGGAAACTGAATAGCCTGGTTCATGCCGACAGTTCCTGCTTCAGCGTTGCAATAACAGGTTCCACGTCAGGCAACACGCCATGCCAGAGAAAAACAGCATGCGCGGCTTGCCCCACCAGCATCCCCAAACCATCGGCATACCGTTTTGCCCCTTGCTCCGCACACCAGGCAAGGAACGGCGTATTCCCCTTTTGATAAAACATATCGTAGCAACAGACAGCAGGATGAATGAGCGATGACGGGATCGCGGGAATATCACCGCTAATTCCACTGGATGTCGCATTGATGATCAGATCGAATTCATGGCCTTCCAGCGCATCAAGACGAAGGGCCTGAACACTGCCGGTATGAGCGAAGATTTGCGCCAGTTCTTCAGCACGGGAAGCGGTTCGGTTCGCAATAGTAACCGCACAATCCATTGATAGCAGCGGTAACAGTACGCCCCTGGAAGCCCCCCCTGCCCCAATCAGCAGGATGCGTAGCCCCGGACGAATGAAAGATAAACGTTCAAGATCGCTCAACAGACCGATGCCGTCGGTGTTATCCCCCAGCAAGCGACCATCATCAAGGCGTTTCAGGGTATTCACCGCCCCGGCAAGCGCCGCACGCTCCGTCAGTTCATCTGCGCGTGCAAACGCTTCCTCTTTAAAAGGAACGGTAACGTTCGCCCCTTTCCCTCCTTGCGCAAAAAAGGCATTAAGGGTATTCACGAAATCATCAACCGGCGCCAGAACACGCCCATAGGGATGATCTATCTTCAGTTGCTGCGCAAACTGCTGATGAATAAATGGCGACTTGCTGTGCGCAATCGGGTTACCAAAAACGGCATAGGTTTCCATCGTATTACCCCTGTCGAAACAGCTCGCCCGTCAGGGCATCACGAATTTCAGAAGGATTCAGGCGTCCTCCCGTTTCACCCTCAACAACGGGGAAATCCGTGCCAAACTGCGCCCGTACTTCTTCGACCGTGCGGCAGGGAGGCAACCCTGTCAAATTCGCACTGGTGGAAACTAACGGTTTGCCATAAGCCTGGCACAATGAGACCACCAGCGGGTGATCCGTAACGCGAACCGCCAGCGAATCAAAACGTCCCGTCAACCAGCGCGGCGTTGTCGCCGGTGCAGGAAAAACAAACGTCACCGGGCCAGGCCAGCACGCAAAGATCGCTTCTCGTTGCGTATCTGTCAGCATGCTGTCATCAATATATGGCTTAAGCTGCTCAAAATTTGCCGCAATTAAAATGAGGCCTTTTTCAACCGGACGCTGTTTCAATTCCAGTAAGCGGTTGACCGCCGTTTCACTATCAGGATCGCACCCGACACCGAAAACAGCTTCTGTGGGATACGCGATGACACATTCTTTATGCAGTACCGCTACCGCTGCCGCGATAGCGTCTGTAGGCAGGTTATTATTCACTTTGTTGTTCCGCCGGAACCGGCTTTCCACATTGTTTACTGGCGCAAAAGTGCTTCACACCCTGCGCGGTTTTCTTTTCGATGAGTAGCGGATAGTGACATTCAGGACACTCTCCGGCTATCGGTTTGAAGTTAATGACAAACTGACATTCAGGATAGCGATCGCAGGAATGAAAAGTTTTACCATAACGGGAACGCCGTTGAACCAGATGACCTTTTTGGCACTGAGGGCAGGTAATGGCAGTTTCGTCTGGTTTGTCGATCAGTTCGGTATGACCACACGCGGGGTAGTCACTGCAACCGATAAACATGCCGAACCGCCCCTGCCGCAATACCAGCTCCGCACCACATGCCGGGCAAAACTTCCCCTCCAGAACTTTGACGATATGTCCGTCTGCTGACGATTTCAGCGGACGGACATAATCACATTCTGGATAGTGTGAGCAGCCGAGAAAAGGACCGTGTTTCCCGGAGCGAATAACAAGTTCAGCCCCGCACTGTGGGCAGGGCTCATTTTTATGCACCGTAAACAGTGCTGATTTAGCCATAACAACTCATGCTGAATGAAGGTCGATTAATGCAGCATACCTTCATTCACTTCAAAGAGTAATTCTTCCATTTGCTGATACGCATTTTCACAACCCGGAATGTTAAATAAAACCATCAGGATCACCCACTTCAGGTCTTCCAGATCGAATTCTGCGGTATCCAGCGCGAGCACACGTTCAATCACCATTTCTCGCGTTTCGAGGTTTAGCACCTGAATCTGCTCGAGGAATAACAGAAACCCCCGACAGCTGGCATCCAGTCGATTGCACTCCTCTGCCGTGTAAATACGTACGGAGAGCGGATCGGAAGCCAGTTGCATAGGTTCGGCGAGGCCTTCCTGATAATCAGCAAGCTTTTCCAGCCACAGTAGCGCGTTGTAGATGTCTTCACGGTCAAAGCCAGCGTCGGTAAGATCCCGTTCCAGTTTGTCCTGATCCACACGCAATTCAGCTTCGTTATGGATGTAAGTCTCAAACAAATACATTAGTACGTCGAACATGGCTTGCCCTCCTTAATCGGACATAGCCGCCGGGTACAGCTGCGATCCATCCTGCTAACTCCAGTTCGAGTAGCTGAGCCACTACCTCTGGCACAGGTTGGCCGGCACGTTCAGCGACGACGTCAACAGGTGTTACCTCATCTCCTACGTTAGCCAGGAGCATAGGAAATGGCAATGCTGCGACTTCCTGATCTGGTGAATAAAGTGAATTTTCGGCCTCATCTGGCAGCCAATGTAAGCCGTATTGCAAATTTTCCAGAATATCCTCTGGCGCCGTCACAAGAGTAGCGCCCTGTTTGATCAACCAATGCGGCCCTTCACTGCCAGGGCTACCTATAGGCCCTGGCAAGGCAAAGACATCCCTCCCTTGCTCCAGCGCACAGCGCGCAGTAACCAAAGAGCCGCTTCGTAGCGCCGCTTCAACCACCAGCACGCCTTTGCTCAGGCCACTAATGATGCGGTTTCGTCGGGGAAAATGGTGCGGTAAAGGGAGCGTCGCTAATGGAAACTCCGACACCAGCGCGCCACCGGCGTCTATCAGCCCCTCAGCCAGCCGGGTATGCCGTCGGGGATGGATACTTCCCAGACCGTTGCCCAGCACAGCCACGCTTTTCCCGTTCGCGTTTAAGGCGGCTTTATGCGCAACGCCATCAACTCCTCTCGCCAGCCCGCTGGTAATCGTCACCCCTTTTACGGCAAGACTTTCACAGAACAAACGCCCCCATCGCTCGCCATACCAGGAAGGTGTCCGGCTTCCGACGACGCCAAGCTGGAAGTTCTGGAGACATTCTGGATCACCTGCAACAAAAAAAGCGCCGGGATAATCTGCAATCGCATTCAACTGTGCCGGATAACGCGCGCTGCCGGCCAGAATCAAATGGTGATGAGGTTGCTCAAGCCAGTGCTGCGCGTCATCCAGCGCTTTTTGCGGGACGGTTAAAAAGCGTTCCGCTTGTCGGGACGTTAACCCTGCGTTCTGAAGTAAAGTCTTATCAATCTGACGCTGTTGTATGAGCAAATTCGCAATGCTCAACATTGCATCGCCATACAATTCACTCACATGCATCAAACGTAACCAAATTTCGGTACGGGTCATCCTTTATCCCCCTGCCACAAGCTGTCCTGGCAATCTTTGCGATTGGTCACTGATGCTGTCAATCGGAGGGGGTTTTGTCTAGAATAGAGGTAATAATCTTTCCAACTCCTGAACACAACTCTGGATAATTATGGCAGTTTTGCAAGTGTTACATATTCCGGACGAGCGTCTTCGCAAAGTCGCAAAACCGGTAGAAGAAGTGAATGCAGAAATTCAGCGTATCGTCGATGATATGTTCGAAACGATGTATGCAGAAGAAGGTATTGGCCTGGCGGCAACGCAGGTCGATATTCATCAACGTATCATCGTGATTGATGTTTCGGAAAACCGCGACGAGCGTCTGGTGTTAATCAACCCGGAACTGCTGGAAAAAAGCGGTGAGACGGGGATTGAAGAAGGCTGTCTGTCTATTCCTGAACAGCGAGCTTTAGTGCCGCGTGCGGAGAAAGTGAAAATTCGCGCACTCGACCGCGACGGTCAATCTTTTGAGCTGGAAGCAGACGGTCTGTTGGCTATCTGTATTCAGCACGAGATGGATCACCTGGTTGGTAAACTGTTTATCGATTATCTGTCGCCGCTGAAGCAACAACGTATTCGTCAGAAAGTTGAGAAACTCGACCGCCTGAACGCCCGGGCTTAAGGACAAGAATCAACGTGTCAGACTCACTACGTATTATTTTTGCGGGTACACCTGACTTTGCAGCGCGTCATCTTGACGCGCTGTTGTCTTCTGGACACAACGTCGTTGGCGTGTTTACCCAACCCGACCGCCCGGCTGGACGCGGTAAAAAGCTGATGCCCAGCCCGGTGAAAGTGCTGGCGGAAGAGAAAGGAATAGCGGTTTTTCAGCCCGCCTCCTTGCGCCCACAAGAAAACCAGCATTTAGTCGCGGACTTACACGCTGACGTAATGGTCGTGGTGGCGTATGGCCTGATTCTGCCAAAAGCGGTGCTGGATATGCCGCGACTCGGCTGCATCAACGTTCACGGTTCCCTGCTCCCGCGCTGGCGTGGCGCAGCGCCGATCCAACGTTCACTTTGGGCTGGTGATGCCGAAACGGGCGTAACCATCATGCAAATGGATGTGGGTCTGGATACTGGCGATATGCTCTATAAACTTGCCTGTCCAATCACCGCGGAAGACACCAGCGGCACGCTGTATGACAAGCTGGCGGATCTTGGCCCACAGGGGCTGATTGAAACGCTGAAACAGTTAGAAAACGGTACCGCGAAGCCAGAAGTACAGGACAACGCCCTGGCCACTCACGCTGAGAAACTTAGCAAAGAAGAGGCGCGTATGGACTGGTCTCTCTCTGCTGCACAGCTTGAACGCTGCATCCGCGCCTTTAATCCCTGGCCAATGAGCTGGATGGAAATTGACGGTCAGCCGGTAAAAGTGTGGCAGGCGTCAGTGATAGAGCGCGTAACGCAAGCGGAACCGGGCACCATTCTTGACGCGACTAAACAAGGTATTCAGGTTGCAACCGGCAACGGCATCCTGAACCTGCTCTCCCTTCAACCCGCAGGTAAGAAGGCAATGAGCACGCAGGATCTTTTAAATTCACGTCGGGAATGGTTTATTCCTGGCAACCGTCTGGCCTGACGGTCACGTCTTACTACGCCCGGTGTTACCGGGCATTTTTATTTTTGCGGTTATGAAAAAACAAAATTTACGCAGTCTGGCGGCACAGGCCGTTGAGCAGGTCGTTGAGCAAGGGCAATCCTTAAGTAATGTCCTGCCACCACTACAGCAAAAAGTCTCCGATAAAGACAAAGCGCTGCTTCAGGAGCTGTGCTTTGGCGTGTTGCGCACCCTTTCGCAGCTGGAGTGGCTGATTAATAAATTAATGTCTCGCCCTATGACCGGTAAGCAACGCACCGTGCATTACCTGATCATGGTAGGGTTTTACCAGCTATTGCACACACGAATTCCACCACATGCGGCCCTCGCAGAAACGGTTGAAGGTGCTGTTGCTATTAAGCGCCCACAGCTTAAAGGGCTGATCAATGGCGTTTTGCGTCAGTTTCAGCGTCAGCAGGAGGCGTTGCTGGCTGAGTTTGCGACCAGCGAGGCGCGTTTTCTGCATCCGTCCTGGCTGCTAAAGCGCCTGCAAAAATCCTATCCCACCCAATGGGAAGCGATTGTCGAAGCCAACAACCAACGTCCTCCAATGTGGCTACGCGTGAACCGTACACATCATTCACGCGACAGCTGGCTCGCGTTATTGCAGGACGCAGGAATGAACGGTTTTCCCCACTCGGCCTATCCTGACGCCCTACGTCTTGAGTCTCCGGCGCCGGTTCATGCCTTACCCGGTTTTGAAGAGGGTTGGGTAACGGTTCAGGATGCTTCCGCGCAAGGCTGTGTTAGCTTCCTCGCCCCACAAAACGGCGAGCAAATCCTGGATTTGTGCGCCGCACCGGGGGGTAAAACAACGCATATACTCGAAGCCGCGCCTGAAGCGCAGGTGTTGGCTGTCGATGTCGACGAACAGCGTCTTTCACGCGTTTACGATAACCTTAAACGTCTGGGGATGAAGGCAACCGTCAAACAGGGTGATGGTCGATATCCCGCGCAATGGTGTGGCGAGCAGAAATTTGACCGTATTCTGCTGGATGCGCCTTGTTCAGCCACCGGCGTCATTCGTCGTCACCCGGATATCAAATGGCTACGCCGCGATCGTGATATTGCTGAACTGGCAAAATTACAGTCGGAAATTCTGGATGCCATATGGCCACATTTAAAGTCAGGCGGAACACTGGTCTACGCGACCTGTTCTGTCCTGCCGGAAGAGAATAGCCAACAGATTCAGGCCTTTTTACAGCGCACCCCGGACGCCACCCTGACCGGCACCGGAACCCCCGCTCAACCGGGCGTGCAAAATCTGCCAGATGCGGAAGAAGGTGACGGCTTCTTTTACGCTAAGCTAATCAAAAAGTGATGAGATAACGGGTCGCGACTGATGAAAATTATCATTCTGGGCGCAGGGCAGGTCGGCGGCACGCTGGCTGAAAACCTGGTCGGAGAGAACAACGACATCACGGTGGTCGATATCAATGGCGAACGCCTGCGTAGTTTACAGGACAAGTTCGATCTCCGCGTCGTGCAAGGGCATGGCTCTCACCCCCGCGTACTGCGTGAAGCGGGCGCAGACGATGCGGATATGCTGGTCGCCGTGACCAGTTCCGATGAAACGAATATGGTCGCCTGCCAGGTGGCCTATTCACTCTTCAATACGCCAAATCGTATCGCCCGTATCCGCTCGCCAGATTATGTCCGCGATGCGGATAAACTCTTCCACTCTGAAGCCGTCCCCATCGACCATCTTATTGCGCCAGAGCAACTGGTCATCGATAACATTTATCGCCTGATCGAATATCCCGGCGCATTGCAGGTCGTTAATTTCGCCGAAGGTAAAGTCAGTCTTGCGGTAGTGAAAGCCTATTATGGCGGGCCGCTGATCGGGAACGCGTTATCCACGATGCGTGAGCATATGCCGCATATTGATACCCGCGTCGCCGCGATATTCCGTCATGACCGCCCCATTCGCCCCCAGGGTTCGACTATTGTAGAAGCAGGCGATGAAGTCTTTTTTATTGCCGCATCGCAGCATATCCGCGCGGTAATGAGCGAACTGCAACGTCTGGAGAAACCCTATAAGCGTATTATGTTAGTCGGCGGGGGAAATATCGGTGCCGGTCTCGCGCGTCGTCTGGAAAAAGATTACAGCGTCAAACTGATCGAGCGCGATCAACAGCGGGCCTCCGAACTGGCCGAAAAACTGCAAAATACGATCGTCTTTTTTGGCGATGCGTCGGATCAGGAACTGCTGGCTGAAGAGCATATTGATCAGGTTGATCTGTTTATTGCAGTCACCAACGATGATGAAGCCAACATTATGTCGGCAATGCTGGCCAAACGGATGGGTGCGAAGAAAGTAATGGTGCTCATTCAACGTCGCGCCTATGTGGATCTCGTCCAGGGGAGCGTCATTGATATTGCCATTTCACCACAGCAGGCCACGATTTCCGCGTTACTCAGCCATGTGCGTAAAGCCGATATTGTGGGAGTGTCATCGCTACGTCGTGGTGTAGCAGAAGCAATTGAAGCCGTTGCCCACGGTGATGAAAGTACATCTCGCGTCGTAGGCCGTGCCATTGATGAAATTAAACTTCCACCGGGAACAATAATTGGCGCAGTGGTTCGCGGTAACGATGTAATGATTGCCAATGACAATTTGCGCATTGAACAAGGCGATCATGTGATTATGTTCCTGACGGATAAAAAGTTTATTACCGACGTCGAACGCTTATTCCAGCCAAGTCCTTTCTTCCTGTAATTATTTGGGCGCTAATGCAGCGCCCTCTTTAATTCCCCTGTTTTATCAGGGCCTAATAAATGCTCCTTTAAACAATCCATAAATGGAAAATGCCTTAACATTTGTTAAACTTATAAACGTCTGTTGCATAGGGAGAATAAAATGAGCTTTATTAAAGAGTTTCGCGAATTCGCGATGCGCGGGAATGTTGTTGATTTGGCAGTGGGTGTGATTATTGGTGCGGCATTCGGGAAGATCGTTTCTTCTCTGGTTGCTGATATCATTATGCCGCCACTGGGATTGTTAATTGGCGGGATCGATTTTAAACAGTTTGCCTTTACGCTACGCGAAGCGCAGGGAGATATCCCGGCAGTCGTGATGCATTACGGTGTGTTTATTCAGAACGTCTTTGATTTTGTTATTGTGGCGTTTGCTATCTTCATGGCTATCAAACTGATCAACAAACTGAATCGTAAGAAAGAAGAACCGACGGAAGCGCCAGCGCCGACAACGGAAGAAGTATTGCTTTCTGAGATCCGCGATCTTCTGAAAGAACAAAACAACCGTTCTTAACAAGCCTTAATAAGCAGAAAGCCAGTGGTAAAAAAGTGATTCACTTTCTTGCCACTGGCCTCCCAGTTACCCCGATTGCCATGTTTGCCTTTACGCAGATAACTTCCTTTCCCTTTCTTATTTTTTTCAACACGTTGTCTGAAAAGCGGATCGTGCAGTAATGCCTCAATGGCGTTGTCTTTTATCTGCCCTTTCGTATGCTGATAACGACTCATAATAACTCCAGTTTGTATGGTTTAACGGCGCGAGTGTAGGCTCATCAGGTCAATAAATCAACACTCCTGTTTTACTCCGCTGGCGCCTTGTTCCAGTGCTTCCAGAATTGAACAATAGACGCTGCTGTGTGCCGTTCCACAGCAGGCATCGTTCAGCCTCTGCAATGAACGCTGCATACTCTGTAATTCCGCAATTCGTGATTCGACCTCTTTCAGCCTTTCCTGCACGATCCCTTTCGACTCCTGGCAGGTATGGTGTTCAGGATCGACACGGATCGACAACAGTTCCCGGATCGACTCAAGCGTAAAGCCCAACTGCCGGGCATAGCGGATAAACTTAAGGCGCTGAAGATCGTTTTCCGTGTAGAGTCGGAAACCACCTTCCGTACGCACTTCATGCTCCATCATCTGCTGCTTTTCATAGTAGCGGATGGTATCGGGCGTCACTTCTGCCAGCTTTGCCAGTTCACCAATACGATACATACAAGCTCCGTTAGTCATCATTAATCTTATGCAGCAGTTTATCTGCATATTCACCGCGTAAAAACCCGGTACTCAGCCCCGCCTGTCGTAGTTTTAGTTCAAGGAGCGATAAACGACGGCTCACTTCCTGATACTGTGGATCGTCCTGACGAATACCTTTAAGTAGATCCAATAGCTGAACGGCTTCTTTACGCTGTTCAAGCTCCGGGGGAAGGCAACCGGCATTTTTGAGTAAACGGTAGCCAGTCCGTAGTTCAGGCGGCACATGTGAGTCATCATCCAGGGCCAGCGGCTCACCGCTGCCGGGCAAATTATCAAACTCACCTTTAGTCTGTGCATCGGTAATATGGCGCTCTGCCCACTGGTCCAGTAACCACATACAACAACTCCAGGGGATGAACAAAAAGAGTACAGATATTGTAGATAAGTGGGGATACGGCGGATATAAAAAAACCCGCCGGAGCGGGTTTTTTTACGTTACTACAGATTACTCTGCAGCAGCTTCTGCTTTCGACTCAGAACGATCAACCAGCTCGATGTATGCCATCGGCGCGTTGTCGCCTGCACGGAAGCCACACTTCAGAATGCGAGTGTAACCACCGGCGCGGCTCGCGAAACGCGGGCCCAGTTCGTTAAACAGTTTTGCCACGATCTCGTTATCACGAGTACGGGCGAATGCCAGACGACGATTAGCTACGCTATCAGTCTTGGCAAGAGTAATCAGCGGCTCAACTACGCGACGCAGCTCTTTCGCTTTAGGCAGGGTCGTCTTGATGATCTCATGACGAACCAGTGAACCTGCCATGTTGCGGAACATAGCCTGGCGATGGCTGCTGTTGCGGTTCAGTTGACGACCACTCTTACGATGGCGCATGACCTTATCCTTCTCAGTAAAACCTTAACCTGTGATCCGGTTACTCGTCAGCGATGCTTGCCGGTGGCCAGTTTTCCAGGCGCATGCCCAGAGACAGTCCACGGGAAGCCAGCACGTCTTTAATCTCAGTAAGAGATTTTTTACCCAGGTTAGGCGTCTTAAGGAGCTCAACCTCGGTACGCTGTACCAGATCACCGATATAGTGGATAGCTTCTGCTTTAAGGCAGTTAGCAGAGCGGACAGTCAATTCCAGATCGTCAACAGGGCGCAGCAGGATCGGATCGAATTCTGGTTTCTCTTCTTTCACTTCCGGCTGACGTACATCACGTAAGTCAACGAAAGCTTCCAGTTGTTCAGCCAGAATGGTTGCCGCACGACGAATCGCCTCTTCAGGATCGATTGTGCCGTTGGTTTCCATTTCGATGACCAGCTTGTCCAGGTCGGTACGCTGTTCTACACGCGCTGCTTCAACATTGTAGGCAATACGCTCTACAGGGCTGTAGCATGCGTCGACCAGCAGACGGCCGATTGGGCGCTCATCTTCTTCCGAATGAATTCGGGTAGAAGCCGGCACATAACCACGACCGCGCTGAACTTTGATACGCATGCTAATAGACGCGTTCTCATCGGTCAGGTGGCAGATCACGTGCTGCGGCTTGACGATTTCGACATCCCCGTCATGGGTAATGTCGGCTGCAGTCACAGGGCCAATGCCAGATTTATTCAAGGTAAGAATAACTTCATCTTTACCCTGAACTCTCACCGCCAGCCCTTTCAGGTTGAGCAGGATTTCCAGGATGTCTTCCTGAACGCCTTCTTTGGTGCTGTACTCATGTAGTACACCATCAATCTCAACCTCGGTCACCGCGCAACCCGGCATCGATGAGAGCAGAATACGGCGCAGTGCGTTACCCAGAGTATGGCCAAAGCCACGCTCTAAAGGCTCAAGGGTCACCTTGGCGTGCGTCGAACTCACTTGCTCGATATCTACCAGGCGCGGTTTTAGAAACTCTGTCACAGAACCCTGCATTGTGTCCTCTCTTTGGTACTAAGCTTTACTTGGAGTAAAGCTCGACGATCAGGTGTTCGTTAATGTCCGCAGACAGATCAGAACGCTCAGGCTTACGCTTAAACGTACCTTCCATCTTGCCAGCATCAACTTCCAGCCAGGTTGGCTTTTCACGCTGCTCAGCCAGCTCCAGAGCGGCTTTCACGCGAGACTGCTTCTTCGCTTTCTCACGAATGCTAACAACGTCATTCGGACTAACCTGATAAGAAGCGATGTTAACAACACGACCGTTTACCATAATTGCTTTATGGCTAACCAGCTGGCGTGCTTCTGCACGAGTGGCGCCGAAGCCCATACGGTATACAACGTTGTCCAGACGACCTTCCAGCAGAGCCAACAGGTTTTCACCGGTGTTGCCTTTCAGACGCGCTGCTTCTTTGTAGTAGTTACGGAACTGACGCTCCAGCACACCATAGATACGGCGAACTTTTTGCTTTTCACGCAACTGCACACCATAGTCAGACAGACGCGGTTTACGCGCACCGTGCTGGCCAGGAGCTTGTTCAATTTTACACTTGGTATCGATCGCGCGAACGCCAGACTTAAGGAATAAGTCGGTGCCCTCACGACGGCTCAGCTTGAGCTTAGGACCCAAATATCTTGCCATTTTCTTTCTCCAACAAACCTGGAAAACGAAGCGTTATACGCGACGTTTTTTCGGCGGACGACAACCGTTATGAGGGATCGGAGTCACATCAGTAATATTAGTGATGCGGAAACCAGCGGCGTTCAGTGCACGAATGGTAGATTCGCGACCTGGACCCGGACCTTTAACCATAACTTCCAGATTCTTGATACCGTATTCTTTTACGGCGTCAGCGCAACGCTCTGCTGCAACCTGAGCTGCAAACGGAGTGGATTTGCGAGAACCACGGAAACCGGAACCACCGGCTGTTGCCCAACCCAGCGCGTTACCCTGACGATCAGTGATAGTCACGATGGTGTTGTTGAAAGAAGCATGGATATGAGCCACGCCGTCAGAGACTTGTTTTCTTACACGTTTACGTGCACGAATTGGTGCCTTTGCCATTATTCAATCACCCCGATTATTTCTTGATCGGTTTGCGCGGACCCTTACGGGTACGTGCGTTGGTCTTGGTACGCTGACCGCGAACCGGGAGACCACGACGATGACGCAAACCGCGATAGCAACCAAGATCCATCAGGCGCTTGATGCTCATGCTGATTTCACGGCGCAGATCACCTTCAACGACAAATTTGGCAACTTCGTCACGCAGCGTGTCGATTTGTTCTTCAGACAGCTCACTGATCTTAACATTTTCAGCGATACCCGCTGCAGCCAGAATGGCTTTAGAACGGGTCTTACCGACGCCGTAGATCGAAGTTAACGCGATCACAGCATGTTTCTGATCAGGAATGTTAATGCCTGCTATACGGGCCACTATGCACTCCTACTATTTAATATGTACGCACCATGCTGAAAAGCCCGTTTTCAGGATACTCAAATGGAAACGTACAGACATACAAAAGATTGGCTGGCTAATCTAGCCAGCTCAACCCAACTTTGCAAGAAAAATATGCGAATAAATCAGCCTTGGCGCTGTTTATGCTTCGGCTCGGCACTGCAAATCACGCGGATGACGCCATCACGCTTAACGATTTTGCAGTTACGGCATAATTTCTTGACGGAAGCACGAACTTTCATTTTTACTCTCCGTAACTTCTCGGGCGACCAATTAACGGCCGTAGCCTTTCAGGTTCGCCTTCTTCAATGCAGACTCATACTGACTGGACATCATCAGAGTTTGCACTTGAGCCATAAAGTCCATAATCACGACGACAACGATAAGCAGTGAGGTCCCACCAAAGTAGAACGGTACTTTCATTGCATCACGCATGAACTCCGGGATCAGGCAGATAAAGGTAATGTAAAGCGCACCAACCAAAGTTAGGCGGGTCATTACTTTATCGATATACTTCGCCGTTTGCTCTCCCGGACGAATTCCTGGTACAAATGCACCGGACTTCTTCAGGTTATCTGCTGTTTCACGCGGGTTGAAAACCAACGCCGTGTAGAAGAAACAGAAGAAGATGATTGCAGACGCATAGAGTAACACATAAAGCGGTTGCCCAGGCTGCAAATACAGCGAAATTGTTGTCAGCCAGTTCCAACCAGTACCGCCCCCGAACCATGACGCGATGGTTGCCGGGAACAGAATAATACTGGAAGCGAAAATTGCCGGGATTACCCCCGCCATATTCACTTTCAGCGGTAAATGTGTGCTCTGTGCAGCATAGACACGACGACCCTGCTGACGTTTTGCGTAGTTTACCACAATGCGGCGTTGACCACGCTCAACAAATACAACAAAGAACGTCACTGCAAATACTAATACTGCAACCAACAGCAACACGAGGAAGTGCAGGTCGCCTTGACGCGCTTGCTCGATAGTATGGGCAATGGCTGGCGGGAGTCCCGCGACAATACCGGCGAAGATAATGATTGAGATACCGTTGCCGATACCACGTTCAGTAATCTGTTCGCCCAACCACATCAGGAACATGGTTCCTGTAACCAGACTTACAACAGCGGTGAAATAGAATGCAAAGCCCGGATTCATTACCAGGCCTTGCATACCAGGCATATTCGGCAGACCGGTAGCAATACCGATCGACTGGAATATCGCCAGCACCAGAGTACCGTAGCGGGTGTACTGGCTGATCTTACGACGACCAGACTCCCCTTCTTTCTTAATTTCTGCCAGCGTTGGGTGAACCACCGTCAGCAGCTGGATAATAATCGACGCCGAAATATACGGCATGATACCCAGAGCAAAGATAGAAGCACGGCTGAGTGCACCACCAGAGAACATGTTAAACATTTCAATGATGGTGCCTCGCTGTTGCTCAAGCAGTTTGGCAAGTACAGCGGCATCAATACCAGGGATCGGAATAAAAGAGCCAATACGGAACACAATCAGCGCGCCGATAACAAACAGCAGTCTGCGTTTCAGCTCGCCTAAGCCACCTTTGGCGCTTTGAAAATCTAATCCCGGTTGTTTAGCCATCTGCTACTTATTCCTCGATTTTACCGCCAGCAGCTTCGATAGCAGCACGAGCGCCTTTAGTAACACGCAGGCCACGAACAGTTACCGGAGTAGTGACTTCACCAGCCAGGATCACTTTCGCGAACTCGATCTGGATACCGATAATGTTAGCCGCTTTCAGCGTGTTCAGGTCTACTACGCCGCCTTCTACTTTAGCCAGGTCAGACAGACGAACTTCGGCTGTAATCGCTGCTTTGCGAGAAGTGAAGCCGAATTTCGGCAGACGACGGTACAGAGGCATCTGACCACCCTCGAAACCGCGACGTACGCCACCGCCAGAACGAGACTTCTGACCTTTGTGACCACGACCACCGGTTTTACCGAGGCCAGAACCGATACCACGACCCAGGCGTTTACCCGCCTTTTTGGAGCCTTCGGCCGGAGACAGAGTATTTAAACGCATCTCTTACTCCTCAACTTTAACCATGAAGGAAACCGCGTTGACCATACCACGAACAGCAGGAGTATCCTCGCGCTCTACGGTGTGACCAATACGACGCAGACCCAGGCCAAGCAGCGTTGCCTTGTGTTTCGGCAGACGACCGATTGCACTGCGGGTTTGAGTAATTTTAATAGTCTTTGCCATGGTTTATTTCCCCAGAATTTCTTCAACGGATTTACCACGCTTGGCAGCGACCATTTCTGGAGAATTCATATTTTCCAGGCCATCAATAGTTGCACGAACCACGTTGATCGGGTTGGTGGAACCATATGCTTTAGCCAGAACGTTATGAACCCCAGCAACTTCCAGAACGGCGCGCATTGCACCACCGGCGATGATACCGGTACCTTCGGAAGCTGGCTGCATGAATACACGAGAACCCGTGTGAACACCTTTAACCGGGTGTTGCAGGGTGCCGTTGTTCAGCGCGACGTTAATCATATTGCGACGGGCTTTTTCCATCGCTTTCTGGATCGCTGCTGGAACTTCACGCGCTTTACCGTAACCAAAACCAACGCGACCGTTACCATCGCCAACTACAGTCAGAGCTGTGAAGGAGAAAATACGACCACCTTTAACGGTTTTAGATACGCGGTTTACCGCGATCAGCTTTTCCTGCAGTTCGCCAGCTTGTTTTTCGATGTGAGCCATCTTACACCTCTACCTTAGAACTGAAGGCCAGCTTCACGGGCAGCATCTGCCAGTGCCTGGACACGACCATGATATTGGAACCCGGAACGGTCAAAGGACACATCTTTGATGCCTTTTTCCAGAGCGCGTTCAGCGACAGCTTTACCCACAGCTGCAGCCGCGTCTTTGTTACCGGTGTACTTCAGTTGTTCAGCGATAGCTTTTTCTACAGTAGAAGCAGCTACCAGAACTTCAGAACCGTTCGGTGCAATTACCTGTGCGTAAATGTGACGCGGGGTACGATGTACCACCAGGCGAGTTGCGCCCAGCTCCTGGAGCTTGCGGCGTGCGCGGGTCGCACGACGGATACGAGCAGATTTCTTATCCATAGTGTTACCTTACTTCTTCTTAGCCTCTTTGGTACGCACGACTTCGTCGGCGTAACGAACACCCTTGCCTTTGTAAGGCTCAGGACGACGGTAGGCGCGCAGATCTGCTGCAACCTGACCGATCACCTGCTTATCAGCGCCTTTCAGCACGATTTCAGTCTGAGTCGGACATTCTGCAGTAATACCTGCTGGCAGCTGGTGGTCAACCGGGTGAGAGAAACCTAAGGACAGGTTTACTACATTCCCTTTAACCGCTGCACGATAACCTACACCAACCAGCTGCAGCTTCTTAGTGAAGCCTTCGGTAACACCGATAACCATTGAGTTCAGCAGGGCACGCGCGGTACCAGCCTGAGCCCAACCGTCTACGTAACCATCACGCGGACCGAAGGTCAGTGCATTATCTGCATGTTTAACTTCAACAGCATCGTTGAGAGTACGAGTCAGCTCGCCGTTTTTACCTTTGATCGTAATAACCTGACCGTTGATTTTTACATCAACGCCGGCAGGAACAACGACCGGTGCTTTAGCAACACGAGACATTTTTTCCTCCGATTAGGCTACGTAGCAGATAATTTCGCCACCAAGACCAGCCTGGCGCGCTGCACGATCAGTCATAACACCTTTAGAGGTAGAAACAACTGCGATACCCAGACCCGCCATAACTTTCGGCAGCTCATCTTTACGTTTGTAGATGCGCAGACCTGGGCGGCTGACACGCTGAATGCTTTCTACAACAGCTTTACCCTGGAAATACTTAAGAGTCAGTTCCAGTTCCGGCTTGGTGTCGCCTTCAACTTTAAAATCTTCGATAAAACCTTCTTCCTTCAGCACGTTGGCAATTGCCACTTTCAGCTTGGAGGAAGGCATGGTGACCGCAGCTTTGTTCGCGGCCTGACCGTTACGGATACGGGTCAGCATATCCGCGATCGGATCTTGCATGCTCATCTGTCTTTACTCCCGTGATTCAATTGGTGACAATTACCAGCTAGCCTTTTTCAAGCCTGGTACTTCACCGCGCATAGCGGCTTCACGTAACTTGATACGGCTCAACCCGAACTTGCCCACATAACCATGTGGACGACCTGTTTGACGGCAGCGGTTACGCTGACGAGACGGGCTGGAATCACGCGGCAGAGTCTGCAGCTTAAGAACAGCGTTCCAACGATCTTCGTCGGAAGCGTTCACATCAGAGATGATCGCTTTCAGTTCAGCGCGTTTCGCGAAGTATTTATCAGCTAAAGCTACGCGTTTTACTTCGCGTGCTTTCATTGATTGCTTAGCCATTCAGTAACCCTACCTTACTTGCGGAACGGGAAGTCAAAGGCAGCCAGCAGAGCACGGCCTTCTTCGTCAGATTTCGCAGTAGTGGTAATGGTAATATCCAAACCACGAACGCGGTCGACTTTATCGTAGTCGATTTCTGGGAAGATGATCTGCTCACGGACACCCATGCTGTAGTTACCACGACCGTCGAAAGACTTAGCGGACAGGCCACGGAAGTCACGGATACGCGGTACAGCAATAGTGATCAGGCGCTCAAAGAACTCCCACATGCGTTCGCCACGCAGAGTTACTTTACAGCCGATCGGATAGCCCTGACGGATTTTGAAGCCTGCAACAGATTTGCGTGCTTTGGTGATCAACGGTTTTTGACCGGAGATTGCTGCCAGGTCAGCTGCTGCGTTATCCAGCAGTTTCTTGTCAGCGATCGCTTCACCAACACCCATGTTCAGGGTGATCTTCTCGACCCGAGGGACTTGCATGACAGAATTGTAGTTAAACTCAGTCATGAGTTTATTAACTACTTCGTCTTTGTAGTAATCATGCAGTTTCGCCATCGTACTACTCCAAATTACTTGATAGTTTCGCTGTTAGATTTGAAGAAACGGACTTTTTTGCCGTCTTCGAATCTAAAGCCTACACGGTCAGCCTTACCGGTTGCCGCATTGAAGATTGCAATGTTGGAAACCTGAATAGCGGCTTCTTTTTCAACGATGCCACCCGGTTGGTTCAGAGCCGGAACCGGCTTCTGGTGTTTCTTAACCAGGTTGATACCTTCAACAATGACCTTGCCGGAAGACAGGACATTCTTAACTTTACCGCGTTTACCTTTATCTTTACCGGTTAACACGATAACTTCGTCATCACGACGGATTTTCGCTGCCATGATTCGCTCCTTAGAGTACTTCTGGTGCCAGAGAGATAATTTTCATGAACTTCTCGGTACGAAGCTCACGAGTTACCGGCCCAAAAATACGCGTACCGATAGGCTGCTCGCTGTTATTGTTCAGAATAACGCATGCATTACCATCGAAGCGAATGACAGAACCGTCCGGGCGACGAACACCCTTCTTGGTGCGCACCACTACCGCCTTCAGCACATCACCTTTTTTGACCTTACCACGCGGAATTGCTTCTTTGATGGTGATCTTGATGATGTCGCCTACGCCTGCGTAGCGACGGTGCGAGCCACCCAGAACCTTGATACACATTACGCGACGTGCACCGGAGTTGTCGGCGACGTTCAGCATAGTCTGTTCTTGGATCATTTTAGTGCTCCGCTAATGTCAACTACTACTGAGACCCGAAAATCAGGTCGTTAAAAAAGCCCCATATCGGGGGCGCGGCATTATAACACCGCTTCAACGATATGGGTAGAAAAAATAAACGGCCCATCGCTGAGCCGTTTATTCGTTGAGAATGGGTACTGTATTACAGAACCGCTTTCTCTACAACGCGAACCAGCGTCCAGGACTTAGTCTTGGACAGTGGGCGGCATTCGCGGATTTCAACCACGTCACCGGTACCACATTCGTTGTTCTCGTCATGTACGTGCAGTTTGGTCGTACGCTTGATGAATTTACCGTAGATCGGGTGTTTCACAAAACGTTCGATAGCAACAACAATGGATTTCTCCATTTTGTCGCTAACAACGCGACCTTGCAGAGTACGGATTTTATCGGTCATTACGCACCCGCCTTCTCAGTCAGTAAAGTCTTAACGCGTGCGACATCACGACGCACTTGCTTCAACAGGTGAGACTGTTGCAGCTGGCCACTTGCAGCCTGCATACGCAGGTTGAACTGCTCACGCAGCAGGTTCAGCAGCTCGGTGTTCAGCTCTTCAACACTCTTCTCACGCAGCTCTTTTGCTTTCATTACATCACCGTCTTAGTTACAAAGGTGGTTTTAATCGGCAGTTTCGCTGCTGCCAGCTTGAATGCTTCACGGGCCAGCTCTTCCGGTACGCCGTCCATTTCATACAGGACTTTACCCGGCTGAATCAAGGCAACCCAATACTCCACGTTACCTTTACCTTTACCCATACGCACTGCCAGCGGCTTTTCAGTGATCGGTTTGTCCGGGAATACACGGATCCAGATCTTACCTTGACGCTTAACTGCACGGGTCATAGCACGACGTGCTGCTTCGATCTGACGGGCAGTCAGACGACCACGGCCAACAGCTTTCAGACCGAAGCTGCCGAAGCTAACATCCGTACCCTGCGCCAGACCGCGGTTACGGCCTTTGTGCATTTTACGGAATTTTGTACGCTTTGGTTGTAACATCAGCGACGCTCCTTATTTACGGCCTTTACGCTGCTGCTTTTTCGGTTGAGCAGCCGGTTTTTCCGGTTGTTCAACAGCAGCCATACCACCCAGGATCTCGCCTTTGAAGATCCACACTTTAACGCCGATTACACCGTAAGTGGTGTGCGCTTCAGAGGTGTTGTAGTCGATGTCAGCACGCAGAGTGTGCAGCGGTACGCGACCTTCACGGTACCATTCGGTACGAGCGATTTCCGCGCCGCCCAGACGGCCGCTAACTTCAACTTTAATACCTTTAGCGCCCAGACGCATTGCGTTCTGTACAGCACGCTTCATAGCACGACGGAACATAACGCGACGTTCCAGCTGAGAAGTGATGCTGTCAGCAACCAATTTTGCGTCCAGTTCAGGCTTACGAACTTCGGCGATATTGATCTGTGCAGGAACGCCAGCGATATCCGCTACGACCTTACGCAGTTTTTCTACGTCTTCGCCTTTCTTACCGATAACGATACCCGGACGAGCAGTGTGAATAGTCACACGGATGCTCTTAGCCGGACGCTCGATAACGATACGAGATACGGACGCTTTAGCCAGTTCCTTCGTCAGGTACTGACGTACTTTAAAATCGCTGTCCAGGTTGTCAGCGAATTCTTTGGTGTTCGCAAACCAGGTAGAGTTCCATGGTTTTACAATACCCAGGCGAATACCATTAGGATGTACTTTCTGACCCATTGCTAGTCTCCAGAGTCTCAGCGATCGGACACAACCACAGTAATGTGGCTGGTGCGCTTCAGGATGCGATCTGCACGACCTTTTGCACGCGGCATAATGCGCTTCATGCTCGGGCCTTCGTCTACGAAAATTTTCGTAACTTTCAGATCGTCAATGTCAGCGCCATCGTTGTGTTCAGCGTTAGCAATGGCAGATTCCAGGACTTTCTTGACCAGTACAGCCGCTTTCTTGTTGGTGTAGGTCAAAATATCCAGAGCCTGCGACACTTTCTTACCGCGAATCAGGTCAGCAACAAGGCGAACCTTCTGAGCAGAAGAACGAGCATGGCGATGTTTAGCGATAGTTTCCATCTCTTCCTCCTACCTTATTTCTTCTTCGCTTTTTTATCAGCAGCGTGGCCGCGATAAGTACGAGTCGGTGCGAATTCACCCAGTTTGTGACCGACCATTTCATCGGTTACAAATACCGGAACGTGCTGACGACCATTATGGACAGCGATGGTCAAACCGATCATGTTAGGAAAGATCGTTGAACGACGGGACCAAGTGCGCAGGGGCTTCTTGTCTCCGCTTTCCACCGCTTTCTCTACCTTCTTCAGCAAGTGCAGGTCAATAAAAGGACCTTTCTTGAGAGAACGTGGCATGGCTTATCCTCTAAAATTATTTGCTACGGCGACGTACGATGAATTTATCAGTACGCTTGTTGCTGCGGGTCTTCTTACCTTTGGTCTGAACGCCCCACGGAGTTACCGGGTGCTTACCAAAGTTACGACCTTCACCACCACCATGTGGGTGGTCTACTGGGTTCATCGCGGTACCGCGAACGGTCGGACGAACACCACGCCAGCGTGCAGCACCTGCTTTACCCAGAACGCGCAGCATATGCTCAGCATTGCCAACTTCGCCCAGAGTTGCACGGCAGTCTGCTTCGACTTTACGCATTTCACCAGAACGCAGACGCAGAGTGACATAAGCACCATCGCGCGCAACGATCTGAACGTAAGTACCAGCGGAACGTGCCAGCTGACCGCCTTTACCTGGTTTCATTTCTACGTTATGAACGGTAGAACCAACCGGGATGTTGCGCATCGGCAGGGTGTTGCCTGGTTTGATTGCAGCATCAACGCCAGATTGAATCTGGTCGCCAGCTTTCAGGCCTTTAGGGGCCAGGATGTAACGGCGCTCACCGTCTTTGTACAGAACCAGCGCGATGTTCGCGGAACGGTTCGGATCGTACTCAAGACGTTCAACAACTGCCGGGATACCATCTTTGTTGCGTTTGAAGTCAACAATACGGTATGCCTGCTTGTGGCCACCACCGATATGACGAGTGGTGATACGGCCATTGTTGTTACGACCACCGGATTTGCTGTTTTTTTCCAGCAACGGAGCAAAAGGTTTGCCCTTGTGCAGCTCAGGGTTAACCACTTTAACTACGTGGCGACGACCCGGAGATGTCGGTTTACATTTAACAACTGCCATTGTATTACTCCTCCGACTTACTCAGCGCCGCCAACGAAGTCCAGATTCTGGCCTTCTTTCAGGGTGACGTAAGCTTTTTTCCAGTCGCTACGACGACCGATACGCTGTCCGTGACGTTTAACTTTCCCTTTAACAACCAGGGTGTTAACGACTTCGACTTCGACTTCAAACAGTTTCTGCACAGCAGCTTTGATTTCTGCTTTGGTCGCGTCTTTAGCAACTTTGAGAACGATGGTGTTGGTTTTTTCCATCGCAGTAGACGCTTTTTCAGAAACGTGCGGTGCGCGCAGCACCTTCAGCAGACGTTCTTCACGAATCATGCCAGCATCTCCTCAACTTGCTTAACAGCATCAGCAGTCATTACGACTTTGTCGAAGGCGATCAGGCTAACCGGGTCGATACCAGTTGCATCGCGTACGTCAACCTTGTGCAGGTTGCGCGCAGCCAGGAACAGGTTCTCGTCCAGCTCACCGGTGATGATCAGCACATCTTCCAGAGCCATGTCTTTCAGTTTCTGAGCCAGCAGCTTAGTTTTAGGCGCTTCTACAGAGAACTTCTCGACAACGATCAGACGATCCTGACGTACCAGTTCGGACAGAATGCTTTTCAGCGCGCCGCGGTACATCTTCTTGTTAACTTTTTGACTGTGGTCCTGCGGACGTGCAGCGAAGGTCACGCCACCAGAACGCCAGATCGGGCTCTTGATAGAACCAGAACGCGCACGGCCGGTACCTTTCTGGCGCCACGGTTTTTTACCGGAACCAGTTACTTCAGCACGAGTCTTCTGAGCACGAGTGCCCTGACGAGCACCAGCTGCATAAGCAACAACAACCTGGTGAACCAGCGCTTCGTTGAAATCACGACCGAAGGTAGTTTCGGAAACAGTCAGCGCGCTCTGCGCGTCTTTCAATACTAATTCCATTGCTATCCCCTTACGCCTTCACAGCTGGTTTAACGATCAGGTCGCAACCGGTTGCACCCGGAACACCACCTTTAACCAGCAGCAGGTTGCGCTCAGCGTCAACACGTACTACGTCCAGGCTCTGAACGGTTACACGTTCGTTACCCAGCTGACCTGCCATTTTCTTGCCTTTGAACACTTTGCCCGGAGTCTGGTTCTGACCGATAGAACCCGGAACGCGGTGAGACAAGGAGTTACCGTGAGTAGCGTCCTGGGTACGGAAGTTCCAGCGCTTAACGGTACCTGCGAAACCTTTACCTTTAGAGGTGCCAGTTACGTCAACTTTTTTAACGTCAGCAAACAGTTCAACGCTAATGCTCTGACCAACGGTGTATTCTTCACCCTCTGCCAGACGGAACTCCCACAGGCCGCGGCCAGCTTCTACGCCAGCTTTAGCAAAGTGGCCAGCTTCCGGCTTGGTTACACGGTTAGCTTTTTTAGCACCAGTGGTAACCTGAACAGCGCGGTAGCCATCGTTAGCCAGATCTTTAACCTGAGTAACGCGGTTTGCTTCAACTTCGATTACGGTTACTGGGATAGAGACGCCATCTTCAGTGAAGATGCGGGTCATACCCACTTTTTTACCGACTAAACCAATCATTGTTTCAACCTCTCAATCGCTCGATGACCTGATTAACCCAGGCTGATCTGCACGTCTACACCGGCAGCCAGGTCCAGACGCATCAGAGCATCAACGGTTTTCTCGGTTGGCTCAACGATGTCAACCAGACGCTTGTGAGTGCGAATTTCGTACTGATCGCGCGCGTCTTTGTTAACGTGCGGGGAGATCAGAACGGTAAAGCGCTCTTTGCGGGTCGGCAGCGGGATCGGACCACGGACTTGCGCACCAGTGCGCTTAGCAGTCTCGACGATTTCCGCGGTTGATTGATCGATCAGACGATGATCAAACGCTTTCAGGCGGATACGGATTCTTTGGTTCTGCATGAGACCAGAGCTCCAATTATTTTATAAACGAAAATGATTACTCCTCGTGCCCATTACGATTGATGGGAGAGTGTAACCGTTCTTACGTAGCTCCCCGATTGGGAGCATTGTTAGATAACCAAATCGGCTACCTAAGGTTCAGATCGAACCTGCCGTCAACTAAGACAAGCCCGCGCATTATACGCAAATCTCAGCCTGACGCAAGTGCCGCGTAGATATTAATCATTTCGTCTGTAATGCGAGCAACTTCGCACACGCGTTGTGCCGTTTTTGTTTTGCGCATTTTCTTCGGAATACACTGCGCAACGTCATCATTCCTCCGTTGCGTGGAAAATGAGTTTCACGGATGGTGAGCGCAACGTTTAATGAGGATGACATGATGCAACCCGACCTCCCCTTCCTGATTATCTACCTCTTATTATCTGCGCTATCCGGGATATATGACGCGCGAACAGGACTCTTGCCCGATCGGTTTACCTGTCCCTTGCTCTGGAGCGGCCTGCTTTATTACCTGTGCTGTTTACCTGACCATTTGCCAGATGCGCTTTGGGGCGCCATTGCGGGTTACGGCGGGTTCGCCCTTCTCTATTGGGGATATCGGTTGCTGTATCACAAAGAGGGGCTCGGGTACGGCGATATCAAATTTCTTGCCGCGCTTGGCGCCTGGCATCGTTGGGAGTCATTACCCCTGCTGGTCTTTCTGGCCGCGCTTATTGCCAGCATTAATGTAATGGCGATGTGCGTAATAAACGGGAAAGGGGCATTAAAAAACCCGCTGCCGTTCGGGCCATTTCTGGCGGCTGCGGGTTTTATCATTGGCTGGAAAACACTGCTGTCGGGGAGTTAATCGTCCACTTTAATCTGCGATTGCAGGTAATTCTGTAGACCAATTTTTGCAATCAGATCCAGCTCCGTCTCAAGCCAGTCGATATGCCCTTCTTCATCTGTCAGGATCTCAATCATCATGTCCCGGCTAACGTAATCATGAACGCTGTCGGCGTAGGCTATGGCTTCACGTAGATCCTTCGCTCCTTCCAGTTCCAGACGGAGATCTGACTGCAACATCTCTTCGACATCTTCACCAATGCCCAGCTTGCCAAGATCCTGCAAGTTTGGGATACCTTCAAGAAATAAAATACGCTCGATATATTTATCAGCGTGTTTCATTTCATCGATGGATTCATGGTATTCGACGTCATTCAGACGAGTGAGCCCCCAGTTTTTAAACATACGGGCATGGAGAAAGTACTGATTGATTGCGACAAGCTCATTTCCCAATAGTTTATTGAGATAATTTATGATTTTAACATCACCTTTCATTTTATAGTCCCTCCGCTTCCACTCTTAGAGCGTAGATGGGGCTACAAGGATGTCAAAAAAAAGAATGTGACTCAGGCGATTTCTTTAAACTCCGGCATTTGCATTAACTCATCCTGCATCACTTCACGCGCCGCCCGGACGCACTTACCGCATTGATTTCCAACAGGAATAAACTTACGTAATTGTTGGAAAGATTGAGGGTGAAACTGACGAACAGCCTGACGAATTTTTTTATCACTTACACCATTACACAAACAAACGTACATGATCGCTCCCGTTCAATTTCTGCGCAAAGTGTAAATGAGAATAGTTATGATTACAATAGCACAAATACGTTTGTGTGCAGGGAGAGGAATAAAAAATGCGACTAAATATGACACTCTTTATATAGCAGGTAGATATGACAGACAGCAAAAAGGGCGCCGAAGCGCCCTTTTTAAGTGCAGAACTAATTATTAAATAATTAGCTCATTACTTTAGCAACAACGCCCGCGCCAACAGTACGGCCGCCTTCACGGATTGCGAAACGCAGACCGTCGTCCATCGCGATCGGGTGGATCAGGGTAACAACCATTTTGATGTTGTCGCCCGGCATTACCATCTCTACGCCTTCCGGCAGTTCGATGGTGCCAGTCACGTCAGTTGTACGGAAGTAGAACTGCGGACGGTAGCCTTTGAAGAACGGAGTATGACGGCCGCCTTCGTCTTTGGACAGAATGTACACTTCAGATTCGAACTTGGTGTGCGGCTTGATGGAACCCGGCTTAGCCAGTACCTGACCACGTTCGATTTCTTCACGTTTGATACCACGCAGCAGAACACCTACGTTCTCACCAGCACGGCCTTCGTCCAGCAGTTTGCGGAACATTTCAACGCCAGTACAGGTAGACTTCGCAGTCTCTTTGATACCAACGATTTCAACTTCTTCGCCCACTTTGATGATACCGCGCTCTACACGACCGGTAACAACGGTACCACGACCGGAGATGGAGAATACGTCTTCGATCGGCAGCAGGAAAGGCTTGTCAATCGCACGCTCTGGTTCCGGGATGTAGGAATCCAGGTAGCCAGCCAGTTCGATGATTTTCGCTTCCCACTCTGCGTCGCCTTCCAGCGCCTTCAGAGCAGAACCACGAACGATCGGCGTGTCGTCGCCCGGGAAATCGTACTGAGACAGCAGTTCACGCACTTCCATCTCAACCAGTTCCAGCAGCTCTTCGTCATCAACCATGTCGCATTTGTTCAGGAACACGATGATGTACGGAACGCCTACCTGACGACCCAGCAGGATGTGCTCACGGGTCTGCGGCATCGGGCCGTCAGTCGCAGCAACAACCAGGATCGCGCCGTCCATCTGCGCAGCACCGGTGATCATGTTTTTAACATAGTCGGCGTGGCCCGGGCAGTCTACGTGCGCGTAGTGGCGAGTCGGGGTGTCGTATTCAACGTGAGAAGTGTTGATGGTGATACCACGAGCTTTTTCTTCCGGCGCGTTATCGATCTGGTCGAATGC